>JAOAHI010000100.1:0-286 GCA_026415315.1 Methylohalobius sp.
ATCCAGCCCAAAGGTCACAAGTCGCCGCCCAGCGGCCAGCATGCGCCACAGAGGGATATAAGGCGAGTCAGCAGGGACGACGAACAGGCCATCCCTCGGCAGACCGCGCGCGATCTCGCCCTTGGCGCGTGCTACCCCATCGAGGCTGCCAAATCCCTCTAGGTGGGCCCGCCCGATGCTGGTGATGAGCGCGACCTCAGGGCGCGCGATCTCGCTCATATAGGCGATCTCGCCATGATGATTAGCGCCCATCTCGAGGACGAGAAAGTCCTCGTCGCGCGCGGCC
>JAOAHI010000100.1:296-703 GCA_026415315.1 Methylohalobius sp.
GAGATGTGTATAAGAGACAGGCCAAAAGGGTCAGCGGCATGCCGATGTCGTTGTTGAGATTGCCCGAGGTCGCGCGCACCTGACCGCTCTGGGCCAGGATCGCAGCGAGCATCTCCTTGACCGTGGTCTTGCCATTGCTGCCCGTGATGGCGGCGATCCGCCCGGTGAAGCGATCGCGCCAGGCTGCGGCCAAACGCCCGAGCCCTAAGCGGGTGTCATCCACGATCCATTGCGGCAGATCCAGTGGTAACGGATGATCGACCATCGCCGCGACTGCACCCGACTGAGCCGCTGCAGCGACATAGTCATGTCCATCAAAGCGCGGGCCGCGCAAGGCGACAAAGAGCTGGCCCGTGCAATCGACGCGCGAATCGGTGCCAACGCCAAGAAAGGTCGCATCCATACCT
>JAOAHI010000101.1 GCA_026415315.1 Methylohalobius sp.
GGGCTCTTCGATCCGCTCCTGGGTGATCTCGCTGCGCTTGACATTGGCCTGGGTATGATCGACCAGCTCTTTAAATGGGCGCCAAAAGCGCTCCAGGAGCGGGATCCAATCCTCTTCACCGCGCGATACCGCATCCAGCTCATCCTCTAAGCGAGCGGTAAAGTCATAGTCCACATAATCGGCGAAATATTCGGTTAGAAAACGGTTGACGATCCGCCCGATAGCAGTCGGCACGAAGCGTTTCTTCTCCAGGACCACATATTCGCGCTCCTGGAGGGTAGAGATGATGGTGGCATAGGTGGATGGCCGCCCGATCCCATAGTCCTCAAGCGCCTTGACCAGGCTGGCCTCGGTATAACGCGGCGGTGGCTCGGTGAAATGCTGCTCGGGGCGCACGGCAAGGAGTTGGACCCGATCGCCGACCTTCATCTCGGGCAAGATCCGCTCCTCGTCATCCTCTGCGCCCTGGGCGTCATCGCGCCCTTCGAGATAGACGCGCATGAATCCCGGGTCAGCGACCACCGCACCAGTCGCCCGGAATAGATGACCAGGGCCTGCGCTAAGATCCACCACCACCTGATTGATCAGCGCCGAGGTCATCTGGCAGGCCAGGGTCCGTTTCCAGATCAATTCATAAAGCCTGAACTGGTCCGAGGTAAGATAAGGCCTTAGGGCCTCTGGCTCGCGCAGGACAGAGG
>JAOAHI010000102.1 GCA_026415315.1 Methylohalobius sp.
CGGCTACCTTGGGGATGTTGAGTGAGGTGCAGTTACTTGATGACCTGTTTCCGGAGGACAGCAAGCGGTATATGCACCACTACAATTTCCCGCCCTATTCGACGGGCGAGGTGGGACGTTTGGGGTCGCCGCGTCGGCGCGAAATTGGCCATGGCGCTTTAGCCGAGCGCGCTTTAGTTCCGGTATTGCCCGATGAGCAAGAATTCCCTTATGCGATTCGCGTGGTGAGTGAGGTCCTTTCTTCCAATGGCAGTACCTCTATGGCGTCAGTGTGTGGGAGCACGTTAGCGCTTATGGATGCGGGGGTGCCCATCAAGGCGCCGGTGGCGGGGATCGCCATGGGCTTAGTGACCGATGAAACCGGGCGTTACAAGGTGCTCACCGACATTCAAGGCATGGAAGATCACCTTGGGGATATGGATTTCAAGGTGGCCGGAACGAGTGAAGGCATCACGGCCTTGCAGATGGATATTAAAATCAAGGGCGTATCGCGTGCCATTCTGGAAGAAGCTCTGGCGCAGGCACGCGAGGCGCGCTTGCAGATCTTGGAGCTGATTAAGGCCACGATCCCCGCGCCGCGCGCGCAACTTTCACCTTACGCGCCGCGCATGTTGACGACGCGCATTCCGGTAGATAAAATCGGCGCACTCATCGGCCCTGGTGGGAAGAATATCCGCGCCCTTCAGC
>JAOAHI010000103.1 GCA_026415315.1 Methylohalobius sp.
CGTGCTTGCGACCGGCGAGTTTTACCGGGTGGGCGGCAACACCCCCCTGAAGGTCGATGTGCGCATCATCGCTGCCACCCACCAGGACCTCGATCAACTGGTCCGCGAGGGGCGTTTTCGCGAGGACCTGTTCCATCGGCTCAATGTCATCCGTCTGCGTTTGCCGCCTTTACGCGAGCGGCGCGAGGACATCCCGCTGTTGATGCGCCATTTCCTGACCCAGGCGGCGCGCGAACTGGGCGGCGAGCCCAAGATCCTAAGCCCCGAGGCCATCGAATGTCTGAAAGGCTTCCATTGGCCGGGCAATGTACGCCAATTGGAGAATACCGCCCGTTGGCTTACCGTCATGACCGCTGGGCGCTACATCCACCCTGAGGACCTACCGCCCGAGCTGCGTGGGGGGGCCGCCGAGCCTGCCCGCCCTGCCGAGGGCTGGGAGCAAGGGCTGCGCCGCTGGGCCCAGGGGGAGCTGAACCGAGGCCAATCTAACCTACTGAGGGCGGCCCTGCCGGCCTTTGAACGGACGCTCATCCAGGTGGCGCTCGAACATACCGGCGGGCGACGGCAAGAGGCAGCAAGGCTATTGGGTTGGGGGCGCAATACGCTTACCCGTAAACTGAAGGAGTTGCAACTAGATGACCTTGCAGCGGCGGCTAGCCGGCTGTAGGG
>JAOAHI010000104.1 GCA_026415315.1 Methylohalobius sp.
CCTTAAGCCACAAGATCGGCAAGCTCTAGAAATCGACCTGATGAAAAAGGGATTAAGACGTCCGCAGCTTATTCGCTGCGGACAAACGGATTACTCTAGAAATCGACCTGATGAAAAAGGGATTAAGACCACTAAAGAGGAGACGGCCTTGAATATTGGCCAAGCTCTAGAAATCGACCTGATGAAAAAGGGATTAAGACGTGGCAAAAACTCGACAATGATGATCAATCTAAATCTCTAGAAATCGACCTGATGAAAAAGGGATTAAGACGCCTAGCGGCGTCCCCAATAGTCCTCCCACAACTCTCTAGAAATCGACCTGATGAAAAAGGGATTAAGACCGGTATTCAAGCCGGGGTTCGAAGCTTAGAACAAACTCTAGAAATCGACCTGATGAAAAAGGGATTAAGACGGATTCACTCTCCGCGATTATCGCGGAAAGCTCCTCTCTAGAAATCGACCTGATGAAAAAGGGATTAAGACGCACAGCAGACAATAACCCAGGAGGTAGTTCCCCCTCTAGAAATCGACCTGATGAAAAAGGGATTAAGACAATCGCGGACAATTCTTCTAGACGGGTTTCAAGCTCTAGAAATCGACCTGATGAAAAAGGGATTAAGACCAATCAATTTTGCGGCAAGCATCCCCCTTGCCG
>JAOAHI010000105.1 GCA_026415315.1 Methylohalobius sp.
GATTGCGGGTTCCTCCAAACACAAAAACAAACAGCGGCCGTCTGTTGTAATAGCCCGGGTATTTTAGGTGCGCGATATAGACACCCGACTGAGCTGCGCGCTAAAGACATCCAGGGTCATGCTGCCGAGATCCTGACCCTGGCGATCCCGGACCGCGATCGCATGCGCCTCGCGCTCACGGTCCCCAACCACCAATAGATAGGGTATCCGCTGCAGGGTGTGCTCGCGGATTTTAAAGCCGATCTTTTCGTTTCTCAAGTCGCACTCGACGCGAAACCCTTTATCGCGCAAGGCGTTAGCAACCACGCGTGCATAATCGGCCTGGCGATCGGTGATATTGAGCACGACCGCTTGCACTGGTGCCAGCCAGACCGGCAAAGCACCGGCATAATGCTCGATCAGGATCCCGATGAAACGCTCGATGGAGCCGAGGATGGCGCGATGGATCATTACCGGCGTGCGGCGGCTATTGTCCTCGGCGATATAGTAGGCCCCTAGGCGCTCGGGCATCGCGAAATCGACCTGGATGGTGCCGCATTGCCAGGCGCGCCCGATACTATCGCGCAGGGTAAACTCGATCTTGGGCCCGTAAAAGGCCCCCTCACCTGGCTGGAGACGATAGGCTAGGCCCTTGTCACTTAAGGC
>JAOAHI010000107.1 GCA_026415315.1 Methylohalobius sp.
ACACTAGATCGTCGTCGGCAGCGTCAGATGTGTATAAGAGACAGCTCTCGCTGCTACTCTCGATTACTGTTTGCTATGCAAATTTTTAAAGACATATCGCGCTTGGTCGTAAGAGGTGCAAAGACCAACGGGTGATTAGCGTGCGATGAGCTTTTTGTCGTGTTCCGCGTTTGTATAACAAACGAGAGGAGATTTCAAATGAAAAAATACGCGGCGGAATTTCTTGGAACCTTCTGGCTGGTGCTGGGGGGATGCGGAAGTGCAGTGCTGGCGGCCGCATTTCCGGAGCTAGGAATCGGTCTTTTGGGTGTATCATTGGCTTTTGGCCTTACAGTTGTCACTATGGCTTACGCAATCGGTCATATATCAGGGTGTCACTTGAATCCAGCCGTCTCCCTGGGCTTGTTCGCGGCAGGCCGATTTCCAGCAAAGGAATTGCCACCATATGTTGTAGCCCAGGTACTAGGCGCTATTGCCGCTGCCGCTGTTGAACTGGGGGCCGCAGCAGGGGCCACCGCCCACCCCGCCATCCACGGTTACAGTTGAATTGGAGCCAAGTGTGTCATGACTGGAGTATTGGATCGCCCCTACAC
>JAOAHI010000108.1 GCA_026415315.1 Methylohalobius sp.
GTGCAGACCGCGGATCAGACGCATGATCATGGCTTGGACAACGAAAGAACTAATGATACGGTTTCCAAAAACCACCACTCAATGAGGCGCCCTTAACTAGCCAGCAAAACACTCATAGGGCAGCTTCACCTAACACAGCGCAGTCTGTGCAACTGACTCGCGCCGATGCATAACGACTGTCATGGTTATTGAGATCAGCTCCCCATGAAACCTAGGATCATACCCACTGGGATCGAGCGGTCATTGGGCGATGAAGACTTTATCGTCACCAAGACCAACAATAAGGGCCGCATTCTGTATGCGAATCGGATCTTCATCGCGCTCTCGGGCTACAGCGAGTCCGAGCTGCTCGGGCGCCAGCACAATATCATCCGCCATCCTGACATGCCGCGCGCCCTATTCAAGCAGCTGTGGGAGACCATCAGCGCCGGCCGGGAATTCCTCGGCTATATCAAGAACATGGCTAAGGATGGCAGCCATTATTGGGTCTTTGCCACCGTACCCCCTGATAGAGACCTCACAGGTGCTATCGTTGGCTATACCTCGGTACGGCGCAAACCGCGTCCCGAGGCTGTGCGCGCAGCGACAGAGCTGTATGCCGAGATG
>JAOAHI010000109.1 GCA_026415315.1 Methylohalobius sp.
GCCTTATCGATCGCTAGGGCCGTCTGCGGTGAGACCCGGCGCTGCTGGGTCACTGAACGGCCCAAGAAGACCTCGCCCTCCTCCTCGGCATAGGTGAGCGGGCCCATGCTCTCGGATAGGCCAAAGCGGGTGACCATCTTGCGCGCGATCTCGGTGGCCCGCTCGATGTCATTGGCCGCGCCTGTGGTCACATGCTCAGGACCAAAGATCATCTCTTCGGCGACCCGCCCGCCGAATAGGCTCGAGATCTGGCTTTCAAGCTGCCGCTTGGTCAGGCTATAGCGGTCGCGCTCGGGCAAAAACAGGGTCACCCCCAAGGCGCGACCCCGGGGGATGATCGAGACCTTGTGGATAGGGTCATGATCTGGGACTAAACGCCCGACGATGGCATGTCCGGCCTCGTGATAGGCAGTAAGACGCCTTTCGGCCTCCGACATCACGATGCTGCGCCGTTCAACCCCCATCAGGATCTTGTCCTTGGCCTTCTCGAACATCTCCATATCCACCTCGTCCTTGCCGGCGCGCGCGGCAAACAAGGCCGCCTCATTGACCAGGTTGGCAAGATCCGCACCTGAGAAACCAGGCGTACCCCGGG
>JAOAHI010000010.1 GCA_026415315.1 Methylohalobius sp.
CTCCTATCTTGCGCCTGGGCGTCGGCCCGCTTCCTGTGAGGCTTCAACTTCAGGCGTGCGGGGAGGAGCGATGCTTGGCGCCGGAATCTTTGGTCCTGCAGGTTCCTTGAGGGGCATGGCGCGCCGTGCCCCTTTGTCAATTTTTTTTTACACTTTGCGCCTTAGGACGCTAAAGAGGCTTAAGTGTTTTTGAAAAGCTCCTTGTGCATCAAGCAATTATTTTAATTGGCACAAAAAGTGCCTGAAATTTAATGCACTTGCCTTGGGTAGGTGAGATGTAGGTTCAACTGACGGAGGATGAAACCATGAAAAAGCTTTTAGCTGTATCTGGCCTCTCCTTGGCCCTGTGGGGGGGGAGCGCAGGCGCTTCCCATCGTAGTCGACGTATTCATCAGTAATACAGACCCCGGCTCGGTGCAGTACATTAGCTTCAACGTGACCGCCGCGGGTCTGTTCAGTATTTCAGCCCAAGGGCAAAGCTCCCTCGATCCCGATGACTTTTGGAATATGGATCCACAAATCCACCTGTTTTCCTCTTCCCTATCTTTGGCCAACCTCATCGCCTCGGATGACGATAGTGGGATAGGTCTCGATTCTCTAATTTCCCAGTTTTTGACCACAGGCCATTACATTTTAGCGGTCAGTGAATTTTTGTTTACGGCCTCTGAAGCTGTAGCTGGCAGCAATGCTGAGAGCGTTGATGACCCAGGGTATATCCGGGTGACCATCGATTCGAGAGATGGCGATGCGCACTTGTCTTCGGTTCCAGAGCCTTCAGGGCTGGCCCTGTTTGGCCTGGGGCTTTTAGGCCTGGCTTGGCGCCGCAAGGCCAGCGCCTGACAGTGTCAAAATTTTTGCCACCCAATGCCCGCTCCGTGCGGGCGTTTTTTTGAGACGAGGATAGAAGCTAAACGGTGCGGCTTTGGGGATTGATCCCCACCGTTTTGCTCTGGTAGGAAGTGATCTCGGCCATCTGCGCCTCGATCCACTCTTCGGCTTGACGGTTGATCTCGGCAGCTGAGCCAAAAAGCGGCGGCCCGATTCTCAGTTCGATTACTCCTGGGTATTTGAGAAAACTGCGCCTAGGCCAAAACTCTCCAGCGTTGTGGGCGACCGGGACGACGGGGACGCCGGCGCGCTCGGCCAGAGCTCCCCCGGAGCCAGCATAGCGGCGTCTCTCCCCCGGGGAAACGCGGGTGCCTTCGGGGAAGATGATGATCCAATGGCCCTGTTGGAGCCGGCGAGGGCCTTGTTTGAGCAGGGAGAGCAGCGCTTCCCTGGGTTTTTTGCGGTCGATGGCGATGTGGTGATACCGGGCCAGACACCAGCCAAAAAACGGAATTTTAAGCAGTTCCTGCTTGAGCAAATATACCGCCTTGGGAAAGAGCAAAAACAACATCAAGGTCTCCCAAGCTGACTGATGCTTGCTCAAAACGATGCCGTTTTGGGGGGGGATGTGGTCAAGCCCTGTGATCTTATAGCGCAGGCCACAGATACGTACGGCCCCCCAAATCAAGGAACGCGCCCAGAAGCGCGCCAGGCGATAGCGCAGCTCATACTGGGGCAGGAGCGAGACCAAAAGCACAAAAGGGGTCAGGATGACGGTCAGCGCCACCTGAAAAGTTAAAAACAAGGCCGAACGCCAATAGATCGCAAACGCCGTTCCGTTCATGGTCTAGCCTTGCAGGCAAGCGATGTCGGCGATTTTGAGGAACAATTGACAGGTCTCCGCCAGCAGGCTTAAGCGATTGGTTTTGAGCGCTGGGTCTTCAGCCATCACCAACACCCGATCAAAGAAAGAGTCGACGGTCTCCTTTAGCCCAGCCAGCCGCTTGAGCGCGTGGGCGTAATCGCGCCGAGCTAAGGCAGGTAAGAGGTCGTCTCGAGCCTGAGCGACGGCTTGATACAAATCATGTTCCTCCGGTTCCAAAAGCAGCTCTGGTTTGGTGGAAGCGAGGGTTTCCTGCTGGCTTTGGCGTAGGATATTGCGAATGCGCTTGTTGGCTAAAGTTAGGCTTTCGGCTTCGGGAAGGCGGCGAAAATCCCGAACCGCTTCGATCCGCAGCCAAAAATCGAGCAAATTAGGCGGTTCAAGCTGAGCTACCGCCTCAAACTCATCAGGGGCAAATCCCCGTTCTAGGAGATAACCTTTAAGGCGCTCGAGGAGGAAACGATAGACGGCGTGTACTGTAACCTCATGTTCGAACGCGTGTGGGTATAGACGGCAGGCATATGCAAGTTGGGATTTTACGTCTAGGTCCAGACGCTTTTCCAGCACGATGCGGATGACTCCTAGGGCAGCTCGACGCAAGGCGTACGGGTCTTTAGTGCCGGTAGGAGCCAGCCCTATGCTGAAAATCCCAACTAAGGTGTCTATTTTATCGGCCAAAGCCAGGATTTGGCCGGTTTGGGTCTCCGGCAGAGGGCCACCGGCGTGGCGAGGGCGATATTGTTCATCCAAAGCGGCAGCGACCTCTAGGGCTTCGCCTTGAGCTTGGGCTAGGTAGTAACCTACGGTTCCCTGAAGTTCGGGAAATTCCCCGACGGTGGCAGTGGCCAGGTCAGCCTTAGCGAGCCTTGCGGCGCGCCTGGCCCAGGTTGGATTAAGGTTTAGGGCTTCTGCCAGACTAGCCGCTAGACCCTCGAGGCGCTGGGTTTTGTCGAACAGACTGCCTAATTTGTGCTGAAAAATTTGGCCTTTTAGTTTTTCTAGGCGGTTTTCTAAAAGAATTTTCAAGTCCTGCTGCCAGAAAAATTCGGCATCGGTAAGGCGGGGGCGAATGACCCGCTCGTTGCCAGCCCGCACCACTTCGGGCCGTTTGCTGTCCAGGTTGGCAAAGGCGATAAAGTAGGGTTTGAGCTGGCCCTCTGGTCCCAGCACTGGAAAATAGCGTTGATGGGACTGCATGACTGTGATCAAAATTTCTTTGGGTAGGGTAAGAAAGCGCTCCTCAAACCGCCCAAGCAGCCCTACTGGCCATTCCACCAGCGAGGTTACCTCATCGAGTAAGGAGTCCTCAATATGGACGAAGCCGCCTACGGTGTTAGCCAGCTTTAGGGCTTGCTGCTGAATGTGTCGGCGGCGTTCAGCAAAATCGGCTATGACCCGACCCGTGCTGTACAAAAGCGGGGCGTAGTGGTCGGAGTGGGCCAAAGTGAGGGCTCCAGGGCAGTGAAATCGATGCCCAAAAGTACAATTCCCGGTGCGAACACCTAAGATCTGAGTCTCAATCACCTCTGCGCCATACATCAGTACAGCCCAGTGGACCGGACGCACGAATTCGTCCTCACCATCGCCCCAACGCATGCGTTTAGGAATGGGTAAGGCAGTCAAAGCTTGGCGTAAAAGCTCAGGGAGGATCTCAACCACAGATGCCCCGGGCAAGGTTTGCCGACACAGCAGCCATTGTCCTTTAGCGTTTTGAGTCGTCTCCAGCTCCTCCACGGCCACGCCACAGCTTTGGGCAAATCCCACCGCCGCCGCCGTAGGCCGACCCTGGGCGTCGAAAGCGGCGGAGAGGGCAGGGCCCCGCCGCTCCACTACTCGGTCGGGTTGGCGCCCAGCCAGTTCGTGGACGATCACCGCCAAGCGGCGGGGAGTGGCATACGCGGAAATGGCGGAAAATGCCAGCTCAGCTTTCTTTAAGCGGGACGCGATCTCCTCATGCAGGGCCTCCATTAACGTGCGCAACGCTTTAGGTGGCAGCTCCTCGGTTCCAATCTCAAACAGAAGGTCACGCCCGGTCATTTTCTCTCCTTGACTAGCAGCGGAAAGCCTAGCGCTTGGCGGCGCTCAAAGTAACACCTGGCCACGCCGCTCGCTAGCTCCCGCACTCTCAAAATATACCGTTGACGTTCTGTGACCGAGAGGGCGCCGCGGGCGTCCAGCAAATTGAAAGTATGCGAGGCTTTCAACACTTGATCATAGGCGGGCAGTGGCAAATTCAAAGCGAGCAGTTTTTGGCATTCCCGCGCATACGCTTCGAAGCTGTGCTGCAAAAATTCCACATCGGCGTGCTCGAAGTTATAGGCCGACATCTCCACCTCGTTTTGGTGGAACACATCGCCGTAAGTGACGACTTGGTTCCCGTCTTTGCACCAGATTAGGTCGAAAACGCTCTCCTTGTTCTGCAGCACCATGGCGATCCGTTCTAGACCATACGTGATCTCTCCCGACACTGGCCTGCAGTCCAATCCTCCCACCTGTTGGAAATAGGTAAACTGAGTGATCTCCATGCCGTCCAACCAGACCTCCCACCCTAGTCCCCATGCGCCCAAGGTTGGAGACTCCCAGTTGTCTTCCACAAAGCGCACGTCGTGCTCGAGCAAGTCCAGGCCCAAAAAGCGCAAAGAGTCTAAGTACAAGTCTTGGATATTCCGCGGCGAAGGTTTGAGCAATACTTGGAACTGATAATAGTGTTGAAGGCGGTTGGGATTTTCGCCGTAGCGGCCGTCGGTGGGGCGACGCGAAGGTTGAACGTAGGCAGTCCGCCAAGGTTCAGGGCCAATGGCGCGGAGGAAAGTGCCAGGATGAAAGGTGCCAGCTCCCACCTCCATGTCCATAGGCTGAAGCAAAGCGCACCCTTTCTCCGCCCAGTAGTTTTGCAGAGCTAAAATCAGTTCCTGGAAGGTCAGATACACCGCGGTCATTGATCGAATAAAAAAGGCTATTATACTGAATCGATAAATTTTATTGATGAGGGCGATGCGGCTTTTTTGGATCCTGTGTTTAGGGCTTATTTCGGGGTGCGGTTTTCAGTTACGCGGGGCGGTGGAACTGCCGCCGGAGAAAAGGCTGATCGCCCTTCAAGGTGTCCCTTCAAGCCATCCTTTTGCCAATGAGCTTAGGGCAGCACTGGCTTTGTCTGGTGGGGAAGTGGTCGCTGACCCCAAAGTCGCCTCCAGCGTCTTGTTCATTTCTGACCTTAAAGAAGACAGGCGTGTGTTGTCGCTAGATGAACACGGCAAGGCAGTCGAGTTCGAACTGATCTTTAGACTGCGTTTTGCGGTCCAGGCTCCTGACGGCAAGCTCCTAATCCCTCCGCAGCCTATCGCTGTTCACCGCGTTTATCTTAACCCCCAACTGGATGTTATCGGCAAAGCGGTGGAGGAGGGAGTGATCTATGAAGAAATGCGCCGAGAAGCTGCCTACGCTGTGCTGCGGCGCTTGCGCAAGGTGTTAGAGGGGTGAGGCTCACGCTCGATCAGTTGGCCGGGAAGCTTGTAGGAGCACAGTGTGCTGGGTCTTTGAGTTCGGTTTACCTTTTGTGCGGAGAGGAGCCGCTACAGCTGACTGAGGCAGCCGATCTTATTCGTACAGCCTGCCGCGAGCACGGCTTTGCCGATCGCCAGGTGTATACTGTCCTTCCTGGTTTTGACTGGAACCGGCTGGCGGCGGAGATAGAAGCGTTTGGTCTGTTTTCGGACAAGCGATTGCTGGATGTTAGGGTACCGGACGGCAAGGTCAGCCCAGAAGGGGCAAGAGTGCTGACCAGGTATGCCGAACGCCCATCCGAAGGCACAGTGCTGCTGTTGCTCCTGGAAGGCCCTCCTACTGCTAATCAGAAGGCGGCTTGGTTTGCCAAGCTGGAGCAAGTGGGTGTGGTCGTGCAAGTGTATCCCCTGCACGGCCGGAATCTTTCGGCCTGGCTGGAGAGGCGGGCGCAGTCCAAAGGGCTTAAGCTGGATCGCGAAGCGCTTGAGCTGCTTTTGTATTACACCGAAGGTAACCTGTTGGCGGCGGACCAGGAAATGGACAAGCTGTTGATGCTTTACGGCGCCGTCCAAATAAGTGCCGAGATGCTGGCTGAAGCGGTGATCGACAGCGCGCGCTTTGACGTGTTTGCTTTGACGGAGGCGTGGCTGCTTGGCAAGGTGCGCCAGGTGGACCGTATCCTGGCTGGGCTACGTGCGGAAGGAACAGCGCCAGCGGTGATCTTATGGGCTATTGCTCGTGAACTGCGCCTGCTGTTGCAACTTATGGAGGACAGACGCGTTGGGATTTCGTTTGCCGACAGCTGTCGGCGCCATCGCTTGTGGGATCGCCGCGCGGCCCAAGTGGAGTGCGCGTTGCAGCGGCTTAACCTTAAGACAGTGCGTGCGGCTTTAGAGGCGGCTAGCCGGATTGACACTGTGATCAAGGGAAAAGCAGTAGGCGATGTCTGGGCGCAGCTCAGGGAGGTGTGTCTAGCCCTGGCTGCACCGGAAGCGGTTTGTTTTTTAGAACTGGACTGAGACCATGCAGAACCTTGTCGAGTATATTCAGACCTTAGGGCAAAAAGCCAGGCTAGCTTCCCGCGAGGTGGGGCGAGCTTCAACCCTGACTAAGAACCAGGCACTGCTTGCGATGGTTGAAGCGATCCTAGCCGAGCGCGAGACGATCCGGCGCGAAAATGCCAAAGACTTAGCATTTGGCCGCGAGCGTGGTTTAAGCCCCGCTCTTCTAGATCGTCTAGAGTTGACTGAAGCGCGCATCGATGCCATGGCAGAGGGTCTACGCCAAATCGCCTCCTTGCCCGATCCAATAGGAGAGATCGAGGGCTTAAAATGTCGCCCCTCCGGTATCCAGGTCGGCAGGATGCGGGTGCCTTTGGGTGTGATCGCCGTCATCTACGAGGCGCGGCCAAACGTGACGGTCGATGCGGCCGGGCTGTGCCTAAAGGCGGGTAATGCCTGTATTCTGCGCGGCGGTTCGGAAGCGATTCACTCTAACCGCGCGCTTTTAGCATGCATCCAGCAGGGCTTAAGGCAGGCCGGTCTGCCAGATACTGCCGTACAGCTCGTTGAGACCACCGAGCGTGCGGCAGTTTTGGAGTTGATTAGGCAGGATCGTTATGTGGATGTGATTATTCCGCGAGGCGGCCGATCTCTGATCGAGGCGATCGTAGCCGAGTCGAGGATCCCGGTCATCAAGCATCTGGATGGCGTCTGCCACGTATACATCGATGACCGAGCGGATTTAGCCAAAGCGATCCGCATCGCCGTCAACGCTAAAACCCAACGCTTTGGGGTATGCAACGCGATGGAGACCTTGTTGGTGGCCGAAGGCATTGCTGACAAAGTGCTGCCGCCGCTGGCTGAGGAATATCGCAAGGCAAAAGTGGAGCTTCGCGGATGCACAAGGACGCGCCAGATCATAGCGTGTTTGCCTGCGACCGAAGACGATTGGTATGCTGAGTATCTGGCGCCGATTTTGGCCATCCGGGTGGTTTCTGGTCTAGACGAGGCGATAGAACACATTGCCCGCTATGGTTCAGCCCACACCGATGCCATTGTTACCGAGGACTTGAACCATGCGCGCCGATTTCTGCGCGAGGTGGATTCCAGTTCAGTGATGGTGAATGCCTCTACGCGCTTTGCCGATGGCTTCGAATATGGCTTAGGAGCCGAGATCGGTATTTCTACCGATAAGCTCCACGCGCGTGGTCCGGTGGGGCTGGAAGGCTTGACCACGCAAAAGTTCATCGTGCTGGGAGACGGTCATATCCGCACGTGATCGGAATTTACGGCGGCACGTTTGACCCAGTCCATTACGGCCATTTGCGCACGGCGCTGGAGGTCAAAGAAGCGCTGAACCTATCTGAGGTGCGTTTTGTCCCTGCCCGTTTGCCTCCTCATCGTGCTCCGCCTATAGCCTCGCCTGAGGCGAGACGGGAAATGCTTGAACTTGCGCTGGCTGGTGCGCCGATGGGATTTGCGCTGGATCTACGCGAGCTGGAGCGCCCTGGGCCTTCCTATATGGTGGATACCTTGGTTTCACTGCGGCGAGAGCTTGGGGCAGTACCGGTGTGCTTGCTGCTGGGTGTGGACGCATTCCTGGGGTTGCCTGCCTGGCATCGCTGGCAGGAAATCTTTCAGCTCGCGCACCTGGTCGTGATGGCGCGTCCGGGTTTTAAGCCTGAATTTTCACCTGTGCTCACTAGGGAGCTTGACCGACGGCGGGTGGAAAACCGCGCTCGGTTGAGGGAGACCATAAGCGGAGCAATTTATTTTCAGCCTGTTACTCTGCTTGGAATTTCCTCGACTTTTATCCGCTCAGCTCTGGCAGATGGACGCAGTCCTAAATACCTTCTTCCAGATCGCGTTTTGGCGCTGATTTGCCAGCGGGGCTATTATCAACATACTAACCATTAGGACCTATGATCGAAGCTGACCAAATAGTGCAATGGGTGCTGGCCGCCTTGGAGGATTTAAAAGCACAGGAGGTCACCGTACTCGATGTGCGCGGCAAAACTTCCATCACCGATTATATGGTAGTGGCATCGGGCACGTCCGACCGCCATGTTCGCGCTTTGGCGAACAATGTGGTAGAGAAACTGGCTGGGCACCAGGTCAAGCCGCTGGGCATAGAAGGGGAGCGCTCGCGCGACTGGGTGCTGGTCGATCTGGGTGACGTTGTGGTTCACGTCATGCTGCCTGAGACCAGGAGGTTTTACCAACTGGAGAAGCTCTGGCAAGTGGACGTCGAGCCAAGGCGGGCCCCTGCCCAAAGCTAGGCGAACAGGCGGGCATAGCGGGAGGCGGCCTGGCACGGATCTGACCCCGCGAAGACGCCATCTATCGCAGCCAGCAGGTCGGCCCCGGCCCGCAGCAGTTCGGCACCGTTCTCCGGAGTAATGCCGCCGATGGCGACGATGGGGCACGAGAGCCTGAGCTTGGCGGAGGCGAGCAGCTCGATCGGTGCCAAAGCAGCATGGGGTTTGGTCGGTGAGGGGAAAAAGGCACCGAACGCCACATAGCTTGCCCCTGTTTCCTCTGCCCAAATAGCCCTCTCCAGATCTGCATAACAAGAGACCCCGATGATAGCTGAAGCTCCAAGACAGCTTCGAGCGAGGGCAGGATCTGGATCATCGCGCCCTAGATGGACACCGTCAGCACCGAGGTGCTCGGCCAGTTTGAGGTCGTCATTGACGATCAGCGGGACTCGATAGGCATGGCACAAATCGAGCAAGGCTTTGGCTTCGGCCAGGTCCGGTCGGCGGTGTTTGGCGCGCAGTTGTATGACTTGAGCGCCGCCGCGCAAAGCAGCTTCGACTGTTGCCATAAGCCTGACCAAGCTTTGGTTTTCTGGGGTGATGACGTAAAGGCCCGAGCGCGGGAAGGGATAAAGCATTCTTAACTCCAGAACATGCGCTTGGGGATAAATTGGCCCCGGCCCGGCCTGAAGCTGTGTTTGATCGCATTCCACGTATATTGCTGCGCTTTGCGCGCTGCTTCTTCCAGCGTTAGGCCTTGCGCGAGCAAAGCAGCCAGGGCCGAAGCCAAAGTGCAGCCTGAGCCGTGGGCGCCGTGCGGCAGCCTCTCCCAAGTAAACGTCTTGATTCCGGCAGCGTGATACAGGGTATTGTAAATTACCGGTGTGGGCTCATCCCCGCCGGTGATCAGTACCGCTTGGCACCCGCTTGTCAGCAGCGCTTTAGCGCAAGCAGCGGCTTTGTGCTCGCCAGTCAGGCGTCTCGCCTCTAAGAGGTTAGGGGTTAGAACGGTGGTAAGCGGCAACAGTTCTCGCTTTAGGGTTTCAATCAAAGCGTTGTCCGCAAGGGATTGCCCTCCCCCCGAATGCAGGACCGGGTCAAGCACGACGATCCTCGGGCGATGTTTGCGCAAGGCGTAGGCGATAGCCTGGGCGACTTCGTCCGTACCTAAAAGCCCGATTTTGACCGCTTGCACGGGAATGTCGTCGAAAAGCACCTCGAGCTGTTCTAGCAGGGCGTCTACCGGTTGAGGGAAAATTCTCCTGACGTCTTGAGTGTCCTGAGCGGTCAGGCAGGTAATCAAGCTCAATGGGTGGCAGCCGTGACTCAAGATGGCCTCGATGTCGGCCTGAATGCCTGCACCCCCGGTGGGATCATGGCCAGAGATCGTCAATACTGGGATCGGAGATAGCATTAAGGGCATTAAGGGCCTTAAGGACAAAGTGAATGGTCTAAACTTCCACGTAAGTCCAGTGAGAAGGAATGGATACCAAAGCGTGGAAGAGAATTATACCAAGCTGATCGCCGCGATTCGGGCTTTTTGTTGGATGGTAGATTATCTAGAGAACTATCAGCCGGACGCTTGGCTTGAGGAGATACGCTTTTTGTTAGCAAGGATCGAGGTAGGAATGGAGAAGCTAGAGGTGGATGCGGATTGCGGTTTTTTTGTGTTGCCTGATTTGGACTGGCGCTTTTCCATGTTTTGCCGGCTTAGGGCATTTTTGGGGCAATGGGACACTTATGCCTTAGAGGGGGACTACGGCGACGACCCCGGGGATTTCACTGGCAGTTTAGCCGATGATTTCACTGACCTGTATTTTGAACTACGGCGGGGATTGGACCTGTATGACAGTGGGGGCGGTGATCCTATGCCGGCGCTAATTTTGTGGCGTACGGGCTATGTGCTACATTGGCAGGTCCATCTCACTGAAGCACAACGGCAGCTAGACAGGATGAAGCGGCAAAAAAAGCGGTAAGATACCAGTTAAATATTATTGATAATAATTATCATTTTTTATAATATCTTCTCCTGCATTTGCCATAAGCAAGCGGAGGGATTGTTCATGTGTGCAAGTTTTCGGAACTGCGCGGTGCTGTCACTGCTTTGCAGCATGCCATGGTATTCCGCGGTGGGGGAAGAAGCCATAAGACAACCGAAGAGCAGCCAAACGAATATTGAGTTGCCAACCGTCGAAGTTATCGGCGCACCGGATAGGCTACAGAATTTGTCTGGCTCTGGAGCGATTCTAGAACAGAGCGTGTTGTATCAAAGTCATGTGTTTACTCCCAACGAAGCTCTGCGCAAGATGCCAGGGATCTATGTCCGGGACGAGGAAGGCTTTGGTCTGCGACCGAACATTGGTATCCGCGGAATGAATCCTACTCGTTCGACCAAGACTTTGCTGCTCGAGGACGGACTGCCGCTTTCTTACGCCCCTTATGGCGACAACGCTTCCTACTATCATCCACCCATCGAGCGCTTTGAGCAGATCGAACTGCTCAAGGGTTCGGAACAGATCCGTTTCGGACCGCAGACGATCAGTGGTACGATCAACTACATCACACCGCTGCCGCCTTTGGAACCTGGAGGATTTGTCAGTTTTACTGGCGGCAATCGCGATTACCTAAGCGGCCACATTCGCTACGGCGGAACGTGGGGGAAATTCGGCGGTCTGGTGGACTATATCCACAAGGAGGGGGATGGGGCACGCGACAATACCCAGTCGGGACTCAACGACGTCAACTTCAAGGTCCTGCTTGCTCTGACGCCGAACAGCTCCCTGATTTGGCGAGGGAACTATTTCAACGAACGCTCGCAGGTGACATATTCGGGGATCACAGACGCGGAGATGCGTAACTTTGGCAAGCGCTATAACCCCTTTAAAAACGACGAATTCAAAATCAACCGGTGGGGGACTTCGCTCACGCACGAATACCGCCTCAGCGAGAAGACCAGGCTCACGACAAGTTTCTATTGGGCCAATTTCAACCGCGACTGGTGGCGTCAGGCGAGCACCACCACGGACAACCAATGCGGGGCGGAATTCGTGAAAAAGCGTTTAAACGGCGTGGAGGTTGACGCAGATGCTTGCAACTCAGTGCAAGGGCGCCTGCGCAATTATTACACCTGGGGGATCGAACCGAGGCTCAATACCGCTTACACCGTCTTTGGCGTGCGCGGTGAACTGGAAGCCGGATTTCGCGCCCACTACGAGCAGCAGTATCGTAGACAGGAGAATGGCACCTCGCCAAACGACCGCGATGGGACAGTCGCGGAGGACAACCGCCGCTTGGCCGAGGCTTATGCTGGCTTTATTCAAAATCGCTTCGTCTTGGGCAATTGGACGATGACCCCGGGAGTGCGGGTGGAATCGGTCACCTTCGAGCGCAAAAACGATTTAAACAACCGAGAAGGGCAAAGTGAGATCACTCAGCCTTTGCCGGCTTTTGCTCTGACCTATACGCCATTTCAGGACACGAGCTTGTTTTTCAGCTACCATCGCGGCTTTGCCCCACCGCGCGTCGAGGACAGCATTACTAACGCTGGCAATGCCATCGACGTAGACGCCGAAAAAAGCCGCAATTACGAAGCCGGTATTCGCAGTCGGCCTATGAACGGAATTCGGGTGGACTTGACTTTGTTTCGCAACGATTTTGAAAACCTAGTGGCCGTAGGCAGCATTGCTGGTGGATCCACGCCCATCTCCCAAGGCAAAGCGCGATTCCAGGGGCTTGAAGCATCCGGGCGTGTGGATTTCGCTGAACTTTTCTCTTGGACCCACAATCCTTACGTGCAGGTGGCTTATACCTGGGTGGGGGAGGCAAAGATGAAGTCTCCGTTCCACTGTCTGCCGGTAGATGGCAGTCTGCCCTCGGCTTGCGTGGGGGGACTGGTTCCAGGATCTAAGTCTGGTCATCGCGTCCCCTATGCGCCCGAGCACTTGATCACCGCCACTGTGGGCTATTCCCATCCGATCGGCTTGGATGTACATCTGGAGACAGTGTTTGTCTCCGACCAATTTGCAGATTTTGCGAATTTAAAGAGAGGAGCAGACCACCCTAACGGGCCAACCAGTAATGAAGCGCTCTCGGGCCAGTTTGGCAAAATCGACGACTACGCGATCGTTAACCTGTCAGCAACCTATCAAGTGTATAAGGGACTGGATGTCTATGCTGCGGTAAAAAACCTGTTTGATCACGATTATATCGTCGATCGCACGCGCGGTATTTTGCCGGGCGCTCCGCGCTTAGTGCAAGCCGGCTTTAGATACGAGTTTTAAGGCGCGCTTTACAGAGAGCTTTTTTGCTTTATAATTTTAAAGCTTTGAAAGGCGCGTAGCTCAGTTGGTCAGAGCACCACCTTGACATGGTGGGGGTCGTTGGTTCGAATCCAATCGCGCCTACCAGCTTAAAGCATCGCTTAGAGCGGTGCTTTTTGTTTTGATTGATATGCCTAAGATCACGCTTCCGGATGGCAAACAGCTCGTTTTCGAGCACCCGGTAACGGTCAAAGAAGTCGCCGAAGCCATAGGTCCCGGTTTGGCCAAGGCGGCGCTGGCTGGCAGGGTGAACGGTCGGCTGGTGGATTTGAGTTTCGTCATCGAACGCGACGCTGCGGTGGAGATCGTAACTCCCCGGGACGAGGCGGGTTTGGAAGTGATCCGCCATTCCACTGCGCATCTGTTAGCGCAAGCGGTCAAGGAACTCTACCCCCAGGCTCAGGTGACCATCGGGCCGGTGATCGAGGACGGTTTCTATTACGATTTTGCCTTTGAGCGCCCCTTTACTACCGAAGACCTGGAAAAAATCGAGGGGAAGATGAAGGAGTTAGCCAAGGCCGCTTTTCCGGTCGAGCGTCGGGTCGTGCCCAGGCAGGAGGCGATCGAGTTCTTCCGCCGTCAAGGGGAAGAGTACAAGGCTAGGATCATCGAGGAGATCCCGGAAGGTGAAGAGATCTCTCTCTACACCCAGGGCAGCTTTACCGATCTGTGCCGGGGGCCACATGTGCCCAATACCGGTAAGCTCAAGGCGTTTAAGCTCACCAAAGTGGCCGGCGCCTACTGGCGAGGGGATGCGCGCAACGAGATGCTGCAACGCATCTACGGCACCGCTTGGGCGGATGAAGAGCAACTTCAAGCTTACCTCAGGCGGCTAGAAGAAGCGGAAAAGCGCGATCACCGCCGTTTGGGCAAGCAGCTAGACCTCTTCCATATCCAAGAGGAAGCGCCAGGCATGGTTTTCTGGCACGCCAAAGGCTGGCGTATCTATCAGACCATAGAGCAATACATTCGGGACAAACTGCGCCAGCACGGCTATCAAGAAGTGAAAACGCCGCAGATTGTCGATCGCAGTCTATGGGAAAAGTCGGGTCACTGGGATAAATTCGGTGAGCTGATTTTTACCACCCGCGCTGAGAATCGTGAGTACGCGATCAAGCCGATGAACTGCCCTTGCCACGTCCAAATTTATAATCAGAGTCTTAGAAGTTACCGCGATTTGCCCCTTAGGCTGGCCGAGTTTGGCTCATGCCACCGTAATGAGCCTTCTGGCACCTTGCACGGATTGCTTAGGGTGCGGGGCTTTGTCCAAGACGATGCGCACATTTTTTGCACCGAGGCCCAAGTGCAAGACGAGGTGGCTTCTTTTATCGAGCTTTTGTTTGCAGTCTATCGCGACTTTGGCTTCGACGATGTTCGGATTAAGCTGTCCACCCGTCCGCCAAATCGAGTAGGCAGCGATGAAATTTGGGATAAGGCAGAGCAAGCGTTAGAAGAGGCCCTAAATCGCAAAGGCTTGGCGTTTGATCTTCAGCCTGGGGAGGGGGCGTTCTACGGACCGAAGATAGAGTTTGCCTTAAAAGACTGCTTGGGTCGAGTCTGGCAGCTTGGTACCATCCAGGTGGATTTTTCTATGCCGCAGCGCCTGGGGGCGGTTTATATCGCCGAGGATGGCTCGCGTCGGACTCCAGTCATGCTGCATCGGGCGATTTTAGGGTCGCTGGAGCGCTTCATCGGCATTTTGCTTGAGCACTATGCGGGATTGCTCCCACTATGGTTGGCGCCGGTCCAAGCGGTGGTTCTCAACATCACTGACCACCAGCGTGGCTACGCTAAGGAAGTGCAAGACGCTATGGTCGCACAGGGTTTTCGCGTGGAGGCAGACTTGAGAAACGAAAAGATCGGCTATAAAATCCGCGAGCATTCTATGCAACGCGTGCCGTATCTCCTGATCGTGGGAGACAAGGAGATGGCAGGGCGTCAAGTGATGGTGCGCAGCCAACAGGGGGAGAACTTAGGCCTTATGTCTATAGAGGCTGTGTTGGCCTGGTTTGCAGAGCAGACAACGACCAAACGAGCCAAAGCCCTAGCGTAATTATAAATTTCTTAAGGAGATAAGGTATCGCTGCGAAAACAGAAGTTCGGCGCAACGACGAGATCAGGGCGCCACGGGTTCGGCTGATCGGGGCAGGTGGTGAGCAAATCGGCATTGTTTCATTGGCAGAGGCAATGCGGATTGCAGAGGAAGCGGGCTTGGATTTAGTGGAAGTTGCTCCCCAAGCGGAGCCTCCAGTATGCCGGGTGATGGACTACGGAAAATTCCGCTTTGAGCAAAGCAAGAAGCTGCAGGCGGCCAAAAAAAAGCAAAAGCAAATTCAAGTTAAAGAGATCAAGCTGCGTCCGGGTACCGGCGAGAGCGATTATCAGATTAAACTCAAAAGCCTGATCCGATTTCTAGAGGATGGCGATAAGGCGAAGGTGACGCTGCGTTTTAGGGGAAGAGAAGTCGCGCATCCGGAGTTGGGAATGGAGTTGCTTGAACGGATAGAGAGAGATTTGAGCGACTACGCGGTAGTCGAGCAGTCCCCAAAGATGGAGGGGCGGCAGTTGGTCATGGTGCTCGCCCCAAAGAAAAGGTAAATTTGTTAAGGAGAAGAAGAGTGCCTAAGCTGAAAACCAATCGAGGCGCAGCCAAGCGTTTTAGCCTGAAAGGTTCAGGAAAGTTCAAACACCGATCCGCTTATCGCAACCACATTCTGACTAAAAAGTCCACTAAGCGGAAACGCCATCTGCGTCACCCGTCCTATTTGAGCGCCGCCGATACGCGGGAAGCGAGACAGCTTTTACCTTACGCCTAACAGTGAAAAGAGGGCCTCATGCCAAGAGTTAAACGTGGAGTCGTGGCGCGCAGCCGCCATAAAAAAATCCTCAAAGCTGCAAAAGGATACTACGGTGCTCGCAGCCGCGTGTTTCGAGTTGCCAAGCAGGCAGTCATCAAGGCCGGTCAATACGCTTATCGCGACCGCAAGCAGCGCAAGCGTGATTTTCGCCGTCTTTGGATCACGCGAATCAATGCAGCGGCGCGTCAGTATGGTTTGTCCTATAGCCGCCTGATCTACGGCCTTAAAAAAGCCTCAGTCGAGCTAGATCGCAAGGTCTTAGCCGATTTGGCCGTACACGACAAAGAAGCTTTTGCTGAGTTGGCACGCCTCGCCCAACAAGCCTGATGTGCGGTGTCTGAATCCGTGGAAGATTTGCTCCGTCAGGCTAAGCAAGATCTGGCGGAGGCAGGTGATCTGACGACCCTGGAAGGGATTCGGGTTCGTTATCTGGGTAAAAAAGGATGGTTTACCCAACGCCTTAAGGAGCTGGGCCAATTATCGCCCCAGGAACGGCCAGCAGTTGGCAAGCGCTTGAACGAAGCGCGCGAGGAATTTGAGCGCTGTCTGGAAGAACGCCGCCAGATACTCCGGCAGGAGCAGCTTGAGAGACGGCTTAGAGAAGAAGTGCTGGATGTCACCCTGCCCGGTCGTAGCCGAGGAGAGGGTGGCTTGCACCCGGTCAGCTTGACGCTGCATCGGATTGAAAAGCTATTTATTAACGTTGGTTTCCAAGTCGCTCAGGGTCCAGAGATCGAGGACGATTATCACAACTTCGAAGCCCTTAATATTCCTCCTCTGCACCCTGCGCGGGCGATGCACGATACTTTTTATATCGATCACCATACTTTACTGCGCACCCACACTTCGCCGGTTCAGATTCGGGTGATGGAGAAAGGGAATCCGCCTTTTAAAGTCATCGCTCCAGGGCGGGTGTATCGCTGCGACTCGGATTTGACTCATACCCCCATGTTTCATCAAGTAGAAGGGTTTTTGGTCGACGAGGGGGTTAGCTTTGCTGATCTGCGCGGGATATTGGATGAATTCTTGCGCGCTTTTTTCGAGCAGGATGTGAAGGTGCGCTTTAGGCCATCTTATTTTCCGTTCACCGAACCTTCGGCTGAAGTGGACATCGCGTGTATGATGTGCCAGGGGGAAGGCTGTCGGACTTGTGGCCAGGGCGGTTGGCTGGAAGTGATGGGCTGTGGCATGATCCATCCTAAGGTATTTGAGGCGGTAGGGATAGATCCGCAGCGTTTTACCGGTTTTGCCTTTGGGCTTGGGGTCGAGCGGCTCGCTATGCTGCGCTATGGTATAGACGATTTGCGCTTGTTTTTTGAAAACGATTTGCGTTTTCTGGAGCAGTTTCACTGATGCGTTTCAGCGAGAGCTGGCTTCGGGAACACGTCGATCCGCAGGTAGATACCAAAGGCTTGGTCGAGCAGCTCACCATGGCTGGGCTGGAAGTCGAGAGCGTCGCTCCGGCAGCTCCCGTGTTTTCCGATGTGGTAGTCGGCGAAGTGCTTGAGGTGCAGCCTCATCCTGATGCAGGCAAGCTCAAAGTATGCCGAGTAGCGGCAGGGGAGCGGCATGCTGTACCCTTACAAATTGTCTGCGGCGCTGCCAATGTCCGCGAGGGGATGAAAGCTCCCTTAGCTTTGGCCGGCGCTGAGCTTCCCGGTGGCGTTAAAATTCAACGCTCTAAGCTGCGTGGTGTGGAATCCTTTGGCATGCTGTGCTCGGCGAAGGAGCTAGGCCTTTCCGAGACAGCCGAAGGTCTGTGGGAGTTACCGCAGGATGCGCCGGTAGGGGCGGACATTCGCTCTTGGCTTAACCTAGACGATGCGATCATCGAGCTGGATCTTACCCCCAACCGCGCCGATTGTCTGAGTATAGAGGGGATCGCGCGTGAGGTGGCGGCGTTGTTTCGGACAACTTGGCGGTCGGTAGTGGCTGAACCGGTCACGCCCAGTTGTGCGGAAACTTTGCCAGTGGCAGTTGCCGCCGACGCCCGGGCTTTGTGTCCGCGCTATCTAGGAAGGCTGATTAGGGAGATCAATCCCAAAGCCTCTACCCCCTTATGGCTTAAAGAGAGGCTTCGCCGCAGCGGAATCCGTAGCTTGGGACCGGTGGTGGATGTGACCAATTACGTGCTGTTGGAGCTAGGCCAACCTCTGCACGCCTTTGATGCGAATCACATTAAAAGAGGCATCCAGGTCCGGCTAGCACGCCCCGGCGAGAGGCTAGTCCTGCTGGACGGGCAGACGATAACATTGACCGACGACGTATTGGTGATCGCCGATGCTGAGCTTCCCCTAGCGTTAGCCGGAATCATGGGAGGACAAGGTTCGGCAGTAAGCTCAGATTCGCGGGATATTTTTCTTGAGTGTGCGTTTTTTGCTCCCGAGGCTATTCTCGGCCGAGCGCGCCGTTATGGGCTGCACACTGAGTCCTCTCATCGCTTTGAGCGCGGGGTCGATCCTGCTCTTCAGTCTCGGGCGTTAGAGCGGGCCACCCATCTGTTGGTCGAGATCGCAGGCGGAAAGCCAGGGCCGGTGATAGAAGCCTCAGCTCAAGCCTATTTGCCTAAGCGCCCGCCAATTCGGTTGCGCCTCAGGCGAATCCAATCCGTTCTCGGCACAAACCTTGAGGTAGGTGAGGCCGAAGATATCTTAAGACGCCTGGGTATGCAGGTAGAGGCGGTGGCCAACGGAGAGTGGCAAGTCGTGGCGCCCAGCTTTCGCTTTGACGTCGCAATCGAAGAAGACCTCATCGAGGAACTGGCCAGAGTGTATGGATACGAGCATCTGCCGCGTCGCATTCCCGTTTTGCGCGGTCATATGCAACCTGTTTGCGAGGGAAAGGTGGAGTTGGCCCGAGTGCAGGACTTGCTCGCTGACCTAGGTTATCAAGAGGCTATCACCTACAGTTTTGTGGACCCTAAGCTCCAGGCTAAGCTAACTCCCCAGCTTGAGCCGGTGGCATTGGCCAATCCCATCTCGCAAGAGATGGCGGTAATGCGCACAACTTTGTGGATGGGTTTGTTGCGTGCGGCTAGCTATAATCTCAATCGGCAGCGATCGCGCATTCGGTTGTTTGAGCACGGCCTCACCTTCTGGCGGGAAGGGGACAAGATCTGCCAGGTACCGAAGCTAGCGGGACTGATCATGGGTGCGGTGGCTCCCGAACAGTGGGCCCAAACCAGTCGGGCGGTGGATCTCTATGACCTCAAAGGCGACGTGGAGGTCTTGTTGCGCCTGACCGGTAACCTCAATGACTTTCGTTTCGCTGTGGCCCAGCATCCAGCTTTACACCCTAAGCAGGCAGCGGTTCTTTTGCGCCGTCGGGACAAACGGATTTGCGGCTGGTTGGGCATGCTTCATCCGATGTTAGCTGAGGAATGGGGCTTTGACCAAGATGTGTTTTTATTCGAGCTGGACCAAGCGATTTTGGACGCCAAAAAAATCCCTAAGTTTAAACCGCTGTCCAAGTACCCGGCCATTCGCCGGGATCTGGCCTTGGTCGTCAGTGAAAAGACGCATGCGCAAGATGTGCTGGATGTCGTTTCCCAGGAGTTGTCTGATCTCTTGACTGGGGTAACGGTGTT
Organism: Methylohalobius sp.; assembly: GCA_026415315.1. Lineage (GTDB taxonomy): Bacteria > Pseudomonadota > Gammaproteobacteria > Methylococcales > Methylothermaceae > Methylohalobius. The sequence continues at coordinate 19,238 of JAOAHI010000010.1, forward strand.
CGACGTCTGGCGGGGGGAGGGGCTAGCTAGAGGGGAAAAAAGCTTAGCAATAGGGATTGTTCTCCAGCACCCTGAGCGAACCCTAACCGATGCCGAAGTCGATGCTGTGGTCGCACAAGTTCTACAAAGCTTGGCGGAAAAGTTCCAGGTCAGATTAAGAGGGTGACTATGACGCTGACCAAAGCTGACATAGTGGAGAAGCTGTATGCGGACATCGGTTTAAATCGCAAGGATGCCAAAGAATTAGTGGACACGTTTTTCGAGGAGATAAAGCAAGCCCTAGCTCAAGGTAAGCCGGTAAGGTTGTCTGGGTTTGGTAGTTTCGAGTTGCGCGACAAGCGCGAGCGTCCTGGCCGCAACCCTAAAACTGGCCAAGAGATTCCGGTCACCGCGCGGCGAGTCGTGACTTTTCGGGCAGGACAGAAACTAAAAGATAGAATAGAGGGGCATGCGGTCAAGGAAGGCTAGCTTTTGAAGCTACATTCATTTAAAGTATAATTTTCCGATCGGGGCGTAGCGCAGCCTGGTAGCGCACCACCTTGGGGTGGTGGGGGTCGTGGGTTCAAATCCCGCCGTCCCGACCAAGTCCTATAATTCGATCACTTGCCTTTCGCGAATCGACCGGATAGCTGCCACCAAGGTGCGGCAGTTTTCCTTAGCGTCCTCTAGAGTCAGAGCGGGCGGTTTGTCGCTGAGCACGCAGTCGGAGAAATGCTCGATTTCTAGGCGGAAATGGTCTGCGGGGAGCAAGCACTCTTGGCCATATTGGCCTTTTTCAGTCCACCATGAGATCACTGGCATCTCACCTGGTTTGGCCCACACGTTGTGGCACTTGATTCCTCCCAAAGTGCCAATAATCTCGTATTCGGCCCGGCGGGCGCGCTCGTAGCTGAAGTCGAGGCTGGCATAGCGCCCCTCGCCGAAATCGAGGAGGCCGCAGTCGGAGACATCAGCGCCGTGCTCGTTGAACTTGGCCAGGGTAAATACCGCTTTGGGGGGATGGTTGAAAAACCAGCGCGCGCAATGGACAGCGTAACAGCCGATGTCCCACATCGCTCCGCCGCCTTGTTCTATGGAGCGCGAGACGCGATACAGCCGCTGTGGAGTCATCAGGAAAGAAAAGCAGGCGCGGACCGTGCGGACCTCGCCTAGAACTCCGGAGCGCAAGACTTCAATGATCCGTTGGTGTTGGGGGTGGAAGCGATACATAAAACCTTCCATCACTTTTAACCGGCGCGTTTGAGCGGCTTGGGCAATAGCGTCTACTTCGTGCTCGCGCAAAGCAAATGGTTTCTCCACCAACACGTGTTTGCCGTGTTCCAGACAAGTCAAGGCCCAGGAAGCGTGCTCCTCGTTGGCCATGGGTAGGTATACGGCTTCCACCTCCGGATCCTCGAGCAGGAAGTCAGGATGGTCGAAGGTTTTGACGCCGTTAAGCTGAGGTGCGGATTTTACGATTTCAGCTGCTGCTCCTTTGCGGCGGCTGGCGACAGCAATGAGCTTAGCATTATGCGCCTGTAGCAACGAGGGTAGCATGGTGGCTGCCATCCGTGATGCACCCAAAATTCCCCATCCCAGTTTGCGTTGCTCTGCCATGATAACCTCCTAAGTGTACTCACTTTGCCTAATTTAGCGCGCCGGCACCTTAAGCAAAAGCCCTGCTCCAAGGCCAAACAAAAGCAAAACGCTTAAGATTCCAGCTCGTGGGTCTTGCAACAGCAGCCCAGTCGTACCCACCAGAAACGGGCCGATGACGGCGGCGAATTTACCCAACATGTTGTAGAATCCGAAAAATTCGGCAGCACGGTCTTTGGGGATGAGGTGGGCGTATAAGCTTCGGCTCAACGCTTGTACTCCTCCTTGCACCAACCCGATGAGGACCGCCAGGGCATAAAACTCGGCGGCGCTGGAGAGGCCAGCGGCGAATAAGGTCACGCCCACGTAGGTCGAAAGCCCGCATAGGATGGCGCGCTTGGCGCCTATTTTCTCCCCCAGTCGACCGAAGACCACCGCCGCTGGAAAGCCAATAAATTGGACCACGAGCAGCGCGAGGATCAGATCCTGCCACGCAAGGCCTATGCCTAGACCGTAATCGACAGCCATACGGACGATGGTATCCACTCCGTCGATGTAAAACCAGTAGGCAATCAAGAATAAGAAAGCCGCACGATGAGCGCGCAGGTGGCTTAAGGTTTGAGTGAGCTGCTGCCATCCCCGCAGCATCAAGTTTACGCTGGGTTTGGCCATGGGTGTTTGCCGGATACCAAAGCACAGCGGCAAAGAAAACACGAGCCACCAGCCAGCCACGCTGGCGAAAGACAATCGGATGGCCTGCTCCTGCAAGCTAAGGCCAAATCGCTCAGGTCTAAGCGCCATCCACACATTAAAAGCGAACAACAAACCGCCACCCAAGTATCCTAAGGCAAACCCCAGGCTAGAGACGCGCTCATATTCTTTGGGATGGGCCACCTCCACGAGCAGCGAGTCATAAAAAATATTGGCCCCCGAGAAGCCGATCAGCCCGATTCCATACAGGACCAAGGCGTAAAGGACCTGTCCCTGGCCCAAAGGGGCAAGGCTGAAAGTCGCGCCTATTCCAAGTAAGGTAAAGCCGAGTAGAAGCACCTTATGGAGCCGACCCTGGTCGGCGATGGCACCAAGCCAAGGGGCGAAGATCATGATCAAAGCGCTGGACAAGGCATTGGCCATCCCGAGCGCAAAGGTGCTTTCAGCAGGGTCCCCCGGATGCCAGTAATGTTTGAAAAACACGGGGAAAAATCCGGCCATGACCGTGGTGGCGAAGGCCGAGTTGGCAAAATCGTACAACGCCCAAGCGATTTTGGGAGAGATTGGCATCGGTTGCGATCCTGAGTTTGTAGCCATATTATCTGATGGGTCAGTATCAAAATAGATGAGCCATGGCAATGAGCAAGACATTGCTTATTACCGGAGTGAGCAAAGGCTTAGGACGGTCTCTGGCTGAGGAATTGCTTGCCCAAGGCCATCGGGTCTTAGGTTGTGGCCGAGATCGCGAGGCGCTTGAGGAGCTCAGAGCGCGTTGGCCGCACGGGCGGTTCTCGGTAGTGGACGTAGCCGATCCCCAGGCGGTGGCCGAGTGGGCGCAAGAGCTGCTTAAAGCGGGAGAATGTCCGGATTTTCTGCTTAATAACGCCGCCTTGATCAACCCGAACGCGCCTTTATGGGAAGTACCAGTGGAGATTTTCTCCGCCGTTGTGGACGTCAACCTCAAGGGGGTGTTTTACGTGATTAAGTATTTTTTGCCGGCTATGCTCAAACGCCAGGCCGGAGTGATAGTTAACTTCAGCTCTGGTTGGGGGCGTTCCACCTCGCCGGAAGTTGCTCCGTACTGCGCAACCAAGTGGGCGATCGAGGGTTTGACTCAGGCTCTGGCCCAGGAACTGCCGCCGGGCATGGCGGCGGTGGCGCTCAATCCCGGCATCATTCACACGGCTATGCTGGATAGTTGTTTTGGTGTACGCGCCCGCCAGTACCCAAGCCCTACGGAGTGGGCCAAGGCCGCCGCGCCGTTTATCCTAAAGCTTAGTTCTAAGGATAACGGCCGTTCTCTGTCGGTGCCAGGATTTTAAGGAGGAGGTCCGATGTGGTCTGAAGTCACACTGGAACGGGTGGCCCAGGACTGGAAAGCGCGTGGCTTTAGCTGTGATTTGTGGGTAGATCCACCCGGTCGGTGTTGGGAAGGCTTTGTCCACGCGGTAGACGAGTTGGTGATGGTGGTCGAAGGGGAGATGGAGTTTGAGGTGGAGGGGGTGGTCTATCGTCCCAAACCGGGTGAGGAATTATTCATCCCTAAGGGGGCAGTACACTCGGCGCGCAACATCGGCAACCGCACTGCGCGTTGGCTATACGGTTATCGCCGAACATGACTCCTTTAGCTGCGGTCAGCGCGCTGGTCTTTGACGGTACGGGCCGAGTGTTATTGGTGCGCCGTGGACGGCCGCCAGCTCAGGACCAATGGCACCCGCCTGGCGGCCGGGTGGAGGTAGGAGAATCCTTGACTGCGGCGGTGCTTCGGGAAATCCACGAAGAGACAGGAATCGAAGGAGTGCGCCTGGGACCTATTATCGCCGTGGTGGAGAGGCAGCTTGCTGGGTTCCATTATTTGATCATAGATTTTTTAGGTTTTTTGGATCTTGTCGAGCCACCATGGCCTCAAGCCGGCGACGACGCGGCCGAAGCCAGGTGGGTCAGCCCAAGCGAGTGGCTCAAGTACGACTTAGGCGAAGGTTTGCGGCCGATTTTGGCCCGAGCGCAAAAAGCGTGGCTGGAAGGGGGCGGGGGGCTCAAAGACCTGGATGGCCGCGGTACCGACTTCATTGCCGCCTAAGCGATGGGCGGCCGTGAAAAATCTTAATTTTTGCCCAGGCAAAGGGCTGGCAAAGCCTGAGCCAGTTGGCCTAGGGAGGAAAAACGGGCGAACGCGAGTTTTTGGCTAGCTTCTGGAACCGGTGCGGCATCGGGAATCCATACCGGCTGCATGCCTGCTCGGTGGGCGGCGATAAGACCCGCCTCTGAGTCCTCCACCGCTAGGCAGGAGGCCGGTGGACAAGCTAAGCGTTTGGCCGCTTCCAGGAAAACGTCTGGAGCGGGTTTACCAGCTTTGACTTCGCTTCTAGTGACGAGAAGGGGAAAATCCTGGCGGACGCCGGAGAGCTTCAGACAGTTTTCAGCATAGAGGCGGTGGCTGTTGGTAGCCAGGGCATAAGGCAGTTTGAGCTTGTGCAGGGCGGCAAGCAGTAAAAAATAACCAGGTTTGACCCGAAGACCTCGGCGCTTTATTTGCTCCTCCCAGATTTGGGTGCTTAAAGCGTGAAAACGCTTAGGATCAAAGCCTGCCCCTAGCTCTTGACGTAAAGCCTCTCCTACGGCGTCGATGGAAAGCCCAGAGAGAGTCTTTAGGAAATCCTCGTTCAACGTGAATCCTAGGCTTTGCGCAGCGATCCGCCAGGCTTGGCGATAAGTCGTTTCGCTGTCTAAGATCACCCCATCCAGGTCTAAGACGACAGCGTAAATAGGCATCAGAATTTTTCGGGAAACAGGTGGCTCGCTCCGTTCATATCGCCGGTATCGCGGTAAAGCAGAGGCTCGCCCGGCTGGAATCTGGCACCTCCCACCGCGCGACCCAAGATTAAGCGGTGATCCCCCGCAGGGTAGTTTTCTTCTAGCCGGCACTCCAGATAAGCTAGCGCCTGCGACAAGATGGGTGCCCCCGTTTTACCAGGACGCCAGGGGAGCTTAGCCAGACGGTCGGCAATGGGAGAGGCAAAATGCCTGGCCAGCTCTGCTTGATCTTTGCCGAGCACGTTGACGGTAAAACTTTCCCCAGCTTTGAGCATAGCATAAGAGCGATGTTGAGGGTTGATGCTTAAGGCCAACAGCAGAGGTTGAAAGGAGACTTGGATTACCCAGGCGGCGGTGAAGGCATTGTATTGATTGCCGTCGGTCACACCGATGACGTAGACGCCGCAGCTTAGGAGCTTAAAGAGTTCAGCCGGAGAGCTCATGATTTTTCCTCCTTTAGATAACGCTCGATGTCTTCTTTGGCAAATCCCACCTCCCGCGCTACCCGGTCGGCATGGCTGACGCGGGAGACGCCATCGATGAGGCGGTAGGTTGGCCGCTCGCCTAAAAATTCCACTTGTTTGGCTTGGCCGATGCGCTCGGCTTGGAATTTGTCTACCAATTCGTGGTTATGGGTGACGAGCACGGTGGTACAGCCTTTGCGGTGGAAGCCTTGCAGGATGTCATAAGAGATTTTGAGGCGTTCCTCATAAGTGGTGCCTTCGGCCAATTCGTCCAGGATGACTAGGCTCTTAGGGGTGGCTGCCAGGAAAATGCGCTTGGTGTGCTTGAGTTCGGCGGCAAAGCGCCCCTCGCGGTCGGTCAGATGGCTGACTTCGGGAACTTGGTAGAAAATGTGATCGGCCACGCTGAGTCGGGCTTGCCGCGCTGGGGCAACACCTCCGGTTTGGGCCAAGAGCTGTGACTGGGCGAGGGTTTTGCATAAAGCGGTTTTGCCGCCGCTATTGGGGCCGGTGATGAAGGTCAGGCGTTGAGCGTCCAGCTGGATAGCATTGGGAACATAGTGGGGGTTGCCTTGACCCAAGATTGGGTTGCGCAGTTCTTCGGCGATGAAGCGGTGATGGTCGGCAGCTTCAATTCTGGGCAGGCAAGTGGGATGGCCAAAGCTTTCGGCGAAGCGCAAAAAGCTTAACAGTTCGTCCACATACCCTAAAGCTTCGACGAACCGCTGTACTTCTTCAGCCTCACGGAATAGCTTGCGCAAGGGATAGACGAAGCGGTCCCGGTCAAACCCTCCCACCAATGGAGGATAGGCGACCCCCAAAGGAAGTAGGAACAGCCAAACTAGACCCACGGCGGGGCCGGACAGGTCAAGCAGTGCAGGTAGGGCCAGAAAGGCGCCGATTAAGGCGGCGATTGCGCCAGCGATAAGGCCAGGTTTGAATAAAGACGGACGAAACCGGATCGCTGGCCAAAGTCCTTTCTCTTGGCGGGTGAGCAAGCGTGTCTCGGTACGATAAACCGGCCCTCGCATTAAGGCATAGCTTCGTGTGGCAGCAAAGCCGGTTAAAGTCGCAACCAGCTCTTTGAGATAGGGGCTTTGGGGGGTGGAGAGTGTTTGCGCCTGCTCGACCGTCTCGAGTACAAAAGCTGTGCCGTTGAGGAAGGCTTCGTAGCCAAAGCCTTTGACCTCTCTAGGGCTGACCGGTGCCCCTACCGTTCCCAAAAAGAAACAGTAAAGGAGTTTGTAAAATTCCGCCTCTCGTTCCGGGCGAGCTGCGTTCGTAATCAGCCGTTCTAGACCTTCGCGCAGCGCTAAATTGGAGTTAAGCTCGCGCAGAGCCTCTTGTTTGGCGCAGATCAGGTCGGCCTCAGTCAGCGGCCAAAGCAGGGAACGGTACAAAACCGCCTGGCCGATTAAGGTGCGAGTACGGTTGACCGCTGTGAACAGCGCCTCCACTTCAATGGCCTCGGCCGTGTCCTGGTCGATAACTCCATCAGCGGTAGGCCGGGTGAGCTTGGGCTCGGGCCCCTCTTGCCACAGGCTAAGAAATAGCGGGTATAAACTAAAAAATCTGTTCAGCATGGCGCATTCTCTCCACAGGCTTTATGACCTTAATGTATTCTCCCGGTGCCTCGCGGCTGGATCCAACTATAATCCTCTGTTCGCCGTCATCGGCCTGCTCTAGGTAGCCAGAAATTTCCACCCACTCTCCGGTCTTAGCTTGGCCGGTATAAGTAGCGGAGAAGCTTAGGGCATAGCCTATATTGGGATGGTCGAGCCAATAGCAGGCTGGGGTGGAGAAAGCGTAAAAATCGTTAAGAACTTTGGCTCGTAAAGTCGTATGGCCGAGTTTGCGCCAGGACTTAAGCTCGGCACCGTTACCTTCTTCCACTAAGAGCAGGTCCAACTTGATTCCACCGACGGCTCCTTTGTTGAATTTGCGTCGCTCGTGCCATAGGTATTCGGCCAGGCTTAAAGCGCAGCCACGGCGTCTGTAGCTCTCCTGCCACAAGGGGAGCGTCAGCTCCTCAAAATAGCCCAAAGCGATCCCTTGGCGCACAGCGCGCCGAGCGCGCGCGAACGCCTCACGTCCATAGACTACAAGGTCTAGATCCGAACTTTCGGTGTATTGCCCAACGAGCAGAGATCCGGTGACGCCTAATTGCTCGCTGGTCAGCCCAAGGCTTATTAAGCGGGCAATAAGCGCCTGTAGGCGAGCAATGAGGAGGGAGGGGGCAGGGTGTTTCAGCAGTTCCTGAAGCCGTGGACGGGGTTGTAAGCAAGCAGTGACGGCTTCAACTGGAACCGCTTGCAGCACGACGTCGCGCCGCTGCGAATAATGAAGGTAGTGAGGATAGAGACTGTTTAAAACCATCTCCGCTTGGCGAGTGTTCACTTTTTGCCAGCGACCGTCGGAGGAGCGGATATAACGCAGGCAAGCGATGATACGCCCGTCTTCGACACCGCCTAAGGTGACAGCAAAGGCTAGACCCTCTTCGGTGAGGATAAAATCGCGCGCTTGGAACATGGTTGAGATTATAACGGTGTGGCGGTACGTCTTATTAATCGTGGATGTAATTTATGAAAGTGTTGAAATTTGTCAGTTTTTTTGACAAAAATAGTCGCTGCCATGCAACGACCGCCACAAAAAAGATTTAATTTTTTGATTTGGCAAGTCTTCTGCTAAATGGCATGGAGAATGCAGAACAAAAAATAAACCGAACTGTTTTGAGGAGGATTTAATCATGAATCGTCGCATCCAAGATTTGATCCGCTCTTTCCAAGGCTATGCGTATGAAGTCGCGGGTATGATTGCTGCCTATTTCGACGATCCCGAGCAAGCACGCGCATGCGCTGAGCGGATCGCTGCCGAGTGGCAAAAGCCAGTAGAGGTTTCCGGAACTAGTCTGATTGTGGTGTTGTAAAAATTGTCAATTTTTTTGACAATCCTCGACTAGGGAACAACATTCTGATTGCGCTTGAGTTTCTCTAAGTAGGCATCGATGGCATGGTCTTTCATGCCATCGGTGCCTAGTTTCCCTAAGTCTTTGATCCGGCCGCCAAGACGGTCCCACAATTGTTCCCAGGAAGTCATTTTAAAACGCAAGTAACCGTTTGCGTCGAAATAGCAGAGCTTGCCCACGTGGCGATAACGCAGCTGAAACACTCCCGGTAGCGGGACGCGGGTGACCACATCGTTGTGGTTGCGAAAGCGGAAAGTCAGTCCCAGGCAGATGCGATTGAACTCCTGAGCGAAGACGTCGTCTCCGATCCGGGGAGAGCCATAGGTGTATAGCCCTTGGATGCGCACTTTTTCGCCTGAGCTGAAGGCCAAGCGGGCCGTGGTCAAAGTGGCCAAAGCGGCACCTAAGCTGTGGCCGGTAAGCCATACAGGCTGGCCTTGATAAAGCCTGCTGAATTGGTTTTCAAACTCTGGCCATATTCGTTCTAAAGCGCGTGCGAAACCGGTGTGCACCTTACCGACCGGGCCTTGGGTAAGGGCCAGGTTGATGTCAGTTAAGATGTCTTGGAGCTGCTCCGCTTCGGTCCCCCGGAAGGCGATGAGCAGCATTTTATCATTGCTAGCTATAAACCCTTGCGTGCCGCCTTGATCTAAAAACTCGGCGGCGGCAAATCCCCATTGGTTTAAGGTTTCAAGGACCTTGCCTGCACCGGCATAGGCCAGTTTTGAGGACTGACCCAGAGCTAGGGCATTGCACCCATTATAAGTGTTCGCCTCAGGGTTAAAATTTGCAAAAGGTCCAGTCATTTTTTATACCGGCCTGGAAGATTGCAAAATCAGCGCCCGATTTTAGCCAGAATCGCCTCGGCCATCTGCCACGTTGTGCAGGCTGAGCCTGGTTTTAAGTCCGGGGTCACGCACGCTCCGTCCTCGATCACTGCCCGCACCGCCTGCTCGATTTGCCGTGCTGCCTGCACTTCCCCCAAATGGTCAAGCAACATCACCGCGGCCATGGCCATGGCAGTAGGATTGGCAATCCCGCGGCCGGCGATATCCGGGGCGCTGCCGTGGACGGGTTCGAAAATCGCAACATCGTGGCCGATGTTGGCGCCGGCGACTAGCCCTAATCCTCCTACTAGGCCTGCTGCCAGATCTGAAAGAATGTCGCCGAACAGGTTGGTAGTGACCAAAACGTCGAATTGCTCTGGGTGCAGCACCATCTGCATAGCGCAGGCATCGACGATGCGCTCTTCAAATTGAATGTGAGTATATCTTTGGGCTGTTTCGCGCCCGATCTCTAAAAACAGCCCCGAGGTGCATTTTAAGATGTTGGCCTTGTGTACGAGCGTTACCTTCTGACGCCGGTTTTGCTCCGCATAGCGGAAGGCATAGTCGATAACGCGCTCGCAGCCGGCCCGAGTGACCACCGCGATGCTCTCGGCGGCGATAGATTTGCCTTGGGCCTTAATGAAGTGCTCGACCCCGGCATACAGGCCCTCAGTATTCTCGCGGACGATGACCAAGTTGATGTCGCGGTAAGGCGTCTGGGTTCCGGAGAAAGATAAGGCTGGGCGGACGTTAGCGAACAAATCAAACTCTTGGCGCAAGGCCACGTTGACGCTGCGGAAGCCGCCGCCGACGGGAGTAGTCAAAGGCCCTTTGAGAGCAACTTTGGTGCGACGCAGCGAGGTCAGCGTTGATTCAGGCAGCGGTACCCCGTACTTTTCCACCGCTGCCAGGCCAGCCAGCTGCTCATCCCACTCGATGGCCACGCCGGCAGCTTCGACAAAGCGCACCGCAGCGTGGGTGATTTCTGGGCCGATACCGTCGCCCGGGATTAAGGTGACGTTGTGCATCTTTTTTTGAATACGCTTGACGTTAAAAGCCCAGGGCCGCGTGAGGCGGCCCGGGAGGTTATTCCCATTTGGATTTGCCGGTGACCGGATCGTACATCTCGTGGTGAATCTTGTGGCGGTTAGCGATCAATTCCTCGATCGAAGGTTCATCGTTTAGAGCGCGTTTGATCGCTAGTTTGGTCGCCTCGTAATTGGTGCGGTATAGGTCTTTTTTGTCGGGATTTTCCTGGGCGGCGCAGCCAGGGTCTAGCCATACGTTGACGATCAGGCAGATTTCATTGACCCAATCTTTGGGGATGACGCCTTCGATCACGCTATCGAGCACCGCGTCGGCGACGGCGGACTGAATGACGCCGAAGAACAGCGAGATGTATTTGCCGCTTTTCATCGTCACTTTCGGCACCATTAGGGTGGCCGGCTTGACCTGCTGGTTGCAGGCGCGGATGGCGAACAGCCGAGTATGGCCTTCGGTCTGACCCATCAGGGTGGCAAAAGCAGTTCCCACTGGGCCATTGACCGCCCCCAACACCACCTCCGGCATGGCGTCGGTGCCTTGATCCTGGCTGGCGAAGACAGTGGCTTCCCCGGTTTTGAAAATCGGCACAGGTCGATTGGACATGGATTGTTTCTCCTTATTTGTTGGATTTAAACTAACCTATTATACCAAGCAGAAGCGGTCGGAGACGCTTTTTAGAGATGCAAGGCTGTATTTACCCAAGTATTTGTCTCAGCGATGACTAGGCTCAAAGGGATTGGTGGGTTTTTATTTGATTTGGACGGTGTACTGTACGTTGGTAGCGAGGTCATCGCCGGCGCTAGCGAAGCGCTTGAAAAAATTCGCCTAGGTGGTTATCTCTGCCGCTTTATCACCAATACCAGCACTTTGTCTCTCACCTCCCTTGAGCGCAAACTGCAGGGCATGGGATTGGCCATTCCTGAAAGGGAAATTTTCAGCGCTCCGCAAGCGGTATTGAGCTATCTTAAGTCGAAGGGCGATCCAGTCTGCCATCTGTTGCTGGCCGAAGACGTCAAGCGCGATTTTGCTATCTTTCGCCAATCCGATGCCCAAGCTGACTGCGTAGTCGTTGGAGACATCGGGGATAATTGGAATTACCAGGTGCTTAACCGGGCTTTTCGCCTGCTGTTCGAAGGGGCAGAATTGATTGCAGTGCACAAAAACCGCTTTTGGCAGACCGAGGAGGGGTTAAAAATGGATCTTGGAGGATTTGTCGCGGCTTTGGAATACGCCAGCGCTAAGCAAGCCAAGATCATCGGCAAACCATCGGCCGAATTTTTCCGTTTAGCCCTTGAAGACATAGGGCTGGCACCGGAGCAGGTGGCTATCGTGGGAGATGACATCGATGCTGACATCGGCGGCGGCCAGGAGAGTGGATTGTTTGGAATTTTGGTCCAGACCGGCAAATATCGCGAGAGTTACGTGCGCGCCTGTCCTATTCGGCCTCACTTAGTCATCGCCTCGATTCGAGAGTTGCCTAAAGCATTGGGACTAGTGTGAAGTTTTAGGAGGACAAAGTGGGTCCAGCCTTTCGCTCAGCTAGAGCCTGTTGGTAAAGCCAGCAATACTCGGCTGCGCTGCGCCGCCAGGAAAAATCGCGCAGCATCCCGGTCTGCTGCAAACTGTGCCAAAGGGAAGGCTGGCTATAGAGCAGCCAGGCGCGTTTGACGGCCTCCAGTAAAGCGCCAACGCTTGGATGTTCAAAGCTGACACCGGTTGCTGCTCGATTGGCCAGTCGATCTGGGGTGGCATCGACTACGGTATCGGCTAGCCCTCCAGTGCGATGGACGATAGGCACGGTGCCATAGCGTTGGCTATACATCTGGTTAAGCCCGCAGGGTTCAAAGCGCGATGGCATCAGGAATAGATCCGCCCCAGCTTCGACCAAATGCGCGAGCGCCTCGTCGTATCCCAAATGCACTGCTACTTGGCCAGGATAGCGGCGCGCCCAGTAGAGCAGGCCTTGCTCAAAGTCCCTCTCACCGCTGCCTAGGAATACGAACTGAAATGGGTATCGGATTAAATAAGGTAAGGCCTGTAGGATCAAATCGATCCCTTTTTGCGCGACCAGCCGGCCGATAAAGGCCAAAAGAGGCGATTCGGCCCGCAAGGGCAGATTAAGGTGTTCAGCGAGAGCCTGCTTGTTTGTCTGTTTCCCAGATAACGCTTTAAGGTCATAGGTTTGCGCAATCCAAGGGTCTGTGGCTGGATTCCATTTGTCGGTGTCGATCCCGTTTAAGACCCCAGCCAGGTGTTGGCTGCGCGCTTTGAGTACACCTTCTAGGCCACAACCAAAAGAGGGAGTCTGAATTTCTTTGGCATACGTAGGGCTGACGGTACTGATCTTATCGGCGTACATCAGACCGCCCTTGATGAAAGACAGTTGGCCGTGAAATTCTAGCCCCTCCACGTGCCACAAAGCCTTTGGGAGTTTGAGCCGGGTGAAGGTCTGAGCTGGGAAGATTCCCTGGTAGGCTAAGTTGTGAATGGTAAACAGGGTGGCTGGGCGGTTGGTCTCCAGGGCCAACAAGGCTGGCACGAGTCCCGTTTGCCAGTCGTTGCAATGGACGATGTGCGGTTGCCAGTTAAGACCCACTTGGTTTAGGGCCAAATGAAAACCAGCCCAGCACAAGGCTCCAAATCGCTCGGCGTTGTCCGGCCAGGGAGAGCCGTCTGGCCCTAAGTAAGGGTTACCGGGGCGTTCGAACCAATGGGGGGCATCCACCAGCCATAAAGGGATATCGGTGTCGGGGACGACAGCCTCCAATAAGGTGGCAGGACGATCCATCAAGCGCAACTCGGCGACTGGCTTTAAGTTCGGGCATCGGCTTTTCACCGAAGGATAAGCAGGCAGAAGCACGCGCACATCTTGGTCTAGCTCCTTAAGAGCTTTGGGCAGGCTGGCGCCGACGTCGGCCAACCCGCCGGTTTTGACGAGCGGATACAGCTCGCTGATAACAAATAAAATTCTCAAGACGAGCTCTCAGCTGGGGCAGAATCGACGGCAGGTTGGTGACAAAAGACTACCCCAGCCAATGGGGGGAGGGTGAGGCTGATGGAGTAAGGACGACCCATCCACGGCAGCGGTTCCGCTTCGATGAGGGCATTGCCCACATTGCTTCCGCCGTAAAACTCGGAATCGGAATTGAGGATTTCCTGATATCTTCCGGGTGCGGGCACCCCCAAACGATAATCGTGGCGCGGAACCGGGGTGAAGTTAAGCGCGACGACCAAAAAGCTGTCGTCGCTTTTGCGCAAGTAGCTTAGGGTGGATTGCAGGGAGTCGTGGCAGTCTATCCATTCAAAGCCTTGGGAGTGAAAATCATAGCGGTAAAGCTCAGGACGGCTAACGTATAGACGATTGAGATCCGCCACCAAAGTCTGCAAACCGCGATGATAAGGATACTGCAAAACGAACCACTCCAATTCTTTGGCGTAATTCCACTCCGGCACCTGGCCGAACTCATTCCCCATAAATAGGAGCTTTTTGCCTGGGTAGGTGAACATGTAGGTATAAAGCAGGCGCAGATTGGCGAACTTTTGCCATTCATCGCCTGGCATTTTACCGAGCATGGAGCCTTTTCCGTGGACAACCTCGTCGTGGGAAAAAGGAAGCACGAAGTTCTCAGTGAAAGAGTACAACAGGCCAAAAGTCAGCTGGTCGTGGTGGTATTTGCGAAATACCGGGTCCTTGGAAAAATACAGCAAAGTATCATGCATCCAGCCCATGTTCCACTTCATAGAAAAGCCTAATCCCCCGACCCAAGGCGGACGAGTAACCTGAGGCCAAGCAGTGGATTCTTCGGCGATGATCATGCTACCCGGGTGCTGTTGCTGGGCGACGCTATTGAGCTCGCGCAGGAAATCGATGGCTTCTAAATTCTCATTGCCGCCGTACTTGTTAGGCACCCAATCCCCGGGTTGGCGCGAATAGTCCAGATACAGCATGGAGGCAACCGCATCCACGCGCAATCCGTCGAGGTGGAATTCCTCCAGCCAGTACATGGCGCTGCCGAGTAAGAAGTTCTTCACCTCATAGCGGCCGAAGTCATAGATCAGGGTCCCCCAGTCGCGGTGCTCGCCGCGGCGTGGATCGGCGTGCTCGTAAAGCGATGTGCCGTCAAACCAGGCCAAAGCCCAGGCGTCCTTAGGAAAGTGGGCAGGCACCCAGTCCAAGATCACGCCGATGTTGTTTTGGTGACAGTAATCGACGAACCAGCGGAAATCCTCTGGATTGCCGAAGCGGCTGGTGGGAGCGTAATAGCCTGTGGTCTGATAGCCCCATGAGGCATCCAAGGGATGCTCGGTGATAGGCAGGAGTTCGATGTGGGTAAATCCTTGCTGTTTGACGTAGGTCACCAGCTGCTCGGCCAGCTCGCGGTAATTTAAGAAGCTACCGTCTGATTTGCGCCGCCAGGAACCAAGGTGCACTTCGTAGATCGAGATCGGTTGGTGCTGCCAGTCCCACTTCTGCCGCTTTCGCATCCACTCTTGGTCCTGCCAGGTGTATTTGTCTTCGCGCACAACGATGGCGGCGGTATTGGGCCTGAGTTCAAACAGGCGACCGTAAGGGTCGGTTTTGACGAACACAGTTCCGTGCTGGCGATTGCGGATCTCGAACTTGTACAATGCCCCCTCTCCCAGTCCAGGGATGAACAGCTCCCAGACTCCAGAAGTATGGCGGCAGCGCATAGGATGGCAGCGTCCATCCCAGTTGTTGAAATCCCCCACCACGCTGACTCGCTCAGCGTTCGGTGCCCAGACGGCGAACAAGGTTCCTGCGATGCCGTCTACCGTGCGCACGTGCGCGCCTAGAACGCGATAAATATGCCAGTGCTTGCCGGTGTTGAACAGGTATAGGTCAAAGTCGGGGATCTGAGGGGCGAACGTGTAAGGGTCAATCGTGCGCCGCTGCCTCCCCTGCCCATCGATCCATAGAAGAGCGTAATGGAGAGGAAGATTTAAGCCTTTGATCGAGCCTTGGAATAGATCGGTGCCCTCAATGCGAGAGAGCTCTGGACCGTTCTCGATTTGGACTTTCTGCGCACCGGGCAAAAACACCCTGACGATGTCATCGCCCGCCTCATGCTGGCGGCCAAGCACCGAAAAAGGATCGTGGTGACGTGCTTCGACGATCAACGCTAGCCTTGGGTCTGAAGCTTGAAGAGAAGAAGAAACGCTTGAGTTCACTTAGACTATGCCTAGATAATGAATTTGTTTTTGCTCCCTATAGTAGCAAATTACGCCAGGCCAAGGAGACTTTAATTATGCCTGAACACAACCACCACCAGCGTTTCGTCAGCCTTCTGACCCGCCAGACGGTAGCTTTGATTCTCGCGGGGGGACGAGGTACGCGCTTGAGAAAGCTGACCGAGTGGCGCGCCAAGCCTGCGGTGCATTTCGGAGGCAAATACCGAATCATTGATTTTACTCTTTCCAATTGCTTAAATTCGGGCATCCGCCGCATTGGTGTGCTCACTCAATACAAAGCTGATTCCTTGATTCGTCACATTCACAAGGGATGGGGTTTTCTACGCGGCGAGCTGGGCGAGTTCATCGATCTTTTGCCGGCTCAGCAGCGACTCAACGAATCTTGGTATTTGGGTACGGCGGATGCGGTCTATCAAAATTTGGATATCTTGCGCTTTTATCAGCCCGAATACGTATTGATCCTGGCCGGTGATCACGTCTACAAGATGGACTATGGGGCGATGCTGGCCTATCACGTGGACAACAAAGCCGATCTGACCATCGCCTGCATCGAGGTGCCAATCCAGAATGCCAGCGCGTTCGGGGTGATGCGCGTGGACGATAACAGCCGGGTGGTCGAATTTGTCGAAAAATCCCCCAATCCGCCCAGTATCCCAGGACGGCCAGAAGTGGCTTTGGCTTCCATGGGAATTTATGTCTTCAACGCTAAGTTCTTATACGAGCAGCTAATCAAGGACGCCGACAACCCAAAATCGAGCCATGATTTCGGCAAAGACCTTATCCCTGAGGCGATCCGGCGCTATCGAGTGTTTGCTTATCCATTCTTGAACCTGCAGACTGGGATTCAAAGCTACTGGCGCGATGTGGGTACCATCGATGCCTACTGGGCTGCCAACATGGAGTTGATCGGCGTGGACCCCGAGCTTAATTTATACGACCAGGACTGGCCGATCTGGACGTATCAGCGGCATTTGCCGCCAGCGAAGTTTGTATTCGAGGATAAAGAACACAACCGAGTAGGGCAAGCGTTTGACTCTATGGTCTGCGACGGGGTAATCATCTCCGGAGCCACAGTGCGTCACTCTATCCTGTCCACCAATGTGCGAGTTAATTCCTGGGCTTTGGTGGAGGACTCGGTGATCCTTCCCGACGCCAACATTGGCCGGCATGCCAAGATCCGGCGGGCAATCATCGACCGCGGCTGCGATATTCCCCAAGGGATGCAGATCGGATACGACCTGGAGGAGGACAGAAAGCGCTTTGACGTCAGCCCAGGCGGCATCGTCACTGTTACTCCGGACATGCTCGGTCAGAAGATCCACTTTGCCCGTTGAGGGTCTATGGTGCAGGGAAAAGGCAGCGTCTTACAGAGACGGCGAGGGGGGATTCTATTGCACCTTACTTCTCTGCCGGGGGCGGGAGAGAGCGGAAGCTTAGGCAGCGAAGCTTTCCGTTTCGTGGAGTTTTTGGCCGACTGCGGTCTCTCGGTCTGGCAGGTGTTGCCGATAGGTCCAACACATGCCGATGGCTCCCCTTATCAGTGTCTCTCTGCCCACGCTGGTCATCCCGAGTTGATTGATCTGCGGCCGCTGGTCGAGTGCGGGTGGCTGGCAGCGAACGCAGTTGACGCAGGCAACACCACAACGCAGGGCCGGGCGAACTTGCTCGATCGTGCCTACCAAGCGTTTCGGGCCGATAAGGGAGACAGGCTGGAGGAGTTTGCTAAGTTTGTCCAGTTCCACGCTTACTGGTTAGAGGATTACGCTTTGTTTTGCGTGCTCAGGCGTTGTTTCGATCATCGGCCTTGGTGGGAATGGCCGCTCAAGTACCGCGATCGAGACGCCGACAGCCTGGCTCGCATCCGTGCTCGGTTCGAGCTAGAGATCGACCGCGTTCGATTCGAGCAATTTTTGTTTTTTCGGCAGTGGCAGGAATTACAGCGTTACGCCCACCGGCATGGGGTGCTGTTGTTTGGCGACATGCCTATCTTCGTCGCTGCCGACAGCGCCGATGTGTGGACCAGACGGCAGTATTTCCGCCTTGACCGGGAAGGGAAGCCAGCCGTAGTAACTGGAGTGCCGCCGGATGATTTTTCGCCCACCGGCCAGCGCTGGGGTAATCCGTATTACGATTGGGAGGCGATGGAAAAGGACGGTTTTGCCTGGTGGGTGGAGAGAGTGCACACCCAATTGGAGCTGTTCGACTGGATCCGCATCGATCACTTCCGCGGTTTTGAGGCGTGCTGGGAAATCCCGGCCGAATGCGAGACGGCCGAATACGGGCGCTGGGTGGATACGCCGGGGGAGGCGCTGCTTGAGGCAATTCAAGCTCGATTTGGTCCGTTGCCGTTAGTGGCTGAAAATTTGGGCTTTATTACCCCGCAAGTGGAGGCGCTGCGCAAAAAATTTGCCCTCCCCGGCATGTTAATACTGCAATTTGCTTTCGACGGGGGAGGTAACAATCCTTATCTCCCTCACAATCATACCTTCGACAACGTCGTCTATACCGGCACCCACGACAACGATACGACCCTGGGGTGGTTTGAGTCCTTGGACGTGGGCCGCCAAACTTATGTGTACGAATACTTGGGGCGGCCACATGAGAGTATGCCGTGGGCGCTTATGCGCGCCGCGTTCGCATCAGTTGCGGCGGTGGCCATTGTACCGATGCAGGATGTATTGGGTTTGGGTAGGGGTCACCGCATGAATACGCCGGGCACAACCGCCGGTAACTGGCGCTGGCGTTTTTGCTGGGAGCAGCTTACGCCTGAGCATCGGGAGCGGATGCGGCGTTTGGCTCATCTTTATGGCCGAGCTTGATCACTTCGACCGTATAACGGTACACCCGAATATGGCTTGACCAATACTCAGCAGGCAACCCTGCTTTCCTTTTCAATTGAGCGAGGAAATCTCGTTTATCCGGCAACTGTTCCCATACAGCAGGTAGAAACGTGCTGCGGCGATAGCGCTCTTCCAGAACCAGGCCATCCAGGCCGACGCGGATTTGAGCAAGCAGTTCCGCCTCAGAACGAAACCTAAGCGCCTCCAATGGGCTCAAGATGGACAAGTGAATGTCGAGCTGAGTTACCTCTTCTGGGGTGACCGGAGGAAAACGCGGGTCGCGGAAGGCGGCATTAAACGCGTTGAAAGCTATATCTTCTGCTAGAGGTCGTTTAGGTTCCAGGGAGCCGATGCAGCCGCGCAGTTGTCCTTGTTTTTCGAGAGTGACAAAGGTGGCGCGCGGGGGGCGAATTTCGACCGGCAAGTTGGCCAGCTCGATTGGAAACAGTTGTCCGTGATGGGCACCGTAATGAATTGTCTGCTGCGCCAGTTCAAGCAAGAGCTTGCGCGTGGGCGCTGAGAGGGAAAGATTAGAAAAAGCCATAAGCGCCGTAACCGACCACGCGTTCGCGCACACCACTGGTATCGCCCGAGTTTCTCAAATCCAGCGTCTTGGCAATCAGCCCATGTTTCCTGGCGGCCAGCAGCAAGCCCCCTATCGCCGTGGCACCGCAGGCCGAATCGGCGCTGATCTGAGAGGGATCTAAACTTTGAATGGCCTGGGAGGTAGCAGCGTCTTTTCTTGTTGCCGTTTGATAGTCGAGATAGTGACTCAGATCCGAACTGACCACAATCAAAGTCTCCTCTCTATCCCAGAGGCGCTCTAGGGCTTCTGCTACTTCCTCGGGTTTGGCGGCGCCGACCACGATAGGGACCAGTTTGAATTCAGTCAAAATTTCCTGTAGAAATGGCAGCTGCACTTCTAGGCTGTGCTCGGGCCGATGTGCTGCATCAAGCCGCTGCACAAAGGCCAGGTCGGCGATCTGAGCCATGGCCTTGTGGTCTATCGCCACGCTGCCCAAGGGAGTGAGGAAAGCGTCCACACTGGGAACCGCTAACCCTCGAAAAGGAACGTAATGCGCTGGGCCTATCAAGACGACGCGCCGGATCCGATCTTTGGCTGGCAAAAGCAGACAGTACACGCTGGCGGCGACTGGCCCCGAGTACATGTAGCCGGCATGGGGAGCGATGACAGCTTTAGGAACAGGCTCTTGAGCTTTGGCAGCTGCTAGAAACTGGCATAGCATCTCTTTGAGCTCTACCGCATCGTCGGGATAAAACAAACCGGCAACGGCGGGATAACGCACCGTGGTCATGGGAGGACCTCCTTGAAATCGTCTGCATGAGTTTATATAAGGTCTTTATCGTCTGAACTCAAATGAGAGAGCTATGAGCACTTTAGCTCCTGTCGAACACATCGTCCCGACCAAGTTTTGGCATCGGCTTGACGACGGACGCCTCCAATGCGATCTGTGTCCTAGATTTTGCAAGCTGCGCGAAGGCCAGCGCGGTTTGTGTTTCGTGCGCGCCTGCCAGGAAGGGGAGATCGTGCTCACTTCCTATGGACGCGCTAGTGGCTTTTGCATTGACCCAATCGAAAAAAAGCCTTTGTATCATTTCCTGCCAGGTACGCCCATCCTTTCCTTTGGTACCGCCGGCTGTAACCTGGCCTGTAAGTTTTGCCAGAATTGGGACATCAGCAAATCTCGCGAGTTTGATACCTTAACGGTAAAGGCGAGCCCAGAGACTATTGCCCGTGCTGCCAAGGCGCTAGGGGTAAGAAGTGTGGCCTATACCTACAACGACCCGGTGATCTTTCACGAATACGTCATCGATACCGCCAAGGAATGCCGAAAATACGGCATCAAATCGGTAGCGGTCACGGCCGGCTATGTGACTGAGGACGCCAGGCGTGAATTTTATCAGTACATAGACGCTGCCAATGTGGACTTGAAAGCCTTCACTGAGAATTTTTATCGTAAAGTTTGCGGCGGGCATCTGCAGCCGGTGCTGGAGACTCTGGAATACATCAAACGAGAGACGGCTTGTTGGCTAGAGATCACCACTTTGCTGATTCCAGGGGAAAACGATTCGGAGGAAGAGATAGACGCGCTAACGCGCTGGGTGGTGGAAAAGCTGGGACCTGAGGTTCCTCTTCACTTTACTGCCTTTCATCCCGACTGGAAAATGCAAGACAAGCCGCCAACCCCTTTATCTGCTTTAATCCGAGCGCGGCAGCTGGCTTTGCGCAATGGCCTGCGCTACGTGTATACCGGCAACGTCCACTATCCCGAAGGCGACAGCACTTATTGCCATCGATGTGGCCGGCTTCTCATCGGCCGCGATTGGTATGTGCTCTCAGCCTGGAACCTGACGGCGGACGGGAAGTGCACACAGTGTGGAGCGCCGCTGGCAGGGGTCTTCGACGAGGCCCCTGGGAGCTGGGGAGCCAAACGATACCCGGTAGACATGCGCCGCTTTGCAGCCGTTTAACTCGGCGACCTGGGGTCTAAAATAGTGTTTTGCGCAGGTGGCGGATTGGTGTGGGGATAATCTAGGGTATAGTGCAGACCTCGGCTTTCTTTGCGCTGGATAGCGCTTTTGACGATCAGCTCGGCGACGATGATAAGGTTTCTAAGCTCTAACAGGTCGTTGGTGACCCGGAAATTGCCGTAATATTCGGCGATCTCCTGTTTGAGTAACTCGATCCGTCTGAGCGCCCGCCTGAGGCGCTTGTCGGTGCGCACGATACCCACATAGTCCCACATGAATCGGCGAATCTCATCCCAGTTGTGGCTGACGACAACTTCCTCGTCGGAGTCGGTGACTTGAGACTCGTCCCAAGGCGGCAGAGGAGGGGAAAGAGGAAACTCTGCCAGCCTTTGAGACAAATCCTCGGCAACTTGCTTGGCAAACACTAAGCACTCGAGCAGAGAGTTACTGGCCATGCGGTTGGCGCCGTGCAGCCCAGTGCATGCGGTCTCCCCTACCGCATACAGACCGGGAATATCGGTGCGTCCCCACGCATCGGTGAGGATCCCGCCACAGGTATAATGGGCGGCGGGAACCACTGGAATCGGCTCACGCGTGAGATCGAAGCCGAATTCTAGACACTTGGCGTAAATGGTGGGGAAGTGACTGCGGATGAAATCGGCGCTTTTATGCGAGATGTCTAGGTAAACGCAGTCTATCCCTAGTCGCTTCATTTCGTAGTCAATGGCGCGGGCGACGATATCGCGGGGGGCTAGCTCTCGGCGTGGGTCGAAGCGGTGCATGAACTCCTCCCCGTTGGGCAAGAGCAGCTTGGCCCCCTCCCCGCGCAAGGCCTCAGAGATGAGGAAAGACCTGGCTTTGGGGTGATACAGGCAGGTCGGGTGGAATTGCATAAACTCCATGTTGGCGATTCGGCAGCCCGCGCGCCAGGCCATGGCGATGCCGTCGCCGGTGGCGGTGTCGGGATTGCTGGTATAAAGGTACACCTTGGCCGCTCCGCCGGTAGCGAGCACCACCGCCCTAGCGCTGAATACTTTGACTTTGCCGGCTTTGCGGTCGAGCACGTAAGCGCCTAAAGCCCTTTGCGGAGAGCGCTTGAGCTTGGTGGCGGTGATCAGGTCGATTGCGTTGTGGAATTCGTACAGATCGATGTTTGGATGGGCGCGGGCGCGCGCGATGAGCGAGGACTCTACGGCCTTCCCCGTAGCGTCCGCAGCGTGGACGATGCGACGGTGGCTGTGACCGCCCTCGCGGGTTAGATGGAGTTTTAGGTCACCTTTTGCCGTCTCTAATTGGGTGAAAGCCACGCCTTGGTCGAGCAGCCAGCGAATGCAATCTCGACCCTGGGAGACTACTAGCCGAACGATGTTTGGATCGCCCAACCCAGCTCCCGCATTCAGAGTATCCTGGATATGAGATTCGATCGAGTCGCGGGCATCGAGCACCGCTGAGATACCTCCTTGGGCGTAGAAAGTGCTGCATTCGGCCAGTTCAGTTTTAGAGACGACGGCGACTTTGGCGAGCGGGGCGAGACGCAGCGCCACCCCCAACCCTGCAGCGCCGCTGCCTACGATTACCACGTCGTATTCAAGATAGTCCTGCATGACCGCTTTATACCAAAAGGAAGGCACGCATGCCAATTCAGGCGCATTGAACGGAAGGGGGGAAACAAGGATAATGTTGATTACAGACAGTCCAATCGCATAGACAGTTCGGGAACAGCGGCGCAAGCCCGATCATCTTCAAGCCATGGGGAACTGGGATTGAAAGGAGAAGGCCGGTCGGCGGTTCAAATCGACCAGGAGTTAATCCAGCGGGTGAAGCAAGGCGACAAGAAGGCTTTTGACCTGCTGGTGCTCAAGTATCAAGCCAAGATTATCCAGTTGATTACTCGGTATATCAAGGACCCATCGGAGGCCCTGGATGTCGCTCAAGAGGCGTTTATCAAAGCTTACCGGGCATTGCCTGGTTTCCGCGGGGAGAGTGCTTTTTATACCTGGCTTTATCGGATCGCCATCAACACGGCCAAAAATCATATCGCTGCTCGGGCGCGGCGGCCGTCTGATGAAGAAATCGAGCTGGAGACGGCGGAACAATTCGAAACGGCGATCCGTCTAAAAGACCAAGAAACGCCCGAGGGCATCTTGTTGAGCGAGGAAGTCGCCGAAGCTGTGCGCCAGGCTATTGAGGCCTTGCCTGAAGAGTTGCGCACCGCCATTACATTGCGCGAGTTTGAGGGACTGAGTTATGAGGAGATTGCCGAAGCCATGAATTGTCCGGTAGGTACGGTACGATCTAGGATTTTTCGGGCGCGCGAGGCGATCGATAGGAGGCTTCAGACTTTGCGCGCTGGGATGCGGGGTAAAAAAGCGAAAAAACTTGAACCGTCGGCACAAGAATGACCACAGGCGAGGATCCTATGCAGGATGATGTAAATTGGAAACTGTCTTTGCTCTTGGATGATGAATTGGAGCCTGCGGAGGCGATCGATTTGTTGGAAAAGATTTATCAGGATTCACAGCTGCTCAGTAAGTGGTACGGTTATCAGACTATTCGCCAGGTTCTTAAAGCAGGCGGAGGAATTCAGCCGCAGCCGGAGTTTCTCGAGCGGGTAAAGATGGCTCTTGCTGAGGAAGCGATACTTGTGCCCTCTGATTCTCGGTCAGGCCGGTGGACAGAGAGCCTTAAAAAATTCAACTTCGGGCGCTGGACTATGCCGGTGGCGATGGCGGCTGTTGTTGCTTTGCTGGTGGTTTTAGTCAGTAAACAGGTTTTTTTTAATTCTCCAAATTCTGGGTTGCAAATCGCCGTTGCCAAAAAACCTTCTGGGTCGTCTGGGGGAACAGGACGACAGGCTACCGATTATTCTCGATTAGAGGATTATTATTTTTTGGTTCACAGCGAGGATAGCTTGTACTTGACCGGACCTCAACATGTGCTCGGTTATGCCCGCATCGTCAGCCACGGAAGATAAATAGTATGGGGCGGGTTAAACAGCGCTGGGCAGTGGGTTGGGTGGCTGCCTGCTGGAGTTTATTGATATTTGCGGCTGAGGTTGAGCGCCAGGACCCAGCTGAATGGCTGCGGGCGATGACTGAAGCTATGCAGCGCCTCGATTATCAGACTACGCTGGCTTATACCCGCGACAATCGAATCCAAACGTTGCGCTTTATACACCGAATCAAGGATGGGGTGGTGCACGAACATCTGCAGACGCTTAACGATTCGTTGCGCGAAGTCGTGCGGGAGGCAAACAAAGTAACTTGTTATTTCCCCGAACTGCGTACTATGGTGGTGGAATCCCACGACTTCTCCCGCGCTCTGTTTCGCGAGTGGCCTGGGCAGGGGCTAGGTCAGGCCAAGTTTTACCGACTCGGATTGGGGCAGCAAGGACAGGTGGCTGAGCGCCTGGCCCAGGAGATCGTGATCGAAGCTGTGGACGATTATCGTTATAGCCGCCGTTTTTGGATAGATACCGAAAGCAAATTGCCGCTCCAGCTCGAGCTTGTGGGCTCTGAGGGCAATGTGCTTGAGGCGTTCGTGGTCATAGAGTTGATCGTGGGCAACGCCATCGACAAGGGCTCGGTCATAGAGCCTCCTCCGGCCAAGGCAGCGGAATCCTGGAAGGTGCTAGACCGCATGGAGGGGCCGACCGATCAGCGTTGGCAATTGACCCAATTGCCGCCGGGTTTTTCTGAAGTCAAACGTAGCCGCCGGCAGAGACCTCAGGATGAGACGCCGGTTGATCATATCCTGATCACTGACGGTTTGGCCTCGGTTTCGGTCTATATCAAAGCCCAGGGCGGGAGCTCAGATTTGGGTTTAGGCGCCAAGCAGCTGGGTGCAGTCAACGTGTACAATCGCCGCATCGATGGCTATTTGGTTACAGTATTGGGGGACGTTCCGCCGGAAACCGTCCGTTTGATCGGTGACGGTGTACGCGAAGTCCCACGCTAAGAAATTAGTTGTTATTGGGATTTTTTACCCAAAGCGGGCTGTGGCCCGCTTTAGTTTGTGTACAGAAGGTATTAAGCGGATGAGACTGAATCGCTGTACAATAATGGGCTTGTTGTGGCTCTTGGGCTTAAGCGCTAATGCCTCGAGTTTGCCAAATTTTGCCGAACTGGTGGCAAAGACAGGCCAAGCGGTAGTCAACATCAGCACCAGTAAAAAGCTCGAGCCGGTCGAGCCGCAATTGCCGGAAGGAATGGAAATCCCGGAAGGCTCGCCTTTGGAAGAGCTGTTCAAACACTTTTTCGGCCAGCAGGGTGTGCCGCCGGAGACCCGCTCCTTGGGGTCTGGTTTTATCATTTCGGCCGACGGGTACATCATCACTAACCACCATGTGGTGCAAAATGCGGCCGAGATTATCGTGCGCCTGCAGGATCGACGTGAGCTGATTGCCAAACTGGTGGGCTCCGACGCCAAAAGCGACCTTGCCCTATTGAAAGTAGAAGCCAGGGACCTACCGGTGGTCCAAACTGGATCGGCTAAGGACCTCAAGGTAGGCGAGTGGGTGGTGGCGATCGGCTCGCCTTTCGGCTTTGATCACTCGGTTACCGCCGGCATCGTGAGCGCCAAGGGCAGAAGCCTGCCAGGGGATAACTATGTTCCGTTTATCCAAACCGATGTCGCGATTAACCCAGGCAATTCTGGAGGGCCCCTGTTTAACCTGGCTGGCCAGGTAGTGGGAGTCAATTCTCAGATTTATAGCCGAACCGGGGGTTTTATGGGTTTATCGTTTGCGATCCCAATCGACATCGCCTTGGAGGTGGTCGATCAGCTCAAAACTCAAGGCAAGGTCATCCGTGGTTGGCTTGGAGTCCAAATTCAAGACGTGACGCGCGAACTCGCCGAATCCTTCGGCCTGAGCCGCCCATATGGAGCGTTGGTTGCTCAGATAGTGGCGAGCAGTCCGGCAGCTGAGGCGGGAGTACAAATAGGAGATGTGATCGTCGAGTATGACGGACAGCCGATCGAAACTTCCTCGATGTTGCCGCCGTTGGTGGGGATCACTCCGGTGGGCAAGGTCGTGCCGGTGAAAGTGGTGCGAGAAGGCCAGGTCCTCTCTCTCCAAGTCAAGATTGGCCAACTTTTTGAGGAAAAAGAAGAGCAGGTTGTGGCTCAGGTCGGCTCCGATGCGGTTAAAGTTGCTCCTTTGGGTTTGTTAGTAGCAGACCTCTCGCCCGAGGAGCGGGCGCGCTTTAACATTGAGGAGGGGGTAGTAGTGCGCCAAGTGTTGGCAGGGCCAGCGCGCGAGGCCGGAATTCGTTCGGGGGATCTGTTGTTGCGCTTAGGTAGTGTGTCAATACGCAATGTCCAGGAATTTCAGCACTACGTAGCCATTCTGCCCAAGGGTAAGGCAGCGGCGGTGTTAGTAAGACGCGGAGGGGACTCGCTATTTTTGGCGTTTAAGCTGGATTTGAACGAGGGTCAAAACAAGCCGAATCGACCGTGACCGATTTACGCCATATCCGTAATTTCTCTATCATTGCCCATATCGACCACGGCAAATCGACCCTAGCTGACCGCTTCATCCAGATCTGCGGCGGCCTTGACCCGCGGGAGATGACCGAGCAGGTACTCGATTCGATGGATATCGAGCGCGAGCGTGGGATCACCATCAAAGCCCAAAGCGTGACGCTGAGCTATGTCGCGGCGGACGGTGAAATTTACCAGCTTAACTTCATCGATACGCCGGGACATGTGGATTTTTCTTACGAGGTTTCGCGTTCTCTGGCCGCCTGTGAAGGGGCGCTTTTGGTAGTGGACGCCGCCCAGGGGGTAGAGGCGCAAACTGTCGCCAATTGCTATACCGCGATCGAGCAAGGGTTAGAAGTGGTTCCGGTGCTCAACAAGATCGATTTGCCCGCCGCTAACCCGGAGCGGGTCAAGCGTGAGATCGAGGAGATCATCGGCATTCCGGCCGATGAGGCCTTAGAAATCAGCGCCAAAACTGGTCTTGGGGTCAAAAAGGTTTTAGAGCAGATCATTGCCAAGATTCCACCGCCGAGGGGGGATGTCAAGGCTCCGCTCCAGGCGCTGATTATCGATTCGTGGTTTGACAATTATCTGGGAGTGGTGTCGCTGGTACGAGTAGTCAACGGGACCTTAGCCGTTGGGGAACGCATTGCAGTCCTGTCCACTGGCAAGACATATCAAATCGATCAACTTGGGGTATTTACCCCCAAGCGTCAGGTTCGGCAGAGCCTGCATGCTGGGGAAGTAGGGTTTCTAGTCGCCGGGATCAAGGACATCTTCGGTGCTCCAGTGGGCGACACGATCACCTCGGCCGATCATCCTTGCGATAGACCGCTGCCCGGGTTTCAAAAGGTTCAGCCTAAGGTTTTTGCGGGTCTTTATCCAGTTCAGTCCGAGGATTATCAAAGTTTGCGTGAGGCCTTATACAAGCTGCGCTTGAACGATGCAGCCCTGCAGTTTGAGCCAGAGACTTCCCAAGCTCTGGGGTTTGGTTTCCGTTGCGGTTTTCTCGGCTTGCTCCACATGGAAATCGTGCAGGAGCGGTTAGAGCGCGAATACCACCTGGATTTGATCTCCACCGCCCCGACCGTGGTGTATGAAGTTCTCACCACCAAAGGCGACATAATTGCGGTCGACAACCCCGCCAAACTTCCGCCTCCTAATCAGATTGAGGAGGTCCGTGAACCGATCATCGAGGCCGATATTCTCGTTCCCCAGGAGTATTTAGGCGGGGTGATCGGCTTATGCGTAGAAAAGCGCGGGGTACAGAAGAATCTTAAGTTTTTGGGCGGTCAGGTGAATCTGACGTTTGAACTACCTTTGAGCGAAGTGGTGCTGGATTTTTTCGACCGACTCAAATCGGTCAGCCGCGGTTATGCCTCGTTTGATTATGCGTTTAAGCGATTCCAGCCGGCTCCCATGGTCAAGCTCGATATCCTGATCAACGGCGAGAAGGTGGACGCCTTATCGTTGATCGTGCATAAGGACATGGCTCAGACGCGCGGGCGAGAGCTGGTGGAGAAGATGCAGCAATTGATCCCCAGGCAAATGTTTGAGGTTGCCATCCAGGCCGCTATCGGCTCCAAAGTGATCGCTCGTTCTACAGTCAAAGCGCTGCGCAAGAACGTAACCGCCAAGTGTTACGGTGGGGACGTCACCCGAAAAAAGAAATTGCTGGAGAAGCAGAAGGCGGGCAAAAAACGCATGAAACAGGTGGGCAAAGTGGAAATCCCTCAGGAGGCTTTCCTAGCCGTGCTCAAAGTCGGCCAGGAATCGGCATAAGCAGGGTGATCTTATGGATTTTGACTTTGAGTTTTTTCTTTTCCTGGGCACATTGGTTTCCGGCGGGATTTGGGGCGGCTGGCGGCTCTGGTTGCGTAAGAGCAGCGAGGCCAAAGAGCCGATTGTGGTTGAATACGCCCACTCCTTTTTCCCCATTCTCTTCATCGTGCTCTTGCTGCGCTCGTTTTTAGTGGAGCCGTTTCGGATCCCCTCCGGATCGATGATGCCGTCTTTACTGGTGGGGGATTTTATTCTAGTTAATAAATTTCTTTACGGCATTCGCTTGCCGGTTATCCACACCAAAGTGATCAGCGTCAGTGAACCCAAACGCGGTGATATCGTCGTCTTCCGCTATCCTAGCGATCCCTCAGTGGACTATATCAAGCGCATCGTTGGCCTGCCGGGGGACAGAATTGCCTACTACAATAAAAGATTGTATATCAACGGCCATCCGATCCCGCTCAAGCCCCTAGGTCCTTACCTTGGCGTTGGCCAAAACCAGCGTTATAACGGAGCGATGATGTACGAAGAGGTGCTGGGTGAAGTCAATCACCGAATCTTAATCATGGAGGGTCAGCCTTCGGTGGAGGGGGAGTTCGTGGTGCCCAAGGGGTATTATTTTGTTATGGGTGACAACCGCGACAACAGCAACGACAGCCGGTATTGGGGTCCGGTGCCGGAGGAAAACCTAGTAGGCAAGGCATTTTTGATCTGGATGCACTGGGAGCCGAGCCATCCAAGTATGGTGTTCGAGCGCATCGGAACAGTGTTAAATTGAGGGAGTTATGAATCGCAGACGCCAATCGGGCATGACCTTGATCGGATTAGTCATAACTTTCGGCTTGATCGGATTCTTCACCCTTTTAGCCTTGAAGATCATGCCCATTTACCTAGAACACTTCAAAGTTGTCAGCTCCTTAGAGTCCCTCAAAAGAACGCCGGAGCTAGCTGCGCAAACTCCACATGAGATCCGCAATCTCCTGATCAAGCGGCTGGACATCAATATGGTGGAAAACGTGCGTCCGGAACATATCCGAGTGGTCAAACGAGGAGGAATTACGCAGGTGGAGGTGAGCTACGCGGTAGAGAAACCGATCGTCGGCAACCTGAGTGTGATCGTTTATTTTGATGACAAGATCGAGGCAGGCGGAGCGTGAGCGAGATTTAAAGTCCCTGTGTGACCGGTTGGGAATTGAGCTCCGTCGCCTCGAATTACTCAAAGAGGCGCTCACTCACCGCAGCGCGGGGGCGCGCAACAACGAGCGCTTGGAGTTTTTAGGCGATGCCGCGCTGGGGTTTATCATCGCTTGGGAGCTGTTTAAGCGCTTTCCGAACGCCAAAGAGGGCGAGCTGAGCCGAATGCGAGCGCTTTTAGTCAATCAGGGCGCGTTGGCCGGTTTGGCTCAGAAGCTCGAACTGGGAGAGTGGCTCTTTTTAGGGCCTGGGGAGATAAAAAGCGGCGGTTTTCGCCGCGATTCCACCCTTTCTGATGCCTTTGAGGCAGTTATCGGTGCGGTGTTGGAAGATCAGGGGTTCGATCCCTGCCGGAATTGGGTGTTGGGCTTGTTTGCAGGCAGGATCGAGGCGCTGACGGTTGGGGAGGCAGGTAAGGATCCCAAAACCCGCTTGCAAGAGCTTCTCCAGGCTAAAGGCCTGCCCCTTCCTCGTTACGAACTTGTTAAGCAGAGCGGTGCTCCGCACGCTCAGACCTTTGAGGTGGCCTGCTACGTCGAGCTTTTGCCCGAACCGGGTGTAGGTCAAGGCCCTTCCCGCAAGCGCGCTGAGCAGGCCGCTGCCGCTGCGGTGTTGGAAAAATTGGCAGAAACTAAATCTTTATGAAAGCCGGTTATGTCGCTCTGATTGGTCGTCCCAACATGGGTAAGTCCACTTTGCTTAACCGTTTAGTGGGACAAAAACTCAGCATCGTCTCACGCCGACCTCAGACCACTCGCCATCAAATACTGGGAATCAAGACCACTGCTCAGGCCCAAATTGCATATGTAGATACTCCCGGTATCCATCAGCACAGAGTTTCCCGAGCATTAAACCGGTATTTGAACAAAGCGGCCAGTTCGGCTTTACTTGGAGTGGATGTGGCGGTATGGCTGATCGATGGCAGAGGGGTGCGCGACGACGATCAGTTGATATGGGACAAACTTGCCCAAGCGGCTGTCCCTACCGTTTTGGCCATCAACAAAGTCGATCTTCTTGCTGACAAGAAAGCCTTGTTGCCCGTGATTGACCAGGCCAGTCGAAGCTATCCCTTGACTGCAATTGTTCCAGTATCTGCCCTTGAGGGCACTAATTTGGATCGGCTGGAACAGGTCATTATCGAGCATCTTCCAGAAAGCCCTTTGATTTTCCCTGAAGATCAGCTTACCGACAAGCCGATGCGCTTTTTCGCCGCCGAAATCGTGCGCGAGAAGCTGTTTTATTATTTGGGCGATGAGGTGCCTCATCAGTTGACGGTGGAGATCGAAGCGTTCAAAGAAGAAAAGGGGCTGGCTCGGATCTATGCAGTTATCTGGGTGGAGCGGCCAGGGCAGAAGAAGATCGTCATCGGCAAACACGGCGAGTTGCTAAAGAGGGCAGGCCAGAGAGCGCGCTTAGAGCTTGAAGAGTTTTTAGGCCTACGTGTCTATTTGAATCTCTGGGTAAAGGTCAAGCCGGGTTGGTCTGACGATGAGCGCGCTCTCAAGCAATTAGGGTATGTGGCTTGATCCATGCCAGAAGAGTGGCATGCCGGATTTATCCTGCGGCGCCGTCCCTGGCGCGAGAGTAGCCTGTGGCTGGAAGCCTTCACCTGCGACTTGGGTAAAGTCGCCTTGCTTGCCAAAGGAGGGCGGCGCAACAAGAAAGGTAAAGGAGGGGCCTTGCAGCCTTTTCAACCGCTTTTACTGCGCTGGCGGGGAAAAGGGGAGCTTTTGACTTTGATCTCGACTGAGGCGTTAAGGCCAGCTTTCCCCTTAGTGGGTACCGCCTTGTACTGCGGTTTTTATCTAAACGAACTGCTGAGTCGCCTGCTCAAACGGCACGACCCTCATCCTGAACTATATGCCTGTTATCAAAATACCTTGGATGAGCTGGCTCAGAACCATGATCTGGAGAGCTGTCTAAGGAAGTTCGAGGTGCGGTTTCTGAAAGAGATAGGTTACAGTCTGATCCTGGATCATGAGGTAGAATATGGAGCCGCAATCGAGCCTACTACTCTATACCGGTATGACCCTGAACGCGGTCCCATTTTGGACCCGCTCGGATGGCTACACGGCCAAACTCTGCTAGCATTGGCCGAGGGACGTTTGGAGTCGGCCGCTGTTCGCCAGGAGGCTAAGCGTCTTTTGCGCCAGCTGATCGATTATCGCTTAGAGGGGCAAGTGCTGGAGAGCCGCATGTTATTTCGCAGGAAGAAAGACCATGATCTTTAGACCGATTTTGCTGGGAGTCAATATCGACCACATTGCCACTTTGCGCCAAGTGCGCGGAACGCCGTTTCCGGAACCGGTTCAGGCTGCATTGGTGGCGGAGCAAGCAGGTGCCGACGGCATTACCGCTCATCTGCGCGAAGATCGCCGCCACATCCAGGAGCGCGACGTTCGCTTGCTTAGGCAATTGATCCATACGCGCCTGAATCTGGAGATGGCGGTGACCGACGAGATGCTGGCCTTTGCCGCTGAAGTTCGTCCTGATGCTTGTTGCTTAGTGCCGGAGAGGCGGGAGGAGTTAACTACCGAAGGTGGATTGGATGTAGTGGGCCAGTTCGGGCGAATACACGCGGCCTGCCAGAAGCTGTCGGCTTTGGGTGTGGAAGTGTCGTTGTTTATTGACCCCGACGAAGCCCAAGTCGAGGCCGCCCAGCGCGCTGGGGCGCCGGTGATTGAGCTCCATACCGGGCGCTATGCGGAAGCTAGGGGCCGCGAGCAGGAGCAGGAACTGGCCAAACTCAGGGCGGCGGCTGATCTAGGAGACCGGCTCGGGCTTAAGGTCAACGCCGGCCACGGTCTTCATTATCATAACGTCGAGGCCATCGCACGCATCCCGCAAATTGCCGAACTTAATATCGGTCATGCCATTGTCGCACGGGCGATTTTTACCGGCTTGGCTGAGGCGGTCCGGGAGATGAAGTGGCGGATACGCCAGGCCAGAAGTCTGTGTTGATCAGCCAGGGCCAGCTTGTTGCAGGTTTTTTCCTTGAAAAGTACATCGTGAAGTCGAGGGGGTGGCGAATGCAAGAGCAACAAATCGTAAAGCAAGCCGCGCAGACCTCTGGCCAGTCGGATGCTTTGTTTCTGATGCGGGTAGAAGTAGAGGAGCAGCGTCGCTTCGTCAAGCGCTTGATGACAGGCTTGATTGCCTTTTTGCTGTTGTGGTTGGCCGGTTTATGGTATTTCAAGCAGGCATCGCTGCTTGGGTGGTGGCGATCTATGGCAGATCGGCAAGGCACAGATGCCTCGATAGAGATCGCCCAAGTCGAGCGCCTCAATCAAGAGTTGACTCGTCTGCAAGAAAAGCTCGGCAAGGCTGTCATTGACGCTTTGCATGTGAAGCTGACCACGCTGGAGGATCGGATTCGAATGGGACAGACCGGCCTTAGGGATTTGGAACTGATCCAATCGATCAAAGAGGACGTTGGCTTGTTGACAGGGGGTGGTCCACATCTGCCGGCGGTTAGCTCTCTGTCCAAGACCATGCCGGACGGGGCAGTGATAGAGCGGATTAGCCGGCTGGAGGCTATGTTTTACCTAGTTTTAGGGGTGTTGACCATCATTTTGGGCGTAGCGGTGGGCTATTCTGTCAAGTGCGCGGGGCAGCTTAAGCGTTTGGAGGCAGATTTGTCGAGGTTTTCCGGCCAACTGCTTGAACGCCGCTAGTCGGCCGTCTCGATCCGGTTGCGCCCGTTTTGCTTAGCGCGATAAAGGGCTTGGTCAGCCCGGTGAAGGAAATCAGCGATGGACTCTTGCAGGCGGTAGCTGGCTACTCCGGCTGAAAAAGTGGGAAGCGAAACGACTTTGGATTGGGTCTGGACAACGTGGCCGGCTGTGCGTTCGCGAATCTTAGCCAGCGCTTTGAGCGCCCCGTCCACGTTGGTGCTAGGGAGTAAAAGGATGAACTCTTCGCCGCCGAAGCGGGCGATGCAATCGTGGCGGCGAAACACTGCCTGCAAGTGGTCAGCATAAGCCTTGAGGACTTGATCGCCCACAGTGTGGCCGTATTGATCATTGACCTGTTTGAAGTGGTCTATGTCCAAAATGGCCAAGGTCAGAGGGGAGGGATGGCGTGTGAGGCGGCCGACTTCTTCCTCTATCCTGCGCAAAAGCCCCCGCCGATTCGGTAGTCCCGTCAACTCGTCGGTCAAGCTTAAGTTGCGAGCGTGCTGCAATTCTTGGCTTAAACGCTGGTTTTGGGATTGAAGGCTGACCAATTGCTGTTGCAGCTGAGCCAATTGCTCAGCTAGTTGGCGCTGGCCCTGGAGTAGCTGCAGAGCTTGCTCGTGTAATTCGTGCTGGACTAAGTCGGCGTTTGACTTCAGTTTCTCTATCGTCTTAAGGATTTCTTCTACCGCACCGGCAAAGTGGGTGTTGTTTTGCTTAAGCGTTTGTACCCTATTGAGAGCAGCCTGGGTAGGTGTAATCGCTTCTGCGGGTGGTAGGTGTGGGCCGGTCGGCAAGTCACCTATGATCTGCCCCGGGGAGGCCAAGACCGGTGGTGGCCTAAGCAGGTTTTGCAATTCGCTAAGCCCTTGCTCCAAGGTTTCTAAGTCGCTTAGAGTGGGCAAGTGGGTGAGCAACTTCTCCAGGCATGCCACCTGCTTTTGGACCGCATCTTGTCGGGGTCCTGGGAGGGAGGCCAGCTGCTGGAGCAAGGTTCGGATGATCGTCAAATAGTGGCGTTGGTAGGATTGCTGCAGTTCGTCTAAAGTATTCAGATTGCGCTGCAAGTTCTCTATGACTAAGCGTTCCACGGCATAGTCGTTAAGTGTCTCCAGCTTTTTAAGCAGTTTCTTGATGTCGCATGACAGGTCGTTCATAGAGGAGTGCGAGCTTTTGGGGCGTTTTTTTACATTGTACCGTATTCCCCGTCTCAGGCATGTGGCTGCTTTGCAAGCAGGTTTTCGGGACTGAGGCAATTTGCTAGTATCTTCTTCGCCATCTGATAGATGAGGAGGAGTCCAAATATGGCAAAGGTGACGCTAGCTGTCAGCGGTATGAAGTGTGACGCCTGCGAAAATTTGATTCGGGATGCCCTGATGGGGAGAGAAGGGGTGGTCGCGGTGAAAGCAGACCATAAAGCCAAATGCGTGGAGATAGACTATAACGAGAACCAAATAGACCTAGATGCTCTGAAACAGACCATTGTCGAACGGGGATTTAAAGTGGCTGGTTTTGGCGAGGAGAGCCTCATTGCCAAAATAAAAGCGTTTTTGGATAAGCTGCTTCAGTTCTTCAAATCGTAATTTTTTGCGATCTGCAGGCGACTGCGACGATATACCGCAGCAAGGGCAGCTTGAGCTTTGTATAATTCCCAGGGACTTTATTGGCTTCCAGGGCGTCTAATTTGGCGATTAATGTAATAACAATGTTTATTCATGGTTATGCGTCAAGTGACTTTCCGCGCTCAGGGCATGCACTGCACCAGTTGCGAAAAAGTCATCGAACTGGCGCTGAGCAAGCTCCCCGGCGTGGAGAGGGTTCGCTCCAACTTTGCTTCCCAAGTCGTCCGAGTTCGCTTTGATCCGGCTCGGACTTCCCTGGCGGAAATCTTTCACATTGTGGAGAGCAAAGGCTATCAGTGCGCCTTGATTGACCGCACCACCCGACGCAAGGAGCTGTTCAATCGCGCGCTAGGGTTAGTGCTTGGAATCTGCGGGATCCTGCTCATCCTCTACGGCGGTTCGCGCTTTGTTGAGCGTTTGCCGCTGCCTGACCTCAACCTCCAGCTCAGCTACGGGGCGGTGTTGGTCGTCGGCCTGATCACCGGCTTTCACTGCGTAGGCATGTGCGGTGGATTCGTTTTAAGTTATACCGCCAAAAGCGCTCAACAAGGTTTGCCAACCTATTGGCTTCATCTCCAGTATGCACTGGGCAAGCTGTTGTCCTATACCATACTGGGTGCGGGCTTTGGATTGCTTGGGGCGATAGTCAGCTTTACCCCAGCGGTCAGAGGTCTTGCGGCCATTTTAGCAGGGGCATTTTTAATCGTATACGGCTTCAACATGTTGCACGTGTTCTCGGCCTTCCGCGTCGGTTTTGCTATGCCGCGCTTTTTGTCGCGTTTTGTGCATAAAGAGACCCACCGCACGACGCAACCTTTCGTGATCGGCCTGCTCAACGGGTTGATGATCGCCTGTGGTCCGCTCCAGGCGATGTATGTGATGGCGGCCGGTACCGGCGACGCTTTAGAGGGAGCCAAGCTGCTATTTATATTTGGAGTCGGAACCTTGCCGTTGATGTTCGGCTTTGGCCTTCTGACCAGCCTGATCTCCCATCGCGTTACCCACAAAATCTTAAACGCCTCAGGGGTACTGGTAATCAGTTTGGGACTGATCATGCTCAACCGGGGCTTAGCCATGACCGGTTCTGGCTACGATTTCAATACCTTACTCCAACGAACTGAGGTCACAGATTCTGCTCCTCAAACCGGAGGGTCAGCAGGCAAGCAGAGCGAGCAAGTGATCCGCATGACTGTGTTAGCCAGCGGCTACGAACCTAATCGTTTCGTGCTCAAGCGCGGAGTGCCGGTGAAATGGGTCATAGAAGGTAAGGAGCTGACCGGCTGCAATCGGATCATATTGGTGCCCAAATTGGGCCTGGAGATCGAGCTCAAGCCTGGGTCGCAGACGGTCGAGTTTACTCCGGAGGAGGCCGGCCAGATTCCCTGGAGCTGCTGGATGGGAATGCTGCATGGGAAGTTTGAGGTGGTTGAGGCGGCAGATGCCCAAGAGAGATCTGCTCGTTCTTGGATTCGCCGGGGCCGTGTGCGCAGCTTGGCCTCCTGGCTGGAGCAG
This sequence comes from Methylohalobius sp., assembly GCA_026415315.1. Lineage (GTDB taxonomy): Bacteria > Pseudomonadota > Gammaproteobacteria > Methylococcales > Methylothermaceae > Methylohalobius. The sequence continues at coordinate 55,447 of JAOAHI010000010.1, forward strand.
TGCGAACCCTGTCGCGAGCTGCCTAAATAGGTCGCTTTTTCACAGAGAGTAACTCATCACGTAATCGTCGTAGCAATAGCCCTGGCCGGCGTCGGTGACCTCCTCCCGGGCAATGATAAAGCCGGCTTTGAGATAAGCGCGGATAGCCTTCCGGTTTTTCTTGAACACATAAAGGTAGATTTCCTTAACCCCCAGCTGGGCCGCCACCTCTTTGATGTAGGTCAAAGCCAAAGCACCGATGCCTAGGCCATGGTATTCAGGCAGAAGATACAGCTTGTTGAGGCGCATCCGCTGTTGCTCTGCCAGGTGATGCCACGCCAGAAAGCCGATCCGCGTGCTGACCTGTTCTATCCATTCGTAGCGCACGCCTCGGGCCATTTCCTCGCGAACTGCTGAGGGGCTTAAAGTGCGTTGCCACAGGTAAGCTACTGCGTCTATGCTCAGTACATCTGGAAAATAACATCTGTGCCAGATGTCTTTTCCCATCGTGGCGATGGCCTCGGTATCTTCGAGTCGAGCAGAAACGATGCGAATCGCTGCAAGCGGGCTATTCATTGCTCAGATGCTTGAGATGACCACCGCAACCGGCCCGGCAATCGCTGGCGCCAAAACCTGCTATCCAAATTTTGCCCGCTGTGCGCTGGTTGACCTCGCACTCTTCTCGCGCAAAGCGTAGCACGTCGATAACCCTGGCCGTCGCTGCAGTCAGCAGGAAGTCGATGTGCCAGTGTAGCTTCTTTGTGGCCGAAAGATGGCGCGCAATGCGCGCTTCTAAGTAGCGGCGAGCACTTCCAGTATAGATGTAGCGCCCAGCGGGGAAATCGAATTCCCCCAGTTTTCCGATTCGGATCCGCTGCGGTGCGGCAAGATCGATCAGGAGCTGATAGGTCTGCATTGCTTTGCCTTTCTCCAGCCATGTTTTTAAAAAGCTTTTGTGACAATAGTTTCTTTAATTCCACTTTCCGCGCAAGCGCTACCGAGGTTGGCGAGAAAGGTTGAACTTAAGACAGGAGGAGGATTGTGTAAAATGCGCTTTAAGGTTGCATGCGAGGTAGCGGCGATGGAACAAAAACAAGAACGGGTTCTTTTGAATCACCAGGTCTTTGACCGCTTTGTACGGATCGTAGCTCTGTTTACCGGCGATCCTAAAGTCGGGCGGACAGCGTTGTGGCGGTTTGGGTGGCTGGTCGCTTTGATCCTAGGCTTTAATGGAATGAACGTGGTGGGCAGTTACGTCGGGCGTGATTTCATGACCGCTGTCGCTGGACGTGACCTTGATCGGATGCTGGTCCAGACCGGATTGTATCTTGTGGTGTTCTCTGTCCTCACCGTCTTTGCCGTAATCGCGCGCTATCTCGAGGAGAGCTTGGGCCTGTTGTGGCGGGAGTGGCTGACTGGCTTATGCCTAAACCGCTATCTAGCGCATCGATGCTTTTATCGCTTGGCGGTGAGGGGAGAGGTCCCCAATCCCGACCAGAGGATCGCCGACGACATCAAAGCCTTCACCGTCACTGCGCTGTCGTTCGCTTTGATCTTGCTTAACAGCGGCTTTGCGGTCATCGCTTTCTCCGGGGTGCTGTTGGAAATCAGTCCTTTGCTGTTCGGCGTGGCGGTGGCTTATGCAGCGGTCGGTTCCTATTTGACGATTCGCTTGGGGCGTCCCCTCGTTAGGCTGAACTACGATCAGCTCGACAAGGAGGCTGATTTTCGTTCCGCCCTCATTCACCTTAGAGAGAACGCCGATCCGATCGCCCTGCTGGGTCAGGAATGCCCGCTTAGGGGCAGGTTGTTCGAGCGGCTTAGCGAGCTGGTGAGGAATTTCCATCAGATCATTCAAGTCAACCTGCGCCTGAATTTCTTCACCACTGGTTATAACTGGCTGATTCAGGTCATCCCGATCTTAGTTGTGGCGCCCTTGTATTTTCGCGGTGAGGTTGAATTCGGCGTAGTTACGCAAGCGGCCATGGCGTTTATGACTTTGACGAGTGCTTTTTCGCTGATCGTCACCCAGTTCCAGTCTATTTCCTCGTTTGCAGCCGTGATTGCCCGCCTGGATGCTTTAGCGGACGCTCTCTTGGCGGCGGAAGAGCGGGCCACGAGGCCGGCGATTGAAGTTAGCGAAGATCAGACCCAAGTGGCCTATGACCGCCTGACCCTGCGCTCGCCGCGCAGCGGACGTACCTTAGTGGCAGGGTTGACGCTGGCGATTCCCTACGGTCAGGCTGTACTGGTGGTGGGAGACCGAAGCGCCCAGGCTGCGTTGCTTAGGGCGACTGCCGGTATCTGGGATGAAGGTGAGGGGCGCATCGTAAGACCGGCTCTGGAGCAGATGGCGTTTCTACCGGAGCGGCCGTATCTGCCGCCTGGGACGCTGCGCGAGGCTTTGCTTTGCGGCTGTATTGCTGAGGAGATCGCAGACCAAGACATAATGGATGTGTTCGCACTTCTTACGGTTAAGGAGTTAGTGCAGCGTTTTGGCTTAGACAGCAAACAGGATTGGCCTGGTCTTCTCGGGTTGGCAGAGCAGCAGTTGCTTGCTGTCGCCCGCGTGCTTTTGCTCGCTCCGCGGTTTGTCTTTCTCGATCGCCCGAGCAGCGCCTTAGATCCCCAAAGAGTCGCAGCAGTCCTCGACCTCTTTCGCCAGCGGGCGATTTCCTATGTTGTTTTTGAGGATACTGCAGGCGATCTGGAGCATTACGATCGTGTGCTCAGGATCGATCGGAATGGGAAGTGGCAAGTCTCATCGGTTACAGGCGGACAGTTGGCGGAGAAGCTAGAGACAGGTAGTGCTTGAGCCAGAGAGATTGAAAGTTTTAGACGATTTTACCGCCCTCTCCTGGGGCGCGGTGGCTTCGGTTCGGGCCACCCTGGACCTTTCGTTGACCGCCACGCCGCGCGGCCGGGCGTTGCGCTTGGACTTTGCATTCCAGAGCCGGTACGGGTTTGTCGTCGCGCGCCGGCCGCTCCAGCTTGAGCTCCCACCCAGTTATGCGTTTTGCTTTCTGATCCGGGGCGAAGGAGGGCTGTGTGGATTTGAGTTCAAGCTGGCCGATGCTCAAGGCAACGTTTGGCGCTATCGCCAAGAGGGTTTTGTTTTGGTGCGCGATTTCCAAGAACTTTGGATCGCGAGCACGCAGATCGAATTTGCTTGGGGGCCTAGAGGCGAGAGCTGCCCGCAGGCGGTAACCGCCGTTGAGGTCGCTTTTACTGCCGCCTCGCCTGGCAAAAACTGGGCAGAGATCGCCGATATGCGGCTGCACGATTGCACCTACCGGGGAGTCCCCCAGGTTTTAGCATCCAGCGCTTTACCGGGATGCGATCCCAATCACGTTTTGACTTCCGATGCAACTGCCTGGCGCAGCGATCCTGCCGAACCGCAATGGCTGATGCTCGATTTTGGCAGAGAACGCTTCTTGGGAGGATTAGTAATCGCTTGGGAGGAGGGTAAAGAGGCTTTAGCTTTTGAAGTGCAGCGCTCCGACGATGGCATCGATTGGCACGACGTTTACGCCACACATCAGGGCGGGGCCAGGTGCAGTTATGTGTATCTGCCCAACACGTGCGCTCGGTTTCTTAGGCTTTCCCTCCTTCGTAGCCGCTTGGGTCAAGGATTTGGAATCGGCCGCTTGGATGTCAAGCCTCCCGAATTTTCCCGCTCGCTCGATGCTTTTTTTGCCGCTGTCGCCAGAGAGCATCCTCCAGGCTGGTTTCCAAAGTACTGGCAGGGCTGGCAGAGTTATTGGACCTCATTCGGTGTACCTGAGGGCGGTATGAAAGCCCTGATCAGCGAGGAAGGTGTAATAGAGGTGGGCGAGGGGGGATTTTCCCTCGAGCCGTTTCTGTATTTCGATGGGCGTTTTTTCACCTGGCGGGAGGCGGAAATCGCACAGAGCCTGGAGCAAAGCTATTTACCGGCTCCTCGAGTTGAATGGCGGGTTGGAGGGATTTTCCTCAACATCACGGCGCTTGGCCAAACGGAAGGGCTATATCTCTGCTATCGACTCCAAAACTCCCTCAAGGAAAGTAAAACGATTCACTTATTCGCCGCTATCCAGCCGTGTCAAGTTACCCCACCTTGGCAAAAATGGCGCAGGTTTGGCGGCGTTTTTGCCATCCAGAGCCTGCAGCTTTCCTCCGGCCAAATTCTCATCAACGGCGAGCTCAGAGTGACTCCGCTGACGCCAGCTTCTGGATTTGGCGCGGTGGCCTTTACTCAGGGACCGATTGGGCAATATTTGAGCCAAGGGGTTTTGCCTTGGCAGCTTAAGGTCGAGGATCCGTTGGGTTTGGCCTCTGGCGCCTTGCGTTTTGACCTAGAGCTTGCTCCCGGGGAAGCTAGGGAAGTTTGGCTGATGACGGGTACGCGTGGGGTGGTTCCGGACCGCGAGCGAGCGGTCTTTATCTGGCGCAAGGCTTTGTCGATCCCGCATTCTCAGCTTCCCCCGCCTGCCCAGGAGATGTGGAAATGCCTTAAAACTTGCGCTGCCCACATCCTCCTCCATCGGCAAGGAGCAGCTCTACGTCCTGGTCCGCGCCGTTATCAGCGCGCCTGGATTCGCGATGGGGTGGGGATGGGAATCGCTTTGCTGAGGCTGGGCTTAAACGAGCCCTTGCGCGATTTTCTTGCTTGGTATGCGGAATTTCAGACCGAGGACGGGCGCCTGCCCGACTGCGTGGACGAGGAGGGTCCAGAGTGGTTGCCCGAATGGGACGCCTACGGTCAGTTTCTGCACGCTTTGGCTGAATATCGGCGAATGAGCGACGATGACGGCTGGGTCTCGACGATGTGGCCTCAGGCTAAAAAAGCTGTAGCGTACCTGGAGGGTTTACGCGCGCAGAGGTTGACTCCAGAATACCAATTGCCGGACAAACGCCTCTATTACGGCCTACTGCCTGAATCCATGAGTCATGAGGGATACATGGCTCAGCCCATGCATGCTTTATGGGATAACTTCTGGGCGCTGCGTGGCCTGCGCGATGCTGCCTTTCTGGCGAGGAGCTTAGGTGAGGCGGCAGAAGACGCCCGCCTTGAGGCGGTAGCCATGGAGTTTAAGCGCGATATTGGTCTTGCTGTTTCGGCTGCTTGTGCGCGCCATGGGATTGAGTATGTGCCCGGTTCGATTGAGCTGGGCGACTTTGATCCCAGCGCTGTCGCCATTGCCTGCGCGCTGGGGGTAGAAGACTGTGTACCCAACTCCTTGCTTAGGGGTACTTTCGACCGGTACTTAGAGGAGCTCAAAAAGCGGATTTCAGGCAATTTCCCCTGGATTAACTACAGTCCCTACGAGGTCCGCATTGTCCAGGCGTTAGTGCGTTTGGGTCGGCGCGCGGAAGCTCTTGCGCTTTTAAGCTTTTTATTGGCCGACCGCCGTCCTGCCGCCTGGAACCAGTGGCCGGAGATCGCCTGGCGCGATGCTCAGGCGCCCTGTTTTTTGGGCGATCTCCCGCATTCCTGGATAGGGGCCGAGTATATTTTGGCAGTCTTGAGCCTGTTCGCGTATGAAACGGAGGATAAGTTAGTTCTGGCTGCCGGAGTCGCCGAGGATTGGTTAGCGCAAGGTCAGATCGCCATCTGTGGTCTTCCGACTCGATACGGCAGGCTATCTTATAGCTTGCGGAGGGAGGGGGCACATAACTTGCGCTTGGCCGTAGAAGGAGGGATTCGCGTCCCATCAGGCGGGGTGGTGGTCGAATTGCCAAGGCCGATCGCCTATCTCGAAGGGGAGGCGATGGCGTCTGAACGGTTTATCACTTTGTGGCAGTTGCCCCAGGAGATCAAGATCAGGCTTAGGGCGTGAGCTTTTATCTACAGAATCAAGCCGGTGTTAGCGCCGAAGTGGCCACCTCAGGCACGCTGCGGCGGTTGAGGTTTGGCGAGCTGCTCGTCAACCTGTTCCTAGGCAGTGAGCTGGAAGCGGGGGTAACTAACCTGTATTTGCGCCGCCATGAGGAAAGCACTAGATGGTTGCCGCTTTTGGGGCCTCAGAGCCCTAGCAGAATAGGCAGCGACGAGAGCTCGGTATGGCTAGTGGGGGAGTGGTTAGGCGTTCACTATACCGTGCACCTGGGTTTAGCCAAATCGGAGCCAATATGGTTTTGGCGGGTGTATCTTAAAAACCT
>JAOAHI010000110.1 GCA_026415315.1 Methylohalobius sp.
GGCGGGGGCCCAGGGATGGTCATGAAGATCGAGCCATTGCGCGCCGCCATCGCTGCAGCGCGTGCCGCTGCCCCCCAAAGTCGGGTGGTCTATCTCTCACCCCAGGGGAGGTTGCTCGATCAGCGGGCGATGGTTGAGATCGCCAAACAGCCGGGTTGGATCCTGCTCGCCGGTCGCTACGAAGGCATCGATGAGCGGCTCGTCGAGCATCATGTCGATGAGGAGTGGTCGATCGGCGACTATGTCTTAAGCGGCGGCGAATTGCCAGCGCTGGTGGTCATGGATGCGGTGATCCGGCTTCTGCCAGGCGCGCTTGGACACGATGAGTCGGCGCGACTCGATTCATATATGGATGGATTGCTTGATTGTCCGCATTATACGCGCCCCGAGCAGGCCCCTGAGGGACGGGTCCCAGAGGTCTTGCTCTCTGGGGACCATGCCGCTATTGCGCGCTGGCGGTTACAGCAGTCCCTGATCCGCACCTGGCAACGCCGTCCTGAGCTGCTTGCGCGCCGTGGCCTAAGCGAACAAGAACGCGCCTTACTCGATGAATCACTCAATCAATCGGCCTTGGGCCATCCCAGGGG
>JAOAHI010000111.1 GCA_026415315.1 Methylohalobius sp.
GGGGTGATGAGGGCAAGGGCAAGGTCGTTGATCTTCTGACCGAGCGCGCCGCTGCCGTGGTGCGTTTTCAGGGGGGGCATAATGCCGGGCACACCCTGGTCATCGATGGGGTCAAGACCATCCTCCATCTCGTCCCCTCGGGGATCCTGCGCGAAGGGGTGCGCTGTCTGATCGGCAATGGGGTTGTCCTATCACCGACAGCGCTATTTGAGGAGATCGAAACCCTAGAGCGCGCCGGTATCCCCGCGCGCGAACGCCTTGGGATCAGCGCCGCCTGCCCCCTGATCCTGCCTTATCACATTGCCCTCGATCATGCCCGCGAACGCGCGCGCGGCGCCAAGGCGATCGGCACTACTGGGCGCGGTATTGGGCCAGCCTATGAAGACAAGGTCTCACGGCGGGGGATTCGGCTCGGCGAACTCTTTGATGCGGCGCGTTTTGCCGAACGCCTGCGCGAGGTGCTCGATTATCACAACTTTGTGCTCACCCAGTATTACGGTGCAGAGGCGATCGATTATCAACAGGTGCTTGATGAGCAACTGGCCTATGCCGACCGGCTACGTCCCTTAGTGGTCGATGTCCCAAGC
>JAOAHI010000112.1 GCA_026415315.1 Methylohalobius sp.
ACATATAGGACCACGGTCTCAGGCAGGTTGACCGGGATGATATCGCCCGGCTTGATCCTAAGCAGCTCCTCGACGGTCAGGGTCGCCTCGGTTAGGGTCGAGCTGATCTCGACCTTAGCCAGCGGGATCTCTTCCTCCAGGGCCCGTTGCCAACGCCGATCGACCCCGCTGCGATCGGATTGGATCCCGGTGTCCAGGATCTCGCGGATGGGCTCGATCATCGAATAGGGGAAGGTGACATGCAGGTTGCCGCCGCCCCCTTCAAGCTCGATATGGAAGTCGTTGACGACCACGATCTCGGTGGGGCTGACGATATTGGCAAACTGCGGATTGACCTCGGAATTGATGAACTCGAAGTTCAACTCCATCACCGGTTCCCAGGCCTTCTGCATGTCCTCGAATGAGGCATCGAGCAGGTTCTTGATGACCCGCATCTCCATGGGGGTAAAGTCGCGCCCCTCGATGCGCGAATAAAAACGCCCCTCGCCGCCGAAGAAGTTCTCGACCAGGCCAAAGACCAGCTTGGGGTCGAAGACGAAGAGCGCTGTACCGTGCAACGGATAGACGCGCACCAGGTTCAGGC
>JAOAHI010000113.1 GCA_026415315.1 Methylohalobius sp.
CAGCAACTATGATATCGACCTGTTCCGCCAGTTGATCCTGGCCGCTGCGGCTGTGACTGGAGCTTCTGATTTGGCAAGCAGCTCCCTTAAGGTGATCGCCGATCACATCCGCGCGGCTGCTTTCTTGATCGCCGATGGGGTGCTACCCTCCAACGAAGGCCGTGGCTATGTATTGCGCCGCATCATTCGCCGCGCCGTACGCCACGGCTATCTTTTAGGGAAGTGCGAGCCGTTTTTCTATCGTCTGGTTGCCCCATTGGGGGAGGTGATGGGAGAGGCTTACCCTGAGATCCTCAGCCATCGGACCCAGGTCGAACAAACCTTAAAGCGTGAAGAGGAGCGCTTTGCTGAGACCCTGGAACAGGGGATGCGGGTGCTGGAAAACAGCCTGTCTAAACTGCACGGCCGGACGATTCCGGGCGAATTGATTTTCTTGCTTTACGACACTTACGGCTTTCCGGTCGATTTGACGCGCGATTTTGCTATTGAGCACGGTTTGGAGCTTGACCTCGCGGGCTTCGAGCACGAGATGGCTAAGCAGCGCGAGCGAGCGCGGGCAGC
>JAOAHI010000114.1 GCA_026415315.1 Methylohalobius sp.
CTCCCAGACAGTGTTTCGTACACATTCCCTTCTTCCGGTTGGAATTTCTGGATTGTGGTGAATACCACACCGCCCGATGCGACTTTTAATAAGGCCTTTAAGTGTTCCCGGCTTTCTGCCTGAACTGGTTCTTGCCTGAGCAGCTGTTTTGAAGCGGCAAAAGTATCAAAGAGCTGGTCGTCGAGGTCGTTGCGGTCGGTGATCACAAGGATAGTTGGGTTATCCATGGCAAGAATGATTTTTCCGGCAAAAAAGACCATCGATAAGGATTTCCCAGAACCCTGCGTATGCCAGACAACACCGCCTTTTCTGTCGCCCACAGGCTGGGACTTAACACCCGGAACGCCATAACTTTCGGGCGATTCCTGAACAGTCAAACCTTCAGTCTTATTAATCTTGTTTTTGATATAACCGGATGCGCGAAGGGTGGACTCTACGGCCCTGTTCACCGCATAGTACTGATGATAGGCGGCAAGTTTTTTTTCGGTTTGGATGGTTATCAAACCTGTTGCTTTGTCTTCTTTTTTTGATTTTTCAAAAACGATAAAATGTCGAATG
>JAOAHI010000115.1 GCA_026415315.1 Methylohalobius sp.
GTCAACAAGGTCATCTTGATCGGCAATCTCGGGGCTGACCCCGAGGTCCGTTATATGCCCAGCGGGGATGCGGTGGCCAACCTCAGGATAGCCACGAGCGAGGTCTGGCGGGACAAAAACGGCGAACAGCAGGAGCGCACCGAATGGCACAATGTGGTGCTGTTCGGCAAGGTGGCAGAGGTCGCCAAGCAATATCTGCGCAAGGGCTCCAAAGTGTATATCGAGGGAAAGCTCAGGACTCGCAAATGGCAGACCCAAGACGGCCAAGACCGTTACACGACCGAGGTGGTGGTGGATATCAACGGCACCATGCAGATGCTTGACAGCCGCGCAGGCGGTACCGCCCCACTCGATGATCCGCTACCTGCCACCCGCACTGCCTCCACTCCCGCTCAACCCGACACGCGGTCGATGCCCCAAGAGCGCGGCCAGCCATTCGGCGGCGAGCTCAACGATGACGTGCCCTTCTAAGGCAATAACGCCATTGACCATCGATCAAGGGATATTCTAAAGATGCGGACCCTATTGGTTACAGGAGGGGCCGGATTTATTG
>JAOAHI010000116.1 GCA_026415315.1 Methylohalobius sp.
CCTCGGGGAGGGCCGGGTGGCCGGGGCCAAGGGCCCGCGTGGCCCCTTTGCGGTGCACGTACAACCGCTCCGGCTTGCCGTGAATGAGGTGCGTCTCGAGCTTGGCGGTGTTGTGGGAGACATCGTAAATCAGGCGCAGGTCGGCCTGGGGTAGCAGGTAGGTGAAGGCCTCGCGGGCCAGGTGGGTCAGAATCTGCCGGTTGGCCAGGGCGCAGTTGATGGCGGCCCGCATGGCCCCCAGGTAGGCCTGGCCCTCCTCGGACTGGATGGGGGCGCAGGCCAGCTCGAGGTCGCGCAGCTCGAGGCCGTACTTATGGGCGGCCTCGATCATCCGCTTGCTGTAGTCGGTGGCGACCTGGTGGCCCAGCCCCCTCGAACCGCTGTGGATGCTCACCAGCACATCGCCCACCGCCACCCCAAAGGCATCGGCCACGCTTGGGTCATACACCTCGGTGACCTGTTGCACCTCGAGGTAGTGGTTGCCCGAGCCCAGGGTGCCCATCTCGTCGGCCTGCCGCCGCTTGGCCTGCTCGGAGACCATCTC
>JAOAHI010000117.1 GCA_026415315.1 Methylohalobius sp.
GCCGGATCTCAGGCGCAGTGATCTCGCGATTGACCCGATTCTTCTTGGGTGGTGCAGCGATTGCAGGCTCCTCCAACTATCCTTTATCAGATACCGCCTCCCTCTTTAGGTGCGGTGCGCAACCTCCTCGGCGAGACGCTCGCTGAAGGCCTCCCAGGTCAGGGCACCGAGATCCTGGCCCTGACGGGTGCGGACCGAAAGCGTGCGCGACTCGACCTCGCGATCCCCAACCACAAGCAAATAAGGGACCCGCTGCAAGGTATGCTCGCGGATTTTAAAGCCGATCTTTTCGTTTCTCAAGTCGCACTCGACGCGAAAACCCTTGTGGCGCAAGGCGTTAGCAACCGCCTGGGCATAATCGGCCTGGCGGTCGGTGATATTGAGCACGACCGCTTGCACCGGCGCCAGCCAGGCTGGAAAGGCGCCCGCATAATGCTCGATCAGGATCCCGATGAAGCGCTCCATAGAGCCGAGGATGGCGCGATGGATCATTACCGGCGTGCGGCGGCTATTGTCCTCGGCGATATAGTAGGCCCCTAGGCG
>JAOAHI010000118.1 GCA_026415315.1 Methylohalobius sp.
TGATCACGCCGCTCCAGCGGGCGCAGCTGGCCCTCGGCCGCCTGGACGGCATGGCCTCGATCCTGCCGGACACCGGCCTGTTCCTCTACATGTATGTCCGCAAGGAGGCGCTGCTCTCCTCCCAGATCGAGGGCACGCAATCCTCCCTCTCGGACCTTCTGCTCTTCGAGACCGACGAGGCGCCGGGCGTGCCGATGGACGACGTCGCCGAGGTCTCCTGCTACGTCGCCGCCCTCAACCGCGGCCTCGAGCTGTTGCGCGGCGGCCTGCCGCTCTCGCTGCGGCTGATCCGCGAGATCCATGGCGTGCTGCTCTCCTCCGGCCGCGGCGCCGGCAAGCAGCCCGGCGAGTTCCGTTCCTCGCAAAACTGGATCGGCGGCCCGCGGCCCAGCCTGGCCACCTTCGTCCCTCCGCCGCCGCAGCACGTGCTTCCCTGCCTCGGCGAGCTGGAACGCTTCATCCATGCCGACACGCCAGGGCTGCCGACGCTCATCAAGGCCGGACTCGTGCATGTGCAGTTCGAGACCATCCACCCCTTC
>JAOAHI010000119.1:0-239 GCA_026415315.1 Methylohalobius sp.
GCTAGATGGCATTGTAATTTACAATACAGAAGCGGATGGACCTATTCATAAGGCATTAGTTGAAAAGAAAAACTATTTTTGTAGTAATTATTATGGAGAGCAATATAAAAGCGGAGAAATTGTGAATGGAGTCATGCACCAAGATTTAATGAGACTCTCCTTTGAAGATGGAAGTATTGATTTGGTATTATCTTCTGATGTTCTTGAGCATGTCTCCGATCCATACAAAGCTCATCGGG
>JAOAHI010000119.1:249-536 GCA_026415315.1 Methylohalobius sp.
GGGAAATATATCGTGTATTAAAAAGAGAAGGAAGACATATATTTACTGTTCCTTTCTATTCAAAAGGGTTTGCTGATGATAAAAGAGCAGCTGTAGTCGATGGGAAAGTAGTGTATTTTAAAGAGCCAATTTTTCATCATGATCCACTCCGACCAGAAGGTGCTTTAGTTTTTACAATTTTTTCTTTGGAAATGCTCGTTAAACTGAATTCCATCGGATTTATGACAAACATGTATGTATTGCGCATCCCGCAATACGGAATATTGGGGGAAAACGCTATTGTATTT
>JAOAHI010000011.1 GCA_026415315.1 Methylohalobius sp.
GCTTAAAGCTGGCCACGATGGGGGGCTAAGGCGCTTGTTTCCCTATGATCGAGGAGGTTGGAGCGCGGTGGCCCAAGATATAGGAGGGCTTTTGAGATTTAGGCTGCCTGCAGGCGGAGTGCGCCCGGGCCTTGCCGGGCTGATCCAAGGCTTGGGCTTGGGGCTTGTCACTTTCCAAGGGGGGGTGGGGTTGGCGATTTTTCTCGTAGTTCCGCCCCAAGGGGAACTTCCCGCAACCCTGTCTTTTTTGAGAGAGTGGCATCGGATCTTAGGGTGGGGGGTGTGGGGGTATGTGGGCTTGCACCTTTTTATGGCGCTTTGCCACGTATGGCGGCGCGACGGGGTGGTTGCGGCGATCTGGCCTTGGCGATAGTTTTTAAGCTTTAAATTTCAGGAGCGGGTGATAGCGGCAAGCATTTATCCCAGGCGCTATCGAATCGCTGTTGGGGAGTTTCGGCGCCTGAGGTTATGATTTTTGCCGAAGACGAGCAGGTGGAGTTGATCGAAGGGGAGATTTTTGAACAGGTAGCCGCAAGTGCAGCGGGTCGGTCCAGACAGGAAGTTGAGGACAATTTTGTGGCCGGAAGTTGAGGTCGCGGTGGGGGAGGTTTTAAAGTGGAGCAAGCTCTAAAAAGCTATGTCGCCGAGTTGGTCAGCAGGCAACTTCACCTGCAGCCTAGTCCGTCGGCCAGACGCATCGCCTTGGCGGCGGGCGTGTTGCTCGAGCGCCCAAGCTACGTGTTCGCGCACCAGGGGCGAGGGGTAATCCAGACGCGCCTTTAGGGCTGAAACGATTTGCGGGGAAGTAGGGGCGTTTCCTAGTCCGACCGCCAGGTTCCTGAGCCAGCGCTCATACCCCAAGCGGCGAATGGCCGAGCCTTCGGCTTTGGCTAAAAATTCTTCCTCGCTCCAGGAGAAAAGCTTCACCAGGTTGGCGCGCTCCAAACCATGGCGCGGCAGAAAATCTAGCTCTTGCGTCAGGTGCGCTTTGCGGTTCCAAGGGCAGACCAATTGGCAGTCGTCGCAGCCAAAGATCCGGTTGCCAATTTTGGGGCGAAGGTCCTGGGGGATTGGTCCGTGGTGCTCGATGGTCAGATATGAAATACAGCGGCGGGCATCGAGCTGATACGGCGCGATGATGGCTCCGGTCGGGCAAATGTCCATACACGCTCGGCAGTGGCCGCAATAGCTTTTGCGTACAGGAAGATCGGGTGGTAAAGGAAGGTCGGTGTAGATTTCGCCCAGGAAAAACCACGAGCCCTGTTTGAAGGCGATGAGGTTGGTATGCTTGCCGTAAAAGCCTAACCCGGCCTGTTGAGCGAGGGGTTTTTCTAGAACCGGGGCGCTGTCGCAGAACACCCGATAGCCGAAAGGGCCGATCCTCGCTTCGATTTGACGCGCCAGCGCCAAAAGGCGCTTTTTGATCACTTTATGATAATCGCGGCCTAGAGCGTAGCGAGCGATATAAGCGCGCGTCGGATCGCTTAACGCGTTGTGGATCTCATTTTGCGGTTGCGGAAGGTAGCTTAAGCGTGCGCAGAGTATGCTGACCGTGCCGGGCAGCAACAGCTCTGGGCGAAAGCGCTTCTCGCCATGTTTGGCTAAGTAATTCATCTGACCATGAAATCCCTGGGCCAAAAAGCGCTTGAAGTGCTCGCTAGCCTGAGTAAGATCGATACTGGCTATGCCAACCGCGTCAAATCCAAGCTTTTGACCTAGGGTTTGAATTTGCTGCTTAAGCGCTACGAGGTTTAAAGGAGCGTTCATGTTGACCGATCGATTGCCTGAAGGACTTTACTGCGCCGAACAAGTGCGCGCCATGGACCGTTATGCCATCGAGCACATGAAGGTGCCCGGAATTGTGCTCATGCAGCGGGCCGGTCGTGCCGCTTTTTGTGTATTGCGTCATCACTGGCCAGAAGCCAAAAGCATAGCGGTGCTATGCGGTGGTGGCAACAACGGCGGCGATGGCTACATCCTGGCACGCTATGCGCTCGATGAGGGGTTGGCGGTCACCGTTTTCGCCTTGAGTCCGCCTGACCGCTTACAGGGCGATGCGCTTTTGGCTTGGGAGTCGTATCGCGCGGCAAAGGGGGAGGTGACAGAAACTCTGCCGATCACCCTCGAAGGCTTTGACGTGGTAGTCGATGCTTTGCTCGGAACCGGATTGGATCGGGAGGTCGCGGGAAAATATGCCCAAGCCATCTCTCATATCAACGCCTTCTCCGGGGGGGTGCTGGCGATCGATATCCCCTCGGGCCTGCACGCCGACACCGGCGCTATTTTAGGTCACGCCGTCGAGGCCGATGCCAGCGTCACCTTTATCGGCCTAAAACGTGGATTGTTCACTGGCGAAGGGCCAGCTTGTGCCGGCAAGATCTGGTATGCCGATCTGGAGGTAGCTGAGGCTATCCCGGCAGGAGGCAAGCCTGCAGCTTGGCTTTTAAGCTATCGCAACTTGCTGCCACCGCGCCGTCGCACCGCTCACAAAGGCCATTTCGGGCATGTGCTGGTGGTTGGTGGCGAGGTCGGTTTTACCGGCGCAGCGCGGATGGCGGCGGAGGCAGCCTTGAGGGTGGGGGCGGGGTTGGTGAGCGTGGCTACCCGCAAATCCCATGCCGCATACTTGAACCTTGGGCGGCCAGAGATCATGGCCCATGGAGTGGAAACTCCTGAGGAGCTTGAGCGGCTGCTGCAACGGGCCACGGTAGCGGCGATCGGTCCGGGTTTAGGGCAGTCGGAATGGGCCAAGAGTTTGTTGAGGTCTGTTTTAGCCAGTTCGCTGCCACTGGTGGTGGATGCCGACGCCTTAAACTTGCTTGCCCAAGTACCGGCCAAGCGCGAAAATTGGATATTAACGCCGCATCCCGGAGAAGCAGCTAGGTTGTTAGGCAGCACCTCAGCCGCGGTCCAAAAAGACCGCTTTGCAGCCTTGGCTGGCTTGATAGAGCGCTATGGCGGAGTGAGCGTGCTCAAAGGAGCGGGTACGTTGATAGGGACCGGTGGTCAGATTCCTTGGGTGTGCGCTTTGGGTAATCCGGGCATGGCCTCTGGCGGGATGGGGGATGTGTTGACCGGCGTGCTTGCTGGCTTGATGGCCCAGGGCCTGAAGCCGCTAGAAGCGGCGCGCATGGGAGTAAGCTTGCACGCTGCGGCTGCCGATGCGGCAGCCGCCAAAGGCGAACGGGGCATGTTGGCTAGCGATCTTCTGCCGTGGCTTTACCGCCTGCTCAACCGCTGATCTTGTTTTTGCCAGATTTAGAGGCGACGCGGCGCGTGGCGGCCGCTTTGTGCCAGGCGCTCGAGCCAAGGGCAGTTGTTTACCTTAAAGGTCCACTGGGGGCCGGCAAGACGACTTTAGTGCGCGCTGTGCTGGAGGCCGCCGGTTTTCCTGGCAAAGTCAAAAGTCCGACCTTTACCCTTGTGGAAACTTACTGGACAGAACGCTTCGCGGTGGCCCATTTCGACCTTTACCGGCTTGCCGAGCCAGAGGAATTAGAGTGGATAGGGTTTAGGGATTATCTGCAGGCCGATACCGTGTGTTTTATCGAATGGCCGGAGAGAGGCCAAGCTCATCTTCCCGCTGCCGACCTTGAACTCTCCCTGCGGTTAGAAGAAAAGGGGCGAATTCTTGAGCTGAGGGCGTCTACGCCCACGGGGCAACGAATTTTTGATAAAATAACTCAACTTTTAGCTATCCACAGCGAGGATGTAAGCCATGAACGTGATTGAGCGCATCGAGCGACAACTGCAAGAAAATCCCGTCGTTTTATACATGAAGGGTACGCCCGATTTTCCCCAATGCGGCTTCTCCGCGCGGGCGGTGGAAATCTTAAATGCCTGCGGCGTGGAATACGCTTATGTCAATATCCTAGAGGACCCCGAGCTGCGCGAGGCGTTAAAATCCTATGCCAACTGGCCCACATATCCGCAGCTTTACATCAAAGGGCAATTGATCGGTGGCTGCGACATCATGGTGGAACTGTATCAAAGCGGGGAGCTGGAGAGGATGCTGTCTGAGGCAGCCTGAAGACCGCTTTCGGCCCGATTTAGCCGCTCCCAGCGGTTGACGATAGCGCAAAAGAGTTCGGCGGTCTTTTGGGCGTCGTAACGGGCCGAATGGGCCTCGTGTTCATCCCAGTCTAAGCCGGCTGCGCGGACGGCCTTGGCCAGCACTGTTTGGCCGAAGACGAGCCCGCTTAAGGTGGCGGTGTCGAAGGTGCTAAAGGGGTGAAAAGGGTTGCGCTTGATCGCGGTGCGTTTTATCGCCGCATTGATAAAGCAGAGGTCAAAAGAAGGATTGTGCCCGGTCAGGATGGCGCGAGTGCAACCTGTTTTTTTGATCGCGGCGCGGATGGGTTGAAAGATTTTATGCAGAGCTTCCTTCTCCTCCCAGGCGATCCTGAGCGGGTGATAAGGATTGATGCCGTTGAATTCAAGGGCTGCTCGATCGAGCTTGGCTCCTGGGAAAGGCTTGACATGGACGCTATGGACTTCAGCTATGGTTAGAAAGCCGTCTTCGTTCATCTCTGGGATCACGGCGGCGATTTCCAACAAGGCGTACTGCTCGGGATCGAAGCCTGCTGTCTCTACGTCGACGATCACCGGGAGATAGCCGCGAAAGCGCTTAGCCATCAGGAGCTTGGGCAAGGAAGTCTCGGTCATAAGTCAATAAGATGACAATAGAGCAGCCAGTATAGCTTAAAAGTTAGCCGTGAAATTTTAGCTCTCGGCTCAATATGCTATGTTTTAAAATATCGTCGGTAGAGTTGCACGGTAACAAGAACATGAACAATAAAGCCTTTTTGACAATCTGGACAGGGTGGTTGGTTCTGATTTTGACAGCAATTGCAGGCTGTGCTACCCACGGCGATCCGCGCGACCCGATCGAACCTTTTAACCGTAGTATGCAAAAGTTCAACGATACGCTTGACGACTATGTGATGAAGCCCATCGCTGAGGGATATCAATGGGTAACGCCAGAGTTCGTCGATCAGGGGATTAGCAACTTCTTCAACAACTTGGGCGACATCGCGGTAACTGTCAACGATCTGTTGCAATTCAAATTCAATCAGGGCGGGCGAGATGTGGGCCGTTTAGTAGTGAATACTACCGTAGGCGTAGGGGGGTTGATCGACGTGGCCTCGCGCCTCGGTTTGGAGAGGCATGAGGAAGATTTTGGTCAAACTCTAGCCGTGTGGGGATTGCCCCATGGGCCTTATCTGGTATTGCCATTCTTGGGGCCGATGACGCCGCGCGATGCGGTGGGCAACGTAGCTGACGGTTTTTTAAATCCGATCTCCTACGCAGTGCTGCCTGCCAGGGTTGGTCTATATGGGCTTAGAACTGTCGATTTTCGTGCCGACAACTTAAAAGCGACCGAAGTAATAGACGAGGCGGCTTTAGATCGTTATTCGTTCATCCGTAACGCCTATTTTCAACGCCGTGAGTATCTAGTTTACGACGGCGAGCCCCCGCTCCGGGAAGAGGAATTTGAAGAGTTTGAAAAGGAGTTCGAAGAGTTCGAAAAGGAATCAGAGGGGGCATTGTAAGCAAGTTGCCAAGAGAGCTTGTTTCCGGCTTCTAAAGGCACGATCTCTCCAGCATCCCCATCGTAGGCGAGCGGGACGGTCCAAGAAAGGCGTCTGAGCGTGACGGTGTTTTGGTTGCGGGGCAGGCGATAGAAATCGGCCCCGTAGAAACTGGCAAACCCCTCCAGTTTGTCCAAGGCGGAAATTTCCTCAAATGCTTCGGCATACAGCTCCAGGGCAATGGGGGCGGTGAAGCATCCCGCGCAGCCGCATGCGGCTTCTTTGCGCTGGCGCAGGTGAGGGGCGCTATCGGTACCCAGAAAGAACTTAGGGCTGCCGGAGGAAACGGCGCTCAGTAACGCTTGGCGATGGTGCTCGCGTTTAAGCACCGGTAAGCAGTAGGCGTGAGGACGGATCCCGCCCGCAAACAGGGCATTGCGATTATAGCGCAGATGTTGTGGGGTGATGGTGGCGGCTACCTTATTGTGAGCGGCTTGGACAAACTCCACGGCTTCTTGAGTAGTGATGTGTTCCAAGACGATGCGCAACCCAGGAAAGCGGTCAATGATAGGGGCAAGCTCCTGCTCTAAAAACACTCTCTCTCGGTCGAAGATGTCCACGGTCGGGTCGGCGACTTCGCCGTGAACTTGCAGCACCAGGTCGTAGCGTTCGATGAGTTCTAAAATGGGATAGATTTTTTTAATATTTGTCACGCCTGCCTCAGAGTGAGTAGTTACTCCGGCAGGGTAAAGCTTAAATCCCAGTATCTGCGGGCAATTGGCGGCATCAGCCACTTCTTTGGGGGAGGTGGCGGAGGTGAGATACAGACTAAAATAAGGCTCAAAGTCTATGCCAGAGGGCAAGGCCTGAATGATCCGTTGGCGATACGCTAGGGCGTGGGCAACGGAGACAATGGGCGGTTGGAGGTTAGGCATGACTAGGACTCGTCTAAACTGGCGCGCGCTGAATATTGCTACCTGCCGCAACAGTGGGCCGTCGCGCAGGTGCACGTGCCAATCGTCGGGACGGGTAAAGGTAAGCATTTTGCCGCTGCTGTGAATTACAGAGTTGATGTATGATTTTATATTTTAAAACTTGAAAAGCGCCTTGTCCGTCTCTAAATACAGAGCAGTTGACCTAACCAATGCTTAAGGAGGTGATTGCATGCCGATTTATGAGTATGCTTGCCTAAGCTGTGGCCACACCTTAGAAGCGCTGCAAAAAGTGAGCGACTTACCTTTGCGCGATTGCCCACAATGTCGTCAACCAAGCTTAGCCAAGCAGGTGTCGGCTGTTGGTTTCCGGCTCAAAGGCAGCGGATGGTATGAGACAGATTTCAAAAAGAGCACTGAGAAAAAGCGTAACCTAGCCGATAGGGCAGAAAAATCCGAATCGAGTGGATCCTCGGAGAAAAAAACCGAGGCTGCTTAACTACGTCAAATCGTGGACGGACTCAGATCCGCCCCCTTTTTATATTTTATTCTATGATGCGAACTCATCGCTGCGGGGAGCTGAACCAAACCCATATCGGTCAAGAAGTAGCATTATGTGGCTGGGTGCACCGGCGACGCGACCACGGTGGAGTAATTTTCATCGATTTGCGGGATCGCGAGGGCATTGTCCAAGCCGTAGTGGATCCCTCGGTACCTGAGGCCTTTGCCAAGGCAGAGCAGGTGCGCAGTGAGTACGTAATCCGTGTGGTCGGCACCGTTCGTCACCGCCCCCCCGGCACGGAAAATCTCAATCTTCCCACCGGCAGGATCGAGGTGATGGTTTCCGCAATGGAAATCCTCAACCGCGCTGAGACTCCGCCCTTCCCCATAGACAGCGAAGTTCCGGTCAGCGAGGAGGTCCGTCTGCGGTATCGCTATCTGGACCTGCGTCGTCCGCAGATGCAGGCTAGGCTTCGCCTTCGTCGTGAGGTGGCGGGGTTCCTGCGTCGATTCTTGGATGCTCATGGGTTTTACGAGATTGAAACGCCTTTTCTGACCAAAGCCACCCCAGAGGGCGCGCGTGACTACTTAGTCCCAAGCCGAGTGCATCCGCACGCTTTTTATGCTTTGCCGCAGTCGCCTCAGCTGTATAAGCAGCTTTTGATGATCGCTGGCTTTGACCGTTACTATCAGATTGTGCGGTGTTTTCGCGACGAGGATCTGCGCGCTGACCGCCAGCCGGAATTTACCCAGCTCGACATCGAGACCTCGTTCATGGATGAGAATGAGATCATGGCTTTGATGGAAGAGATGATGCGCCAGTTATTCAAAGAGATATTGGCTGTGGAGCTGCCTAATCCTTTCCCTCGCCTCAGCTACGCTGAGGCTGTATCCCGCTTTGGCAGCGACAAGCCGGATCTGCGCATTCCTTTGGAACTATCTGATTTGACCGATTTGATGCGGGAGGTGGATTTTAAAGTCTTTTCTGGCCCAGCCAGCGATCCCGAGGGCAGGGTAGCGGCGCTGCGCCTACCTGGGGGAGCGGAACTCAGTCGTAGGGAAATTGAAGACCTTACAGCGTTTGTCGCCGGTTACGGGGCTAAGGGTTTGGCTTATGTCAAGGTCAACGCGCGCGCCCAGGGGCGGGAAGGGTTGCAGTCGCCGATCCTGAAGTTTTTGCCGGATGCGGTGATCGAGGCAATCTTGCAAAGAACGGGGGCTCAATCCGGCGATATCGTATTTTTTGGCGCTGACAAGGCCAAGATCGTGGCCGATGCCTTGGGAGCGCTGAGGATCAAACTCGGCCATGAGCGCGGTTTAATAGAGCCAGGCTGGCGCCCGCTGTGGATAGTTCAGTTTCCGATGTTCGAGTGGGATCCGGAGCAACGGCGTTGGGTAGCTTTGCATCACCCGTTTACAGCCCCGCGATGCTCCATCGAGGAGCTCAAAGCCAATCCCAAAGAGGCATTGTCGCGAGCGTATGATATGGTATTAAATGGCGTAGAGATCGGTGGGGGGTCTATCCGCATCCACACCCAACAGATGCAGCAAGCGGTATTTGAGCTGCTAGGCATAGGGCCGGAGGAGGCGCAGGAGAAGTTTGGCTTTTTACTAACGGCCTTGAAGTACGGCTGCCCCCCGCATGGAGGCATTGCTTTTGGTTTAGATCGTTTAGTGATGTTGATGGCTGGTGCCTCGACGATTCGGGACGTGATGGCTTTCCCTAAGACGCAAGCTGCAGCTTGCCCTATGGTGGATGCACCAGCCAAGGTTAGCGAGGAACAATTACGTGAACTAAGCCTCCAATTGCGCAAGCTATGAAATCCGAGAGAGCGACAAACTCAGTACTGACGCTTACCGAGTATGCCTTGCTTGAGGACAGTGAATGCGAGGCTCGCATCGAGGCCGCCAAGCGCAGACTGGGTGAGCAGGTAGTGATTTTAGGCCACCATTATCAGCGCGATGAAGTTTTTCGCCATGCCGATTTCACGGGCGACTCACTCAAGCTCTCGCGCCAGGCGGCGTTATCTAAAGCGCGTTACATCGTCTTTTGCGGTGTGCACTTTATGGCCGAGGTGGCCGACATATTATCGCGGCCGGAGCAGGTCGCCATCCTGCCGGATCTAGCCGCCGGCTGCTCTATGGCCGACATGGCCGATTTGGCCAAGGTCGAACAGTGCTGGCGCGAACTGGGGCAGGTTTTGGATCCAGAGACCCAGGTCATGCCGGTGACTTACATCAATTCGGCTGCCAACCTCAAGGCGTTTTGTGGGCGCCATGGTGGAATTGTATGTACCTCGAGCAACGCTGCCCAAGTTTTGGCGTGGGCGTTCTCCCAGCGAGACAAAGTGCTGTTTTTCCCCGACCAGCACCTAGGGCGTAATACTGGCTATCAGATGGGGATAGCTTTGTCTGAGATGGTTGTCTGGCAACCGGGCAAAGTGCTGGGAGGGCTGACTGCCGAGCAGATCAGAAAAGCTAAGATTTTGTTGTGGCCTGGATTTTGTTCGGTGCATCAACTGTTTCGCCCCGAGCACATCGACCGATTTTTAGAGAGCTATCCGGGCACCTATGTGATTTCCCATCCTGAGTGTGCGTTTGAAGTCTGTCAGAAAAGCCATTATATCGGTTCAACTGAGACCATCCTTAAGACTGTGCGCAGTGCTCAAGCCGGATCGCGCTGGCTGGTTGGAACCGAACTTAACCTAGTCAACCGCCTGCGGCAGGAAATGAAGCCGAAAGGGGTAGATGTGCACTTTATGGCGCCTATGGTGTGCATGTGTTCCACCATGTTTCGCACCGACCCCCAGCACTTAGCGTGGGTGCTGGAAAACCTAGTGGCAGGGCAAGTCGTTAACCAGATTAAGGTGCCCGAGCAGACCGCCCGTCTCGCGAGGCTAGCTTTAGAGAGGATGTTGGCTTTGGCTTAAGAGCTTTCGCTTGATTTTTTTAGGCTCAACAGGTGAGCCATTCTCTCCGCTTTAGTTCTTAGGTAATGCAGATTTTCAAAGGTGTGGCCGACTTCGATCGGGATCCTCTCGCACACCAAGATGCCGTGTTGCTCCAGCTCTCTGATTTTGTGGGGGTTGTTGGTGATTAGGCGCACCGAGCAAATGCCTAAGTCTTTTAGGATCAAGGCAGCGACGCGGTAGTTGCGCTCATCCGGTTGGTGGCCCAATTTGAGATTGGCCTCCACGGTATCTAGCCCCTGATCCTGAAGATTGTAGGCCTTGAGTTTTTTGAGCAGGCCTATGCCCCGTCCTTCTTGGCGCAGGTACAGAAGAACTCCGCACTCGGCCTGGCCGATCAGGCGCATCGCTTCGGCCAATTGCTCGCCGCAGTCGCAACGTTTGGAGCCGAAAACATCGCCGGTGAGGCATTCGGAATGGAGCCTCACGAGCACCTCTTCCCGACCTCTTACTTCCCCCTTGACCAGAGCCAAATGCTCTTTGCGGTCTAGATTGTTCTCGTAATAATACAGCAAGAATTCGCCATAGCGGTTAGGGATGCGGGCGCAGACAGAGCTAACAACGCGAGCCTGTTTCATAGCGGTGAAGACCCATCTCAACCTTCTCGTAAACGAGGAAATATACCATTTGACCTAGCCGCTTGCCGATGGTTTGCTCTCAAACAGCACAAGTCAGCTGGGCTAGGCTAGGTAGTCTGAGGCTCCACTCCTGCACGAGTTCTTCAGAAGGCGCAGTTTGCTCCTCCAGCTGCAGCAGCTTGATCGTCAGCGCGGCGGTAGCGATCGGGTCTAAGAAAGCTGCTTTGATCCAATAGGTTAAGATCAAGGCAAAGACATATTGCCAAAACCCAAAATCTGAAGGAAGAGCATCGTCCACCCAGGCAACTGGTTTAAAAAACAGCCAGAAAGCAAAGAGCGCGAGCCCGTACACAAAAGCACTCGCAATTAGGCTGTGCTGGAAGACCTGACGGTAATGTTGGCACAAGACCGCTGCCCCGTGGCGCAAATCACCCACGTCTTCTCCCCGAACGGCAAGCGCCAACAAAGCCTCGGCGTGAGACTTACCTGAAAGCACAGTTGCCAGTCCAGTTTGTAGCCACCACGCCAAAGGTTTAGGGAGGGCGCGGAGGTGGCTAAGCGGTGAGAGACTGGCGCCCACTTCGACGGCAAATTGCTGGATTTTGCGGTAACAGGCCAGGCTCTCTGTCGCTGAAGAAAAGCATCTGGAGATGAATAGATCGAGTTGCTCAAGTTGTTCTTTACCCGAAGGGAGATCTTGACCGGTTAGGCGCTTGACCATAGCCGCGAGGTGGACCAAATCGACGCGGTAAAACAAAATGGGTCGGCCCTTACGGACGACATAAAAACAAGCCACAAGCCCTAAAGTAGCTCCCAATTGGCCCCAGATGCCAGGGTTTTTGGCAAAAGAGGCCAAGCCGTAAAAAGTGCCTGCACCCAGCAAAATAGAAGACAGATAAGCCAGCGCGATGGCTCCATATAAAAGCATGCGCCGAACAGTGGCCGGCATGGTGCGTTCTAGAATTCGGGTGGCGGTAAGCAGCTGCGGTTGTGACATCTTCGAAGCCCCTTTATTTGGATTGCACTTGTAATTGGCGGCGGATCGCCTCGGCTTGGTCGATGGCGTCCAAGTAGGCTGTCAGGGTGGCCTCTAGGTTCAGCCCTGCCAACGGTAATTTATGGCACAGTCCGTGCTCCAGACTCAAGGTGGTCTGTAGAACCTGCCCGATCGGCCCGCCGCCATATAATAGCGCTTGGTTGATTTCATCGATCAGGTTGAGATGCTTGAGAATCTCCTCCATAGGTGCATCCATGATCGCATCGAGCAAAGAGAAAAGGCCGGCGATGTAGCACGGCTCTGCATCGCTGCGGCCGAGCTGATTGGCGATCGCCTCGCATGTTTGCGCCCGGACCAAGGCGGTAATAAGCAATTCCTGAGGTTTGTAGTCGATGGCATTGACCACGACCACCATGGCCCAGTGCTTGATTCGGTTTAGCCCTAGAAAAATCACCGCCCGGCGCAGCGAATCGACTTTTTTCGGCAAACCATAGAACGCCGCGTTAATCAGGCGCAGCAGCTTGTAGCTTAGAGTCATATCTTGGCGGATCAGATCTTCGATTTCTTCTATGGTGACTTTGGGATCATACAGGCGCGCGATTAAGTGGAGCATCGCCAGGCGGTTGGCAGGGAGGTGAGTGCCGTGGATGAGGCGAGGAAATTCAAAATAGCGGCCTTGGAAGTAATCAAATCCAGCCGCGAATGCGGCCTCATATTGATCGCGCGTTTCCACCTCGCGGACGAGCAATTTGACCCCTTTGGCCTGGAGGGCGGCTAGCTCGGTCTGGATTGCTGCCAGCGGTGCGCCGGCTCTAAGTGCCCAGATGTAGGCAAACTCTAAATCTTTGGCTAATTGAGAGTCATAATGATCGCTACTGATCGCGATCAGCCAGCCTTGGCTCGCGAGTCGATTCACTTGTTCGGAGGTGAGAAGGGTTAAGGTTTCTTGAGGAAGATAGACAATTAGTTTTTCCTTAGGCCAAGGTAAAGAAGGCAGTTCTGGCAACAACGCCAGCGGCAAGCGGATCAAGCCGGGTTGTCCGCCAGTGAGGCGCTCTAGGCGCAGCGTTTGCCAAATTTGCTTAAAGAACCGCTCAGGTTGGGCTTCGTCTTGGCACGGGAGACTGCAAGGATGAAGCTCATACGCAAATAAGTTAAAAGCCCGATCGTAAACGGGCGTGCGGCCGATAAACCCAGGCATCATGGCCAACTTCCCATAGTGTTGAGCACGAATTTTAGCTTGAAGGGCAAGCTCAATTCTAAATATAATTCTTTTAAGGCTACGTAGCTCAGGTGGTTAGAGCACAGCACTCATAATGCTGGTGTCGGTGGTTCGAGTCCACCCGTAGCCATTATCCCCTTTTAAAATCCTGCCAAAGTTACGCTGCTGCGCCCATGCTGCCTGCAGAGGATATCTGGCCTGGCTTATGGCTGTCGGCCGGGGGTTTGCGCTCTTCGCATGAATCGAGTCGCGTCGAAACGAATAGCGGGTAAGGTTGGTGGACGGTTGGCGCGCCCGAGAGGACTTGAACCTCTGACCTCAGGCTCCGGAGGCCTGCGCTCTATCCAACTGAGCTACGGGCGCAGAGAAGATCTTAAATTCTAGCTGCTTTGCCGAATTTGTACAATGCTTGCGAGAATGGTAGAGGCGCCATTGACGGGCAGCGAGTAGTGGCCCTCGGCAGGCAGAACAAAGAGCGTGGCATTAGGTAACCGTTCGGCCAGGTACTGGCTATGGGAGAGAGGAACCACGGTGTCGGCTGAGCCGTGCCAAAGGGTCGTCGGCTGTTCAACTTCGTTTAAGGCAAATCCCCAAGGCTTAAGGTATTGGTGGAAGTCGCGCAAAACGCCTTTGGCTCCTTGACTTAAGCCTTGGCGGACAGTGGCGCATAGTGCGTGGTAAATCTCAGAGTTGGCCAACGCCTCATGGTCCTTTTCCGGCAAGGCGCGCCGAAGGAGAGCGAAGACCCGATCCGGATGGCGGCGGAGGAAGCGCGCCGTTGGCTCACCAAAGAACCAGGGCAAGGCCCAGGGAGCGCGTTGGGTTAAAAAGAACGCCAGGTGAGCCGCTGTGCTCATCCCTCGTCGCAGGCTAGGGCAGGCAACCGGTCCTAAGGGGCACACCAAACTGAGGTTGACAACTCGGGTTTTCAGGCGCGCGCCGCCAGCCAAGGCATAAGGACCGCCGCCGGAGACGCCAAGAATTGAGAAACGCTTGATCTGCAAGTGGTCGGCTACTTGTTCTAAATCGCTGGGCCAATCGGCAATCGCGGCAGGCGGCAGGGGATCGGAGCGGCCATAGCCCGGGCGGTCCAAAGCGATGAGGTGAAGATGCAAGCGCCTAGCTGTGTCCTCGACCAACTTGGCCTCCAGGCGCGAGGAGGGCAGACCGTGGCAGTAAAAAACGGCAGCTCCTTTAGGGTCGCCATAGCGGGCAAATCCTATGCGCCGGCCCGAGGGGGCGGTAAATACCCCATCTTCGATCATCCGATTTTCTGCAACAGGGCTTTCATTTGGCTGAGCGCAGCGCGCCCTTGGGCTTTCTTCTCTTCGGGAGGTAGGCCGGATTGATTTGGCCACAAAAGCTCTTCCTGCGGCAGCTCAGCTAGGAATCGGCTAGGCTGACAATCGACAAGTTGTCCATAGCGCTTGCGTTTTTGGCAATAGCTTAAAGTCAAAGTCGTCTGAGCACGAGTAATGCCAACATACGCCAGGCGTCTTTCCTCTTCGATCCAATTTTGGTCTAGGCTGTTTTGGTGCGGCAACAGACCTTCCTCTATACCGACCAGATACACGTGAGGAAACTCTAGCCCCTTGGCGGTGTGTAAGGTCATGAGGGCAACCCGGTCGCTGGCTTGCGTGTCGCGGCCGCGGTCGAGTACATCCAGAAGCTGCAATTTAGCGACAGCGTAGCTTAAAGGCTCTGCGCCCTCTGCTTCCTCCAGGAGACGCCCCAGCCACTCTAAGAGCTCTTCCACATTCTCCCAGCGGCGTTGCGCCTGTTTGGCGGTGGAGGCAGTCTCTTGGAGCCACTGCTTGAACTTGAGGGTTTCAAGCATTTCCCGAATGACCCCCAAAGTATCGCCGCGATGGGCGCGATCAGCCACATCCACCAGCCACTCGCAGAAGTGGCGCAGGCGTGCCGTGGCGCGCGCCGGCAGTTTTTGTTCCAACCCCATTTCGAAACAGGCGGTAAACAGGCTGATATGGCGGTAGCGGGCATAGTTCCCAAGCGCTTCTAAGGTGGTCGGACCGATCTCGCGGCGTGGGGTGTTGACTGCGCGCAAGAACGCCATGTCGTCGTCGGGGTTGACCAAAAGCCTCAAGTACGCCACTAAGTCTTTGATTTCAGCATGATCGAAAAACGATTGGCCACCGGCGACAAAGTAGGGAATGTTGAGTTCGCGCAAGCTGCGCTCAAAGGGTTTGGCTTGATGGTTGCTACGGTAGAGGATGGCATAGTCGCCAAAGCGTCCACCGGTGCGCAGCTTATGGTGTAGGAGGTCGGAGGCAATCTGGCGAGCCTCGGCGAGGTCGTCGGCGCAGGGCAAGATTCGGATCGGATCGCCTAACCCTAGTTGGCTCCAAAGCCGTTTCGTAAACACGTGCGGGTTATGGGTGATCAGGTGGTTAGCGGCTTTGAGAATGCGTCTGGTAGAACGATAGTTTTGCTCCAGTTTGATCACGCGAAGGCGCGGATAATCCTTTTGCAGTTGGACGAGGTTCTCCGCCCTCGCGCCGCGCCAGGCATAGATGGATTGATCGTCGTCGCCTACCACCGTGAAGCGTCCCAGTTTTCCGGTGAGCTGGCGCAACAACTCGTATTGGCTGAGGTTGGTGTCTTGATACTCGTCTACCAAGAGATAACGTAACTTCCCACGCCATTTATCCAAAATCCCTGGATCTTGCTGCAGCAGGAGGAGCGGCTGCAGTATCAAGTCATCCAAATCGACGGCATTGTAGGCTTTAAGATAGCGTTGATAATCGCGGTAAAGAGAGGTCGCAGGCAGCATTTCAGAATTAGCCGACTCGGTTTGATCTGGAGTCAGGCCGGCGTTCTTCCAGGACCCAATTTGGGCGGCAATGGCTGGAAGTTGCTCAGGAGTTATGCTGTATCGTCCGTCGCTTAGGATCGCTTTAAGCAGGTTTTGCCGATCGTGGTGGTCCAAGATGGAGAAACCAGCTTTATAGCCCAGCGCCCTATGTTCGCAGCGTAGAATCTCTAGCCCTAGCGCATGGAAGGTGGAGACGGTCAGGCCGCGCAGTTTTTTATCTTCCACCAGCTTGGTTAGGCGCGCTTTCATTTCCCGGGCAGCCTTGTTGGTAAAGGTCAGAGCAGCGATGTGACGAGCCGATAGTCCTTGACCAATGAGATAGGCGATTTTGTGAGTGATGACAGCAGTTTTGCCGCTGCCTGCACCGGCAATCACCAGCACTTGGCCGTCGATGGCCTGGATTGCCTCTCGCTGCTGGGGGTTGAGCTCACGCATGGACGTGGCGAGCTAAGACATAGGCGATGCAGGAGGTGAGCTTCTGAGCATAAGGAAGATGGAGGAACTCGTTGGGTCCGTGCGCGTTGCTGGATGGCCCTAACACGCCGGTGATCAAAAACTGGGCGTGCGGGAAGCGCCGGCCTAAAAAGCTCATAAAGGGAATGCTGGCTCCTAGCCCCAGGTAAGCAGTGGGGTTCCCGTACAGGGTAAGCGAGGCTTCGTCGCAAGCGGAAAGCAGCCAGGCAGCAGGGGGCGGTGCTTCCCAACCGTCGCCACCAGTGTCAAACTGAACCTGGATCTGGGCGCCAAACGGGGGATGCTCGAGCAAGGCCCGTTCGATCGCACCTTTGGCGATTGTGCAGGATACGGTCGGCGGTAGGCGGAAGGAGAGTTTAAGGCTGGTGTAAGCGCGCATTACGTTGCCCGCCTGGTTGACTGGGGGCAACCCTTCCTGGCCGACCACGCACAAAGTAGGACGCCAGGTGTTGTTGAGCACCAATTCTAAAGGTTTCTCGCTTAAGGGTCTAAGACCAGGCAGAGGGTGTAAGCCCTCGATCCACGTATGCCCTAAAACCGCCGCCGCTTGTTTGGCCTGTTCCAAACGCACGGTTGGAACAGGCGCATAAAGCTCTTTCAGCTTGATCTGGCCAGTGGCCGGATCCTCCAAGCGATCCAGCAAGAGGCGCAGAATAGCCATCGAGTCGGGGACAAGCCCGGAGGCTATTCCGGAATGTGCAGCCTCTTTCAAAGTGCGTACGGTAACGGTGCAGGACAGCATCCCGCGTAGCGAGGTCGTCACCCACAGGCGCTCATAGTCGCCCGTGCCAGAGTCCAAAGCGATGACCAGGTTCACCTCGCCGAAGAGATCAGTTAAAGTTTCTAGATACGCTGGAAGATCGGGCGAGCCGCTCTCCTCTGAAAACTCGATTAGGATCACCAGGCGCGCGTGGGGTAGTCCCTGCAGGCGCAGAGCTTTAGCGGCTGCCACCGCAGCAAATAAGGCGTAGCCGTCGTCGGCCCCGCCGCGGCCATACAATTTCTCGTTTTCGATCACAGGTTGCCAGGGGCCCAATCCCTCCCGCCAGCCTTCCATTTCGGGCTGCTTGTCCAAATGGCCGTAAAGCAGCACGGTTTTCTCGCTCGCTCCAGGAATTTCTACGACGATCAGCGGGGTTTTGCCGGGCAGTTTCAAATCGTGAACGCGCCAGTCAGGTTCAGCTTGGGATTTGAGCCAGGTAAGAGCAAGCTGTCTGGCTCTCTCCAGATGGCCGCTGGCTTCCCAGTTGGGGTCAAACGCTACCGAAAGGCAAGGGATTTTTATGTATTCAATCAATACAGGCAAGATTTCCTTGTCCCAGAACTCCCTAACAAAGCTGGCAAAATCAAAAAGAGCGTGATGCATATATTCTGCCTTGACGATATGAGCTTAGCCATTATAGGGGTGAGGTATCGCTGCAATCAAACTATGGACTGTGAAAATCGGGTATCTTATTGGCTTTGCAAGGCGTGTTTGGTTGTCCGGCTGGAGCGTTGCGATGTGATCCTCGTTCCATAGGGCGATGCGGCCGGTGGAGTCGTGCTCGGCAGCGAGCAGGCCGGCGGACGTATTTCGTTTCCAGGCTTAGCTGGCCGGTTTCAATATTAATTATTAAAAGAAAGGAGGAAGCTTCATGCGGTATTTGCTTTATCTTTTGCCCCCCCTGCTTGGGGCGTTTGGCTTGTATGCGGCGTGGTGGATCTACCAACTCGTCAAACAGACCCCAGCGGGCGATGGGAGGATTGCTAAGATCGCCGAGCAGATTCACTTGGGGGCGATGGTGTTTATCCGCCGCGAATATCAGATTCTCTCGATCTTTGTCGCCGTGTTAGCCGGACTTCTTTTTTATTACCTAGGTTGGCGCACCGCTTTGTGTTTCCTAGTAGGGGCGAGCGCCTCAGCGGCGGCCGGTTACATAGGCATGAGCACCGCCACCCGTGCCAACGTGCGCACCACCGTGGCAGCTTCCATCGGCGATGCCGCCAAAGCTTTGGAGGTGGCCTTTTTCGGCGGCTCGATCATGGGATTGGCAGTCGCTTCTTTGGGGTTGTTGGGCCTTGGGCTGATGTATTTATTCTTTGGCGATGACCCTGAGACTGCTCATGCCTTGCACGGTTTCGGCATGGGAGCTTCGACTGTGGCTTTGTTCTCGCGCGTCGGTGGCGGCATCTACACTAAAAGCGCCGACGTGGGAGCGGACCTGGTGGGTAAAGTCGAAGCCGGCATTCCTGAGGACGATCCGCGTAATCCAGGCGTAATCGCCGACAACGTGGGTGACAACGTGGGTGATGTGGCGGGAATGGGTTCGGATATCTTTGAGTCTTACTGCGGAGCAATGATCGCCACCATTGCCATGGCCGGAGCCATGGCGGCCGAAACCTTGGCTCCCATCGGTTCTCGGCCAGCCTTGATGTTCCTGCCGCTGGGGCTGGCCTCTGTGGGACTTTTGTCTTCCATCGCTGGTATCTTTTTGGTCCGGCAGAATGCCTCGCGGCCCGCAGAAGTGGCGCTTCGCATCGGCACGATCGGAGCCACGGTTATCTTCATTGGCCTGGCTTTTATCGTGATCGCCCTAGCCGGCGTCAACCTCAAAGCGTGGCTTGCAGTTTTGTCGGGGGCGTTGGGTGGGATTGTGATTGGTCTGGTGACCGAGTATTACACCGGTGGGAAGCCGGTAGCGCGCATCGCTCAATCTGGCGAGACTGGACCAGCTACCGTGATCATCACCGGCCTGGCGACTGGGATGGAGTCGGTGGTGGTGCCGATCTTAAGCATCAGTGCCATTATTTTCGTCGCTAATGGGTTGGTGGGGTTGTATGGGGTCGGCATCGCTGCGGTGGGAATGCTGGCCACAGTTGGCATCACGATGGCCATAGACGCTTATGGGCCAGTGGCTGACAACGCTGGCGGCATCGCGGAAATGGGTGGACTGGGACCTGAGACGCGCAAGATTACCGACTCCTTAGACGAATTAGGCAACACCACGGCCGCTATTGGTAAAGGCTTTGCCATCGGGGCAGCGGCCCTAGCGGCACTTGCCATTATCACAGCTTACGGCGAAACCGTCGCCAGCAAATTACCCCATTTCGCCTTAGATTTGGGCAATGCTCGCGTGCTCGGCGGGGCGTTTATAGGGGGGACTATTCCTCTTCTTATCGCTTCCCTCACTATGACGGCGGTGGGGAAAGCCGCTTTTGAAATGATTCAAGAAATTCGCCGCCAGTTCCGCGAGATTCCAGGGCTGCTGGCCGGTCAGGCCGAGCCGGACACCGCCCGGTGTGTGGACATCGCTACTCAAGCGGCGCTTAAAAAAATGATTCCGCCTGGGTTGATTGCGGTGGCTGCTCCTCCGGTCGTTGGCTTTGGCTTGGGACCAGAAGCGCTTGGCGGGATGCTGGGGGGGGCGTTATTGGGCTGTGTGCTGATGGCGTTGATGATGGCCAATGCCGGCGGGGCTTGGGACAATGCCAAGAAATACGTGGAGAAAGGCAACCTCGGCGGCAAGGGATCCGATACGCATAAAGCGGCCGTGGTCGGTGATACTGTCGGTGACCCATTCAAGGACACCTCCGGGCCGTCGATGAACATCTTGATTAACGTAATGGCCATCGTCAGTTTGGTAATCGCACCGCTTCTGGTGTGAGTTTAGCGCAAAACTCGGGTGAGGCCATCGATTACGAACTGCATTGCGATTACAGCCAAAAGCAAACCGGTCAGGCGGGTGACTACGCCTATACCAGTAACCCCTAAAGCTTGCCGGACCCAGGGGGCGAGGGCAAAAACCGCAAACACGCTAGTGCAGGCGGTCAAGACCGCACAAGCCAACAGCCACAGCGGAAGGTGGCGGCTTGTGTCTTGTTGCCACATCAAGACCAGAGTGATGGCTCCTGGGCCGGCCAGCAAGGGTGTTGCTAGGGGAACTAGAGCGATGTGGGTTTTACGCAAGCTTTCTGCCTCTTCTTCGGGCGAGCTTTTAAGGTTAGGAGAGATCAGCTGAAACATCTGCAGCGCGTAGATAAAAAAAATGAACCCACCAGCCAGCTGAAAGGCAGGCAAGCTGATGTGAAGGAAAGACAAGATGGCCTCGCCAAACAAGCCAAAAACGAGCAGGATGATGCCAGCGATGCTGCAGGCCAAGGCTGCTACCCGTACCTGCACGGCGCGTTCTAATTCCTGGGTCATGGCTAAAAACAAAGGCAAATTGCCGACCGGATCCATGATGATCAAAAGCGGTACAAATAGACCCAAAAAACTCTGAATCATAGCTTGAGCGTTACCACTTGGGCTGAGATTTGGACGGCTTGGTGCGAGGTCAACACTGCTATTCCGCCTTTTTTCAAATGTTCCTCGAGCAGGGTATAAAGCCAGGCCTGGCCTGTTGCGTCTAAGGAGGTAAACGGCTCGTCCAGAATCCAGAGGGTGGCCTGTTGCAGAAGTAAGCGAGCTATAGCCAGGCGCTGGCGTTGGCCGGCAGAGAGATAGCGCGCTGGAGTGTCTCGATACTCGCCAAGGCCAGCCTGGATTAAGACTTGATCGAGGTCAACGCCAATGCGAGTAAAGTAAAGGCAGCTGGCTAGCTTTAGGTGTTCGCGTGGAGTTAGTTCGCCTTTGATGCCTGGGTGGTGGCCGAGGTAGGCCAATTCTTTAACGAAGCTATGGCGGTCTTGCCAGATTGGCCGGCCCTGCCATAAGACCTCCCCCGCGGCGGGAATGCTAAGGCCGCCCAAAATCCTAAGCAGGCTGGTTTTACCGCAGCCGTTGGCACCATCGATGTGAAGGAGTTCGCCAGGGTGTAAACTAAAGCTTAAGCCGCAAAACAGCTGGCGTTCACCGCGTACACACGCGAGATCCTGGGCGTTCAGAATTGGAGGAGGTGGGGGACGCATTGCCTAATTTTAACGTGGGGTTTCAATTTTTGCCGGCCTGTTTGATTGCGGTAACAGCCAGATTTTCGAACGGTTGCCGGCGCGCGATGGTATTGCACGCTGGAATCGGTGACGAAAACGGTTGTATACTCAAGTCTTAACCATACGCACGAGGAGGAGCCATCCATGAACAAGCGTTGGTTCGTAGCCGTTATGGCTGCTGCTTGTATTTCTTCGGCATGGGCCGATGTGAAGGCCATCGTCGCCTACCGCCAGGGAGTGATGAAGTCTTTCGGCGGCCACATGCAGGCTCTGAAAGCGATTTTGGCCGAGGGACAAAAACAGTTTCAGCCTAATGCTCTCTTCCACGGTGAGGCGATTTTAGGACTGGCTAAATCGATTCCGGACATGTTTCCCCAGGGAAGTGAACATCGAAAAAGCGCAGCTAAAAAGGAGATTTGGAAAAATTTCCCGGATTTTACTTCCCGGGCCCAGACCTTAGAGCGCCTATCTCAGGAATTCGTTCAGGCCGTCAAGGGGGGAGATGAGGCAGCGATGAAGGCAGCCTTCCAAAAGATGGGTAAAGAAGGCTGCAGCGCTTGTCATGAAAAATATCGCAAGGATTGATTTCAAGCTGTGGGCGGTAGGGCTGTTGCTATGGGTAGGGGCAGTTTGGGCTGCTGAGAGAGAGGACCTCATCCGTCGGGGGGAGAAAGTGTTCCTCTTGGGCGGATGCGGCAACTGCCATACCGCTGAGAGCGGTCCTCTGGCGGCAGGGGGAGAGCCGCTGATCACCCCTTTTGGGACTTTTTATCCACCCAACCTTACTCCGGATCCAGAAACCGGGATTGGTAAATGGAGCGAGGAAGAGTTTATTCAAGCCTTGCAAGAGGGGATTTCCCCTGAAGGTCAACCTTATTATCCTGCCTTTCCTTTCACCTCTTATACTAAGATGAGCGTGCGAGACATCCGGGCGCTCAGAGCCTATCTTAAGGCTTTGCCTGCAGTTAAGCGCAGAGCTCCAGAGCACGAACTGCGTTTTCCCTTTAACTTACGCCCTGGGTTATGGGTGTGGCGTTGGCTGTTTTTTAGACCTGAGCGCTTCAAGCCTGACCCATTCCGCTCTGAAACCTGGAATCGGGGTGCCTACCTGGTGGAGGCGATCGGTCATTGCGGAGAATGCCACACCCCCCGCAATTTCTTAGGCGCGCTCGATTGGGATCGCGCTTATGGTGGCGCTGTATTGGGGGAGATCAAAGCGCCTAACATCACTCCCGATCCGGACTATGGAATAGGCGAGTGGAGCCGGGAGGACCTCTCGTATTTCTTAAAGACCGGCATCAAGCCCGACGGCGACACAGCTTCCGGTGAGATGGCTAAAGTGATTCGCGGCGGGACGGCCAGATTGGACGAGGCGGATCTTGCCGCGATCATCGAGTATCTCACAAGCCTCAGGCCAATTGCCTCCGATCCCACCCAAAAGCCGTGAGCGAGTGGGACTCTCGATTCGCGTTCCTCGATCCCTTGTGGCTTGAGCAACGACGCCACCTACGTTGTGCTGCCCGCCGCCCTTTTGTGACTTTGAGCTACGCTCAAAGCTTAGATGGCAGCATCGCCAAAGAACCCGGGAAAGCTTGCCTTTTAAGCGGCCGCGCCTCGCTGGAGATGACTCATTGGTTGCGGGCCCGTCACCAGGCGCTGCTCGTTGGGGTGGAGACGATTTTGGCCGACGATCCGCGTCTGAATGTGCGCCATGTGAAGGGTGAAGATCCTTATCCGCTCGTTTTGGACAGCTATCTGCGTTTTCCTGACAACGCTCGAGTGCTTTTTGCCTCGCGCAAGCGCCCGTGGATCTTTACTTCGCTTAAGGCACCGCACGCGCGCTGGAGGGCGCTTGCGGCGCTCGGAGTGCGCCTGACGTGCGTGCCGGAGGAGGAACCCGGCCGTTTGAGTTTGATCGGCGTGCTGCGCGAACTTGCCGCGCACGGGATAGGCACGGTGATGGTAGAGGGCGGAGCTTTGGTCATCCAGACCTTCTTGCGCCAGGGTCTGGCGGATTACTGTGTCTTGACCTTAGCGCCTAGGTTTTTAGGCGGTGTGCGGGCGCTGGTTGGACCAGTGGGGGTAACGCTGGTCAACTGCTATTGTCAGCGCTTGGGATCGGACTGGGTGGTTTTGGGCCGAGTGGTTGCCAGATATGGAAACTGAAGCATTGTTTCATATTGCCCTGCGCCAAGTGGAAGTGCGTAAGGTGCGCCTAGTCGCCCCAGGCCCAGACCAAGTGCTTGTCCAAAGCCTGTGCTCGGCCATCAGCCCGGGGACCGAAAAGCGCCTGTTTGTGGGCGATTTGCCCGAAAATATGCTTTTGGATGCTAACCTACCTGCTTTGCGCGGCACCTTCTCTTATCCGTTTCGTTACGGTTATGCTTTGGTAGGGCAGGTGGTCGCCGCTGGTTCGGAGGCAAGGCATCTTATTGGCCAGCGTGTGTTTTTGTTTCATCCACATCAGAGGCACGTCCTAGTTGCAGCGAGAGAGTGCCTGCTGCTGCCGCACGACGTCCCAGTCGAGGACGCTTTGTTTTTCGCCAATTTGGAATCGGCGGTCAACTTTGTGCACGACGCTACCCCTATGTTGGGTGAGGTTGGATTGGTGATCGGCTTAGGAGTAGTGGGGTTGCTGACGGTGGCGGTTTTAGCTAAATTTCCGCTCCAGCTTTATGCCTGTGATCCTATACCTGAGCGCCGCCGGTTGGCTGAGCAGTTAGGGGCGATCACCTTTGCTCCCAGCTCTCCTGCGCACCTGGAGAGAGGATTTGATTTCTCAATAGAGCTTTCTGGAGAATTCAATGGGCTACAGCAGGCGGTAGAATGGACCGGATTTTGCGGGCGTCTCGTTGTAGGCTCATGGTACAACCGGCCTTCACCCTTGGACTTGGGAGGGGCGTTTCACCGCAGCCGCTTGCGCTGGATTGTTAGCCAAGTCAGTACCATCGATCCGGTTCTCTCGGGGCGCTGGGACAAAAAGCGTCGGTATGAACTGGTATGGGAGCTGATTCGGGAGCTTAAGCCCTCGTGTTTCATTAGCCACCGTTTTCCTTTAAGCTCCGCCCAGGAAGTCTTCGAGCGCTTAGAGCGCGGTGCCTTATTACAACCGATCTTTGTTTACGGAGAGTAAACCTTGTATCAGTTAGGATTACAGCGTGACTTTATCGCCCGCCACTATTTGATCGGTGGGGATTTCGGCGCAGAAAATATCGAACACAGCCATGCTTATCGGGTGGAGGTGCGCTTGAGCGGCGAGATGCTTAATCGCCACGGCTATCTCGTCGACCTTGTCGTCCTTGAGCAGGCGGTGGAAAAAGTGGTCGCGCGTTTTCGCGATCGGTGTCTGAATGAGTTACCTGAATTTGCCGGCTTAAATCCTAGTCTAGAGCATTTCTGTCGTATCCTTTATCAGGAACTTAAGCGTTGTTCGGAACTAGGAGGGCTTGCGCTCACCGTGCGGCTGTGGGAGAACCCTCACGCATGGGCATCCTATGGCGATCGATGTTAGGGCTTATTTGGAGGCCAAGGCGGACTTAGATCGCCGCAGCCTAAACCGCGAGGTGCTGAGTGTATTTGGTCGGCGCCTCAAAGGGAAAGCCAAGGTGCGCCTTTTGGAGGTAGGTTGTGGCACAGGCGTTCACTTGTGCCGTTTGGCCGAGGTTCTAGGGGCGAAGGAGCTCGAGCTGACTGGACTGGAGCGCGAGGTCAGTTTGGTTAGGGCTGCGCCGGAGTTATGCCGCAAACGGCTTGAGTCTCAAGGCTGGTCGTGCTGGATAGAATACCGGCAAGCCGCACCTGTGCTCATCGGCGAAAGGGGGGAACAAAACCTGCGTCTTAGTTTTATTTGTGCGGATCTTTGGGAGTTTACGTCGGATTCTAAGTGGGATGCCGTGTGTGCCCACTTCTTCCTGGATTTGGTTCCAGTGCGGCAGGCTCTGTTCCGCACTGCGCTGTGGCTGGAACCGCAAGGACTGTTGTATGCCAGCGCCAACTACGATGGAGGAACTTTCTTATTTCCACCCGAGGAAGGTTTCGAGGCGAATTTGCTGGCACGGTATGATGCATCTATGGAAGAAAGACGCGTTGCCGGAGAAGAATGTGGCGGGGCAAGGAGCGCAAGGCGCCTGTTTTCGGTCTTGTGCCAGACCGGCTGGCACGTATTGGCCTATGGCAGTTCCGATTGGAACTTGACGCCAGTGGAAGGAAGTTACCGCGCTGCGGACCGGACTGTGCTTCTAGCGCTGCTTGAGATGATCGCAAGCGAGGGCCAAACGTTGGACCCAGCGGCCTCGTCGGCTTGGTATCAACGGCGGCTAGCCCAGTTGCAACAGGGGGAATTGGGAATGATCATTCATCAGGTGGACCTGGTAGCTTGCCGGCCCTGAATGCCAGGCCTCCAGCCAAGACCGATCCCAAGTAGGATGCGACGCTAAATATAGCGCCTGCCCACGCCGGCATTGCCCCTGTGGGGACAAAGCGCCAAGAGCGTAAAGCTTCCAGCCTGAGGCCAGCGCCCGCGACCAAGTCCTGGAGCTGATTGGCGCTCAAAAACCGATCGCTGCTTAAATATTTATCTGGCCAGCCCAACAAAGGGGCCAGCAGATACCAGGGAAATCTGGCGTTGGGAGTTAGGCACACGAACACCCCACCTTTTTTGAGCACGCGCCTGACCTGCTTTAGAGCAGCGGTTTGGTCTAATAGGTGCTCCAGCACCCCAACCATCAGCACCACATCTTGGCTGCAATCGCCCACGCACTCCAGGGTCTCAGCTGCGGCTACGTCAAAAGCGATACGCCTAGCGCACGGGTGGGTACGGCGCTTTCTCTCGGCGACCTCGATCATCTTGGGCGAGATGTCCACGCCCAGGCAGCGCTCAAAGCGCGGCGCCAGAGCGAAGAGGTGGTCGGCAGGACCGCAGCCGATTTCGAGCAAGCAACCGTGCTGTCTTCCTTCCAAAAGACGGTTTATGATACCCAGGCGATAGTCGAGCTGGGCCTCGGGATTGCCGTGGACCTCGTGATAGCCTTCGGCTATGGCGTCGAAGAAGGCGCGCACATCAGCAAGACCAGTTACTTTAAAGCAGGGCGGTTTGGCCATATGCGATAAAAACTGTAGGCGAATGAAAAGAGGGCAAGCCAGGTGGCCGTCGCCAAAAGCTCCAATCGACCTGGAATCGAAGTCAGCCCCAGGATCAGACTAAACAGAAGCATGCTTCCTATCCAGCGCGTCACTCTCAAGCCGGGAAGGTCAAAGGCCGACAGGCGCATAGTCCAAAGCGCCAGCACAAAGCCGTAGCGCAGGGCTCCAGGTACTAGCAGCCATAAGGGTAGGGTGCGTTCGACGAGGACAAGACCTAAGATCAAAGTAAAACAAGCGTCGGTCTCTTTGTCCAGCAAGTCGCCAAAGTCCGACACTTCGCCCAAGCGGCGGGCGATAAAGCCATCTAGTCCATCGAGCAGCCAGATGGCAGCAGCTACCCCTGCCGCCCAGCTTCCGGTCAGGGGCAAGGCAAGAGTTAGCCCCAGGCGCGCTAGGGTAATGGTGTTGGCCACGCCCAATCCGTAGGAAGTCGCGTATCCCAGCTGTACTAGAAAGGCAAAAGAAATCCCAGCTGCCACCTGCAAGACCCAAGCTGGGGCTAGGTCAAGCGCGTACAGACAGGTAAACGCTAAAAGGCATGCGGCGTGGGCTATGCCCCAGCGATCAATGCGACTTCGGGCAGCAGCCATAAACGGATTATACTGAACTACATGCGCGTCTTGCTCGTCCATCCGCCAGCGCTGTTTGCAAGTGGTGGCCACCGTTACAACCAGGCTATGCTGAAGCAAGCGAGAAAACGTGACCTGCCGGTGCGGGGTTTGCGCTGGTCAGGGTTGGGTCTGCCCGATTTTAAGAGAATCGACGTAGTGGTATGGGACAGCCTGTTTTTCGACCGCCTCGCTTGCATGGAGCTTTCGCATTCGCCGTACCATCTTCTCCTCTGTCACTTCCTGCCGTCTTTGAATCCCACTTTATGCCTTGAGCGCCGACAAGCACTGCGGGCGATGGAAGAGGCTGTTTTAACCCGGATGGCCGGCGTGATCGCCACCGGCCCCAAAGTAGCTGAGGAGCTGCGCCTGCGGTATCCAGGGATAAGGGTAGAGTTGTGCGAGCCGGGGGTAGAAGAGTGTTTTTTGTCTCCTCGCCTAAGGGTTTCGCCCTCATCTCCGTCGCTTGAGTGGATAACGGTAGCTAACTTGTTGCCGGCTAAAGGTTATTTGGAGATGCTGGATATTCTGGCCAGACTTCATCGCTATTCTTGGCGTTGGCATTGGGTAGGATCCAGCCCGGACCCGCTTTATGCTCTGCATTTGCAAATGAAAATTCGCAAGCTCGGACTGGGGGGGCGGATCGTTGACCATGGGGAAGTCTCGCACGTGCACCTGCCCCGACTTCTGGACGCCGCCGATTGGTTCCTATTTCCCAGCTGGTTTGAAAGCTTTGGCATGGCTCTGCAGGAAGCGGTCGCGCGCAGGTTGCCGATTATCAGTAGCCGCGTTGGAGTGGCTGAGCGCTGGGTCGTTCCTGGGCGTACGGGTTTTTTGCTTGAACCCGGCGCATGGACCGATTTTTCTAAAGTGATCAGGCGCTGTTTGGTTGATCCCAGGCCGAAACGCATATGGCAGCTTGGGTATCGGTACTTGCCCTCTCCGCCGACCTGGGGAGAGGTGTTTGAGCGTTGGTGGAAAGCCGTGGAGGCTTTAGTCTAAGCGCACCGAAGTGGGAACAGACGAGAGTGCGTTAATCGCCATGTGCCGGCTTGGGCGCCCAATGTGGAATCCCTGGACGTAGTCCACCTCAAGCTCACGTAAGGTTTCCAGAGTCGCTTGATCCTCTACGCCTTCGGCTACTACCTTTTGCCCATAGCCGTGAGCCAAAGTCACAATTGCCTGGACAAAAGCGCGGTCCCTGGGATCTTTAGCCAGCTTGCTGACGAACGATTGATCGATCTTCACGTAAGCGATGGGCAAATGCTTTAAGTAGTGAAATGAGCTAAAGCCGGCGCCAAAATCGTCGATAGCAAATTGAAAACCGAATTCGGTTAACTCGTCCATAATTTGACGGGCAGCATTGAGATCGGTAATGGCCGCTGTTTCCGTGACCTCAAGTAAAAGGTGTTTGGGGTTGAGGCTATTGGATCGCAGGCGGTCCTTGAGTGGATGAATCCAATGCGTGTCGGTCAAGGCATAAGCGGACAGGTTGATGGCCAGGAGTGGGCGGTTGGGATAGGTGCCGGTAGGCAAAATCTTGAGTGCTTCTTCGACCACGAAGCGGTCTATGGCTGGCATAAGCCCTGAGCGTTGAGCGGCATCGATGAACGCGCCGGGCAGGACGAGGCTGCCATCTTCTTGTTCCAAGCGCAACAGGGCTTCGTGGTATACGATGGCTTGCCCCCGCGTCTCGGCGATGGGCTGAAAGTAGAAGCGCAGACGCTTTTCGGCCAGCGCTCGGGTGAGGACCTCTTTCCAATAAACACGCCGCCCCACTCCCTCTCGTGCCTGATCCTGAAACGAGAACAAATGGTAGCGCCCACGCCCGCTCTGTTTGGCCTGATACATGGCCAAGTCGGCATTGGCCAGGAGGTCTTGGAGATTGTCGCCGTGATGGGGAATCAAGACGATCCCGATGCTGGCGGAGACGCGATAGGTTCGGCCAGCATAAGTAAACGGCGTCTCTATCAGGCGATCATTTAAGCCACGGGCAAACGCTTCAGCCCCTTCAGCTTTGGTGTCGGCCATTAACACGGCGAACTCATCTCCTCCTAAGCGAGCGACGACGTCGGAGCGCCGGGTACGCTCCTGTAAGATTTCCGCTAAAAGTTTTAGCAGAGCATCGCCAGCGGCATGCCCGCTCGAATCGTTGATGTCCTTGAAGTGGTCTAGGTCGAACAGAATCAACGCACAGATCCTTTGGGCGCGTTGAACCTCAGCTAAGGTTCTTTCTAGTTCCTCTTGAAACCGATGACGGTTGTATAGCCCGGTCAGCGGATCGTGGTTGGCCAACCAAGCCAGCCTGGCCTCGGCCCGCACCCGATCGGTTACATCCAACCCCACCGACAGCACGGCAGTTTGGCTGGAATGGGATTCTTTAAGGCGGGTGTGAACCCAGACGATGTCGCGCAAGGTACCGTCACAGCAGCGGATCTCCAATTCATGCTGGAAACGCACCTCCCCCTCTCCCACCGGTTTTTTGAGCCACTGGTAGAAATCCTGAGCGGCACTGGGATGATGCAACAGGAACGTAAACGGCTGACCGGATAATTCGGCATAGGAAAATCCAGTCAAGCTCAGGCCATGGTCGTTGACAGTGCGGATTAGACCCTCTTTAGTCTGAGTCAAAATGATTACCTGAGCGGCGTTGAGCAGGCCGCGGATAAAGTCGCGTTCGTCAGCCAGTTCGCGGTTGCGAATGGCAAGCGCTCGGGCTTGATTTTCTAACTGTATGGACAGGCGCACCGCCGTCTCATCAAGGACGTCGATTTCGTCGTATAGCTCGATCTTCGAGCGTGCTCTTCCTAGTAAGTTGCGCGCCTCGCTGTAGCGCCCCTGGGCCAGCAGGGGAAGAGTCGTAGCCAGGCGCTCTAATCGGCGCGTGGGGGCGCGAATCAAAAGCAGCAGGATCAATTCTCCAGCTGCAGCGAGGGCAAGGATTTTAAGCAGTACCCCCAAGGTTGTTTGCCGGATGTGCTGGACGGTTTCAGTCACATCCGAAATCAGTAGGATTTTTCCCTCAGGCGCTTCGATCAGGCGGTTTAATGGGATGGGGTGGATGGCGTAAGTGGCGTGCTGCCAGGTAATCAATTCCTCGCTCAGCGGTTCCAGCTCGAAGTAACGGCTGGCGAGGTATTCCAGGAACGCGCTTAAAGTCTTGCGATTGGTGAGCGCAACGATCCGCGCTGGGCGCGGGGAAGAGTCGGGAGCTTTAAGCACGATGCCGATTTCGGTGTTGGTTCCAGTGACAGCCCGAAAGTCGAGAATCAGGTCAGCGATCGACTGGGCGACCTCGATGGCGCCGACGTTTTTGCCCTCGGCGAGCGCCGGCACCAGTGCACGCAGAGCGCATTCTTCGGCGCAGGTCAGGAGTACTTTAGGGGTTTCGTCAGCATACACCCCTTCGAGCAGGGAGCGGATTTGCGAGTCGGCTAAATCGGCTGCAGTGCGTTCCGGAGGCCACTGCCACACCAATCGGCGCTGAGCGTCGAATAGTCCCAGGCTCTGCAAATCGAGTTCGTAGTGAAGCGTGGAGAGGCGTATCAGGGACGGGGGAAGCGGTTCGGAAGGTTTGAGCAGTAGGGGTTGAGACAAATCGACCAGCATTGCTGCTACCGATCCTAAGCGCTGTAACCTATCAGCGCTGCGTTCAAGAAGGCCATGCATTTCTTGTTCTATGCTGGCAAAGTGTGCGTCTAGCTCCCGATCAAACTGGCGGTGTAAATAAAAGTAGTTCAACACGCCGAAGCTTAAGGTCAAAGCTGCGATCAGAAGGCTCAAATGGAACAGAGCCTGAAGGCGCAGGCTCACGAAACGGCGAAGACTTTTTTTAGACGGGGGCCTTAGAGAAAGCATTGGGTTTGAGGCACACTTGGGATAAATGCACGTGCGGGACGCTCCCGGAAGTGACTGTCATCTCGACACGGTCCCTTTGCTGCGCAAAAGGGACGATCAAGGAATATTCTGCCACCCCCTGTACCTTGGAAGGTGTTTATTTGCGCTTTACTGGTAGCGCCTAGTCTAAAGCAGAAAAAAGCGATCATGGCATTCTTGTGAGACGTACCTCGAACTAAAAGTTGCCTGTCGGTCTTCTCCAAAGAGATGCGGGCGTGTGATTTATAAAAATGCGCGCGGTCTCTCCGGCCTCGATCTGAGAAACGGCTTTGACGATGCTGGCTATCTATCTAGTAAAGTATAGCTTTTACCTTACTCGGCTTCAGAAGAGATAGGTACAGGCGTTGCGCAGCAAGGTAAGGGGACGCTTATTTAGCCACAGCTGAAAACCCACCGTCAGGGCGAGCATCCACCCAAAGCGCCGTGCAGCGACGGCAAACGCGCGATAGCCCGTATAGATCCTTTGCCACTGCTGCTGCAATGCTCGTTCTCCGCCTGCGGAGAGCGTTTCTAGGTAGCAAAGGATCGCATCGGTAGCCAAAGCCGCATGGCCAGAGGATAAGTTGTCTATGGACTGGTGCAGGCGAACGATAGTAGCGTCCAAACCGTTGGCCTCCATTTCCCAGACCAGATGCCGATAGGCATGCCCTAAGCCGCTCAGTTCTATGGCGAGGTTTAGCCCTAAAAGCTCCGGCAAAAAATCCTCCGGAAACTGGCCAATAGCGAGCAAAAAAGCAGGTAAATCGAAAGCAAAGGGGAGAAATCGGGGATGGTGAATAAAGGCCTCCGAGTCAAAAGGGGGAAGAGAAATCCCCGCTTGATCTAGCAGTTGCCGATAGACATTAGCGTGGTTTTGGGCTGGATAGCCAGTACCGACTTCGTCGCAGAAGATCTGCCAAAGCCTGCTTCCTACCTCTGGATAGCGGCGCTTGAGAAGGAGACTTTTTGCCAGCCAACCTCCGTCCACGAGGATGGCCGGAGCCAGCTGTTCGATGCCAAACCGCAGGGCATTTAACGGTAGCGAGGGCAATCTCACCTCTGCGTCAGGCTGGTTTTGGCAAGCATACGTCTCCTCTATCCAGCGGCGAAACGCAGTCGGCGAATATGGAAAAGGCGGCTTGGCTCGAGCACGCTTTAAAATCTTTTGCACGTAGCATTTGGCTGCCGGTAGGCAGGCAGGGAAGCGTTCCAGGTGCAGCAACTGGTGATAAAGCCGCTTGGGCGATGTGGAAGGAAAGTGCCTTGTGTCCATCGAATTTGACTCCGGGGGGTGGAGGATCGGAGGTGTACTGGTGGAAGCGACCGGTCCGGTCGCTCTTAAGGCCTCCTGATACAGCCACGTGCGCAGAAGTTCCTGTTCAGTCCGGCTAAACACACCGAACATAGCCCCGCCGAAGTCCATAGCTGCCAGGAACCGCTCGCGTTCGGGCGGGGTCAAGAGCGCATCTAGAAATTCCTCGCCGTGGCCTTGGGCTAACTCCTTGAGCCAGTCGTCCAATCCCCGTCCAGCTAACCGGATGCGGCTGTGGTGACCAATACCATAGCAGGCTTTCTCTTTGAGCAACCACAACAGCTGTCGGCGCCTGTCCCCGGCACGCGCCTCCCAGGCGGCCAACCAAGCATGGCTTAGTCGGTGGTAGAGAGCTTGGCCTGCTGCTATCCGCACTGGGTTGGCGACTAGAGAGACGGCTTTCTCTGCGCTCTCTGCGACCACCCGATAGCAGACTTTGCGGTCGAGGTTAAACATTCCCCCCTCTAGCTTAGCGTGGGCCAGAGTGAAACCCAGTATTTCTGGCAACCAGAGCAAACCTCGTTCGCTTAGGGCACCGATCCAAGCAGCGCCGGAAGATAAGCAGGAATCCGGGCAGCGAATTGCCTGAAAAGCGCGGCGGTGACTTGCCACTGCTTCCTCCATGGCCAGCTGCAGATGCAGCAATCGAGCTCCCAGTTCGGTATGGGCGTTGGTCATAGTCACTGTCCCCCCCAACCAGCTGCCTTCGAGCTGACCGATGGGAGCAAACCAGGTCCCCCAGCGTTCCTTCAGCCAGCCGCGGACGGGTGAGGGCAAGGTGGGCGGCCCAGGATCCTCTACATGGGCAAGAGGAAATTCAGGCCGCAATAGTTCAGAATTCTGGGGTGGGAACATGGGGCTT
Source organism: Methylohalobius sp. (assembly GCA_026415315.1). Lineage (GTDB taxonomy): Bacteria > Pseudomonadota > Gammaproteobacteria > Methylococcales > Methylothermaceae > Methylohalobius. The sequence continues at coordinate 32,746 of JAOAHI010000011.1, forward strand.
TAAAAATAGATAGTCTTCGAGCACTAAAAGGTCCAAGCCACAACTGGCGAAAATAGCTATGGCGTCTTCGGCGCTGTGGAGGATGGGTTTGCCCATCAGGTTAAAACTGGTATTGAGCAGCATAGGGACCCCAGTCAAGCGGTAGAAGGCTTCAATTAGGCGGTGAAATCTTGGATTCCATTCGCGGCGTACGCTTTGCAGCCGCCCCGTGCCGTCTACGTGCACTACTGCTGGCACCTTAGACCTGATTTTCGGTTTAAAGCGCAGTGCTCGTTCCATGTAAGGAGAAGTTTGATAGTTTTCAAAAAATTCCGAACCGTGCTGGTCGAGGATGGCAGGAGCAAAGGGGCGAAATTCCTCACGGAACTTAACTTGGGCGTTAAGCTTGTCTCTCAGGCTAGGGTCCCTAGGGTCGGCCAAAATGGAGCGGTTGCCTAAGGCACGTGGGCCAAACTCGGCTCTAGCCTGAACCCAGCCGACCGAATACCCCTTGGCCAGATAAGCAGCCACGATCTCCTCTAAGCGTTCTGGGAGGTAATAGTTCCTAAATCCACTAAAGCGAACTAAACGATCGATTTTCCCTCGCTCGACAGTGCTGCCTAGATACGGCAAGTGGCAACGGGGCGGAGGAGCTCCCGGATGGTCCTGGCACCACGCGAGCAGGGCAGCGCCCAAAGCGGTTCCATCATCGGCGGGGGCGTAAGGGACGTGCAGGGCTTGAAACGGGGTCCTCTCGATGAGCTTGCCGTTGCAGGAAGAATTGAGCGCGCAACCTCCGCTTAGCACCAAGTTTGGGGAAGGCACAGTAGCATGCAGATTGGTCGCCAATTGGCAGACCAATTCAGTGAAAAATTCCTGGCCGGTTCGCGCTATGTCCGCCGCGCTTAAAGCAGCCTGGTTTGGTTTGCGCCGCCTGGCTTCCAGCTCCGGCCAAGCGGCAAGGATGGCAGCGAGATCTTGGCGCAAGTTCAACCCCTCCACGCGCAGCATTTTCCTGAACCTGGCCAGCAATTCCTCTTCTACCTGGCCGTAGGCCGCCAAGCCCATTACTTTCCACTCCTCACCCGCCAGCCAGTCAAAACCGCATAATTCCGTCAACCACATGTAGAAAAACCCAAGGCTGGCCAGACCGCGGCCAAGGTGAATGCGCTCCAGTTTTCCATCACGGTAGCGATAAGCCGCCACTGCTCCGCTTTCGCCGTAGGAGTCCAAGATCAAGCACGCCGCCTCGGGAAAAGGGCTGGAAAAGCAGGCTAGAGCGGCGTGGCAGTCGTGGTGGTCGAAGTGGCGAAAACAAAGCTTAGTGCTAGGAAAATGCTCGGCGACCTGGCGCACTAAGTTGACTCCTCCAAGCGGGAGGCTAGTGTTCTGACAAGCGAGCATGTGGAACAGCTTGTACTTTTCCAAAAAAGTGGCATGATCGCGGTAGCCTTTAGCGATCAAGCCTTGGGGGGAAAAGTAGCCCAGCCAACGACTGGTGTACTCATACCAAGGGCGTCTTCGAGACCAGTTGGAGGCGATCACCCACTGGGCGTCAGGGTCGCAGTAACGCCTAAGCCACGAAGTGACGTGGGGCAGGGGGTCGGGCGGGCAGTTCAGACCCCGTTTGACCTGCAGGCTGCGCTCGGTTGCCTCGGCGAATACCACCGCGCCATCTTGGTCGACGATGGCCAAAGCTGGGTCGTGGTAAGTGGTGCAAAGGCCAAGATAGATTCTCTCGGACATAAATGATGATAAGCTTTTCTCGTTGGCCGTTTTTACTAAGAACAAACATACCATGTTTGGGGTTCCGCGACCGAGGGAATGGAGGTATCTCAGCGCGCTGTGGTTGCCTAGTTGGTGCCTGGCGTATGTCTTGACTGCGCCTCACCATGCGCCAGAGGCGCTAATGTGGCTGGTGCCAATGGGTGGGCCGATAGCGGCTGATTACTTAGGCTTTAAGGCCCCAAGCGCCGAGACGCCCAAGGTACCCGCTTTGACTTGGCTGCCGGTCTGTTTGGCCGGGTTATTCCTCACGGTTACCGGGTTGCTGCTCAGAGAGAGCCAAAGCTGGCGCCTGGACCCGCCTGGAGCAATGGTTGATACCCTGGCCAACTTAGTAGTGGTGAAGTTTCTGTTTGGCAGCCACGCCGCAGTGTGCGGTCTGGTCACTGCCCACGAATTGATCCACCGTAAAAACCCTTACCTTCGCGCCTTAGGCCGAATCCTGCTCGTTTTATGTTGCTACGAGCACTTTTTCACTGAACACCTGCGCGGTCACCATCGCCGCGCTGGATCGCCTCAAGACCCAGCTAGCGCCCATTTAGGCGAGAGCTATCGGGAGTTTTGGCGGCGCACTGTCCCAGCCCAATTCCGAAGCGCCTGGCGTCTGGAATGCCAAAGGCTTGGTTTAAAGCTTGGCTTTAATTGGCGCTGGTTGCGCCATCGAGTGCTGCAAGGGGTGATCGCTGAGGTGGCGCTGTTAGTGGCTATCGGGTTTTGGCTTGGCATGCTGCCGCTGTTGGTCTTTGTCATTCAGGCATTGATGGCGGTGCGCAATTTGGAGGCGATCAACTATGTCCAACACTGGGGCTTGACGCCCATTCCTTGGCGTACCGATGCTTGGTGTTCGACCTACCTGCTCTTAGGGTTGGCTCGCCATGCGCATCACCATCGTTGGCCGGAGAAGCCATACTATCTTCTTGAAGAATCTCCACAGGCACCCAGATTGCCTTACGGTTACTTTGCCCTAATGTTTTTAGTAGCTTATGGTAACCGCGCTTTCCAAAGAGCGGCAGTGGCCGAGCTCAGGCGACTGCAAATAGAGAGTGCACGCGCGCGGCGGTAAAAGGTCTTACGTTTAAACTGACTTTGAGGAAAATCTCATGAAAAAGCTTATTCTCACAGCATGGGTGGTAGGCGTTTTCGGTTGTGCCAGCTATGGCACTTGGCGGCCTACCGTGGATCCGCACGGTGATCCCAACGCCCATCGCATCCAGCAGGATTTGGCTGAGTGCCAGATGCTGGCCAAGCAGGCCTCCGGCGGGACGTGGGAAGAGGTGGTCAAAGGCGGATTGGTGGGCGGCGCCATCGGGGCCGCCACTGGCGCCGTAGTTGGAGCATTGGCCGGAGCGCCGGGCAAAGGCGCTGCCTGGGGGGCGGGCTTAGCTGGCATGAGCGCTGGTACCTGGCAGGGCCTAAGCGCTGAGGAGCGCTACAAACGGGTTTACATTCAGTGCATGCGCAACCGCGGTCACAACGTGCTTGATTGAAGATGGGCGATGACTGCCTGGCCAAAGCCGGAGCAACTGACCTCGTGCGCTCCCTCCATCAACCGTGCCAAGTCATAGGTGACGGTCTTGGCGCGGATAGCTCCTTTAAGGCCATGTAAGATCAGTTCGGCCGCCTCGTGCCAGCCGATGTGGCGCAGCATCATTTCCGCCGACAAGATCAGAGAGCTGGGATTGACTTTGTCCTGTCCGGCGTATTTGGGAGCGGTGCCGTGGGTAGCCTCAAATAGAGCGACCTCGTCGGAGAGGTTACCGCCTGGGGCTAGACCAATGCCTCCGACTTGGGCGGCGAGGGCGTCGGAGAGATAATCGCCGTTTAAATTTAAAGTGGCGATCACATCGTACTCTTCCGGGCGCAGGAGTATCTGCTGCAAGAACGCGTCGGCGATGACGTCCTTGACTACGACGGTCTCTTGAGTACTGGGGTTTAAGAGAGCATGCCAAGGCCCGCCGTCCAAAGGGGTTGCTCCGAATTCCTCCCGCGCCACCTCGTATCCCCAGCGACAGAACGCTCCTTCGGTGAACTTCATGATGTTGCCTTTATGGACCAAAGTGACCGAACGGCGGCCGCGCTCCAACGCATAACGTAGTGCCCGCCGCACCAGGCGTTTGCTGCCCTCCTCGGAGACTGGCTTGACGCCGATGCCGCAGCGCATAGGGAAGCGGATCTGAGTCACACCCATCTGCTCGCGCAGGAAGGCGATCACCTGATCCGCCTCTTTGGAGCCGGCCGCCCATTCGATACCGGCATAGACGTCTTCGGAATTTTCGCGAAATACCACCATGTCGACTCGTTCCGGGTGTCTAACCGGGCTTGGGACGCCTGCGAAATAGCGAATTGGCCGCAGGCACACGTAGAGGTCCAGAACCTGGCGCAAGGTGACGTTAAGGGAACGGATGCCGCTGCCGACTGGCGTGGTCAGCGGTCCCTTGATCGCTACCTTGAATTCGCGGATGGCATCTATCGTCTCCTGAGGCAGCCATACTCCTTCGCCGTAAAGGCGATTGGCCTTCTCACCAGCGAAAATTTCCATCCAGGCAATCTGGCGCGCACCGCCGTAAGCCTTAGCCACCGCCGCATCGACCACCTGCCGCATCACCGGCGTGATGTCAACGCCTATGCCGTCGCCCTCGATAAAGGGGATAATGGGAATTTCTGGGACGTCCAGCGAGAGATCGGGATTGAGGCGGATTGTGTCGCCCCTCTTTGGAATTTGAATGTTAGTGTACATAGTCAATTCCTAAGGTAGAGTGACTGCATTATAAACGGTGACATGCCCAGGGGAAGATTTAGGTTTATCTATGACGATGGATTGGCGCCGTCTGCTTTCCACTCGCCGCTTAGGCAAGTTCGGGGAGACTTCTAAGGGCCTTTCGCCTCGGACTGAATTTGCGCGCGATTACGACCGTTTGATTTTCTCCTCGGCTTTTCGACGCTTGCAGGATAAGACTCAAGTTTTTCCCCTGGCCAAAAGCGATTACGTGCGAACGCGCTTAACTCACAGTCTAGAAGTGGCGAGCGTGGGTCGCTCTTTGGGCATGCTGGCGGCTGAGGTGATTGTAAAACGCGAACCGAGCCTGGCTGGAATCGTGATCCCGCAGGACGTAGGTACCTTAGTAGCGGCGGCGTGTCTCGCCCACGACATCGGCAATCCGCCGTTCGGTCATGCAGGAGAGGATGCTATTCGCGAATGGTTTGCCTCCTGGCCGGGTCTGGGTCGTTTGAGCGAGGGGGAGGCTCAAGATCTTTTGGCCTTCGAAGGCAACGCTCAGGGTTTTCGCGTGTTGTGCGCCTTGCAAAATCCCGGCCAGCCTGGGGGAATGCAGATGACGTGCGCGACGTTGGCGGTGTTTAGCAAATATCCACGCGCATCGAAGGTAGGCGAAAGTCAACGCCTGGGAGCCTCTGGGCGCAAGTTCGGTTTCTTCCAAAGCGAGGCGATGTGGTTTGGGGAAGTGGCGGCGGAAACTGGCCTAATTCGCAAACCTGGCCCAGGTCTGGCTTGGCATCGTCACCCGCTGGCGTTTCTCGTGGAGGCCGCCGACGATATCTGCTACCACGTGATCGACATAGAAGACGGATTCAAAACTGGGGTGGTCAGCTTCGAGCAGCTGGAAGCTCTCCATGCGCCATTTTTATTGCCAAAACAGCGTACCAAAGCGCAAGGCTTTTCGGATCCTGCCCAGCGGGCGAGCTATTATCGCGCCTGTACCATAGATCGATTGATCCGCGAGACGGTGGAGGTGTTCGCGGCGCACTATGACGGCTTGCTGAGCGGAGCTTTCGATTCTCCTTTGACCGAGCTCATCGAGCATGCGCCAGAGTTTTCCGCTTTTAAAACCTTGGCCGAACGTCAGGTGTATCATTGTCGGGCAGCGGCTGCGGTCAAAGCGTGCGGATTTGAGGTGATCTCCGGGTTGCTTTCGGCTTTCCTCGGTGCCGTCGAAGAGCAGGCGGCGGGCAAGGCCAGCGCTCGCGCTTTTACCCTGCTTAGCTTAATGCCCGGTGGGGAAGTTGACTTAAGCCTCTTCTCTCCCTACCAGCGAGTGCTCAAAGCGACGGACTTCGTGGTCGGGATGACTGACTCTTATGCGTTGGAACTCTATCAGCGCATCCGCGGGATTTCTTTGCCCTAATTTTCTGCTGGGGTAGTGCGTAACTTAGGTAAAATTGAATACAGTGGCCATAAACGGGGTAAGGGCGGAAGAGAGCTATGCACATTCTGCTGAGCAACGACGACGGATACACCGCCGAAGGATTGGTGCGCTTAGCTAAAGCGTTGAGCTGCCGGGCTAAAGTAACGGTAGTGGCACCCGACCGAGACCGCAGCGGCGCTAGTAATTCTCTGACCCTAGACCGGCCTCTTCGGATCAGCCGGGCGGAAAACGGTTTCTATCGAGTTGACGGCACGCCGACCGATTGCGTCCACTTGGCCATCACTGGCCTACTCGAGGAGGAGCCCGATATGGTGCTAGCCGGCATCAACCACGGCGCCAATTTAGGTGACGACGTTCTGTATTCCGGTACGGTGGCGGCGGCGACTGAAGGCCGCTTTTTGGGGTTTCCAGCCCTTGCTTTGTCTTTGGCGGGTGAGAATCCGCGCCACTTCGACACGGCGGTGGCCGTGGCCTTAAGCCTCTTAGAGCAGATGGAGAGAAAACCCTTATCTTCCGACACGATCCTCAACGTCAATGTCCCTAACCTGCCTCTGCCCGAAATCCGCGGTTTCCAGTCTACCCGCTTGGGGCAGCGGCACAAGGCCGAGCCGGTCATTAAGGCCACCGACCCGCGCGGTCGACCCGTTTACTGGGTGGGACCGGCTGGTCCCGAGCAGGATGCCGGTCCAGGCACTGATTTCTATGCGGTGCGCGCAGGTTATGTCTCGGTGACGCCCCTGCAGATCGACCTGACCCACTACCCGGCTATAGAAGCTATCGCCGCCTGGCTGCCGGAGAAAGTGCGATGGTGAGCGCTAAAGATGGGATCGGAATGACCTCGCGCCGCACCCGCGAGAGGATGATAGAGCGCCTCAGAGCTCAAGGCATCTCTCATCAAGGGGTGCTGGAAGCAATGGCCAAAGTGCCGCGCCACGTGTTCGTGGACGAGGCGCTGGCCAGTCGAGCTTACGAGGATACCGCATTGCCGATCGGCTTTGGTCAAACCATCTCCCAGCCCTATATTGTCGCCCGCTTGACCGAGTTGGCGATCGGCCAGCGCCGCCCGCAGAAGGTTTTGGAGGTAGGGACTGGGAGCGGTTATCAGACTGCTATTTTGGCTCAGCTAGCTGGGACGGTCTATACTGTCGAACGGATCGAAGCGCTGCAGAAAAAAGCCAGATTCCGCCTGTATGATCTGAAGATCTACAACGTCAAATACGAGCACAGCGACGGCGGTTGGGGCTGGCCTAAGTATGCTCCTTACGATGCGATCGTGGTGACAGCAGCGGCGGCGGAGATTCCCGATCCTTTGTTGAAGCAATTAGCACCAGGCGGGGTGTTGGTCATTCCGGTCGGTCAGGGCCCAGGGCAGGTATTAAAGCGCATCATTCGCGCTGAGGCCGGATACGAAGTGGAGGCTATGGAGCAAGTGAAATTCGTCCCTTTGCTCGGCGGACTGGGTTGATGTTCGATTGGGTTTACCGCAAAGCACTTCACTATGCCCGCCACCGCCATGCGGTTTGGTATTTAGGCGCGGTGAGTTTTGCCGAGGCGGTGTTTTTCCCCCTTCCTCCCGATGCCATTTTGGTGCCGATGTCCTTAGCCCAGCCTAAGAAGGCCTGGCGGTTAGCAGGGTTAACCACCCTTGCTTCGGTCGGGGGTGGAATGTTCGGCTATGGAATAGGATATTTTTTCTTCTCCCTAGCCGATCCTTGGTTGCATAAGTGGCATTATTGGGAAGCTTATCTCACCGCCAAACAATGGTTTTATGAGTTTGGGTTTTGGGCCGTGCTGGTAGCTGGGTTCTCTCCCATCCCTTACAAAGTATTTACCATCGCCGCCGGCTCACTCTCCATGAATCCGGTGCCGTTTTTGTTGGCCTCGGTCCTCGGTCGAGGTGGGCGCTTTTTCCTGGTGGCGGGGCTGATCGCCCTAGGAGGGGAGCGTTTGGAGCAGGCGATCTACCGCAATATTAACCGCATTGGTTGGGCCTCGGCCGGAATTGCCGGCCTGGCACTAGTGGGTTATTGGCTGATGCGCTCAAGCGCGGCTACTTAAGAGCTGATAGATCCGGTGCAGGGCACGTTCTACAAACGGTCTTCGCTCCAGTTCGAGCAGTTTGGCTCTCCCTTCCAGAATTTCCGTGGCCAGTTTTTTTAGCCCCATAGCTCTGGTTTGAATGCCGGCTTGATTAACAAAGATGTAATAACCAGTCTTAGGACTATACCAAGAGAGTTTGGCGCGGATAGGGACGCCAGTTTGAACATCATGGAACTCAAACCAAGTGCCTAGCTTAGCCTGGCGCAGTCGATCAAGGAGGCTCTCCATTTCCGGGGATACGGGTTTAGGCCGCTCCCTGAGAAAATCCTCTAGGTCTATGTCCTGCAAATGGGGATAGCGGTTTGGATCAAGGGTGCCTTTGGGTTCTGGCAACTCTAAGTTGGTGCTGTCGTTAGCCAGGGCGACTTGTTGGCAGGCGGCCAGTTCGGCAAGCAGCCGTTCGGTGTTGTTGTCGGGGTCGCCTAATAATGCAAGTCCCATCTTGATCTCTTCCATCAGTCCAGGCAATTTCTGGCGCAGCGCCCTCTGCTGCGCTAGGGTGGTTTGGGGCTGAACGCTCCACAAAATATCCTTAGTCATTTCGAGATAGTGGCGAAAAGTTTCGCTGTCTTTGCGAAGATGCAACAGAACCAGGAGATTAGCCCACGGTCCAAATAACAGTCTCTCGGCCGCCTTAGGGAGAACCTGTCCGCGCACCAGCTGAGCCAATTCCTGAGCTACGGTTTGTCTGGCTTCGCGTAGCTTCTCTTGGCCTTTGGCTTTAGCGATGGCACGCTGCTCCAGCAGTCGCGCCCGGGCTTGGTATTGGCGTAGGAATTCTTCGAATTCCGCCAGTAGGCGTTCAAACAGCTCAATATTCCCATCGAATTCCGTTAAAACCCGATTGACCGTCTCCCGCATGCGGGCGTAGAGAGTGTGCTCGTTTTTGTCCGTAGCATTACACAAAGCACCTGCCTGAGTCAGAACGTTCAGCAGGCGGCGGGCAGGATGACGGCACTTGAAGAAAAACTTGCGGTCTAGGAGAGCGACTTTCAAATAAGGCGTATGTAGATAACTTAACAAGGCCTTAACCGAATCAGGAAGGTTCGGATCGTTGAGCACCTGCTCGAACAGCATTCCGACCAACTCGATGACGTCGGCTTCGGTGTGCTCGATTTTGTACTGCTCGATGAGTTTGGTCAGCCGCGAGAGCTGGGCTTGGAATTCAGCCCGGATCTGCTCAAGCGGATAGTGAGCGATATTTAAAGGTGCGGTAACCTGACTGCTGCCGTCGCCGCGCAGAGCTTTAAGCGCATCGATCAGGTCAGTGATGCGGCCACCCAGGACACCTGGCGGAGGAGAACCGGCCGTGCCCCGACGTTGGCGGAGAAGCTGGCTGATGTTTTGGAAGATTTCCTGTTCGAGGATTTCCTCCGGAGTGGTTGGCTTCTCATCGACCTGTTCTTGTTTTTCTGGCTCCGGAGTGGTGCTCGTCTTAAATTGGGATTTCGCTTCTTCTGCCTCCCCCTGGGGTTTAGGTGCCGGTCCAGCCTCGGGAAGATAAACAGGGTGTTCTTCCAGGTTGGGCAAGATGCCAGCTTCGATCAAGATTTGATTGTATTTTTGATAGATCGGTTCAGCCTGACGTAGGACCGCATCATCAAAAGCCTCGATCAGGCTGATTTTGACGCCGGTATCAAGTGGAAGCGAAAGCGAGGAGAGAGCACAGCGGTAGGCGTTGCAGAGATGATGGGGGCTGCCGGGCAATGCCGCGCTGCGTTCGCCGGGCTTGAATCCGTTGTTAATGACTGCCAAGCGCTGGTTAAGGGTAAACAACAGCTCGCTGAAATGGACGCAAGCGCTATTGGCGACGGTGTCGAATGCCAATTCGAGCTCGAAAATTTCCTTCTCTATTAGAGACAGGCGCCTCTTTTGGGAGGCGTTAGAGTCGGTCTGTTCAGATGTCCTCTCGTAACCAAGAATAAAGTTCTCAAAACCCGCCATCAATTCGTTACAAAAGCCTTGTAGCATCTCTTCACGGCGGCAGAGGATCTCCTGGCGCGCATCTAGGCAATTGGTTTGGACGGTATTGCTTTCTGCGTGGTCCGCAAGCTTGAGTAAGCCGTCTGGCAAATTTTGCAAAAACTGTTGAAATAGCTGGCTAAATCCCTCTACCACTTGCTCACGGCAGTGGTAGGCGAGATCAACATAGCGGGGCAGAACCCCGTGCGCAGAAGTTTGAGCCGATGACATTTTCCGAGAGATTGAATTGTCGTTCCCAGCCTGCCCTGGAAAAACCACTAGTTAAAGCATAGCAGGCAATCAGAGGTTAGTAAGCTTGATTGAACGCATTGTGGGGGCAAAGCCAGTAGCTTGGTTTGGTAAAAAAGTGGAAGTGCTACATCCCCTCAGGGATGGAATCCGATAACTGCACATTATCCTCGTGCAAAGGTGAAAGGAGAGTATCCATCGCCTGGATTCGACATGGCTTGCACCTACGGTGAGCCATTGCCCAGCATAGATATTTGAGCAAGCCCACTATACTTAGGATGATGGCAGTCGTTTTTTGGAAAACGTGGCGTCCGGGAAAGCTCGCTCGCGACACCCTCGTGCTAAGCACCTGGTTTGGCCTTCGCTCCTTAGCGCAGGCCGCTTTGTTTTTTATCGTCGCGCGTGCCTTAGGAAGCCAAGGTTATGGCGCCTTCAGCGCGGTGTTGGCCCTGGTCGGGGGGTGGGCGTGCTTTTCTGGCCTGGGTGGGCACGTGATCTTGATGCGCGATGTGGCGCGCAACCCCCATCGCTTTGCGTCGAGCTTTGGTGCCACGTTGGTCAGTTTGGGCGTGGGAACGGTGCCGCTGTTTTTGCTCTATCTAACCAGCGCCTGGAAAATCTTGCCCCAAGTTTCCTGGCTAGTGGTCGTGTTTATAGGATTGGGCGAATTGGTTTTTTGGCCGATAACCAACATCGCCATTTGTGCTTATCAAGGGGCTGAGCGCATGGGCCGAGCCGGGCAGATGATGCTAGCGCCGGTCGGGACGCGGCTAGGGGGTGCTGTAGCCTTGTTGGCCTTGAGCTTGAAAAGCGAAGGGGATGGCCAGCTGCTTTCGTGGTGGGCTGGACTCTATGCCGCAGCATCCGGGCTGGCTGCCGGATATGCGTATTACCGGCTTCAGTGCGATCTGGGAAGGCCCCTCTGGCCTGGAGAACAAAGGTTTTTGGAGCATCTGCGCGCGGGGTGGCCGTTTTCCTTGTGGGGCAGCGCTTACAAGCTGTATGTGGATGCCGATAAATTTCTGCTCGCCGGCCTGTTGAGTTTAGAGGTGGCGGGTGTGTATTCGGCCGCCTATCGTTTGGTTGATCTGGCGTTGATCCCTTTGTATTCCTTGCTCGGCGCGGTGGCGCCCCGCCTGTTTCGCGCTGGTGCCAAGGGAACTTCCCACGCGTTACAGAGTGTTTTTCCCTTGGTTGTCCCGGCTTTGGGGTATAGCATGGCCGTCGCTGTGGCGTTGACCCTGGCGGCACCGCTGCTCCCTCATCTTCTCGGTCGGACTTACCAAGAGACAGTAGAAGTTGTGCGTTGGCTGGCTTGGCTGCCTTTGATCAGCCTACCTAGGTTTTTTCTTAACCACGCGCTGGCGACCAGCGACGCCCAAACCAAAGGAATGGTGGTGTTGCTGGTGGGTGCGCTGTTGAACATCGGTTTGAACTTATGGTGGATTCCCAAATGGGGCTGGCAGGGGGCGGCGGCGGCGACCTATGGGGCGGAAGCCATTATGGCTTTGCTGCTTTTTTGTATGTATCTAACAAACCAAAGAAGGACAGTCGATGAGTGAACGCCACGATCCGTCGCATGAATTGTTCCAGCACTATTCTCGCCATTACTCGGCCATGGAGCGGCGTGCGCGTCTTCCGGACGACGTTGAACGCCTCAAGCGCGACCGGCTGCCGCGCTGGATCGATGAGATCCCCAAAGAGGCGCGCATTTTGGATGCCGGCTGCGCCGAAGGTCACCACCTCGAAGCCTTACGGCGGATGGGGTACACGAACCTGACGGGCGTTGAGCTCTCTGCGCAGTTGCTGGCCACCGCCAAGCAAAGATTGGCGGGGGCGGCCACCTTGATTCAGGCCGACATACGCGAGTGGCTAAAGCAGGCGCCTTCGGCATCCTTTGAGGTAGTGTTTTTTCACGATGTACTGGAGCACCTGCCGCGCGAGCACACCGTCGACGTTCTGCGCCAGTTCTACCGCATTCTTGCGCCCGGCGGCCGCCTAAGCGTGCGTTTGCCCAACATGGCGAGCCTGATCGGCGGTTTCAATATGGCGCTCGACTTCACCCATGTTACCCATTTCACCGAGTACTCTTTGATCCAAGTTTTGGAAGCGGCTGGATTCGAGCCAACCAATATTACCCTAGAGTGCCAAGCTCCGCGCTTGTTCTGGTCTTGGCGCAAGCCGCATCGCGCCCTGCTGCGCCTGCTCAACCGCGCACGTTGGCACCTCAACAACGCCGTGCACTGCAGTGTTTACCTGCTCTCGGACTTCATTCGGCCAAGAGTATTCGATCCTAATCTGGTGGTGATCGCGCGCAAATGAAACCCCACGTGTTAATCGTCATTTCCGACCTCGGCCCCGGTGGCGCGCAGCCGATGAACCTGCGCCTGGCACGTCATTTAAAAGGCCGGGATTATCCCGTACGCGTGGTGACGCTGTTTAAACGCTCGTGGTTTGAGCCCCTCGACGCTTCCGATTTGGACTTGGTGCGTCTGGGCGCTAAAGGTGTGAGCAAACCTTTGGTCGCTTTGCGCCTTGTGCCGTTGGCCAGGCAGGCCGATGTGGTCATCGGCGGTATGGAAGATGCATCCACCAACTACGGCTGGTTGGCAGCTAGACTGGCGCGGAAGCCATTCATCGCCTGGACGCACATTGCCTTTGAACAACATCTGCAACGTCAAGGGTGGCTAGACCGGTGGCTGAGCCTTAGAGTACGACGGCACGTGCGGTGGACGGTGTTTCCTGCGCAAGGCACTCTAGATTCTATGCGTCGGGCACTGGGCAAGCAGCCCCCAGATTCAACGTGGCAGGTGATCGAAAATTTTCTCGATCCGATGCCTGAACCTGCACCTCGCGCCCCGGATCCTAAACTGTTTGCCAAACCGGTTCTGATGGGCATCGGACGGCTGGCCGAACAGAAAGGCTTCGAGCGCCTTATCCGCGCTCATGCGGCGCTGCGGGCGCAAGGTTTGGACCATCACCTTGTGATCCTCGGCGAAGGACCTAAGCGCCAGGAATTGGAGGCGGAAATCGGGCGTCTGGACGTTCAAGATACGGCGTTTTTACCTGGCCAGGTGAGCAATGTCCACGATTGGCTGGCCCATGCCACGGTGTTTGCTTTATGTTCCAGATACGAGGGTTTTGCTTTGGTTCTACTTGAGGCTCTAGCGTGCGGTGTGCCTTGTGTCGCTATGGATTGTCCTGCCGGCCCGCGCGAAATCTTGGAGGATGGCTGGGCAGGCCTGTTGACACCCGATGGGGATGAGCTGGCCTTTCAGGAAGCCTTAGCCAAGCTATTCACCGATGCCGATTTGCGAAGCTTGTATGCACTGCGTGGAAAAGAACGCGCAAGGCATTATTCACCCGAGCGCATTGTGCCCATGTGGGAGAGGCTTTTGGAACGAGTGGCCTCTGCAGCAAAAGGCGCGTGAATTGCCTGCCCATGCGCCAAGCGCCAGCCCTTTGCCAGAGCTTTGAGCGGTATCGGGCTTCGGTAGCGCAGCGTTCGGATCAGGGCTCGCAGCGGTAAGGTAAGAAGGCGACCTAGGTACAATAAGGCAAGATCGATCCGATTTTTGGCCAGTTTTTTGGTCAGTCGCCAGTGGCATTCTGCCATCCGCGTCTCGTAAAAGTCGGTCGCCATCCCGCTGCTGGCACTGCCTTCATGATCGACTAACAGCTGCGGCACGTGCACCATGCGCTCTGGGCCGAGCCGCCAGCCGAGTTCGGTATCCTCGCCGTACATGAAAAAATCCTCGTCGTAAAGCAAACCGGGGTAGCGCGCGGGCGCAATGAGCTGGCAGCAGCCGGAGGCATAGGGAATGCTGCCTGGAAGAGGTCGGGTTGTGATCAAACCTAAGACGCGATGGTAATAAGCTGTGCCGATGAGACGGCCGCCATGATCGATCGTAGGGTAAGCAAGCACGGCGTGCGGATGGGTCTCGAGCGCTTGGCGCAAGGCAACAAGAGCACCAGGTAGCAGCACGGCATCGTTGTTGATGAGCAATACCCAGGCGTTTGGGGTTTGTTCTGTGATGAGAGTGAGGGCGCGGTTGACACCGGTGGCAAAGCCGAGGTTGGTTGGGCTTTCGTGAATCAGCACCTTCTGCGTATGGGCGAACGCCTGCCGCAAGGCGGCGGCGGATGTCCCATTGTCTTCTGAATTGTCCCAAACAAGGACTTGTTCGACCCCTTCGGCCAACAGGCTTTTTACGCAGCGTTGGGTGCGCGGGACGTCGCGGTAGTTAAGGGTGAGGCCGATGAGGGAATGCGTCATCTTTTAACCCTTCCCAAAGTCCAAGCAACATCGCTTGGACTTGGGTGTGGCGTTGGGAATCGAAAAGGGCATGAACCACAAGGGTTAGGGCGAGTTTGGCAGCGGCCCAGATTTTCCAAGTTGTTGGGACGTAGGAGCGTTTCATGAGTCGAATCGCATTGCGAAAAAGGTAACGATGCCGCATAGGAGTACGCAACGGCCAGATTCTGCGACCAAACCACCAAATGCGCAGGCTGTCTTTGCCCATATTGTGGCGCAGGAGAGCTTTGGGGACCCCCCATAGGCTGTATCCATGAGACAACAAACGGAACGACCACTCTGTGTCGACATGATCGATGAAAAACGTTTCGTCTAATCCTCCTAAGCTTAAAAGCAGATTCACCGGCATTAAGGTACCGCTCCCGTTGAGGTTGGCGCAGTCTACGGGGGCAGCGTTGAGTTTGGGGAAAGCGCGTTGCCAACGCCAACCCCTCATCTGATGAAAGCCATGAAAAGCGCCTGTTTTCTCGTCAAGTAAATATGGTCCCACCGCACCGACTTTGAAGCCCTGCGCTTGAAGTTCTTTAAAGGTTTGCATCAAGGTGGACAAGCAATTCGATTCGGGAATGCTGTCTTGATCCAGCAAAAAGACAAACTGCGCTGCTGGATCAAGGTTGACACCATGCTCGATCCCTCGGTTGATGGCTGCTGCGAGACCCAGGTTATGAGGGTTACACAAAAGATGCACATGCGGCAGCGATTTAGAAAGTTGCTCTAAGGCAGCACGGGTTTCTTCAATGGCGGTATTGTCGACGAGGATTTTGGGAAGATCGTCCGGCAATGCCAGTAGTTGCCGCTGAAGCTGATGCAAATCGGGAAAATACGTTACGGTAACGACGAATATTCGGTCTAAAGGCATTTGCGAATCGTCAATAGGTTGTTGCGATTGACGACTGTAACACTCATGGTTTGGGCTCGCATCAGATTTCTTCTTGGTCGCGCAGTTAGTTGATTAGTCCGTTGTGATGATTCGGGTCTCGTCTTAAGTGGCTTGCTGGGCTGGCCGAAGCGAAGGGGAAACTGCCTCGCCAAGAGAAAAGAGGAACCTCATGTCGGCGCGCCAGCTTCTTGCCAATAGCTAAAATTGCCTTGTCTAGATCGAGCAGAGTGCCCAATAACATTCGAAAAATGATAGGACGCTGTTATGAATATTAGCAGCAATGAGGTCTCGATAATTGGCTTTGTAGCGGATGGTGGATTTTAACCAAGCCAGAAGTCCACTTTGTGTGCGATCTGGAGGTGGCCGTACAGATTTGGCCGGCTGGTGCCAGGAGAGGCGGAAGGATTAGCCGATAAGTATGCGAGCTAGGCGATCGCCAAATTTTGGCCAGGAAAACTGTGCAGCAAATGCTTCGATTTTCTGTTTTTCCAAGGGTTTGGCAAGTATCTCCAGCACCGCCTGAGCAAAGCCTTTTGTATCCCCGGGTCGAATCAATCTGCCGGAGGTGCCATCGGCTACTGCATCCACCACTCCACCGGTGGCATAGGCCACAGTAGGCAAGCCGTGGGCAGCAGCCTCTATCGCTACCATGCCGAAGCCTTCTGGGTCGTTTGGGGTAGCCTGCACCGGGAAAACGTGGACATCGGCGGCAAGATAAGCCGCGCTCAAAGTCTCGTCGGGGACGAAGCCTAAGCAGCGGACACGGTCGGAAAGCCCCAAGGTGCGAGCTAATTTCAGGATTTGATGCGTTGTCTCGATCTCAGCAGCTAAAGCGTGCTGAGGCGCTTCGCCGACAATCACCAGGCAAGCGTCCTGGACTTCCTGGACGATGTGTGGCAGGACGTGGCGCACAAAGTGGCTTATTCCCTTGCGCTGGGTCAAGCGCCCGACCGAAAGCAACAGCGGGCGATCGCCAAAGCCATATTGAGCGCGAAATAGTTGCCTTAGGTGGTGGCGTTTTTCTTCCGAGAGTTGGGGAAGTTTGACACCAGGAGGGACGACGGTGATGCGTGCGGCGGGGACGCCAACCTGCTCAGCCAGTTTCGCTGTGGCAGAACTGTTGGCGATGACGAGGTCGAGTTGGCGAATCGCCGGCAGCCAAAGAAAGCGATAAACCAGGTGATTGACGGCCAAATCTAGCCCATGCACGTAGGCAGCGGCTTTAACGTCCATCGATCTGGCTGCGCTTAGGGCAATCGGCGCAGTCAGACCGCTTCCGGCCAAAATCACCTTAGGGGGCTGGGTGCGATTGATGCGTCTGGCGCGAACGCTTGCTTCGACGAAAAAGCGCACCAGGGGTTTTAAAGCAACTTCTTCGATCGTTAACGCCTCTGGTGCCTGCTCTCTGGCCCCCTTGGGAGCGATCAGCGTGACCTTGGCCAAGCGGGAGAGCTCATCGGCCAGATGCCAGTTAAGCCGCTCCATTCCGCCACATAACGGTGGGAAATTGCGGGTAATGATCAGCACGGGCGGATTCACGGCGCCTGTCGGTTACTGTCCTTGTATAGCAGCAAAGTAATTTGTTCAGAAATCAGTCCCATCAAAAATACGAGGAGCGAGGCAGTAAACAGCAAGGCGCTCATATTGGTAAAGCGTCCCTGGGTCCAAAAAGTGTGCAGGTACCATCCCAGCCCACTGATGAATAACAGGAAACTTACAGGCCCGAACAGCTTGATCGGAGCATAGAGAGTACCAATGCGAAAGATGATGACTAAAAACCGCACACCATCGCGCAGGGGGCGGATGTGGCTCTTGCCTTGGCGTGGGCTGGCATGGATGGGAACGTAGGCGACCGAGTAGCCAGCACGGAAAAAAGCCATGGTGATGGTCGTCGGGTAAGAAAATCCGTTGGGTAGAAGGTACAGAAACTGACGAAATTTCTCCGCCCGCGCAGCGCGAAAGCCTGAGGTTAAGTCTAGGATACGCTGACCGGTCATATAACTCGCCAATAAGTTGTAAACCCGATTAGCCAGCCCGCGCGCCGCATTGGTCTGAGAGCCGCGCTGTCTAGCTCCGACAGCCATGTCATAGCCCTCTTCCAGTTTCTCCAGTAAACGGGGAATATCCTCAGGGGTATGTTGGCCGTCGGCATCGAGAAAGACCAAAATTTCACCCCTAGCCTGTCGAGCACCGGTTTTGATTGCCGCTCCGTTGCCGAGGCGGTAAGGGTGATGCAAGACGACAGCGCCGGATTGTTCGGCAATCCGTGCCGTCTCGTCGGTAGAGGCGTCATCTACTACCAAAATTTCTGCCTCAGGAAAGTACTGCCGCAGTTTGGGCAAGAGACGGGCGAGGTTTTCAGCTTCGTTGCGGGCGGGAAGAATCAAGCTTAAGGTGCCAGGCATGACATCGATCCCTGTTTTGCTGTGTTTTAAACTTAGCGCGTTTTTGAGCAGTTGCAAGGAGCTTTACTGTCATTTCTATCTTTGTCTGATCAAGGCGATTGGCACAGTGCCAGAGGCGTTTAAGGAATTAGGGTGAACAACTAGTCCAGCAAGCGTTCGAGCACCCAGAGGAGGCTATAGGTGGAATGCCGCATTTTAATAACTCATTTTATTCTAATAACTTTAGTTTAAGGCGAAACTTGGCGCTTCAGACGGGCGATCTCCTCCGCGGCTGTGCCAAAGCGGTCTTGGCCTTCGGCTTGGGCTAAGGTATTTTTCGCCTCAGCAATCAAGCCGAGGTCGATCTGTTTAGCCGCGAGCAAAACCAAGGCATCTAATCGATGCGGCATCCAAGCGACGGCCTGTTCTAGCGCAGATAGCGCTTCGGCCTCACGATGCTGTCCATTTAGATAAAGTGCTTTGCTGACCAGCACCTCGGCGCGCTCACGTGAGCCTAAATGCGGATTGGCTAAAGCGGCGTCAAACAGAGAAAGTGCCGTAGCTTGGTCAAATAAGCGTTGGGTGTCGTTGAGAATTTGGTGAGTTAAAGCATGAAGATTGATCTGTGCGGAGGCGTCCGGTTTGGCATGGCGAAGCCTATATTGCAGCTCCGCCAGAACCTTTTGATCGATTTCGTGCTTGATGGCGGTATCGAGCGCCATCAAACTGACCAACGGTGCCAAACCCCGTGCATCCAGTCGGGCAGCAGCCCAATAGTGCTCTCTCGCTTGCAGGTAGTATGCTTTTGCCAGCTCAGGATGACGCATGATGCCCTGCGCCAGCGTCTGACCGGCTTCGAATTGACTGCGCGCTGAGGTAGGATGGCGCGTAGCCTCCATGATTCCGTGGCTGAAAAGGTCGCCCCAGTCGGCAGCGCGTATCCAGGTGGTGGTCCAAAGGAGCGGAGCCAAAAAACCAAAAATCCAAAACATCGGTTTGCTCGGGGCTGGGGCGGCAGGCAAGCGGGCAGCAAGCTGTGCGACCAAACCGAAAAGCGCCAAAAATACGCCGGCTGCGGCCAGGTAATTGCGATGCTCAAACACCAATTCCAAGGGTAAAAAAGTGGATTCTAACAAGTGGCCAGCATAGAACCATAAAATGCCGAAGCTCACCAATGGCAGAGAGCGACGCAGCCTCAGGGCCAGGCCCAACAGTAAACTGTGCCAGAGCAGGGCTAATAAAGTCACCGGTGGGTCAAGCAGGGACTTGGAAATCGTCCAATCGTCGTGGTACAACCCCATGGCCGAAAGGTCTGGCAGAGCGATCAAATACTGGTAAAAAACCAGCACCCGCGCTTCGGTCATGAGCCGTTCCAAACAATTAAAATCGCGTCCGGCATAGGCGCGAGCAAACCAATCCGGGTCACAAAACCAGTAACCGACGAGGGAGACTCCCCCGACTAAGGGCAGCCAGAGGAATAAAACGCGTGCCAAGTGGGAGGACTTTATGTCCAAGCCGTCAAAGCGCAACGCCCAAACCTCGATGAGCGCTGCATACGCCAAGGCCAACACACCGTTTTCTTTTGCCAGTACTGCCAGCCCCGTAGCCGCAAACAAACTCCCCAAAGCCAATGCCATCCTGGGCCGAGTGTGGCAGCGAAAGTGGCAATAACCCAACAGTCCAAGCAGCATGAAACTGCTAGCCAATAAGGTCATGCGCTGGACCACGTAAAGCACAGTCGAGACATGCAAGGGATGGATGAGCCATAGAAACACCGTGGCATCGGCCAGCCATTTGCTGCTAGGTTCCAGTCCTGGAAAGCGCAGCACCAAGCGGCGCAAAAGCCCCCACAGCAGCACCCCGTTAAGCAGGTGAATTCCTACGTTGATCAGCTTCATCGGCCAGGGATTTAAGCCGAATAGCGCGTGGTCTAAGGCAAAGCTTGCCATCGCCAGCGGCCGACCAGTTGGCCCAGAGACCGAGGAGTGCATGGCCGCCCACAGCCCGCCAAAGGTCAGCTCTTTAAGCTGGATAAAGGGATTGAGGACGATCTGAGCAAAATCGTCGAAATAAAACCCACCCCAAAGCCCAGGCCAGTAGGCCAGGATAGCCAGCAAAGCCGCCCCTACGAACAAAAACCCCGGCCGAAGCCGGGGTAAGGAGAGCAGTTTAGATAGTGACATCACTTGCAGCTACCGGGGAGATATTTGGCAGGCATAGTGCCCGCTTTACACTTCCACACCACGACCCCGTTGCTGGTCGAAACGGCCGAGAGCTGGACGGTTTTGCCCTCTGCATCATCGGGCAGATCGTTGCCAGTTCCTGTTGTCGCCGTAATGAGACCGCAGTTAGCGCCACAAGTTACACCGTTTACATATTTCCCGGTGGCACCTGTGTTAAAGCCGACCGAAGCCGCCGAACCAAATGCTTGGTGATAGGCATAATAATCTGAGACGGCGGTTTTGACTTCATCTAAACGCAGAGTCACTTCGGAAATCTTCGAACGCGTCATGTAGTCCTGATACGCCGGCACAGTAATCGCGGCCAAAATACCAACGATCGCCACCACGATCATGAGCTCGATTAAAGTAAAGCCTTGTTGTTTTTTCATCATGGTTAGTCTCCTTAAAATTGAGGTTGAAAAACACATTGCACTGAGAATAAGGCAAAAGCCTTGCCAAATTTTTATATCTTTTAAAATCAATAAGTTGTATCACAAAACGGAGACTGAGAGGCAGGTTTGGCCTACTCTTTGCGGCAGGAGGGGACGGATTTGGTCAGGCTTATGTGTGGCGCGGGCCGACCCTCGCCTAAGCTTAGGCCTCTTCGTTCAAGCCGACCAGCCACACCTCGGGGATGCCGTGGCGTGCGGAGAGAGGGATTTTGACCGTGCGGTCATGCGATG
This sequence comes from Methylohalobius sp., assembly GCA_026415315.1. Taxonomy (GTDB): domain Bacteria; phylum Pseudomonadota; class Gammaproteobacteria; order Methylococcales; family Methylothermaceae; genus Methylohalobius. Next base: position 53,468 of record JAOAHI010000011.1, read on the forward strand.
ACTTCGATCAAGAGCAGGACATCCTATGGACGGAGATAGGCGTTGGCATAGTTTTTGGCCTTTACAATAGCCACTCGGAAGAATGGAAACACTGGCGTTCATGGCGCACGCTGTGATCTTGGGACTTAGGCTATAATAACTTGTTTTTTGAGCCTGCCTTAAGCCACCATGCGCGAGACTTT
>JAOAHI010000120.1 GCA_026415315.1 Methylohalobius sp.
GTAATACCTTGTAGGGTTGGCTTGGATACAGCAGGTTGCGCATCGCGGACAGTTACAAGCCGCAGGTCCTTGCGACGTAGGCTAGAGTTTTCATCACGCAATTGGCGTGGCGTAATAATCATACCTGCTTTCAAGGTTGTTGAGTCACCAGGATCCACAACGACTTTCATATCTAGTATCTTATCGTTCTCCTCCATGAACTCTACCTTATCGACAACCTGATTAGGCAAGAAGGTAGTGTCGCCACTGTCGACGATAATTACTTTTTGCATCATCTGACGAACAATGACCTCAATATGTTTGTCGTTGATTTTTACCCCTTGTAGGCGATATACATCCTGAATTTCATTGACCAAATACTCTTGCACCGCTGTAGGACCTTTAATAGCCAAGATATCCGAAGGTGTAATCTGACCGTCGGAAAGTGGCATACCTGCTTTGACAAAGTCGTTTTCTTGGACTAGAATATGCCTAGAAATCGGTACCATGTAGCGTTTGCGGACACCGTCTTTGCT
>JAOAHI010000121.1 GCA_026415315.1 Methylohalobius sp.
GCTGAGGAGGTCCCGCCCGAAACCTTGGCCAAGGAGCGCGAGATTTTCAAGGCCCAGGCACTGGCAAGCGGCAAGCCCGAGGCCATCGTCGAAAAGATGGTCGAGGGCCGGATCCGCAAGTTCTTCGAAGAGGTTACGCTGGTCGGCCAACCATTCGTCAAGAACCCCGAGCAAAGCGTCGGCGATCTGCTCAAGCAGGCGGGCGCCAGGGTGCACCGCTTCGCGCGTCTCGAGGTCGGCGAGGGGATCGAGAAAAAGATCGAGAACTTCGCCGAAGAGGTCATGGCCCAGGTCCGGGTGGGTTAAACTCCACAAGGGTACGGCGAGGCTCAGGGTCATGGCGATAGCCGTCCAGCGACGTATCCTGCTCAAGCTCAGCGGCGAGGCGCTGATGGGCGGCAGTAACTGCGGCATCGATCCGGATGTCTTGGAGCGATTGGCCACCGAGATAGGTGACCTAGTCAGTTCTAGCATCCAGGTTGCCCTGGTGATCGGCGGCGGCAATAT
>JAOAHI010000122.1 GCA_026415315.1 Methylohalobius sp.
GCGCTGTCCTACTCGGCCACGCTGGCAAACGGCGATCCGCTGCCCGCCTGGCTCGCCTTCGATGCGCAGACCGGCACCTTCTCCGGCACCCCGACTAACGGCGATGTCGGCGCATTGCGGGTCCGTGTGACCGCCACCGACCTGACGGGCGAGTCGGCCAGCCAGAGCTTCGCGCTCGAAGTGGCCGACACCAACGATGCCCCGGTGGCCGGCAGTCCGCTCGCGGCGCAGACCGCGACCGAGGATGCCGCCTTCGTCTATGCCTTGCCGAGCGACGCTTTCGTCGATCCCGATGCCGGCGACCGCCTGCGCTACGCCGCCACCCTGGCCAATGGCGATCCGCTGCCGGCCTGGCTGTCGTTCGACGCCGCCTCCGGCACCTTCAGCGGTACACCCGGCAACGACGATGTGGGTGAACTGCAGCTCTCCGTCACCGCGACCGACCTGGCCGGCGCCAGCGCCACGCAGAACTTGCGCCTGACCGTGGGCAACGTCAACGA
>JAOAHI010000012.1 GCA_026415315.1 Methylohalobius sp.
GCCCAACAGCATTGCTTTAGTGGCACTTTTAGTCAGAGCGGTTCCGATGTGCATGAGGACTCCTCGGCTGACACTAAACATTCGCTGCGGTTCTTAAAGCCGCCGCCAAGCGCTTTTCCGAAACAGGATAGGCCGTCTTGATGTGCTGGGCAAAGAGCTGAATCCGAAATTCCTCCAGACTCCAACGCACCGGATCAAGATCCGGCGCCTTGATTTCTCCTGCCTGCACCCTTTTCCAATAGCTTTCCCAAAACGGTTTAAGCTTATTTAGCCTGGATTCATCTTTAGCAAGATCGTAGGCGGCTTTGTCGAGGCGACAGCGCAAGGCGGTAAGGTAACGCGGCAACTCTTTCAAATTTGTCCAGGGGGTGTGATGCAAAAACCCCTGGTAACACAGAAGTGTCAGCTGTTCATTAACGTCTGCTCCGCTGGGAGAACGATCCAACCCCATCCGATAGCACTGTTCCCGGCAAGTCTGAACCAATTCTAAAATATGCTTGGCTTTGAGGGCCATCTCTTGCGCCAAGGGGAACAGTTTGCCGCGAATTATGGCAAGCTGTTCTGCAAACGCCTGCTGGCTGCGGATATCTGTACCCTCTAAAAGCACTCCGAGTGCAAGCTCGATTAGCTCCTCGGTCAAAGCTCTCGACGGTTCGCCCGCGTACAAAAGCGGATGAGGCGGCAACTTGGCATAGACCAATTCCTCGGCTTGGGTAATTGGAAGTTGCTTTTTTAAGAGCTTGATTTCTTTCATCAAAGCTAACTGAACCAACCGCACAATTCCTTGCCGGTGCGCCGCTTTAGCCTCCTCCACGGTAGTAAACACCTGAATTCTACAACTCTCCCCCTCGTCGACCAGCGCTGGAAAGCCCAAAACCCCGGGCTTGAGCGGATATTTGTGCGGTAAATCGCCAAAATCCCAGCTCACGATTCCGCCTCGCGCCAATCCTACCTGCTTGCTCAGCGACTGAAACCCTTTGCTCGCAAGACTTAAAAACTTAGCTTTAAGTAGCTCCAAATTCCGACCTTGAGCCAAGATTTGGCCTGAATCATCAACGACCTTAAAATTCATTCTTAAGTAATCTGGCAGTTCTACTGCTGCAAGCACCTGGGGACTGATTTCAAGCGCGCTGATCTCTTTAAGTACATGCGCTACCTCTTCCCACAACAAACCCTTACCAAAGTTTAGTCTGGCGCGTACTTTGGCCGCGGTTTCGGCAATCGGCATCAATTTTTGGCGAGCGCTGCGCGGCAGCCCCTTAAGCAAAAACATTATTTTCTCCTCTAACCACCCTGGCACCAACCAGTCAAACGGCACTGGATCCAATTGAGGCAAAAATACTGGCGGAACAATTACAGAGATACCATCATCCGCAGAACCTGGATCGAAGCGGTAGTTCAAAGCAAGCTTCAATTCTTCCTGCTGCCAGAAGTCAGGAAAATCGGCTGCGGAAACGCAGATACTCTGGGCTATCGCTTCTCTCTCCAACTTAAGAAGGTCCGGTTGAACGCGCACTGCCTTCCGGTACCAACGCTCTAAGCTATCGGCATCGACAACCTCAGTAGGAATTCGCTGCTTATAAAACTCAAACAGTCGCGCCTCTTCCACCACTCCATCCAGCCGCCTGGTTTTATGTTGCCATTGCTTAAGTTCAGCCAATAGGGTGCAATTGTGTCGAAAGAACTCAAGCGATAAATCGATGTCTTGCTCTACCAACGCGGAACGGATAAAAATCTCGCGCGCTTCGGCGGGATGAATTCGGGCGTAAGCCACTTTGCGCCGCTCCACCAATGTCAGCCCAAACAGGGTCACGCGCTCGAACGCTACCACCTTTCTCGCCTTGCGCTCCCAGTGTGGATCAAAATAGTGGCGATTAAGCAAATGATGAGCTTTTGCCTCGATCCATTGAGGCTCCACTTGCGCGCAGATGCGCCCATAAACTTTAGTCGTTTCGACCTGCTCGGCGCAGACTAACCAATTAGGTCTAGCCTTAAACAGGCTGGAACCTGGAAAAATAAAAAATTTCCGCCCATAAGCACCTTCGTACTCGAACTTGTCTTTGCGCAATCCCACGTAGGACAGAAAACCAGCCAAGACCGCGCGGTGAACCTCAGCTCGGGTCGCTTCCTGCTGATTGGGGCGCCATCCCAACTCTCCCTTGATCACTTCCATGAGTTGGGCGTGAAGATCCTGCCACTCGCGCATTCTGAAGTAGGAAAGAAAATGGTCGCGGCAAAATTTACGCAGCTGAGTTTTAGACAAATGTTTTTGATGCTCGGCGAAAACGCGCCAAAGCTTAAGAAAGCTTAAAAAATCGGAGCTTTCATCGCGCCACAGGGCGTGTTTTGCATCGGCGGCTTCGGCCTGGTCGATAGGACGCTCCCTTGGGTCCTGAATGCTTAAGGCCGAGGCGATTACCACAAGTTCGCTCAAGCAGTTTTCCTTTCTCGCCTCGACCAGCATTCTAGCCAGGCGTGGATCTATGGGAAATCTTAGAAGCAAAGAGCCAATTTGGGTCAATTCGCCGTTTGCGTCTAACGCTTCTAACTCCTTAAGCAGCCTGATCCCAGCGCGTATTTGGCTAGACTCAGGAGAATCAATAAAGGGAAAGCTTTCGACTTCGCCTAATCCTAAGGCTTTCATCCTAAGAATTACAGCGGCTAAATTGGTACGCAGGATCTCTGGGTCGGTAAAGAGCGGACGCGCATTGAAGTCCTCTTCAGAATACAGGCGCAAGGCTACTCCAGGTGCAATCCTACCGCAACGTCCAGCGCGCTGCTTAGCTGAAGCTTGAGAAATAGGTTCAATCGGCAGCCGCTGAAGTCGGCTCTTTGGGCTGAAACGGCTAATACGGGCCAGACCTGTGTCGACAACTGCCCGAATGCCGGGTACCGTTAGAGAAGTTTCGGCCACATTTGTAGCTAAAATGACTCGAGGTCGGCAACTGGGCTGAAAAATTCTCTGCTGTTCGTGGAGGGGTAAGCGGGCGTAAAGGGGGAGAATCTCGAAATTTCCGGGATGATGCTTGCGCAAGGCCTCAGCTGCTTCGCGAATGTCGCGCTCACCGGCAAGAAATACCAAAATATCGGCCAGCCCCTCGCGCGCCAACTCATCTACTCCGTCTACAATAGCCTGGATCATATCCGGATCGCCCTCTGCGGGCGGCCGATATCGAACCTCTACCGGAAAACTACGCCCTGAAACCTCGATCACTGGCGCCCCGCCGAAGTGGGAAGATAAACGTTCTACGTCCAAGGTCGCCGAAGTGATAATTAGTTTCAGATCACGCCTTTTAGGCAGCAACCACTTGAGATATCCCAAAAGAAAATCAATGTTTAAGCTGCGTTCATGGGCTTCATCGACAATAAGCGTATCGTACTGGGTAAGATAGCGATCGGTTTGGATCTCAGCCAGAAGAATCCCATCGGTCATGACCTTGATCAAGGTATCGGGACTGGTTTGATCGTGAAAGCGGACCTTGCAACCTACCAGTCCACCTAACTCCTGCCCCAACTCCTGGGCAATGCGGGCTGCCACGCTCCTAGCGGCAATGCGGCGGGGTTGGGTGTGGCCTATCAAGCCGGTTACACCGCGCCCAGCCTGCAAGCAAATCTTGGGCAATTGAGTGGTCTTGCCAGAACCGGTTTCGCCGCAGACGATGATCACTTGGTGCGCTTTAAGCGCCGTGATGATCTTGTCCCTTTTCTCTGCAATCGGCAGTTCAGGGTAGGTTAAAGGTGCAGGCAGGTAAACTCGATTTTCAGAAACCAAAGGTTGAGAGGACATGATGAAGCTAATTATGCCATAGGCTTTTGTGATTACTGGCTATGCGTTTTAATATACGCTATGGCTGTAGAGATCGAGCGTAAGTTTTTAGTTTTAGACGGTTCTTGGCGCGCGCAAGTTACCCATTGGATTCGGATCCGCCAGGGATATTTAAACCAGGCCAAAGAGTGCTCAGTTCGGGTTCGGGTAGCTGCAGGCCAAGGTTGGTTGAACATTAAAAGCGTTACCCTCGGAGCCAAACGTCACGAATATGAGTACGAAATTCCGGTTCAAGATGCCGAAGAAATGCTCGACACTTTATGCCAACGGCCGCTGATCGAAAAAATCCGCTATTTCGTCGGTTTTGGGGATCATCTTTGGGAAATAGACGAATTCGAAGCCGACAACCAAGGCTTAGTCGTCGCCGAAATCGAGCTTACTCATCCAGAGGAGGAGTTTCTACGTCCCCCCTGGCTTGGGCAGGAAGTAACCCACGATATGCGTTATTACAATACCTACCTGGCTAAGACACCGTTTAAATTCTGGCGCCCTCAAGGGTAAATGCACTTCGTCCTCAGCCTAATTTTGCTTTTGGCCGCTCTGCTAGCTATTGCCCTAATTGTTGGCAGCCGCCTGCCCCAGAACCACGTGTCTGCAAGCTCCATTAGAATCAGGGCGAAAGCAGAAGAAATCTGGCAGATTCTTACCGATTTCGAGGCCTATCCCAGTTGGCGTTTTGGCATAAAACGGGTAGAAGTCCACCAAACTGAGAACGGTTTGCCGATGTGGACAGAGGTAAGTTCAAAAATTAGCCGGATTGCCTTTAAGGTGGTGGAAGCCAAAGCGCCGACTTGGCTGGTGACCGAAGTCGCCGACGACTCCTTGCCGATTCGCGGCCGCTGGAGCTATCGGTTACAAGAGCAAGACGGCGAAACCGTGCTCACTATTACCGAAACCGAGCATATTTACCATCCCTTGATTCGCTTTTGTCTACGCTATCTGCTCTCTTACCATAGCGCCATGGACGTGTTTTTGACCGAACTGGCTTTAAAACTAGGACAAGCCCCTCAGGTAAAGCATTTACTACCTGAGGGTGAAGCCTAGAGATCTTCAGGTAAATAGGCCAACCAATCCCGCGAGGCATCGCCATACACGAGGAAATAAGGATTAAGCACGGATTCCTTGGTGTTATAGCGCAAAGGCTTACCTGAAAGATCCACCACAAAACCACCTGCTTCCACCACGACACAATGGGCCGCAGCAGTATCCCATTCTGAGGTCGGTCCAAGTCGGGGATAAAGGTCGGCTAGACCTTCAGCCACTAGACAGAATTTGAGCGAACTGCCTATGGAAATTAGTTCGTACTGACCATCCAGGCGCTCCAGATAAGCGGCAAATGCTGGAGTTTGATGCGACCTGCTACCGACGATGACCAGCTTGGCTGCTGCCTTGCGCACCTGAATCGCTTGCGGCGTTTTTTCTCCTATCTGTTTATAAGCACCCAGGCCGGCGGCGGCGTAATAGGTAGTATCCCAAACCGGCACGTGAACTACTCCTAACACTGGCTCATGGTTGTGGATCAAAGCAACATTGACCGTAAATTCCCCGTTACGGTTGATAAATTCCTTGGTACCGTCAAGCGGATCGAGCAGCCAGTAAGTCAGCCACCTTTTGCGCTCCTGATACGCTAGGGTCTTATCCTCCTCAGAAAGAATGGGAAACTGCACTGGCAAACTCTTCAGCGCCTCAGTTAAGCAGCGGTGAGCAGCAGTATCAGCCGCAGTCAAGGGAGAACGATCTTCTTTGAGCCCGACTTGAAAATCCGATTCGTAAATTTTTAGTATCTTGCAACCAGCCCGGCGCACGGCGCCTTTTACCTTTGTCTGCAGGCTGGCCAAATCGATCCTATGCATAAATCGACCTTAACCGCCAACGATTGGGATATAATTTGCAAAATTCTAGTCTATATGGATGCACTTCTTGAACCTCTATCTTTAACCGATCTACGAAAAGCTTGAAATTCAGCACCGATTAAGCTCAAATTAAGTTGAGCCTTTTCCGTCCCACTTTTTTCCAACAACTCATTGGAGATGCGCGTGAGCAACGCAACTGTGCATGTTACTGACGACAACTTCGAGCGCGAAGTCCTGCAGTCTGAGCAACCAGTGCTGGTGGATTTTTGGGCCGAGTGGTGCGGTCCATGCAAAATGATTGCACCGGTAATTGATCAGATCGCCGAAGAGTACCAGGGGCGCTTAAAAGTGGCTAAGCTGAACATAGACGAGAATCCAAAAACCCCCCAGTACTACGGCGTGCGTGGCATACCCACACTGATGTTGTTTAAAAATGGTGAAGTGGAAGCTACCAAGGTCGGTGCACTGAGCAAATCTCAACTGCAAGCTTTTTTGGAGCAAAATCTGTAGTTCGACCCCGCCCGTCTATTCTTTAAGAGGCGGGCTACTTGCCATCTCACCTGCCTGAATTTCCACCTTCAATTACACTTGCTCCCGTAGGGGGTGAATTAGTTACGAGCCTGACCAAAACGATTTTTACCTATGAACCTAACTGAACTCAAACGCAAATCTGCTGCAGAACTGTTAGAAATTTCGGAATCTTTGGAAATAGAAGGGGTCTCGCGCAGCCGCAAGCAAGACTTGATCTTCGCCATTCTTAAAAAGCTCGCCAAAAACGGTGAGGACATTTACGGCGATGGAGTTCTTGAGATCATGCAGGACGGCTATGGGTTTTTGCGCTCGGCGGATTGTTCCTACCTGGCCGGTCCTGACGATATTTACGTCTCACCCAGCCAGATCCGGCGTTTTAGTCTACGCACGGGGGATACCGTCTCTGGCAAAATTCGTCCCCCCAAAGAAGGAGAACGTTATTTTGCCATGCTCAAGGTAGAGCAGATCAACTTCGAGCCGCCTGAAGTCGCCAAGCACAAAGTCGACTTTTCTAACCTGACCCCGCTGTTCGCGCAGGCGCGCTTCGTGCTGGAGTTAGGCAACGGCAGCACCGAGGACTTAACCGCGCGGGTGATCGACCTCGTTGCCCCCATAGGCAAAGGTCAGCGCGGCCTGATCGTCTCTCCCCCTAAGGCGGGCAAGACTATGATCTTGCAAAACATCGCACATTCGATCGCGATTAAAAATCCTGAGTGCTATCTGATTGTGCTTTTGATCGACGAACGGCCTGAGGAAGTGACGGAGATGGAGCGCAGCGTCCGCGGCGAAGTTATCTCTAGCACCTTCGATGAGCCACCTACCCGCCACGTTCAAGTGGCCGAAATGGTGATTGAGAAAGCCAAACGCCTGGTCGAGCACAGGCGAGACGTGGTGATCCTCCTCGATTCCATCACCCGCCTAGCGCGTGCCTATAACGCTGTAGTCCCCTCCTCGGGCAAACTGCTGACTGGAGGAGTAGACGCTAACGCTTTAGAGAAGCCCAAGCGGTTTTTCGGCGCTGCGCGTAACATCGAGGAGGGAGGAAGTTTGACCATCATCGCTACCGCTCTGATCGAGACCGGGTCGCGCATGGACGACGTAATTTTTGAAGAATTCAAAGGCACCGGCAACATGGAGCTGCATCTAGAGAGGAAAATTGCCGAAAAACGCGTCTATCCCGCCATCAATATCAATCGCTCCGGAACCAGGCGCGAGGAGTACTTAGTACCGCCGGATGAACTGCAAAAGGCCTGGATCCTGCGCAAGATTCTCCAACCTATGGACGAAGTCGCCGCCATTGAATTCCTACTCGACAAGCTGCGCCAAACCAAAACCAACGCCGAGTTCTTTGAGGCGATGAAACGCGCTTGATTTGGTCTTAACACTCTGCCTTAAGGCGGCGAAACACCCGCTCAGCGGCCGCTAAAGTCGCCGTCAAGGAGTCTTCATCGTGAGCGGCAGAGACAAAACCAGCTTCAAAGGCGGAAGGAGCAAAATACACCCCTTCCCCCAACATGCCATGGAAAAAGCGCTTAAAAAGCTCTTGATCGCAGGCTATCACCTGGTCAAAATTGGTGACCTCAGGGGCCGCTGTGAAAAACAGTCCAAACATGCCGCCTACCTGATTGGTGCTGAGCTTGATACCATAAGCTGCAGCGCGCTCTTTAAGGCCTTCCGTCAAGGTCGCGGTTTTCTCGCTCAACCGGTCGTAAAAACCCGGCTCAGAAACGAGCTCTAACGTTCTGAGACCAGCCGTCAAAGCAATGGGATTGCCAGACAAAGTCCCGGCCTGATACACCGGTCCTTGAGGAGCAAGTTGTTCCATGATCTCGCGTTTCCCCCCTAACGCTCCCACCGGCAAACCGCCTCCTATGACTTTGCCTAGAGTAGTCAAGTCTGGGGTTACCCCATACAGCGCTTGTGCTCCTCCCAATGCTACCCGAAAGCCGGTCATGACCTCGTCGAAAATCAAAATACTGCCATATTCGGTACATAGCTCGCGCAAAGTTTGCAAAAATCCGGGAAGCGGGAGGACACAGTTCATGTTGCCGGCGACTGGCTCAACAATCACGCCCGCAATTTCCTCTCCCCGCTGGGCAAACAGGCTACGCACCGCCTCCGAATCGTTGTAAGGCACAATTAGGGTATGTTGGGCCAAACTCTGCGGCACCCCAGGAGAGCTGGGAACACCTAAAGTTAAAGCCCCAGAGCCAGCTTTCACCAACAAACTATCGACATGGCCGTGGTAACAGCCTTCGAACTTGACAATGTGGTCACGCCCAGTGACCCCTCGCGCCAAGCGAATGGCGCTCATAGTAGCTTCAGTACCAGAATTGACCAGTCGCACCATCTCAAGCGATGGCACCTTGTCACACAAAAAGCGGGCCATCTGAATCTCGAGTTCGGTCGGAGCACCAAAGCTTAACCCTTTTTCGGCTGCTGCGGTCACAGCAGCCAAAACCTCAGGATGGGCATGCCCTACGACCATCGCCCCCCACGAGCCTACATAGTCGATATAGCGCCGCCCCTCCACATCATACAGAAAAGGGCCTTTCCCCCGCTCGAAGAAAACTGGCTTCCCCCCAACCCCTGTAAAAGCACGCACTGGCGAGTTCACCCCCCCCGGAATATAGGCTTTCGCCAGCTCGAACAATTGTTGCGAAGATTTCATTTAGAAAAACACCCCCTCTAAAGGCGAAGAGGCCGAGGCATAGCGCCTTTTAGGCATGCGGCCAGCCAGATAGGCTTTACGTCCAGCTTCTACGCCTAGTTTCATCGCCTGAGCCATCCGCACCGGATCTTTAGCTTCAGCGATGGCAGTATTCATCAAGACGCCATCACACCCAAGCTCCATCGCTACTGTGGCATCGGAAGCCGTCCCAACACCTGCGTCCACCAAGATAGGCACGTTTGCATTTTCAACGATAGTCAAGATGTTATAAGGATTGCGGATGCCTAGCCCAGAACCAATCGGCGCAGCCAACGGCATCACTGCAACGCACCCCAAATCCTCGAGTTTTTTAGCCACAACCGGATCGTCGTTAGTATAAACCATGACCTCAAAGCCATCTCGAATCAAGATCTTAGCGGCTTCCAACGTGCCTATCACATCGGGTATAAAGTCTTCTCATCTCCTAAGACTTCCAATTTGACCAGCTTGCAACCCCCCAAAAGCTCGCGCGCTAGATGACACGTGCGCACGGCGTCGTCAACGTTGTAGCAACCCGCCGTATTAGGCAAGATGCAGTAACGCTCAGGGGAGAGAACATCTAAAAGATTTGGCTCGTCAGTGCGCTGGCCGATGTTTGTGCGGCGTATCGCCACGGTGACAATTTCAGCACCACTGGCCTCAACGGCCGCTTGAGTCTCAGCCAAGCTTTTGTATTTTCCAGTTCCTACCAGTAACCTCGAATGGAATACCCGGCCCGCTATGATCAGCGGGTCCTCTGTCGGCTGCCCCCCGCCTATGGCACGAACAATTTCGACCCGATCTCCTGCCTTTAAGTGCTGTCTCTTCGTAGTGGCCGTGGGGAATAATGCGCCGGTTGAGCTCCACCGCGATTCTCTGGCCTAAAAACCCAAGCTCGGCCAAAAGATCGGCCAGCGTCGCTCCCGCTTGGATTTGGCGGCTTTCTCCATTAACGATGACTGTTACCTTCTGCTCGCTCATGCCCTCGCCCAATTATTGCCCCGACGCTTGCGGACAGCCTGAGCCAACATCTCCAGGACTCTCTCACTGTCCTCCCAACCTAGGCAGGCGTCGGTAATGCTTTTGCCATATTCCAAGGGCTGGCCGGGTTTCAAATCCTGCCGCCCCTCTTTTAGATTGCTCTCCACCATCACCCCTATGATGCGCTCGTCTCCTGCAGCGATCTGTTGGCTCACGTCCTCGGCGACTAATATTTGCCGCTTGTACTGCTTAAAGCTGTTGCCGTGACTGAAATCGATCATAATGCGCGCTGGCAATCCTGCCTGTTCTAGGGCCTCAGCCGCCTCGTTGACACTCTCGGCGTCGTAATTGGGTCTTTTGCCACCGCGTAGGATTAGGTGACAATCCTCATTGCCAGAGGTGGAGAAAATGGCCGAGTGCCCGGCTTTAGTAAGCGAGAGGAAGTGGTGCGGTCTTCTAGCGGAGACAATAGCATCCACGGCTACTTGGAACGAACCGTCGGTAGCATTCTTAAATCCCACGGGACACGACAAGCCGGAAGCCAGCTCTCTGTGGACCTGACTTTCGGTAGTGCGCGCCCCGATCGCACCCCAGGCGATCAGATCAGAGACGTACTGGGGAGTGATCAAGTCCAGATACTCGGTCGCCGCAGGCAAGCCCATTTCGTTGACATCCAAAAGCAGCTTGCGGGCTAGGCGCAATCCCTTATTGATGTTAAAGCTTTCATCTAGGTCTGGATCGTTAATTAGGCCTTTCCAACCCACACGTGTACGCGGTTTTTCGAAATACACTCGCATCACGATCAGGAGTTCATCGGCCAACGACTCCTTCCACTTCGCCAGGCGCTGGGCATAATCGCGTGCCGCCTCTACATCGTGGATCGAACATGGGCCGATGATAACGAGCAAGCGCTTGTCTTCTCCATTCAAAATGGCATGGATGGCTTGCCGCGCTTCATAAGTAGTGCGAGCGGCTTCTTGGGTCAAAGGCAACTCGTCGTGCAATTCTTGCGGCGGAATAACCTCTTTGATCTCGCGGATTCGCAAGTCTTCGGTAAGATAACGCATGGACATAGTCCTAAACCTTTAAGTATCTAAATTTCTTTTATTTTACACCGCTGCACCATAAGGTCAGCGGTCTTCCGTTAACATCGGCCAGGCCAGGCGCAGATAATTGACCATAGACCATAAGGTCAAAAGCGCTGCCAACACTAAGAAAACGTAGCCAAACGGCTGCAAAATCTCAGTCCACCAATCGACAGCAAACAAAAGCAAGGTGATTGCGCTCATTTGCAGCGTTGTTTTGACTTTACCCAACCAGGAAACTTCGACCTTTTTGCGCTGCCCGATCGCTGCCATCCACTCTCTCAGCGAAGCGATTGCGATCTCGCGCCCGATAATGATCACCGCTGCTACCGCCAGCCATGGCTCAGGATCGTTCTGGACCAAAAGCACCAAAGCCGCCGCTACCATCAACTTATCCGCGACCGGATCCAGAAAAGCTCCGAAAGCCGTGGCCTGATTGAGCCTACGCGCCAAATAGCCATCCAACCAATCGGTCAAAGAAGCCAATAAGAAGATCAAAGCGCATACCACCCGTGCCCCCGGCCATGGCAAATAAAACAGCAGCACCAACACCGGGATCAAGGCAATGCGGAGCAAAGTCAAACCAGTCGCAATGTTAAACGGGATCGTTTTCAAATGCCTTCAAGTATGTAAGGTCTCATAGATCCTCTGCGCCAACTTAGGGCTGATACCCTCTACCGAACTCAACGCTTCAACGCTAGCCTTTTTAATGGCTCTAAGCCCACCAAACTGTTTGAGCAAGCGTTCCCGCCGGCGCGGCCCCAAACCTACGATAGACTCCAAAATCGACTGCCTGGCGCGAGCGCGGCGCTGCCTATGCCCAGTTATAGCGAAGCGATGAGCTTCATCGCGGACTTGGCAGATCAACAGCAAGCCTGGATGATCCCTAAGCTCCAACCAGGCATCACGCCAACTCAGATAGAGCTTTTCTTCACCGCTGCGCCGCCTTTCTCCTTTGGCTATACCAACCACGGGAATTTGAGACAAACCCAGTTCTGTCAAAACGGCCTGCACCGCCTGCACCTGCCCCTTGCCACCATCGATCAGCAAAAGATCAGGCAACTCTTGGTCTTGGCCGCTGAATCGCCGCCGCACTGCCTGAGCTAAGGCGGCATAGTCGTCCCCCGGGACAACACCTTGAATGTTAAACTTTCGATACGCGGATTTGATCGCCCCCTCCTGGCTGAAAACCACGCATGAGGCCACGGTCTGCTCTCCTCGAATGTGGCTGATGTCAAAGCATTCTAGGCGTTGCACCGGAGAATCCAAACCCAAAAGCTCCCTAAGCGCTACCCAACGCGAGGTCAAACCCTGTAGCTGACTCACGCGCTGATCAAGCGCAGCTTTAGCATTGGCACGAGCTAGCTCTAGCCATTTCTGGCGCTGCCCCCTTGGCCGGGTAATCAAGCGTACTTTACGGCCAGCGTGGCTACTTAACGTCTCAGTTAACAGAGCCAAATCCTCTGGGCTATGGCTAAGTAGGATTTCCCCTGGAATGGGTTTATCTAAGTAATATTGGCTTAGGAAAGCGGCCAAAATCTGAGCGGGCGTAGAGCCAACAGGACACATGGGGTAGTGGGCTTTATCACCTAAATAGCGCCCACCCCGAAACCATGCCACGTGAACGCATACCTGTCTCTCACTCATCGCCACGGCGATCGCATCCAGGTCTCCGCGCTCTGCGCCCAATCCGGCATCCTCTAAGATAGCACGCAAGCTCGCGATCTGATCTCGATAACGAGCGGCCTGTTCAAACTGCAGACGCTCAGCCGCGCTCTCCATTCGCTGAACTAAAGCGTCAACGAGCTTATACCCTTTACCCTCTAGAAAAGCGATCGTGTCCTCCACATCTTGACGATATTCGACCTGATCCACATAACCTACGCAGGGGGCGCGGCAGCGCTTGATTTGATACTCAAGACACGGCCTACTGCGGTGGTTATAGTAGCTGTCCTCACACTGCCGGACTAAAAACAGCTTTTTGAGCAACTTTAGAGTTTGACGAACAGCACCAGCGCTAGGATAAGGACCAAAGTATCGCCCCGGCTGAGTTTTGGCACCGCGGTGGAAACCTACACGAGGAAACGGATGCGCAGTAGAGATATAGATGTAGGGATAACTCTTGTCGTCTTTAAGACAAACGTTGTAGCGCGGCTGATAGCGTTTGACCCACTGACTCTCAAGCAGCAAAGCCTCCCCCTCGGTGCGGGTGACCGTTACCTCGATTCGCTTCAGCTTGGCTAAGAGAGCGCGCCTTTTCGGATCCGGCTGACCTCGGAAGTAGCTTGTAATCCGCTGCTTTAAGTTGCCAGCTTTGCCAATGTATAAAGGTTTGCCCTCCGCATCTAACATCTTATACACTCCAGGGAGGGAAGTGAGGGTCTTGAGGAAATCCTCAAGATCAAAAGCCGAGTTGTCCATGAACTTCAGGTGCTTTTCAGCATCCCGCGCAATACAGTCTGCAAAATTCCGCCATTTCGGTAGTATTCCAGTTCGGCTTGGCTGTGCAAGCCTACATCCACGGCAAAAGCAATCCTATCGCCTTCCTCTGTCTCAGCGATCACTTCCAACTCGCCGCCTGGGCCAAAACCTTCGCCTAAGTTGATAGTGTAACGCTCGCGGCCAGTCAAACCAAGGCGTCTTGCGCACTCACCGGGCTTGAAATTGTAAGGGAAGAATCCCCATCCCTGCCAGATTGGAGCGGTGAATGCGCTCGAAGCTTTCGGCAATAATCACCCGCACCCCCAAAAGGCACGGCCCCTTGGCAGCCCAGTCGCGGGAACTGCCCATGCCATAGTCTTTGCCAGCGATCACGATAAGGGGCACTCCCTCGGCCATGTAGCGCATGGCAGCGTCAAAGATCCACATCTCCTCACCGCTGGGCAGGTGAACGGTAATCCCCCCTTCCTTACCTGGAACCAGGAGATTTTTAAGCCGGATGTTGGCAAACGTGCCGCGCATCATCACTTCATGATTCCCGCGCCTAGCCCCAAATGTGTTGAAATCTTTAAGCTCCACTCCCTTGGAGCGCAAATATTCCGCTGCCGGTCCCTCTGGAATCACTCCCGCCGGAGAAATGTGGTCAGTGGTCACTGAATCTCCAAGTAAAACTAAGACCCGTGCGTTTTCAATTGGCGCAATCGGCTTAGGTTCCAGCTCGAAGCCTTTAAAGAAAGGAGGCTCTTGGATGTAGGTAGACTCAGGTGGCCAATCATACAGCAGGCCGCTTGGGGCGGCAATGGCATTCCAGGCAGGATTAAATTCGTCTAACCGAGCATAGACTTGCTTAAATTTTTGCGGATCAAAAGCTGATTTGAGCACCTGCTCCAGTTCTTCACGGCGTGGCCACAACTCAAAGAGATACACCGGTTGCCCATTGCGGTCAGTACCAAGAGGTTCCCGAGTCAAATCGATAACAACGGTGCCAGCGAGCGCATAAGCTATTACCAAAGGTGGGGAAGCTAAGTAATTGGCTCGCGTCATGGGATGGACGCGACCCTCAAAATTACGATTACCAGAGAGCACTGCTGCCACCACTAGATGGGAGGATTGGATTGCCTGTTCCACTGCGCAAGGCAAAGGACCACTGTTGCCTATGCAGGTAGTACAGCCATACCCCACCAAATGGAAGCCTAAACGCTCAAGATAGGGCAAAAGGCCTGTATCGCTTAAGTATTCGGTGACTACCCGCGACCCCGGTGCTAGGCTCGTCTTAACATAAGGTGCGATCGTCAGCCCGCGCTCTACCGCTTTTTTAGCCAGCAATCCAGCCGCCAACATGACCGCAGGATTACTGGTATTAGTGCAACTGGTGATAGCGGCAATCACCACTGAGCCGTGGCTTAAATCCACCGCTCGCCCGTCTAACTTGAGAGACACTTTAGTATCTGCCTCTACTTCAGGCACGCCAAATCCTCCCTCACTTACGGGACGGGTCAGAACCTGGCAAAAGGAATTTTTAAGTCCCGAAAGGCTTACCCGATCCTGAGGCCGGCGCGGACCAGCCAAGCTGGGCTCAATGCTGGCCAGATCCAGCTTTATTACCTCACTGAAGCGGGGAGAAGGTGTAGCCTGGTCGCGAAACAATCCCTGCGCTTTGCAATAAGTCTCGATCAACTCGATCTGAGCGGGAGAGCGGCCAGTGGCTTGCAAGTAGTCCAACGCAGCTTGATCCACTGGGAAAAAGCCAACGGTAGCTCCATATTCTGGAGCCATGTTAGCGATCGTGGCTCGATCCGGCACGCTGATCGAGTCTAAACCTATTCCATAAAATTCTACGAACTTCCCTACTACGCCGTGACGGCGTAGCATTTGCGTGACGGTCAAAACCAAATCCGTAGCAGTGACCCCTTCCGGCAGCGACCCGGTCATCTCCACGCCCACTACTTTGGGAGCCAGCATGTACAGAGGCTGACCCAGCATCGCAGCCTCAGCCTCGATTCCACCCACCCCCCAACCTAATACCCCCAAGCCGTTGACCATGGTGGTATGAGAATCGGTTCCTACTAAGCTATCAGGATAAGCGATGCCGGATTGAAAAAACACTCCGCGGGTCAGGTACTCCAGATTGACCTGATGCACAATTCCCACTCCCGGCGGAATGATCTTGAACGATTCAAATGCTCTCTGTCCCCACTTGAGAAATTGATACCGTTCTAGGTTGCGCGCCAATTCCAAGCGCATGTTTTCCTCTAAAGCCTCAGGCGTGCCGAAATGATCCACCTGGATGGAGTGATCTACCACCAATTCGGCCGGAATCTTAGGTTCGACCCGTCTCGGGTCTTTTCCTAAACGATCCATAGCCGAACGCATAGCCGCTAAATCTACCAGCGCTGGCACGCCAGTGAAATCTTGAAGCAACACGCGCGCCGGCATAAAAGGAAGTTCAGTTTCACCGCCACTAGGATCCCACGCCGCCAGCGCAGCGACCTCCTGCTCTGTGATCAATTTCCCATCGCAGTGGCGCAGCACAGATTCCAACAAGATTTTGATAGTGAAAGGCAAACTGGAGATGGACCCCAAGTTTTTAGCTTCCAATCGCTCCAAGCTAAAGAAGCTAACCTTACCCAGGGATGTATTCACTTCGGCCAGGCTGCCTAAGGGATCAAATCTAAGCATCTCCCGCCCCAATCAATAAATACTCACTAAAGCCCTAAGCACATCCACTCTACTGATCAACCCGACCAAACGGCCATTTTCTAAAACCGGAAAGTGACGCAACTTGCTTTTTTGAAACCGTTCTGCCACTTCGATGATGCTGGTATCCGGGGTCACCGTTTCGATGGCGGTATTCATGTATTCCCCGACCTTGCCTCCCATCTGTTCGTGATAAGCGGCATCCAACACAACGTGCAAGCAATCCATTTCTGAGAATGCCCCGACCAAATGCCCTTTTTCGTCCACAACTGGAGCCCCCGTAATCTTATGCTTGAGCAATTGTCGTATGGCCTCAAACACACCCATATCAGGGGTAAAAGTCACCAAATTGGTGGCCATGTGCTCGCGAACGCTGATGTTACGTAACATTAGCTTCTCCTCCTCACCTCGGCTCTTCGGGTAGCCCTTTATCACAGGCTTTGTTGCCCTGGGCGCACCAGCATCGTCCTCCGACTCCACCGCAACTCCCGCGGATAGCTGGCCGACCAAACATAACGCCGACCGCCATAAAGGCAAAAATGACGGCAATGGCGGCAAATGTGATCAAAAATAAGGTCATGATGCACCTCCGTGAATCATCTTAAGAAAGGCAGACGTTGACTTTTGCCTGAAATGCCCGTTCTCCCTAAGGATGAACAGGGCTGGGATTTCATCCTGCTCGGCTTTGACAAAACCCGCTTCGGGGCCCAACACCATCAGAGCTGTAGCCATTGCATCTGCCTGCATTGTAGTATGACAGAGTACCGTCACTGCTGCCAAACGGTGCGCTATAGGCCACCCGGTGCGAGGATCAATAGTATGAGAAAACCTTCTCCCACCCACCTCAAAGTAATTGCGATAATCTCCAGAGGTCGCTAAGGCGATGTCGGAAAGCTCTAGAACCTTTTCAATCTGGCGGACCTTAGGCTGTGGCTTCTCAACGGCAATTCTCCATCCTTCACCACGCGGGCTTTTCCCTTTAACGCGCACTTCACCGCCGATTTCCACCATGTAATTTTGGACCCCCACGTATTCCAGATGCTCGGCTAAGCGATCCACCGCAAATCCTTTGGCGATTGCCGACAGATCCACATATAGCTCAGGCTTGTGTTTGCGTAAAGCAGGAGGATTTAGCCTGGCTTCCAAGTTTTGATAGCCGATACGAGATTTGGCTTGCTCCAGGGCCGACGGTTCGGGGATTTGGTTGCGCTTTAAATCTGGACCAAATCCCCACAAGTTAACTAAAGGCCCAACGGTGACGTCAAAAGCCCCATCGCTCCACCGACTCACTTCCAAAGCGGTGAGCACTACCTTGGCTAAATCCTCCGAAACCGGCTGCCAATCGCTAGAGGTGGAACGATTAAAGCGAGAAAGCTCAGAATCAGCAAGATAAGTGGACATTTTCTGATTTATTTGCTCGAGCAAATCGTCCAATTGAGCTTTTAACTCTTCGCTATTAACAGCAGCTGGCAAATAAGCGGTCTTGACAGAAAAGCTGGTTCCCAAAGCCAAGCCATAGTGCTCAAATTGCGCCTGTGGCGGCCGGCTGCATCCCAGTGAAAATAAAACGAGGAGCACCCAGGCTCCTCGCACAAAACCACCAGGGGCGCCGCGTGTTGCCGCTCCCCTGATCTTAGCCGCCGAAATCGTCCAGTAGAATGTTCTCGCGTTCGACACCCAAATCCTCCAGCATCTTGATCACTGCAGCATTCATCACTGGAGGGCCGCATAAGTAATATTCGCAGTCCTCCGGAGAGGGATGATCTTTGAGATAGTTTTCGTATAGCACCTCGTGAATGAAACCGGTAAACCCTGTCCAGTTGTCTTCCGGTTTAGGCTCCGAGAGAGCCAAAAACCAACGAAAGTTGGGATTTTCTGCCTGCAACTTATCAAAATGATCGATATAAAAAGCTTCGCGCAGGCTCCTCGCGCCATACCAGAAAGTCATCTTGCGCTTGGACTTTAACCGGATCAACTGGTCGAAGATATGGGAACGCATGGGTGCCATCCCAGCCCCGCCACCGATGAAAACCATCTCGTTTTTGGTATCGCGGGCAAAAAACTCGCCAAATGGCCCGGAAATCGTCACCTTATCACCCGGCTTAAGGCTAAAGATGTACGAGGACATCTTGCCGGGCGGCACGTTCAGCCCGGGCGGCGGAGTAGCAATGCGCACGTTAAGCATAACGATGGTGTTCTCTAGTGGGAAGTTGGCCATTGAATAGGCCCGGAATACCGGTTCATCTACTTTAGACTCCAACTTCCATAAATCGTACTTGTCCCAATCAGCGCGATATTCTTCGTCGATGTCAAATTCAGAGAACTTGACGTGATGCGGGGGGCACTCGATCTGGATGTAGCCGCCAGCGCGAAAATTTAAGATTTCGCCAGGCGGCAGATCCAAGACCAATTCCTTAATGAAGGTGGCCACGTTTCTGTTGGAACGCACCGTGCATTCCCACTTTTTGACCCCAAATACCTCTTCCGGCACCTCAATGCGCATCGGCTGCTTGACCGTTACCTGGCAAGACAACCGTTCGCCCTCCCTCGCCTCGCGCTTGCTGATATGGCTGGCCTCGGTAGGCAACAGCTCACCTCCTCCTTCCAGCACCTTCACTCGGCACTGACCGCAGGTCCCTCCACCGCCACAGGCAGAAGAGACAAACAGGTGATTGTTGGCTAGCGCCATCAGCAGCTTGGAACCCACGGGCGCTTTGATGGTTTTTTGCTCGTTGATAACGATATCCACCTCGCCTTGAGCGACCAATTTAGTCTTGGCCCACAGGATTACTAGCACTAAGGCGATAACGATCAAGGTAAAAAAAACAACGCCTAAGATAATCTCCAACATGCTTTAGCCTTGGGTTAGAGCTGAATTCCAGAAAACGCCATAAATCCCAGCGACATCAAGCCAGCAGTGATAAAGGTAATGCCCAGACCCTGAAGCCCAGCCGGTACATCGCTGTACTTTAGCTTCTCCCGCACGGCAGCCATGGCGGTGATCGCCAAAGCCCACCCAAAACCGCTGCCTATGCCGTAAACCACGCTTTCAGCCAGGCTGTAGTCGCGCTCAATCATGAATAAGCTTCCGCCCAAAATGGCGCAGTTGACAGTGATCAAGGGCAAAAAGATCCCCAGCGCGTAGTACAAGGCTGGAAAGAAGCGATCGAGCACCATCTCCAGAATTTGAACGATGGCGGCGATCACTCCGATGGCTGCCAAAAAAGTCAAAAAGCTCAAGTCCACATTCGGCAAGCCGGCCCAGGCCAATGCTCCCTCTTTCAAAAGATAAGCATGAATCAAATGATTGGCTGGCACCGTCAGCGCTTGCACTACCATTACTGCGATCCCCAAACCGATAGCGGTGGCGATCTTCTTAGAGACTGCGAGAAAAGTGCACATTCCCAAGAAAAAGGCCAAAGCTAAATTTTCGATAAAGACCGATTTAACGAATAAGCTGATTAAGGCTTCCATCACGCGACCTCCCCGTGAGCCGGCAGAATTTTAAATTCCGGCACCTCTCTTTGCTTGGGCTTAAACGTCCTAACCGCCCAGATCAAAAGGCCGATAATGAAGAAAGCGCTAGGCGGCAATAACAAAAGGCCATTGGGCTCATACCAACCGCCGTTTTTGACCAAAGGCAAAATTTCCACTCCAAACAAGCTGCCAGAGCCGAACAGCTCGCGGATCACCGCCACTGTCATCAGAATCAGGCTGTAACCCAGACCGTTCCCCAAACCATCAAAGAAACTGGGCAGCGGTGGGTTTTGCATCGCATAAGCTTCAGCCCGTCCCATCACGATGCAATTAGTGATAATTAAGCCTACAAATACTGACAATTGCTTGCTGATATCGTAGGCAACCGCTTTTAAGATTTGATCCACCACGATCACCAACGAGGCGATGATGGTCATCTGAACAATAATGCGAATACTCGCCGGCGTATGGTTGCGGACTAAGGCAATCGCCGCATTAGAACCAGCCACTACCGACGTCAAGGCGATGCTCATAATCAGCGCGGTGATCATCTGAGAGGTGACCGCCAACGCCGAGCAGATGCCCAGCACTTGAAGGATGATGGGATTATTGTCGATCAAGGGATCGACCAACACCGGTTTGATCTTTGCAAATTCAAACTCTTCGGTTTCTAATGCTTCGTCGCTCATGCTCACCTCCTTTATTTTGGGCATTGCTTGGCTAAAAAGGGTTTGTATCCCTCCTCGCCCAACCAGAAACGAATCAAGTTACTGACTCCATTGCTGGTCAAGGTTGCACCAGCCAGCCCATCGACTAAAAACTCCGCTTTTTCCTGGCCAGGATTGACTCTTCCTTTAATCAGGCGCAATACAGGGGTGCCAGCCTGGTCATATATTCTCTTGCCTTTCCATAAGGCACGCCAGTTGGGATTGACCACCTCGCCCCCCAGTCCCGGAGTCTCCTTTTGGTCATAAAAGTTGATGCCTATCACTGTGTTGCAGTCCGGCTCCAGCGCTAAAAAGCCGTACATGGTGGACCACAGCCCATATCCCCACACCGGTAAGACCAACGCGTTTAGCTCTCCGTTCTCGTCCTTGAGGAAATAGACCGTAGCATATTTGGGCTTGCGTTTGATTGAGGCAACGTCTTTGTCGCGCGGCAGCGGCTCGCTCAGCTTAAAGTCCTTGGCCGCCTTGCGCATGTCGTAAGTGTTAGGGTCCACATCCTTGGCCAGCTCTCCTGTTTTCAGATCGATCACTTTAACTTCAAAGCGCTTGAACGCTTCATTGATATCTGCGCCTTCTCGCCACAGGCCTACGACTTCGAGAATGTTGCGCCGCATATCAGCCGCTTTGTTGTCCTCCTGCAAAGACTTCAAAGCCACAGCCGAAAACGCTACCAACACAGCACAGACCAAGCACAACCAGAACGCCACTGATAAGGTTTTCTCGAAGCTATCGTTGGGGAGCGAAAGAATCCTATCTGCATAGGCTTTGGCCCGCTCACGCCAAACTTTAAGCGTGCTCGCAAATTGCATGGACGTCTCAGACATTGCGTTTGGCCCTTCTGCGAATGTTGGCTTGGATCACAAAATAGTCGATCAAAGGAGCAAAAATGTTGGCAAACAACACCGCCAACATCGCCCCCTCAGGAAAAGCCGGATTCACTACCCGGATCAGGATCGTCATCACCCCGATCAAAATTCCAAAAATCCAGCGCCCAGCGTCGGTCATCGCTGCACTTACCGGATCGGTCGCCATAAATACAGTGGCAAACGCCAAACTGCCTATAGTCAAATGCCAATACCAAGGAAGAGAGAACATCGGATTAGTGGCGCTGCCGATCAGGTTAAACAGAACCGAAGTAGCGATCACACCTATCAGTACCCCCGCCATAATCCGGTAGCTGGCAACGCCGGTATAAAGCAAAAAAATCGCCCCGAGCAGAATAGCTAGGGTTGAAGTTTCTCCCATGGATCCGGGCATGAAGCCAAAAAAGGTCTGGCCCCAACTGTAGCCGGCCATCTGGATCGCAGCCAATCCCCCCTCCGCACCTAGCGCCAAAGGGGTAGCCGCGCTGTAGCCGTCCACCGCGGTCCAGATCGTGTCTCCCGTCATATAGGCAGGATAGGCAAAAAATAAGAAAGCCCTCCCCGTCAGAGCGGGATTTAAAAAGTTCTTGCCAGTCCCCCCATAGACTTCCTTGCCTAGCACCACTCCGAAACTGATGCCAAGCGCTACCTGCCACAAAGGAATAGAAGGCGGCAAAGACAGAGCAAACAAAATCGAGGTCACGAAGAATCCTTCGTTGATCTCGTGCTTGCGCACCAGCGCGAACAATGCTTCCCACAAACCACCAACGACAAACGTGACGATGTAGACGGGAAAGAAATACAGCGCCCCATGCATCAGGCAGGAGATAGGATTGGCCGGGTTGTAACCGAACCAGTCCATAACCGCGCCGCGCCAGTTGGGAATGGTTTCCATCCCCAACGCCTGCATGGCTTGGTTGGCTTGGTACCCTGTGTTGTATAGAGCGACGAAGATCGCTGGAAAAGTTGCCAGCCAGACATAGACCATCACCCGCTTCAAATCCAAAGCATCGCGCACGTGGACTGGGTTGGGGGCGACATCAGCTGGCCAATAAAGAAATGTATCTACCATTTCATAAAGCGGATACAGTTTTTCGTACCGTCCCCCTTTAACGAACAGAGGATGAATTCGATCTAAGAATGCTCTGACCTTAGACATCAGCCTTCCTTTTCGATTTGGGAAAGGTTTCTTCTCAAGATTGGACCGAAATTGTGCTTGCCTGGATCGACGAAAGTGCACAGGGCAAGATCTTCCTCGTCGAGCTCTAAACACCCAAGCGCTTGAGCCATATCGGTATCGCCCACCACTAGCGCCCTTAGCAACTGAGTCGGCAAAATATCGAGCGGCATCACCTTTTCGTATACGCCGATCGGGATGATCGCTCTCGGGCTGCCACACAAAGCTGTAGTGAAGCGGTACTCTGTAGGCTTTCGACGGCGCAGCAAGAATACATCCAGGATGGAAAACTTATGCTCAGCTCCTTTCATCTCGATCCAACCAAACATCTCGCGCCCTTGGTATTCTTCCAGCACCGTTACTTGGTTGTGATAATGCCCCAAAAAAGCCACCGGACCTTGCGCTGTGCGGCCGTTAAGCACCGAGCCAGATATGACTCGATAAGGGGCCGGACACTCGATCTCACCCGCGGTCAGATCCTCCAAGTTAGCGCCAACTCGAGTCCGGATAAGGCGTGGACGCTTGACCACCGGTCCAGCCATAGAGATGATTCTCTCCACGCTCAAGCGCCCAGTAGTAAACAGGGTCCCGATAGCTAGCACGGACTGGTAATCCAGATACCATACAGATTTACTAGCGCTGACTGGATCCAAAAAGTGAATGTGCGTGCCGGGAAGGCCAGCAGGATGAGGGCCATCGAAGCCGACGACTTCCACTCTCTCGCCCTCGACTTTTGGGAAGCCAGCGCTTTTAGCCGACCGGCATACGAATACTTTGCCCGGCGTAAGGTGGGAGATAACCTTGAGGCCATTGCGAAAATCCTCCGCCCGTTCAGCCAGCACGATTACTGGGTCTGCGGCTAGAGGATTGGTGTCGATCGCCGTCACAAAAATAGAGTGCGGTACAGAATCCGGTGTGGGGACTTTGCTGTAAGGACGTGTGCGCAGGCGTGTCCAAAGCCCAGAATCGAGAAGGTTTTTCTTGACCTGATCAAGGGTTAAATTTTCTAAGTCTTGCGCTGAATAACAAGCAAAACTCTGCTCTTCGTCCCCATCCAGCTCAACCACTACTGACAGGAGCGCTCGCCGTGCCCCGCGATGGATAGCTGTAACGACCCCACAGCCGGGCGATGTGTACTTAATCTCGGGGTGCTGTTTGTCAACAAACAGAGTTTGCCCCAGTCTCACCCGATCGCCCTCCTGGACGTGCAGGGTGGGCCTTAAACCGTGAAAATCCTGACCGATAACTGCCACCGATCGGATTTCCCCCCCATCTTCAAGGATCTTTTGTTCTGGCTTGCCCGCGATGGGCAAATCCAGCCCCTTTTTGATTTTTATCACCATAAATTCCACATCTATGAAAAAAGGGAAAATAGGCTGCGAAACAAACCCATTCCGCGCCCCCCGCAGAATGGGCAAAACATTTTGTATTAAAACATAAAATGCTTGACCGAAACAATGGATTAAGGACAACAAAGAACAGCCAAACTTCCCTCTTAGTTACCCTGAGAGATAAATGGCCAATTCGAGAAGAAAGACTTGCAGGATCCCGAGCTGATCGACCTTTGAAACTAAGCTGCGTCAATCTCTCCGCCTCGTGTGGGAAACGATCTATTTCCTACACTGGCTTACAACCCGAGCCAAAAGTTACTCGATCCAAGGCTTATCTCTTATGAACTTTTAGCCTTGCCAGTACGAGTCTGATCGCAAAGGACTTAATCTAAAGGATAAAACAGACTCTTAAGGCATTCCCCTGGGTCTTCGGCGCGCATGAACGCCTCACCAATTAAAAAGGCGTTGACGCCGTGGGCGCGCATTCTAGCGACATCCTCTGACGTATGGATGCCGCTCTCCGTAACGACTAACCGCCCAGGTGGGATCAGAGGCAATAACCTTAAGGTCTGCTCCAGGGAAACCTCAAAGGTCCTTAAGTTGCGGTTATTGATACCCACTATGGCTTTTTCCAGTGGCAAAACCCGCTCCAGTTCCGAGGCGTCGTGCACCTCTACCAGCACCGCCAACGAGAGCTCTTCAGCCAGTCGGCTTAAATCCATAAGCTGCCCGTCATCTAGAGCAGCAGCGATCAGTAAAACTGCATCGGCCTGGATAGCCCTGGCCTCGTAAATCTGATAAGGATCAATCAAGAAATCTTTGCGCAGAGTCGGAAGACCTGCGGTTTGCTTAGCCAATTCGAGATACGCCTCGCAACCTTGAAAGTACCTCGCGTCGGTCAATACCGACAGACACGTCGCCCCGGCTCTGGCATAGCTGGCAGCGATCTGACGGACGTCAAAATTTGCCCGGATCACCCCTTGGCTCGGAGAGGCTTTTTTGATCTCAGCAATCACCGCCGGTTGAGCTTTTGCCACGCGCCCGAGCAAAGCCCCCTTAAAGTCCAAAGGAGGAGGCTGGGATTCGGCCAGATCGCGCACTTCCAGTACAGGCAGACGCTTTTTGCGCTGGTCGATTTCCTCGCGCTTGGTAGCCAAAATTTGGTGCAGAAGATTTACGCCTTTCACCGGCTTGAAGTCCACTCGATCAGAGCATGCAATTTGGCTAAGGCGGCCCCCGATTTAAGCACGGCGCGCGCCCTCTCTATGCCGCTCGCTAAAGATTCAACCAAATCGGCAGCGTAGATCGCCGCTCCGGCGTTGAGGGCGACAATGTCGCTTGCAGGTCCCGGCTGTCCGGCCAACACGCCACGCAAAATATCCAGGCTTTCAGCTACAGAACTGACCTGAATAGCCGCTAGAGGTGCCCGAGAAAAACCGAATTGTTCCGGGAAAATCGAATAAGTCCTTATCTCCCTTGCCTTCAATTCAGCTATTTGAGTAGGTGTAGCCAAGCTGATTTCATCTAGGCCGTCTTCAGCGTGAACCACCAAGGCGTGGCGGCTACCGAGTTGGGCTAATACTTGAGCCATAGGAAGCAGATAGCGAGCAGCAAATACGCCAAGGAGCTGGTGTCTAGCTGCAAAAGGGTTAAGCAAAGGACCTAACAGATTAAACAGGGTACGGATGCCCAACTCCCGCCGCACCGAAGCGACCTGAGCCAATGCGCCGTAAAACTTGGGAGCATACAGAAAGCCTATGCCGATCTCTTCAATACACTGCTTAACCTGGATCGGACTTAAGTCCAGCTTGACCCCGGCTGCCTCCAATACGTCGGCTGAGCCGCTCTTGCTTGACACCAAACGGTTACCGTGCTTGGCCACTCGGCCACCAGCGGCCGCCACCACAAATGCGGCTGTTGTGGAGATATTAAACGTATTTAGGCCATCCCCACCGGTACCGCAAGTATCGATCAGATGCTCGCCCGTTACTTTAAGTTCGACCGCCCGCGCGCGCAGCACTTGACACGCCGCGCTGATTTCTACAGCGCTCTCGCCCTTAGCGCGCAGGGCGACCAAAAAACCTGCAACCTGGGCGGGAGTGGCTTGGCCAGATAGGATCTGGCCCATGACTTCTTGCATTTCTTCAGCCTTAAGATCGGCCGGCTCAAGCAGTCTAGTAATGGCGGAAGAGAGGTTCATCGCTCTCGCAAAAAATTGGCCAGCAGCTGGTGACCGTATTGGGTCAAAATCGATTCAGGATGAAACTGCACCCCATAGATGGGATAGTGTTTGTGTTCCACCCCCATGATCTCCTCGAATGCACCGGTCTTATCCTGAGTCCAAGCAGTGATCTTGAGGGATTCGGGAAGACTCTCCCGGTCAATCACAAGTGAATGATAGCGGGTAGCCTCAAAAGGGCTAGGCAGACCGCGGAAAATTCCTGTTCCAGCATGATAGATAAAGGAAGTTTTGCCATGCATGATCGCCTTAGCGTGGACGATGCTGCCACCAAAGGCCACGCCTATGCTCTGATGACCAAGGCATACTCCTAGGATCGGCAGTTTGCCCTTAAAATGCTCGACCACTGGGACCGAAATGCCGGCCTCTTTGGGCGTGCACGGTCCGGGAGAAATGACGATTCGGTCAGGTTTAAGACGCTCTATGTCTTCCAAACTCACCTGATCGTTGCGCACCACCTCTACTTCCGCCCCGAGCTCTCCCAGGTATTGAACCAGGTTGTAGGTAAAAGAATCGTAATTGTCTATCATCACTACCCGACTCATAGGGCAAGCCCCCCCAGGGCGCTGGCCACAGCGCGGAACAATGCGCGGCCTTTGTTCATGGTCTCTTCCCACTCCTTAGCTGGAACTGAGTCATGCACAATCCCTGCTCCGACCTGAACATGAAGCTGACCGTCTTTAATCACTGCGGTACGAATGGCAATAGCGGTGTCTAGATTGCCTGCCCAACCGATATATCCTACTGCCCCTGAATAAATACCGCGCTTGACCGGCTCCAGTTCAGCGATGATCTCCATCGCCCGAATTTTGGGCGCTCCAGAGACCGTGCCGGCCGGAAATGTGGCCGCCAAGACATCAAAGGCATCCAGACCTGGTTTGAGCCGACCGACGACGTTGGAAACCAAGTGCATGACATGAGAATAGCGCTCGACGATCATCCGCTCCGTGAGCTTGACGCTGCCTGTCTCTGCCACTCGACCGACGTCATTGCGTCCCAAATCGATGAGCATCAAATGCTCGGCACGCTCTTTAGGATCGGCCAGAAGCTCTTGCTCTAAGGCTGTATCCTCTTCCGCCGTTCGCCCGCGGGGACGGGTTCCAGCGATAGGGCGGACAGTGATCATCCCATCTTCAAGCCGAACCAAAATCTCTGGCGAAGAACCAACGATATGAAAATCCTTAAGGTTCAAATGATACAGGTACGGAGAGGGATTAAGCCAGCGCAACGCCCGATAGACGCTTAACGGATCGCCTTGGTAAGGAATAGACAAGCGCTGGGATAGGACTACTTGCATCACATCACCAGCGACAATGTACTCCTTAATCCGACCTACGGCTCTCTCAAACCCCTCGCGGGTGAAGCCAGATATGAAATCCTCTTCGCTGATACGGTAGCCGGCGCTTTCGATGGGATACTGGAAGCTGCTACGCAGGCGTTCGATCCACCCAACAAGGCGCGCCTTAGCTCGCTCCCATGCCTCGGGTTCACTCGGATCAGCGTGGGTAATCAGCTTGAGTTTTCCGGCCAAGTTATCGAATACCAAAAGATCCTCCGACAACATCAGCAATATGTCGGGAGTTTTAAGGGGATCTGGCTTAGCTGCAGCCAGTTTTAGCTTAGGCTCAAGATAGGCCACAGTCTCGTAACCGAAATAACCCACCAACCCCCCGCTAAAGCGAGGCATACCCGGCAAGGTTGGGGCGGCAAAACGCCGGGCAAAGCGCTTGATCCAGCCTAAAGGATCGGCGGTGCTCTCCTCCTGGATCAATTCCCCGCCTCGCCAAACTTCAACTGTATTCCCACAAACCCGGATGATCCGCCGTGCCGGCAAACCAATGATGGAATAACGCCCAAAGCGCTCGCCCCCATAGACTGATTCGAACAGATAAGTATATGGCTGGCCTGCTAGCTTAAGATAAGCGCTCAAGGGCGT
Source organism: Methylohalobius sp. (assembly GCA_026415315.1). Lineage (GTDB taxonomy): Bacteria > Pseudomonadota > Gammaproteobacteria > Methylococcales > Methylothermaceae > Methylohalobius. Next base: position 27,853 of record JAOAHI010000012.1, read on the forward strand.
ATCCAGATCCGCCAACACTTCGCAACTGACAGGAATACGATTAAATCCACGCGCTGCGAGTTCGCGGAAGCGCTCGGGCGTCATCATGAATTGCCTTCGGCCAGTCCTTTAGCGATTTCAGCCCGCATGGCGGCAATGACTGCCCGATAGTCTTTCTGGCCAAAAATCGCCGATCCGGCCACGAAGGTGTCAGCCCCAGCTGCAGCTACTTTAGCGATGTTGTCCACTTTGATGCCGCCGTCCACTTCTAAACGGATCGGCCGTCCAGACGCATCGATCAAGCGGCGTACGCGTTCAATCTTACGCAGCACATAAGGAATAAAGGACTGGCCACCAAACCCAGGATTGACCGACATAAGCAACACCATATCTACCCGTTCTATCGCCCAGTCGAGATAATCTAAAGGGGTAGCTGGATTGAACACTAACCCCGCTTTCAAACCCAAGTCTTGAATCAATTGTAAAGTGCGATCGACGTGCTCGGAGGCTTCGGGATGAAAAGTAACGTAGCTTGCCCCTGCTTTGGCGAAGTCTGGAATAATTCGGTCTACAGGCTTGACCATTAGGTGAACATCGATCGGTGCAGTGATGCCGTACTTACGCAGCGCTTCGCAGACCATAGGACCAAACGTCAGATTGGGAACATAATGGTTGTCCATGACATCAAAGTGGACCATATCACCCCCAGCCTGCAGGACATTTTCAACTTCTTGGCCGAGACGAGCAAAGTCAGCCGACAAAATAGAGGGGGCAATCCAAGGCGTCTGCATGACTAGTTCCTCAATTCGTTTTCAAAAGAATTAAGTGTAACTGATTTCAATCCCTGGCTAAAAGACAAAAGCTTACATTACAATGCGCGTGTGAAAACCGTTGTCATGTATACCACCGCTCGCTGCCCTTATTGCCTGATGGCTGAGCAGTTGCTCGTTCGCAAAGGAGTCACCTCCATCTGCAAAATGAGGGTCGATTTAGAGCCGGACAAATTCCAAGAAATGATAGCTAAAACGGGTCGCCGCACAGTGCCGCAGATCTTTATCGGCGGCTTTCACATCGGCGGGTTTCAAGAACTGGCGGCCTTAGACCGGGAAGGTCGACTAGATGAGCTTTTACAGTAAAAGCCTACTCCTCCAGCAATTCAAAGTCGCTTTTAGAAGCACCGCATTCTGGGCAAACCCAGTCTTCAGGAATGTCCTCAAACCGCGTCCCAGGTGGAATCCCTCCCTCTGGGTCTCCTTCAGCCTCGTCATAAATATAACCGCAAACGACACAGACGTATTTACGATATTCCCCCAGCGTCATAGTTGTTCTCCCTCGCTGTTAACAAAACCAAAGATTATCTTAGAACCTGCAAGGCGCTAGGATGACGCACCAAAACAGTGACCTTTTTCCCACGCCGCGCTGGCCAACCACGCACCTCCACTCTGGCTCCAAGGTAGGCATAAGGAGAAGAAAACCATTTAAGATTGGAGCGTGGAATAGTCACGTATAAGTCCTGAGCAAACTCAAGCTGGACAAACTTGCTCTTTGCGTGAATGTGTACTACTTTGCCCACTAATCGCTGCCAACCATAAGATTTTTTATAGCGCAGGGTCTCGATCGCCCTCGGAGCATACGCCGCCATTCCCCAAATTCCTCGCTTAGCCTGCTCAGCTTCGTTCTGAGCTGTAAGAATCGTCTCAGCGTACTTGAGGTTAGGGGGATGTAAGTTGGCTACTGCCCACCCTTGCTTGACCAATGCCAGGTTGACGTGTAGGCCATCCTCCGTGAACAGATGCGCTAATGTGCGCCCGTATTTGTCCTGGCGTTGTGCATCGTACTCCAACCGCACCTTTTGTCCTTGCACCAAAGCCTGAAGTGCTTGCTTGGCCTCGTTTCCGCCAGGTTCGCCACGCTTGCGTCGGGTCTCGATTTCAGGAGCGTTGATATTAGCCAGTCTCACCCGTTGTCCGCCTGCAAGCTTTACTGTGTCTCCATCGTAGACATATTCGACCTCCTGGTAAACATCAGGTCGCTCACCTAAGTTCGCCCAACGATAGGCCCCGACAACTGCTAGCCACAAACTCAACCCGATGAAAACGGCCTTGCGCACCACGCGCTCGTCGGATCGGGTTATGAACTCAGTTCAACCAACTAGCCAGCAGCGCCTGAGACAGGCGTGCTAGGAACGGACTGCCTACCAACTCGACATGCGATGGCTTCTAATTGCCGGATCTGGAGGTAGCCAGCATTAGTCAACTCCGTTCCTCCGCTGAGGATAATCTGGTACACCTCAGGCAGCTTATAAGTGAGATAACAAAAATAGCCGCTCACAGCAGCACCTAAAGGGACAGAGATGATGGCCGGCAACCCGAGCCAAGAAGTGCTATTGACTATCAACGACAAAATATCCAGCGGTAAAAGGAGAAAAGCGCCAAAATAAACCAACACGAAAAAGGAATATACTAATAAAGTAAGAAATTCAAATATGCGGATCAAGCCTAAATTTAGCCACTTCATAATCGGCCTTTTACCCCCTACAGTTTATTGGCAAATTTATCTTAGTATATCTATCAGCATTAGTTTTACCAAAACGCCCCTTGATCTTGCCTCTATATGGGAAGCTTTATCTGATTTGTGCTTAAGGCGAGTGAGCACAGAATTGAAACCTCTGATCCTACCGAATAGGCAACTTTAAGGCTTTGCTGCGACATCCTAGCGTACCCACCGTTTGGCTGCTATAGAGTAAGCAGCCTAAAGGTTTACTGATTGGGAATACAGGCTTCTTAAACGGTGAAAAGTTAGCCCTCAAAAGCCAAACCAACAATATGGTAACCAGCGTCTACATACAGAACCTCGCCCGTGATCCCGGAAGCCAAATCTGAACACAAGAAGGCTGCTGTGTTCCCTACCTCCTCGATGGTAACGTTTTTGCGCAAAGGAGAAATCTTCTCAGCCTTGCTCAGCATCTCGCGGAAATTGCTGATACCCGAAGCTGCTAAGGTACGGATCGGACCGGCCGAGATCGCATTGACCCGAATGCCGGAAGGCCCTAAACAAGCGGCCAAATAGCGGACATTAGCCTCAAGGCTTGCTTTGGCCACCCCCATCACGTTGTAATTTGGGATTACCCGCTCGGCCCCCAGATAACTCAAAGTCAACAACGCCCCACCCGACTTCAGCATGGGCCGCGCCGCCTTGGCCAGCGCGGCAAAACTATACGAACTAATGTCGTGGGCGATACGGAACGACTCGCGATCGATCGAATTGAGATAATCCCCCTCTAACGCTTGACGCGGAGCATACGCAACTGAGTGGACAATGCCGTCCAGACCGTCCCAATGCCGGCCTAAGTAATCGAAAACCCGCTGGATTTCCTCGTCGTGGCTAACGTCGCAGGCGCACACCAAGCTACTCCCGCATTCGGCGGCAAGCACCTCCACCCTCTCTTTGAGCTTGTCGTTTTGATACGTAAAAGCCAAGTGCGCCCCCTCCCGACACATAGCCTGGGCGATTCCCCAGGCGATCGAGCGGTTGCTGGCAAGTCCGACGATCAAAACCTTCTTACCCTGCATGAATCCCATGGCGTACACCCTCTGGCTGCTCAAAGAATTAATTATACCTTGCCTTGAAGCAACTCATACCAGAACGGTAGGCTGATTAAAGACAGTAACGTCGTCCCCGTCACCAACAGCGCATATAACCGGCTGTCGAGCCCAAAACGATCACACAGCACAATGCCAAATAACATGCTAGGCATCCCTGCTTCGAGCACTAAAGCCATTAGCTTGTCGCCTTCGAAATCCAACAATTTACCCAGTCCCAAACCAAACAGCGGCATCAGCACCAATTTGCTTATTGCCACCGCTCCTAGCAACAACCAGTTACCCCGACGCAAGCTAGCTAAATCCAGGGCTAGCCCTAAGGCAAGCAATATCAATGGCGTTACCGCTCCAGCCAACAACTCAACGAAACTTAAAGCCCAAGAGGGAAGCTTCCACCCAAACAAGCTCAATCCCACCCCCACGATCATCGCCCACAGCGGTGGCACGCGCAGCAAATCCAACCAGCGAGGATTATCCAGATGGCGGAGGCCGAACGCCTGCGCCATACCTACCCCCCAAGTTAGCACTAAGGGGGTGCAGGCAAACAGGTCAAGCTGAATCACTAACAGCGCGGCCCAATCTCCAAATGTCTGTTGCAGCACCGGCAAGCCCAGGAAAGTAACGTTAGGGAAAACTACCGCCAACCAAACCGCTCCAGCTTGAGGCGAAGCCAGCTTACACCACCTCAAGCACCCCCCTGCCATCATCCCGCCGAAGCCCACCATTCCAGCTCCATAGAGAGCTATCCAAAGCGTCTCCACACCGAGCTCAAATTGCCCCATCAACTTCAAAATCAGTCCTGGCAGGAACAGGTAATACACTAAGTGAGTCAAAACCAGGCGGATCTGATCTCCGCCCAAACCCGCCAAGCGAAGAGACCGCCAAGCGCTTCCGCATAGAATCAACAAAAACATTTGAATCAAGACCTGAGTCATGACTTTTCACTTGCGCCGGTCAGCGTTGTATCATGGGAGTTCGCTTTCATACTGCCAAAGCATAATATGTTCACTCACCTTAACCTGGCTATCCCACTGCGGGACCGGCTGATCGTCGCCTTAGATTTTCCCAGCGCCTCGCAAGCTAAGCAGCTGGTCGAGCTCCTGGGAGAGGAGGTGTCCTTTTATAAGGTCGGTCTAGAGCTCTTCATGACCGGGGACTATTTTTCCTTGCTTGACTGGCTCAACGAGCGCGGCAAAAAGGTTTTCGCCGATCTTAAGCTTTATGACATTCCTGCCACGGTGGAGCGCGCAATCCGCGCTTTGAGCCGAACCCCAGCACGCTTTGCCACCGTACATGGAGACTTGGCGATCATGGAAGCGGCGGCCTGCGGCAAAGGAGACAACCTACAAGTTTTGGCGGTCACGGTGCTGACCAGTCTAGACGATAACTCCTTAAAGGAAATGGGTTATGCCGAAGACATAAGCTCTCTTGTGCTCAAGCGCGCCAAACAGGCCCAGCGCGCTGGCTTAGACGGCGTCATTGCCTCCGGGTTGGAGGCAGGTTTGATTCGCAAAGAAATTGGAGGAGAATTTTTAATCATCACGCCGGGAATTCGTTCAACAGTCGACGAGCGCGCTGATCAAAAACGCATCGTCACGCTTGAGCAAGCTTTTCAAAGCGGTGCCGACTACGTGGTAGTGGGCCGTCCAATCCGTAACGCGCAGAATCCTAAAGCCGCTGCCCATGCCCTGCAGAGGCAGATTGCGCGCCTTTTTGCCCAAACCTGCAATGCTCTCCCAGGCTCTTGATCCTATTTATTTAGTCGCTGCCACCATGGGGCTATTCTCTAGCTTCCATTGCATAGGCATGTGCGGATCTATTATCGGCACGCTCACTTTGAGCTTGAGCCAAGAAATTCGACAGCATAAGCCGCGCCTGACGCCTTACGTGCTCAGCTACAACCTTGGCCGCATTGCCAGTTACTGTTTGGCTGGTCTGATCGCTGGTAACCTGCGTTATGCTTTGGAGCTGCCGTTCGGTAGTCAAGGCTATCGCGTGCTTCAGATTGTCTCTTCAAGCATCATGGCCGGTGCGGGATTTTACATTGCTGGCTGGTTTCCAAGGTTTGCTTATCTAGAGAAGCTAGGCAGCCGACTTTGGCGGCTGATCGAGCCGTTAGGCCGAAAGATTCTGCCGGTGGCGAATCTATCGCAAGCGTTTTTGTTTGGTACCGTCTGGGGCTGGTTGCCGTGCGGCTTGGTCTATACTGCCCTGACACTAGCAGCCACAGCTGGCAATCCAACTCGCGGCGCCTTGACTATGGCTGCATTCGGGGCAGGCACTTTACCTGCGGTAATGGGGGTCGGTATAATGACCAACTGGATGGTGCGCCTTGCCAGACTGCGCAAATTCCGAGTCTATACCGGAATATTCGTAGTCTTACTGGCGCTTTTGGCCGCCTTTCCTAGGTTGAATCCGTGGGTTATGCAGCAGATAAAAAAGAACGGAGCAGAGATAATGGACAAGTTCAAATCGCTGATTGGCCAGGCGCCTAATTTTGAGGCCGTCCTGCGGGCTGCCAAGATGGTAGCCACGACAGACGTCACAGTGTTGATTATGGGCGAGACCGGTACGGGCAAAGAAATGCTCGCCCAAGCGATTAAAGAATCCAGCCCTCGCGCCGCTCAGCCCTTTATTGCCATCAATTGCGCTGCCCTCCCGGAGTCGCTAGCTGAATCTGAGTTGTTCGGCCACCGCAAAGGCGCTTTTACCGGTGCAGTCACCAATCAGATAGGCAAGCTTCAAGCCGCCGATAGAGGTACGGTCTTTCTCGATGAAGTCGACTCCATGCCCTATCCCTTGCAAGGAAAGTTGCTGCGCTTTCTAGAGACAGGTGAATGCCAGCCGGTGGGGGCAACCAACACCGAACGGGTGGATGTGCGCATCATCGCCGCCACCAACGCCGACTTGGAGCAAAAGATTCAGCGCGGGGAGTTCCGCAAAGACTTATATTACCGATTGAACGTAGTTCCGTTAGAAATACCACCTCTGCGCGAGCGCAAAGAGGACATTGCTCTGCTCGTGCAGCACTTCATGCAGCGTGCCGCTCAAGACTATTCTCTAGAACCAGCGAGCTTTTCCAAGTCCGCCATGCAATCTTTAATAAATTATGACTGGCCCGGCAACGTCAGGGAACTGCGTAACCTGTGCGAACGGCTGGCGATTCTCCTTCCTGGCAGCACGATCGAGTCAAGTAACTTACCGCAAGAGATTTTTGCTACGCCGACGCGACGCTTGAGCGGAATTACCTTACCGCCTACGGGTTTGTCCTTAGAGCAAGTGGAAATCGAGTTGATCCGCCAAGCCCTAGCTCGCACAGGTGGTAATCGTACCCGGTCGGCCAGGCTTTTGGGGATTAGCCGGGACACTCTGCTTTATCGGATGCAGAAATACGGCATCAGTTAGAAAAACGTATTCCCTTGCGGGCTGCCATCTTCAGCCGCAGCCCGCAAAGCTTGATGAAACCGTCGGCATCTTTTTGGTTATAGGCGCCTGCGTCGTCTTCAAACGTGGCGATAGCTGCATCAAACAAGCTATTATCGGACTTACGCCCCACTACTATCACATTACCCTTGTAGAGCTTAAGCCTTACTGTGCCAGTGACCATAGCTTGGGATTCGTCAATCAGTCTCTGCAATAGCTTGCGCTCCGGGCTCCACCAGTAACCATTGTAAATCAGGCTGGCATAGCGCGGCATCAGCTCATCCTTAAGGTGAGCTACCTCCCGGTCCAAAGTGATAGACTCGATCGCACGATGGGCCTTGAGCAAGATGGTTCCGCCTGGAGTCTCATAGCAACCTCGCGACTTGATCCCTACATAGCGATTCTCGACCAAATCCAGCCGCCCGATACCGTGCTTGCTTCCCAGCTGGTTTAAAGTTTCAAGCACTTGAACCGGAGTTTTGGGCTCGCCATTGATGGCCACTACGTCTCCTTGAGCAAACTCAAGCTCTATGTAGGCCGGAGCATCGGGAGCCTTTTCTGGCGCTACTGTCCAACGCCACATGTCCTCTTCCGGCTCGGCCCACGGGTCCTCTAACCTTCCCCCTTCATAGGAAATGTGCAGGAGGTTTGCATCCATAGAATAAGGCGACCCTCCCGTGCGCTTTTTTTCGATTGGGATACCGTGCGCCTCGGCATAAGCCAAAAGCTTCTCGCGCGAGGTCAAATCCCACTCCCGCCACGGAGCGATGATCTTGATGTCGGGATTAAGCGCATAGGCTCCCAGCTCGAAACGGACCTGGTCGTTGCCTTTGCCGGTTGCCCCATGGGCGATGGCATCGGCACCGACGGTGTGGGCAATCTCCACTAAACGTTTGGCGATCAAAGGCCGGGCAATGGAAGTGCCGAGCAAATACTCGCCCTCATAGACAGCGTTCGCGCGAAACATGGGGAAAACAAAATCGCGAGCGAACTCCTCTTTGAGGTCTTCGATGAAAATCTGCTTTGCCCCTAAAGCCACCGCTTTCTCTCGCGCGGGCTCTAGTTCCTCTCCCTGGCCGATGTCGGCGGTGAAAGTGACTACTTCACAGCCGTACGTTTGCTGCAGCCATTTGAGGATTACTGAAGTATCTAATCCCCCAGAATAAGCCAAAACAACTTTGTTGACCTTGCTCGCCATCGTTTAATCACTGCTTTTAAACTCATTATACAAAAAAGGCCGCCTTCAAGACGGCCGTGCCGAGCCATGAAATTGTGCCTTATGTCAGGCGTTCGCGGATCCGTAAATAGGCGTTTTTCAACTCCTCGCCAACTACTTTTGCTGACTTGAGCAAATCATCGGCCACTTCTTTCGTGTCCTGCAACGCCTCATCTGCCCTAGCCTTGAACTTTTCCCACTGCTCTTCCGCCTTCTCCCACTCCTGCTGCACCTCGAGCTTGGCCAGATGGATCCTCACCCTTAACTCGTCCCGCTCTTGTCTTAAGTTCTCCAGCAGACGGCTGACATCGTCTCTCCATTCCATTTTCATCTCCTCTTAGCTTAGAGTAAATTTTAATACCTTAAATCTCAAAAACTTAAATTCTCAAAGATCGCTCAGATCGAAATCATCACCTATTTGCTCGCGCAGTCGCTTTAACTCTAAGTAACGTTCCACTCGCCGGCGGGCAGCAAGCTTTTCCCGATCTCGACGCCAAGCAGAGAACAGCTCATCCATTTCCCTCTCTGCTCCGTCCTCAGCTCCAAGGTCTTGATTATCTTGAAACCTATGTTCCTGATCCACCATATTGCAGCCTCTTCAAGAAGATCGTTATAACTTGAAAGCGAGCTATTAGACCTGCCCAACTAAGCAAGTTTCTCCCCATCCGACAAGATTTTTTATAGAATTTGCCATAGTATCTCAAATCGAGCAAGGATGTATGCCGTCTTATCGCACGCTATGCTTTTCCCTGGTCGTGTGCCTTGGGTTGCTAGCTCCGACTGCAAATTTGCTACCTAAGGAGGCTGATATGGCTTTTATACTCTCTTCCCCTGCTTTCCCCCACCACGGGAAAATCCCGGCTAAATATACTTGTGACGGCGATGACGTCTCACCCCCTCTTACCTGGTCCAATCCTCCACGAGGCACTCAAAGCTTTGCCTTAATCGTGGACGATCCCGATGCACCAGACCCCCGCGCGCCGAAGATGACCTGGGTACATTGGTTGCTGTACAACCTGCCGCCCGACTCAACGGAGTTGCCGGAAGGTATCACCCAGCTTCCTGCCGGAACAAAAGAGGGAGTCAATGATTGGAAACGAACTGGTTACGGTGGCCCCTGTCCGCCCATCGGCGAGCATCGCTACTTCTTTAAGCTCTATGCGCTGGATACGGTTCTACCGGATCTGGGCCACCCCACCAAACGCCAGTTGGAGCAGGCGATGGAAAAACATGTGCTGGCAGAAACTACCCTGATCGGGACTTACTCACGCAGCCGATAACTTTATAAATCCCCAAATCCAATGCAACCTATCGCCTCTATTGGGTGGCAGACGCTGCTTTTCGCCTACGCCTTTTTTGCGAGCGTCTGTTTCCAGGTTCTCCTACCCGAGGTCAAAATTACCTGGGTTTTATATGCTAACCTGGCCCTTGTCTGTTGCTGGCGTTATCTGACCAGGCTTTGGCGCACCACCTGGGATTTTCTTTGCAGGCATTCGGCGCTGTCCGCACGCCTCAAGATCACCACCGATGGATGGCAGGCACTCCTTCTGGCCTATGCCATTTTTCTGGGTGTTTGCTTACTAGTCGTCGTCCATGGCAAAAAAATCTGGACCCTGTATGCCGCCCTGATTATCCCATGGTCGTGGCGGTATTTGCCCGAACTTTGGAATACAGTCGCAACGAGCCGGCTTTACCGGTCCATTCTGCTCTACTTAGGATTTTTGCTGGCAAGCATATTCTGGTCTCCGGAGATAGAACCGAAAGCCGTGCTTTCGACCTTGGCGAGTGCCATTACGATCGCTCATTTCCTCCTACTCACCGCAGGTCTTCGAGCCCGCCATCCGGAGGCCTTCGACCTTTACCTTGGCCGGCTGTGCTTCTTAGCCGCTTCCTCCGCCATTTTGGTCATCGCGGCGTGGTATAGCCAATATCCCTTTCCGCAGTCGCGTATGGAAGGCTTTGGATACTTGGACAATCCCATCCAAGGTGCCGCCGTTTTCGGTACATTCGCGGTGATAGCCTGGCATCGGATGATACATTCCTCCTCCCGCCTCGGCTATGGTTTGGTATTCGCGGCGGTTTTGGCCTACGTCTGTTTGAGCTGGACCCGAAGCGTGCTGATTGCGATAGGGGCAAGCCTGGTTTTCCTCACGGCGATGCAACTCAACCGGCAGACGCTGCTTTCCCTGAGTCTGGTGGGATCGGCAATGCTGGTTCTGGGCAGCCTGTCACCCGAGCTGACGGCCAAACTGACGCGTCCGGAACCTTATCGGCCCTACATCTGGATAGATGCTTTGACTGAGGCGATCCGGCATCCCTGGTTTGGACAGGGATACTTTGCCGACCCCAGCGGAGTTGCCGAACTGGCCGACGGCAGCCTGTACCGCTATACTCATTCCCATAGCTTTTTCATCGAAAACCTAAGGATCGGCGGAATCGTCGGGTTGGGGCTGGCAGTCTGGCTATCGGGTTACAGTTTGTATCAAACCTTTAAAAGAGGCATCGTAGCCGGAAATTTTTTGCCGCTTGCGCTCCTGATTTACGGTTTTCTCTGTATTGCACCGAACGGCTGGGAACTCTTGCCGGGAGTCAGAATAAAAGAAGTCTGGATGATGTTTTGGCTTCCCCTTGGGTTTGCCGTCAGTGAAGAACTTCGACTTGTATCCGCGCTCACTGGGGTACAGCCCACATCACCAGCGTTTTGCGAAGCGCCGGATAGCGATCCTGCATCCAGAAAGCGATAAGCTTTTCAGCTTTGCGCCTGCGGTAAAAAGATTTCCAGATTGGCGGGCGGCGAACTGGCAAAAGGCTCATGAAATGAAATGCTTTAGGAGTAAAACCTGCTCGGATCAGCACCTTTGCCAGGGTGTAAGGGGTGAACCAATAACGGTGATCCGTATTGATACGCTCCTCCCCCCGCAGCGCATAGCGCAAGTTGTCCCAGGCGAACGCGTTGGGCACGGTGGCGAGCAGACTGCCGATACAGCCGCCATAGCGCCGGCGAACACCGGTAAGGAACGCAACCGGGTCGTCGAGATGCTCGATCACCTCACCGAGTAGCAAAACGTCCCAATGTCGATTCTGCAAAGCCGGCACATCCTCTGCGGCCAAGTCCGCACAATAAACCTGGCTTAACCCCAAGGTTTCGGCAAGATATTTGATTCCTTGTGCATCGATGTCCACCCCCGCGCAGGTGGAGGCAATTCTCGCCAGCTTTTGGTGCAACCAGGCATCCTTGGCCATTCGTGCGGCGGCATTCTCAGGGCCGTGGTCTACGCAGCCGACGTGAATCACGGAACGTCCCGCAAGCACTTTCTCTAGATAAGCAGCTCGTCCTATCCACCAGGGCAGAAGCGGTTCTCTCTCCTCGAAAAAAGGAATCCGAAGGTTGTCTGAAAACGACTCTCCGCGAAGGTAAGGCAGGACCTCGGCAAAAAAACGCATCAGTCAGAGCTTCAACAAGCCACCCCACAAGAGCCCAGCAGGATACTCTGGTAGGCTTCGATAGCACGGGTTTCATCGAAATCTCTGGCCCTTTCCCGCAGCAATTCGCGCTCGGGCGGATGATCGAGCGTTGCCGCCATTGCCTCGGCCAAGGCCCAAGCATCCCCCACCGGAACCAATCGACCATAACGACCACCTTCCAATATTTCAGCCGGACCGCTTGGGCAGTCGGTGCTAACCACAGGTGTACCACAGGCCAGCGCTTCGATAAGCACGGTGGGTAGTCCTTCCCACAGTGAGGACAAGACAAGGAGGTCTGCGTTGGCGATATAAGGCAAAGGATTAGGTTTAAATCCTAAAAATTCGACGCTTGCAGTCAAGCCCAAGTTTAAAGCCAGCTCTTGCAACCTACGCTGCACTTTAGCCTTTCCGCTCCCCAAGATCACAAGCCGACAAGGGCGCCTGGCGTTTAGTTTGGCAAAAGCGCGCAACAAGGTCGAATAATCCTTCTGCCGCGCTATTCGGCCAACAGCCACGATGACCGGGATGGATTTTTCTCGAAACCAGGGATGATCGACAGATTCCAGGCTGCGTCGCCGGAATGACTGATCGATGACTGGATTATAAATCACTTTAAGCTGCTCGAGCGAGAACCCCAGCACTCGAACTAGATCTTCAGCCACTCCGCGCGATACCGCGACCACAGCCTCAGCCTGAGGATAGGTATGGCGCATTGCCGGCGCCAAAAGGCGAAGGCGCTGCTGAATCTTGTCTACGCCTACAGAAAGATGGCTATGTTCGCTCAACACCAGCCGGGTTGGAACCTTAGCCAATTGACGGGCCAAAACCGCCTCGATGTTGCAGAAAGGCGTCGCCGTCATCAACACCGAAGGCCTCCGTTTTGCCAGATAGGCAGCCAATGAAGGCAAGAGCCACAGCATTCTAGCGCGAAAACGCAGACTGAAACACAAGTGCGGCGCCAACCTGGCTAATTTTGGGTCAGCGCGCAAAAGCGCAAGTCGCGAGCGAATATACCCGCTTGAAGCCAAAAGGTGAACCTGGATTTTTTCACCCTCAAGCAAAAACTTAAAATCTCCCCTTTTCTCACCAACGACAAAATCGACTTCGTAGCCTTCTTCTGCTAAAGCATGCGCCAAGGTCAACAGAATACGCTCAACTCCCCCGCTACCAATTTCGGAGAGATAAAATGCAATCGGTCCAATTTTCACCTGCATGTGGTGCATTCGTTTTGTCTTTAGCTCGCTGGATTTTCAAAGAAACAAAGCTTTAATCCGCTGCACGACTTGACTGATCTCGTCAGGTATTTCTTGCATTCTCGCAAGATAAGGAAGCTCGCCTCTCCCCAACGGCACCGCCCATTCACGCGTGAACAACAAACGCTGAAAAGCCTCTAAATCCCGTCCGCCAAACCATTTCAAGAGCAGCTGTTTTAAACGCAAGTATCTCCCTCCTTGCAGCGGCAAAGGGAAAATAGCCAATGGTTTACCCAAGCAAATAGCTTCCACCATCATCGAAATGCTGTCGCCCGTGACAATGCAGGCATCGGCCAGCCCCAGTAAGGCTAAATAAGGATTCTCCTCCGGTTTATCCAACCCATAGCGATAAAGCTTAGCGTTTTGCGGTAAATAGCTTTCCAACGCTTGCACGACTTCGATCGGCGTCCTGCGGCTGGTAGAGATATACAAAGTTCCTTTACCGCGCGTGGCTGCCAAGGCTTGCTCTAACAGACTACGTGCTACCTCAGCATCCAGTCGATAAGGCTTAGTCGCCCCTCCCACTAACACTGCTACCAAAGGCTTAGGCAGCCTCTTCAGGCGCTCCTCCCAAGCCAAAGCAGCGGCTTCAACCTTCTGTTTATCAATGCGCATTAAGGGCAAAGTAAGCTTTAGCACATTGGGCCGATTAGGCACAAAATATTGAGCCGGTGCTACCACTAGGTCAAACTCAGAAAAATAGCCCTTTGGCCGACCCAGAAGCACCACCTTGGTGCGTCCGCCGGATTGCCGCTTGATCCACAGAGCCACCATCGCTGGCCGCCGACCAATGGTAATTACCAGCTCCGGCCAAGGCGGAGTTAGAGGATCCGACAAAGCTGGATCTAGATGATACAAAGATGGCTTAAACTTTGGCTTGCCTAAGCGATAGGGGAGTTGAAATACCAGACGTTTTTGCTGCACCGGCCAACCGAGTGCCTCAGCCACAGCGGTCGCTTGGGCATTATCTCCGGCTTTATCGCCTATGACTAGCCAAACGCGAGAGAAATTTTGCATCGAGGGAAACTTTGCATCAAGTCAAAAAGTTTTCTTATAAGTTGCCTTAATGTTACAATTTGTAGGGTAAAAACCAAAGGGGCTTAAACGAGATGAATTTAAAGCAACTTAAGCGCTGCGCGATCATAAAAACTGGTAAGTTTCTCACCCGTCTGGTGGACCGATTCCTGGCCAGCCAATCCTTAATCGGCGATCCCCCCGCCTTCGATTCGGAACAATTTGCCTGGGTCAAGACCTTGGAGCAAAACTACCCAGTCATCCGCCAGGAAGCCGAAAAACTGCTCAAAGAACGCGACCTGATCCCCGCTTTTCACGAAATCTCACCAGATCAGACTCGAATTTCCCAAGGCGATCACTGGAAGACCTTCTTTTTGTATGGCTTCAATCGCAAGATCGAGACCAACTGCCGGCGCTGCCCAGAAACTGCTAAAGTTTTAGAACAAATTCCTGGAATGATGACCGCGTGGTTTTCTTTTATCGACCCAGGCTGCCATATCCCGCCCCACCGAGGGCCCACCAAGAGCTTCATCGTCTGCCATCTGGGCTTGATCGTCCCCAAAGACAAAGAAAAATGTTATCTCAGAGTGGCTGACCACAAGCTCACCTGGGAAGAGGGCAAGTGCTTCGTCTTTGACGATACCTACGACCACGAGGTACGCAACGATACCGACGAGCACCGGGTAGTGCTCCTGGTCCACGTCGAACGCCCGCTAAGATGGCCAGGCAAAGTCGTCAGCAAACTTTGGCTCACTCTGATAAAAATCTCCCCTTACGTGCAGGACGGCATCAAAAACATGAGAGACTGGGAAAAGCGTTACGCCGCCGCCCTCAGGCGAATGGAAGGCCAGCCCGTCCATGGCAGCTAATCCAGCGCACCTGAAACTCAATTCTGAGTCACAACGGGCGCTGCCTTTTTTTCCCGATTTTTTCCTAATCGGCGCTCCGCGGTGTGGCACCACGGCAATGAGCCATTATCTTGGGCACCACCCTAAGATCTGCTTCTCCAAACCCAAGGAGCCGCATTTTTTTAGCTTAGTGCGCGAGCGCTATCCAGAACTTGACGAGCGTTATTACCTTGAGCGCTGCTTTGCCCACTACGACCCAAGCCGCCATCGGGTCTTAGGCGAAGGCTCCGTCTCGTATCTCTATGATCCAAAGGCCATAGACCGCATCTTGGGCTTAAACCCTCATGCCCGCTTTTTGGTCATGGTACGCAACCCAATCGATCTCGTTTATTCTTATCATACTCGGTTGGTAGCCTTGCTCGAAGAAGACCAAGAAGACTTCGCCACCGCCTGGCGTCTTCAAGAAGCCCGCAAACACGGCAAATACTTACCTAAAACTTGCCTGCATCCTTCGCTGCTCCAATACGCCGAGATTGGGCACTTGGGCAAACATCTGGCACGTCTGTTCCAAAAAGCAGGCCGAGAACGTTGCCTGGTAGTGGTATTTGACGATTTTGTCGCCGACCCATTACGCGCTTACCGCAAGGTGCTTGAATTCATTGGCATCGAGTACGACGGCAGAACGGCTTTTCCGCCCAAAGAAAGCAACCGATACCCGCGTTTCAAGTGGCTGCAGCGTTGGCTGAAGCGCCCACCGAAGCAAGTGGAGAACTTTTTGGCTACCCTAGAGCACCAGCGCACGCGCAAACGGCCCAAACGCCACCCGCTCAAACGCCTGCGTAAGTTTCTGCTCAAACAAAACCTGGTGCATCGCTCCCGCCCGCCTCTGCCGCAGGAGTTCAAAGCAGAACTTTTGGCTGTCTTCCGGCAAGACATAGCCCTGCTCGAGGAACTTTTGGGTCGGAATTTAAGCTCCTGGAAGCGACTTTAGGCACACTTCAAGTCCGAACCTTCCTCTTGCCGGTTGCCGCCGCCCATCTCAAGCAAGGCGCAAATCCTAGCGCGGGAAAGACTTAGTCATGAAAAAATATCGAATTAGGACCGGCGAAAAAGCCAAAGAAAAAACCGCTCCCCAATCGACCATACCGAGTCAACCTTCACCTTAAAATCAGCTGTGCTGGGCGTGTTCCTAACGGAACACGCCCTTTCGGTACCAGCGCCACAGCATTCCCCAACCGTAGATAAGGGGATAGCGGCGCACGTGCGCGGGCAATTCAAGTTTCTTGCCGGTGTGCCGCTCCAGCTTCCAGACAAGGTAATCGACCCCGCCCTGAAAGGTAAAGGAAGCCTTGATCAAGCGCAGCAAAGACAAAAGCTTTCCTAGAAAGATCGCAGCCAGCCACCTCATCTTGGCCAAAACCCTCACCCAAAGCGGGATGGAAAGGTAAATCTGCCCGCCCTCCTCCCGTAGCGGCCACGGAAGCTCGCCCAAGAGAGGTAAGGTTACAGCCTGGTAGAATTCCTCTGCCCAAGCGACCAACTCTTTGGCCCGAATTTCGGCACGCTCAGTGCGAAGTTCAGACAGGTAACTGAGCATCAAGCCCCGCCGCCACAGTTCGCCCGCTTCAAAACAGGCAGGGCACAGCGGAGCAATGCGGCGCACGAAGGTACGCATCGCTTCCAAGATACAACCAGCGATCCAAGCAGAAGTTTCAGGATCGCGCCGGTAAAGCAGGCGGCAGGGCTGGGCGAACCTACCCCAAAGATACGACTGAAACCAGCGCATCCCGCGGGCAAAATCCCGCTGCGTGAGAACCGCGTACTTAGCCCGCACAACTTGGCCATCTCTCCTAGCCTCCAGATAAAACACATTCGGCGGCAGTAAGCGACTAGCCAAGACCAGCCAGCGAGAGGGATAGACCTGGGTATAATTGTCCACCAACACGTATAGATCCACCACGCCGGATAAAGGGTCGCCGCTGCGCAAACATGAACCATACAGAAGCACCGCCGCTACCGTTCCACCATAGCGGGTGCAAATTGCCTCGACTAGAGACTTCATGGGTTCTGGATAAGGTTGCATAATCTGGTTCTCAAGCCAATGCCGCAAACTTTCTGCCTCGCTCATCTGTCCGATCCGCACCTTACCTCGCTGTCCTCTGTCCACCCTTACGAACTCTTAAGCAAGCGCATTCTGGGGTATCTTTCCTGGCAACTTCACCGCCGCCACGAACATCGCTTCGAAGTACTGCAAGCTTTAGTGCATGACTTACATACCCAGCAACCAGACCACATCGTCGTCACCGGCGACTTGACCCAACTTGGACTGCCTCACGAATACCGCCAGGCTACCGATTGGTTAGCGCAACTTGGGCCGCCTGAGAAAGTCACTGTGGTCCCTGGCAACCACGACCGTTACGTAGCCGTCCCTTGGCAAGATTCGCTTGGCCTGTGGCAAGCTTATCTTACCAGCGATCACGGAGGCTGCTTTTTTCCTATAGTTCGCAAGCGAGGGCCGGTAGTTTTGCTTGGAGTGGACTCGGCCCCTCCTAGCGCCCCTTTTCTGGCTACCGGCAAGGTTGGTAAAGAGCAACTTATGCGCCTTTCCCAACTGCTTGCCGAGTTCGCTCATTCCTGCTGCCGAATTGTGCTGATCCACCATCCCCCTCATCCGGATGCGGTTCAATTCAGAAAGCGCCTGACCAACCACGCAGCGCTGTGTGACATTCTAGCCAAGCAAGGATGCGGCTTGGTTCTTCACGGTCATAGCCACAAATGGCAACTGCATTGGCTAAAAGGTCCAACTTTGCCGCTTCCGGTAATCGGAGTTCCCTCCGCTTCCGCCTGGGGGACAGAGCGCGGCAGCTTAGCCCGCTATCACCTATATCGCATCGTCCCCACTGAAGAAGGCTTCAACGTGGACGTAGAGATCCGCAGTCTCTGCCAACGCACTCTTCACTTTTACTGCCAAGGGTTTTTCCAGCTTAAAATCGCAGGTTAAGCCTTTTCCCCTGCCAACTTAGAGCCAAGAGGAGGGTGGCCGCTGGGGGCAACAATGCCGTCAACCACGGGGGAAAATCGAGCAAGAGGCCAACGCTGCCGATTACACGGGCAACGAGAAAATAAAGCACCCCGATCAACATCGCAATCACTACTCTCAAGCCGAACCCAGGAGCGCGAGGATGTGCCAAGATCAGCGGAATAAGAAGCGGAACCATCACCGCTAGGCTCAAAGGAAGAAACACTCGCTGCCAAAACAATAAGGCATAGCCTTCGGCGAGCTGGCCGCTAGCGCGAAGATGGTGGACATAGCCCCAAAGCTCAGACAAACTGAGCGTCTCGGGTGAAAGCTCTAGGATTTTGAGTTGGCTTTCGTTAAGAAAGGCGCGCCAAGGCTGCTGGGCCTTAAATTGAGTCTTAAGCATCCCCCCATGCTCCGTCTTTACCGTCACATCGTGCAGCAACCAATTGCCCTCTGACAGGATGGTCGCCCGTTCAGCGTGGGTGAACATAAGCAAGCGGCCGTCCTCAGCCAGCTCGTAGATATTGATGCCTGAAGGCAAACGGCCATGCATTAGGCTGGCAACGCTCATAAAGTGCATTCGATCACGCGACCAGAAACCGTGCTCGGTACGCAGAGCGTCTTCACCGGCCAAAGCCTGCTGCCTGTGGATCTCCCCCCATTGCAGGCTGCGTGGAGCTACAAACTGCGCAATAACCATCAATCCAAGCGCCACGACTAAGGCAGCCTTGAGCAAAGCCAAAGCGATCTGGGAAGCCCCCATCCCCGCCGCGCGCATGGCTAAAAGCTCGCTTCCCCGCACTAGGCTAGCCAAGGCATATCCGCCACCGATCAGAATGCAGACTGGAGAAAACTCAAGTAACTTAGTCGGAATTGTGGAGAAGACGTATAAAAATGCATCCGCGATGCGGTACTGACCCTTGCCCACTTCGCTCAATTCGTCTATCAGATCAAGAAAGCAAAACAGCGCTACAAGCACCAAGAGCACCAGAATATACCCTTTGAGGAGGTGGCCACCCAGATAGCGTTCCAAAATCATCCTATCGCCTTTATTTTTCCATGCAGGCGAAACCAAGCTGAAACAAGCGGGAAATAAAAAACTCCAATTAATCCCAAAAGCAGCGTATCTACCCACCACAGACCGGGCATCGCCCCCACCGCACCCTCTTTGACCCAGGTCTTGGCCAAGCCAGCTAAGTTGTAGTACACCGCAAACACCAACACTGCGAGGATGGTTCTGCCATAACGGCCAGCTCGAGGAGCGGTACGGCTTAAGGGAACAGCGAGCAATGCTAAAAGCAGCGTGCTGCTTGGACGCGAGAGTCGCCATTGTAACTCGGCGACGTCTTTGAAATCTTCAGAATCCCATAGCTCCCAGGTGGAGGCCGACTTACTCCGATAACCCGGAGGCTGGGCTACGTTATTTAAAACTAAAATCAACTGCTTAAAACGCAAGCTGATGTCAGCTCGCCCCTCGAAATCCAGTTCGTAAGCATAGCCCTCTTCAAAGATGAGCGGTGTGTTACCATCAGAATCTGGTTCTCCTTGCGTCAGAGATCGGGCATAGATGATTTGAGTTTTTCGGTTTGAGAGCTCCTGGTTAAAAAACACCTGGTGTAGCCTTTTGCCAGGACGATCTACCTCCTCAGCAAACACAACATAGTCCTGGCCAACATGGAACCGGCGCGCCTCGAGCTTGTGGACGTCAAATCCCGCTTTGGCGCGATTCTCCAACTCATAACTTTGGCGGTAGGCCCAAGGGCGAAGTTGGAGCGAGAACCCCGCCACCACTACTGCTACCAGTAAAGCTAACCTTAGTACGGTCCAAGCGATCCGGCCCTCGCCATAACCACAAGCCGCCATCGCGACCATTTCCGAATCGCTGTACAAGCGGCCAAGCCCTATCACCATCGCTAAATACAAAGCGATAGGCAAAAGCACCTCCAATGCGATCACAATCTTAAGGCCGATTAGCTGCCACACCACACCCGTAGGCAGAAGTCCGGCTACTGCATCGGCCAATAGCTTAGCGCTGCTGTAACCACCGAACAGCAGGACGAACAACGAGCAAGTAGCAGCAAACGGGCGCAGGACTTCGCGCGCTAGATAGCGGTCAAGGAGGAGAAAACGAAATAGGCTCATCCTGCCCCCGCAGGATGAGACGATCGTTTTTGAGCCAATTCAGCTATAATTTGCGTTACCTTACAAACGCAGGGCTGGTAATTGTACCAGCAGCAGCCTCTAAATGCATCGAACACGACTTTAGTCTACAATTCAATGGCAAATTCATTGTCCACTTTTCTTGCGAGCTCTCCGTTCTACGGTGGTAACGCTGAGTTTCTGGAAGACCTTTACGAACGCTTCCTAACCGATCCAAACAGCCTCCCCTCTCACTGGCGCGAACATTTCCAAAAACTCCAGGCGAGTCTACCCCAACACTCCGACGTCCCGCATGCAGGTATCCGCAGCCGGTTTAAAGAGTTGGCCAGACGTCCGCCGCTCCAAGCAGAAATACCTGCCGCCGCTGAATTGGCCAAACACATTGCAGTCAATCAGCTCATAGACCAGCACCGACTGCTGGGTCATTTAGCCGCTGAAACCAATCCCTTGCCGCTGGCCCCTAAGCCTTATCTGCCGGAACTGGACCCAGTCCATTATCAACTCGACGAGAGAGATCTGGACACTGAATTCGACGCGTCTGCATTGGCTCCAGGTTCCCGCATGAAACTGCGCGACATTCTGACCAAGCTCAGACGCACTTACTGCGGTCCGGTCGGCAGCGAGATCATGCATCTTACGCACAAAGAGGCTCGACAATGGCTCATAGAGCGTTTGGAAACCAGCGAAACCAGGCTGGAGCTGAGCGCCGAGCAGAAAAAGCACCTGCTCAAAGGGTTGATTGCCGCTGAGGGGATAGAAAAGTATCTGCACCGCCGCTACGTGGGTCAAAAACGCTTTTCGCTCGAAGGGGGTGAGAGCCTGATCCCACTTATAGACGAGCTGATCCAACACGCTGGAAGCCAAGGGGTGCGCGAAGTAGTCATCGGTATGGCCCACCGTGGGCGGTTGAACGTCTTGATTAACATTCTAGGCAAACAACCCAAAGCCTTGTTCGAGGAGTTTGAGGGCCTCTCCTCCCCACTGGAGGGAACCACGGGGGACGTCAAGTACCATATGGGGTTCTCCTCCGATGTCCAAACCCCAGGTGGGCCGGTACACTTAGCCCTGGCTTTTAATCCCTCGCATCTGGAAATTATCGATCCGGTGGTTCAAGGATCGGTGCGAGCACGTCAAGACCGCTACGGCGAAGGCGGCCATCAGCGCATCCTACCGCTTTTGATCCACGGCGATGCGGCCTTCGCCGGCCAGGGGGTGGTCATGGAAACTTTGCAGATGGGCCAGACCCGCGCTTTTTACACGGGCGGCACTGTGCACGTGGTGATCAACAACCAGATCGGCTTTACCACCAGCAACCCTCACGATGCCCGCTCGACCTTGTACGCCACCGATGTGGCTAAAATGGTGGAGGCGCCCGTATTCCACGTCAACGGCGACGACCCAGAGGCGGTGCTGTTCGTGGTGCGACTGGCCTTAGACTTCCGCCTGACCTTCCAACGCGACGTCGTCATCGATTTGGTCTGCTACCGCCGCCACGGTCACAACGAAGCCGATGAACCGGCGGTCACCCAACCGGTGATGTACCGCCACATCCGCAGCCATCCGAGCGTAGTCCAGCTCTATGCTCAAAAGCTGGTGGCGGAGAAAATCATAGATGCCGAGTGGTCTAAAGCGACGGAACAAGAGTACCTCCACGCTTTAGAGCAAGGCTACCCCACTTTACGCCCGGTGATCCAAAACAGCCACGCTACTCCTCGGGCGCCGTGGCACCGTTATCTCAAAGGACAGTGGGATATGCCTTACGACAACGGCTTCCCGCAGGAGAAGTTGACGGCTTTGGCCCGCCAGTGGCTGGAAATACCAGAGGGCTTTGAACTCCACCCCAGAGTGGCCAAAATCTGGGAGGATCGCCTGAAAATGACCCAAGGAGAGTTGCCGCTGGACTGGGGCTATGCGGAAAACATGGCGTATGCTACTCTGTTGACTGAAGGCGTCCCCATCCGTCTGACGGGTCAAGACAGTGGGCGTGGAACATTCTTCCACCGTCACGGCATCGTGTATCACTACCGCACCGGCGAGCCTTATCTCCCGTTGACAAAAATTGCCGCTCTTAACGGCAGCCGTTTTTACCTGTACGACTCGCTTTTGTCGGAAGAGGGCGCACTCGGCTTTGAATACGGCTACAGCAGCGCCGCTCCGGAGGCTCTGGTGATCTGGGAAGCCCAGTTTGGAGATTTTGCCAACGTGGCGCAAGTCGTCATCGACCAGTTTATCAGCTCCGGCGAAGCCAAATGGGGCAGATTGTCTGGCCTGGTTCTATTTCTCCCCCATGGGTACGAAGGTCAAGGGCCAGAGCATTCATCTGCCCGTTTGGAGCGCTTTCTCCAGCTGTGTGCCGAAGATAACCTGCAGGTGTGCATACCCACCACTCCGGCCCAGATTTTTCACCTGCTCCGCCGCCAAGTCCACCGCCCCTACCGCAAGCCTCTGATTGTCTTAACTCCCAAAAGCCTGCTGCGCCATCGGCTGGCGGTCTCGACCCTGGAAGAACTAAGTCAGGGGCGGTTTGAACTGGTGATCGATGAAATCGATTCTCTAGATCCGCGCCAAGTCCACAAGATTATCTTGTGCGCCGGCAAGATTTATTACGAGCTTTTAGAGAGTCGCCGCCAGAAAAATCTAAACGATATCGCTATCCTACGTCTGGAGCAGCTTTATCCTTTTCCCTTCCAAGCCTTGGCGGCGGCTTTAGCGCGCTATCCTAATCTTAAGGAACTAATTTGGTGCCAGGAAGAACCCCAAAATCAAGGCGCCTGGTACCAAATCCGCCATTGCTTGGAGGCAGTAGCGGGCAAACTCCCCCTTGCCTACGTTGGGCGCCCGCCGGCAGCAGCGCCGGCCGAGGGCACGTTCTTGATGCACGTCGAGCGTCAACACGCTATCATCGACGCTGCTCTTCACTCGGAAAAAGTCGCACTTAAAGCTTTGGGATAATCCATGGAAATTCGCGTTCCTCCCCTGCCGGAGTCTGTCGCCGATGCCACCGTTGCCGCCTGGCATAAGAAAGAAGGCGAAGCGGTGAAAAAGGACGAAAAGCTAGTAGACCTTGAAACCGACAAAGTTGTCCTAGAGGTCCCAGCGCCCTCTGACGGTATCCTAGAGACAATCCATCGTCCAGAAGGCGATACCGTAAAGAGTGGAGAACTCTTAGCTAAGCTCAAACCGCAGGTGACCATAGAACAAGCAGCGCCAGCAGAGGCAAACTTAACCCCCCCCACCACGCTGCCTCCCTCCCCGCCTACTGCTTCTCCCTTCCAGCCGGGGTTAAGCCCTTCGGTTCGGCGCCTAATCGCCGAATCGGGCTTGAATCCGGAGCAAATCCCAGGTACCGGTAAAGATGGGAGGATCACCAAAGAAGACGTTTTGGCCTATCTGGAGCGCCAGCCGAAGAAGGAAGAGGGTTTAAAGCCCATCTCCTCGCCTGGAGCACGACCCGAGCAGCGGGTACCCATGACTCGAATCCGGGCTAGAATCGCCGAGCGTCTACTGGAAGTACAACGCAACACCGCCATGCTCACCACCTTCAACGAGGTGGACCTAGAGCAAGTGACTGCTATTCGCCGCCGTCACGGCGAAGCCTTCGAGAAAAAACACGGAGTCAAATTGGGCCTGATGAGCTTTTTCGTCAGGGCTGCGGTGGAAGCTTTAAAAGCTTTCCCAGTAGTCAACGCTAGCCTAGACGGAGAGGACGTAGTCTATCACGGCTATTACGATATCGGCATCGCAGTAGCCACCGACCGCGGCCTGGTCGTTCCTATCCTGCGCGATGCTGACCAAATGGATTTTGCCCAAATCGAGCGGCAAATCCAAACCTTTGCCACCCGCGCCCGCCAAGGCAACCTTACCTTGGAAGAGCTGACTGGCGGTACGTTCACCATCACCAATGGGGGCGTATTTGGCTCATTGCTCTCCACTCCTCTGCTTAATCCTCCTCAGAGCGCGATCTTGGGCATGCATGCAGTCAAGCCTAGGCCAGTGGTCGTGAACGATCAGATCGTCATTCGCCCGATGATGTATTTGGCTTTGACCTATGATCACCGCCTGATCGACGGGCGCGAGGCGGTCCTGTTTCTGCGCACCGTCAAAGAAATTTTAGAAGCTCCAGAAAGGTTATTCTTAGGGATCGCCTAACATACATTTCGTTCGTTTCTTGCTTCAAAGCGCCGCTGGCGCCACAATAGCTTGTGTATTCTCCCAAATCGGCTTCTAAGCCATGCCTGAACTGACTTCCTCGCCCACCACCGACTCTAGGGCAGCTGAGCTTTTAGCTTTGATCCGCACCGTCGCCGATGAGCTTAAGCTCCCCAAAGAGCGATTGGAAGCCTTAAATCTTGACACCTCTTTTGACCGCGAATTGGGCATGGACAGCTTAAGCCGTATGGAGCTTTTAGCGCGAGTAGAGCGGCATTTCGGCATCCGCCTACCCGAGCACGTGCTCGCTGAGACAGAAACCCCGCGCGACTTGCTTGCTGCGATTCAGGTTGCCCCAACCGAGAGTCTTAAAAGCCATTTAATAACCCCTTCTCCAGTTTCGGAGGCACAGGCTCTACCGGTGCCAGAAACGGCTCACACTTTAATGCAGGTCCTGGCTTGGCATTGCCAACTCCATCCGCAGCGCCCCCACTTATGGTTAATTCAGGACGAGACAACAGAGGAGGTCATCAGCTACGGCGAATTGTCCGCGATGGCTGAAAGGTTCGCTTGCGGTTTACAGAATTTAGGTTTGGAGCCGGGCGAAGCCTGCGCTCTGATGCTGCCCACGAGCAAAGACTACTTTTTTAGCTTTTTCGGGATCCTTTTAGCCGGGGCCATCCCTGTGCCCATTTATCCTCCAGCTCGCCTCTCTCAGCTGGAAGATCACCTACTCAGGCATGCTAGGATCCTAGACAACTGCCAAGCTAAACTGCTCGTGACGGTGCCAGAAGCAAAAGCGGTAGCCAGGTTACTCAAAGCTCATGTTCCCACTCTCGCTCAGATCGTTGCCCCTCAAACCTTGGCTAGCTCCTCAGGGGCGCCGCACCCTATCGCGCGCAGTGCCCAGGACATCGCCCTCCTTCAGTACACTTCAGGCAGCACGGGCACTCCAAAAGGAGTGGTACTCACTCACTACAACCTGTTGAGCAACATACGCGCCATGGGGCAAGCCATAGAGGCCACTTCCAGCGATGTGTTTGTCAGTTGGTTGCCACTGTACCACGATATGGGATTGATTGGGGCCTGTCTCTTATACACATCT
>JAOAHI010000013.1 GCA_026415315.1 Methylohalobius sp.
GCATCTTAGTCGAACGCTACAGGCAGGCTATCGCCGAGCATCCCTTGGCGACCGAGATTGCAGTCACGAACTTAAGTAACTTTCTAATCGACCGTGCTGGAGTCACTTTTCTCACCTGGGTGGAAGAGGTCAATAGCCCGCTGCTTGAACAGGCCATCGGACTGTATTTGACCTTTGATGCGGTCCTAGGTGGGCAGACTTTGCGGGCGGGGCTACTGGCAAGAGAGCAGGCACTGGGCAGTGCCTATCTCTATGCGTTGCTCTTGCGCATAGAGGATACCCTGGCGCGTTGTTGCCGCTGGTTTTTAGAACGCGGCTGCTTCCTCGACCTCCAACAGGTAGCCTGGGGACAAAGGTGTTTGCAGCTTTACCTGCGGCATTTGGGGGCAGTGGCCGATGAGAGAGAGTCTGCTCGCCTATTCGCTGCAGGGCTGCCCCAGGACCTGATCGAACGGCTAGAGCGATTTTCCGCCTTGCGCCTTTTTCCAGTGCTGATAGACTTGGCCTTGGACTTGGGCGGCGACTTTGCTAAAGCCATCCGTTCTTTTCGCCAAATAGCCGAATTTCTTGGCCTTCCAGGTTTGCTTGAGTCATTAACTAAAATGCCTGCCCGCTCGGAGTGGGAGAGCCGGCTCAAACAAGGGTTGGAAGAGCGCCTAGAGAACGCCTGTGCCCATCTTGTCCGCCGGATGGCCGAAGGGGCGCAAACCATCGATGCTGTGTTCGGTCACCCGAGGTGTCTGCAGAAATTTAGCCGCTACCGGCGCCTGCGGAAGGAAATCGAGCGCTTTCCACCGGCCGATCTTGTCCCTTTTGCGGCTTTGACCTTCGAGCTGGAGGGGATATTAGACGCATTGAATTGATGTCCTAAACTTAGTGTAAAGAATGTTGAGTGGGCCAGCGCTCGGTTTTGCAACTGGTCATCAATACCGCTCGGAGCATCGTTACTTTCCTGATAGTGTTTTTGATCCAGCACACCCAGAGCCGGAAGGGCGATGCTATTCGATTAAGCTGGATGATCTGGGAAGTCGCCAAAGCCGAGAACAGCTGGTCGTATTTTACGTCAGCGCTCTATGGGGCTAGCCCGCCACGCGCGAGGAGCTGAGGCGACGGGCAATGACCCAAAAAAGCAGAATTTTCCTCACCGTTCAGTTGATGATGAGTTTTGAACGCTACTTTGAATTTTTGCACCGTCGGCGCGCGTGGGTGATCGCAGCAGCTAGCCTGATCGTCGCGCTTTTAGGAAGCGGGATGCGTTTTTTGCACTTTACCACTGACTACCGGGTATTTTTCGACCAGGACGATCGACGCCTTAAAGCGCTGGACGCCTTGCACCGCACCTACAGTAAGGACGATACCGTACTGTTCATCTTAACTCCCAAGGACGGCCAGGTATTTACTGCCTCCACTTTAGCCTCTGTGGCCTGGTTGACCAAACAGGCTTGGCACTTGCCTTATATCCAACGCGTCGATTCCCTGCAGAATTTTCAGTATACCTATGCGCGGGGAGATGAGTTGGTCGTGCAGGATTTGTACCGCGATCCCGAGCGCTTACGCGAGGCCGAACTGGAGCAGCTCAAACAGATCGCGTTGAACGAGCCGCTGCTTAAAAACCGCCTGATCTCACCTGGCGCCGATGTGACCGGGGTGAATGTGAGCGTACGCTTGCCGGGAGTAGACGAAGAGCGGGAAGTCCCGCAGGTGGTAGCAGCGGCTGAACGCTTGGCTGCTGAATTGGCGGTGCGCGATCCCAATCTGGAGGTGCGCCTAACCGGTGGGGTGCTGATGAGCTATGCCTTCCCTCAGGCCTCCTTGCGCGATCTTAAGACCTTAGTGCCAGCAATGGCTGTACTGGTCGGCTTGGTGCTGTATTTTCTCTTGCGCTCAGCGCTGGCGACATGGGTAGCCTGCCTGACCATCCTGTGCGCTGTCGCCTCGACCATGGGCCTGGCCGGATGGTTCGGCGTTCCGGTCTCTCCTCCGGCTGCTGCAGCTCCCAACATCATTCTCACCGTAGCAGTCGCTGACTCAGTCCACGTTTTGGTCAGCTTCCTCCTAGCCATGCAAGCTGGCTGGCTTATGCCTTGCCCTTGGAGTCAAGTGCGGAAGAGAGCGGCTGAGCAAGCCTTCCGCCTTAATCTTAAGCCGATGTTTCTGACCAACTTCACCACTGCGCTGGGATTTTTGAGTTTAAATTTTAGCGATTCGCCGCCTTTTCGCGATCTGGGCAATCTCACCGCTTTAGGGGTAGGATTTGCATTTGCCTATACCTTGGTGCTGGTGCCGTGCCTTTTAGTTACGCTGCCGATCCGGCCTGAACGAGCACCTTTAGGCCAGAATGGAATGGTGCGCTTAGGGGAGTGGGTGATCGCTCGGCGCCGCTTGGTTATGACCCTAATGCTCGGGGTGGTTGTAGGGCTGGGGGCATTCTTGGGCAGAAACGAGCTCAACGATGACCTAATCAAATACTTCTCGGCCACCACCCCTTTTCGCCAAAACGCCGAATATGCGACCGAACACTTGACGGGGATGTACGTGATGGATTACTCCCTGCCGGCCTCGGGTCCGGGCGGGGTAACCGAGCCCGAGTATTTGCGCGTTTTAGATGAGTTTGCTGCTTGGTATAGACAGCAACCTGAAGTGATCCACGTCTTTAGTCTGGCCGACATCATCAAGCGCTTAAACCGGAACCTGCATGGAGACGACCCTAATTGGTATCGGATCCCGGAGAGCCGCATGCTAGCCGCCCAGTACCTTCTACTGTACGAGATGTCCTTGCCGGAAGGCCTAGAGCTCACCGACCGGATCAATGTGGACAAATCGGCCAGCCGTTTCACCGCCACTTTGAAAAACCTCTCCAGCCGGGAAATGTTGGAATTGGAGCGCGGTGCCCAAGTCTGGCTAGCAAGACACGCTCCAGCTTATATGCAGGCACAGGCGACCGGTCCCAATTTGATCTTTGCCCACATCGGCCAAAGCAACATTTTAGGCATGATCTTGGGTACTGTGGTCGAGTTTACCTTGATCGCCTTAGTGCTAGTGGTGGCTCTGAGGTCAGTAGGGCTTGGATTGTTAAGCCTGATCTCTAACACCGTGCCGGCGCTGCTGGCCTATGGGCTATGGGGGATCGTCCACGGCCAGATCAACATGGGACTGTCAGTGGTGGCAAGCATGACCTTGGGGATCGTGGTCGATGATACCGTTCATTTTTTAAGCAAATGGCAGCACGCCCGCCTCCGAGGCTTTGACCGGATAGGTGCAGTCCGCTATGCCTTCACCCAAGTCGGCGTGGCTACCTTAGTGTTTTCCTTGGTGTTAGCGGCAGGCTTTCTCGTGCTGACCTTATCGGATTTCACCATCAACGCTCAAATGGGGTTGTTGACGGCCATTACTATTGGTTTTGCCTTATTGGCGGATTTGTTTTTGCTTCCACCTTTGCTGTTGGTAGGAGTAACAAAAGCGCCGGAACGGGCTATGCTTGAATCTAAGGGGTACCGGCTAAGGCAAGAGCCATGAAAACGCTTTGGATCTGGATGTTGAGCCTGATAGTCGCGCTGACTGCTTGGGCTGAGACAGCCGAGGAGAAGGGGCTTGAAATCGCCCGCGAAATGGAGCGGCGGGACATGGGCTGGCAGTCTGTCCGCGCTGACTTGACCATGATCTTAGCTGACCGTCAAGGCGAGGTCAGCACGCGCCAGATCCGGTTTTTTGGCCGTGAGGGGACAGAGGACGGCGACCGGAGTCTTCTCGTGTTCGACAGCCCCTTAGACGTCAAGGGCAGCCAGTTTTTAAGCCTGTCCCACAAGCGGGGCGACGACGACCAATGGCTGTATCTTCCCGCTCTTAAGCGAGTCAAGAGGATTTCGGCCGCTAACAAAGGCGGAGCCTTCATGGGTAGCGAATTCGCCTACGAGGATATGGGTGCACCCGAGCTCGAAAAATACGATTACAAATACCTGCGCCAGGAACCCTATCAGAATCGGATGAGCTTTGTCATCGAGCGTTACCCCAAGGACGAACACTCCCTTTATAGCCGGCAGGTGGCCTGGATCGACAAGGAGCTGTACATTCCTTGGCAAGTCGAGTACTACAACCGCCGAGGCGAGCACCTGAAAACGCTCACTTACCGCAAGTACAAAAAGTATCTAGGAAGGTTCTGGCGCCCCGGAGAAATGGAGATGGTCAACCACCGCAGCGGCAAGGTCACGCGCCTTATTTGGCAAAATTATCGCTTCCAAGACCCAGAAGTTAAGGACGAGATGTTTGACTCCCAGGGTTTGGGGTACAGCCACTAAGTTGGTCAGGGCTCAATGTGAAGTAGCGTTTCCTGCGGAGTAACGGCATCGCCCTTGCGCACATAGATGTGGGTAACGCGGCCCGCGATCGGGGCCTGCACTTCGGTTTCCATTTTCATGGTCTCGACGACTAAAAGGGGATCCCCGGCTTTGACCGGATCGCCTTCTTTGACCAGAACCTCGACGATGTTGCCCGGCATCGCCAAGGTTACGTCGCCCTCGCCCTGAGCTTTGGGTCGGCGGCTGGTGAGCCGGCGCGGTACTGCCCCTTCGGTGCCGCCGGTGAGGACGACCTCGTCCAAAGTCTCAATCACGGCCTCCTCCGGCACTCCGTCCACCACCATGTAAAAATGCCGCTCGGCTTGATGTTTAGGGCCGGCTCCGGTGATGCGCACATGGTAAGTTTCCCCGTGCAGGTGGATGTTAAATTCGGTCGGGGCGATTTGCGGAGGGCAAAGCTCCGCAGGCGGCTCGATCGGCTCAGGTTGCAAGGTGCCAGCGGCACGTTGTTCTAAAAACTGGCGCCCGATGTCTGGAAACATAGCATAAATTAAGACATCTTCTTCGGATTGGGCCAATTCTCCGATCTGCGCGCGCAAGGACTCCATTTCCGGAAGAAGCAGGTCCGCTGGGCGGCAGTCGATGATTTCCTCTGTGCCTACAGCTTTTTGTCTGAGCGCTTCGTTAACTGGCGCTGGGGGCTTGCCATACCCTCCCTGGAGATAGCGCTTGACCTCGTTGGTAATGGTCTCGTAGCGTTTATTGCTTAGCACATTGATGACGGCTTGGGTACCGATGATTTGCGAGGTCGGTGTAACCAACGGCGGATAACCTAAATCTTGGCGCACTTTAGGGATTTCGGCGAGCACCTCTTCGAGCCGGTTAAGCGCTCCTTGTTCCTTGAGCTGATGGTAAAGATTGGAGATCATTCCGCCGGGGACCTGGTGGAGGTGAACGCGTGGATCGGGTCCCACGTATTCCGGCTCAAAGCGGTGGTATTTCAGACGCACTTCCCAGAAATACGCTGCGATTTCTTCCAGCAGTTTGAGGTCGATGGCGACGGTGTATCCGAGATCGCGCAGGGCAATTACCATGCTTTCGGTTGGTGGGTGGCTCGGGCCTCCGGCAAACGAGGAGACAGCAGTGTCGATGTGGTCACAGCCAGCCTCCACCGCTTTTAAGTGACACATCTCAGAAAGTCCTGAGTTAGCATGGCAATGCAGGTGCAGGGGAAGCTTGACAGAGGCTTTAATTGCTTGCACCAACTCGTAAGTCGCCTTGGGCGTAAGCAAGCCGGCCATATCCTTGATGGCGATCGAGTCGCAGTCCATTTTGGCCAGTTCTTTGGCCTGCTCGACAAAACCTTCTATGCTATGAACTGGACTTACCGTGTAACAGAGCGTTCCTTGGGCATGTTTGCCGGCACGCTTGACCGCAGCGATGGCGGTCTCAAGATTTCTTAAATCGTTTAAGGCGTCGAAGATGCGGAACACGTCCATACCGTTGGCGGCGGCCCGGGCGACAAAGGCTTCCACCACGTCGTCGGCGTAAGGGCGATAACCCAAGAGATTTTGACCGCGCAGCAGCATCTGTAGCCGCGTGCTAGGAAGATGCTTGCGCAGCTCTCTGAGGCGCTCCCACGGATCCTGTCTTAAAAATCTAAGACATGCATCAAAGGTAGCTCCTCCCCAGCATTCCAAAGACCAGTAACCGACCCGATCCAGTTTGGGACAGATCGGCAGCATGTCTTCGGTGCGCATGCGCGTAGCAATCAGACATTGATGGGCATCGCGCAAAATAACGTCGGTGATATGCACTGTGCTCATGGCTTCTCCTATAGTCCAGCGTGCGCGGCGATGGCGGCTGCCAGGGCGCATGCTATATGGGTCTTGCTGCGTTTTTCCGAGTACCGAGCGAGCTCCGGATGGGCTTCGACGAAGCCGGTATCGAAGCGGCCGGCACGAAAATCGAAAGATTTTAAAATTTGTTGATAGTAGGCTCGAGTGGTTTTAATGCCGCTGATTTCCATGTCGTCCAGCGCGCGCCGGCTGCGGTTGATAGCATCTTCGTAGCTAGGAGCCCAAACGATGAGTTTGGCTATCATCGAATCGTAATACGGGGGAATATCGTAGCCGGTGTAAATAGCGGTGTCAGTCCGCACCCCTGGACCGCCTGGGGCATAGTAGCGGGTAATGCGGCCAAAGCTCGGAAGAAAATCGTTGCGCGGATCCTCAGCGTTGATCCGAAACTGGATGGCAAAACCGCGCTTTTCTATCTGGTTTTGCGCATAACGCAAGGGCAGGCCGGAAGCGATGCGGATTTGTTCCTCGACGATGTCAACGCCGGTGATCGCTTCGGTAATGGTGTGCTCCACCTGAATGCGCGTATTCATCTCCATGAAGTAGAATTGACCAGCTTGGTCGCAAAGAAACTCCACTGTACCGGCATTTTGATAACCTACGGTGCGGGCGGCTTTGACCGCCATTTCGCACACGGTTTGGCGCTGAGCTTCGGTGAGTGCCGGTGAGGGTGCAATCTCGATCAGTTTCTGGTTGCGGCGCTGGATCGAGCAATCGCGCTCGAACAAATGGATCGCATTACCATGGTGATCGGCTAAGATCTGGACTTCAATGTGACGCGGTTTTTCAACGCATTTTTCTAAGAACACTTCGGCTGAACCAAAAGCTTTGGTAGCCTCCGAGACCACCCGTTCGTAATTGCGCCTTAAGTCGGAGGCCGAATCGCAGCGACGAATGCCGCGCCCTCCTCCGCCGGAGGTGGCTTTGAGCATCACGGGATAGCCGATTTTCTCAGCCAGTTCTAGGGCCTCTTCTGCGTTTTCGAGGTTGCCCTCGCTCCCTGGCACGACCGGAATGCCAGCAGCCTGCATAGTTTTGCGCGCCTCGATTTTGTCTCCCATGCGGCGGATGATGTCGGCGCTTGGGCCAATAAAGCGAATCCCGCGTTTGGCGCAAATTTCAGCAAACTGAGCGTTTTCCGAGAGAAAGCCGTAGCCGGGGTGGATAGCATCGCACCCGGTCTCTAAGGCCAAGTTGACCAGCTTGTGGGGATTAAGATAGCCGGCTAGAGGATCTTCGCCTAGGCTGTGGGCTTCGTCGGCTTTTTTGACGTGCAGAGCATGGCGGTCGGCCTCGCTGTATACGGCTACCGACAGGATGCCCATTTCAGCGCACGCGCGAATAATGCGAACAGCGATCTCGCCGCGATTGGCGATGAGAATTTTGCGCAGCATCAGCCTATTACCTCTACTCTAAAACAAAAGGCGAAAAAATCGTCAATAGAATCAATCTTTGCGCAAGCGCTGAATCCAAACCACGACATAGTGCATGATGTTCTTCCTTAGGCTTCTTGTCCGCCGGTGGGATGGCATAGGCGTAT
The DNA here is from genome assembly GCA_026415315.1 of Methylohalobius sp. Taxonomy (GTDB): domain Bacteria; phylum Pseudomonadota; class Gammaproteobacteria; order Methylococcales; family Methylothermaceae; genus Methylohalobius. The sequence continues at coordinate 7,695 of JAOAHI010000013.1, forward strand.
AAGCTAAAGACGTAAACAAAAATATTTTGGCATATACTTTCACGATTTTCGACGTTTTCAAGGAAAACCATGCGGGTGCTATTGATCGCCGGAGTGTGTTTGTGGCTGTGCGCATGTGCTTCGGTCAAGCGTTGGTTCGAGACCAAACCCGAGCCGATAGAGGTAGTGCCGGAGGAAAATTTGTACCGCCAGGCTAAAGAGAAGCTTGACCAAGGCAGCTATGCCCGGGCGATCGAGTTGTATCAGGCGATGGAGACTCGCTATCCGTTTGGCCGCTACGGCCCCCAGGTCCTTTTGGACCTCGCCTATGCTCACTATAAGCAGGGCGATCCTGAAGCGGGCTTGGCCGCGATCGAGCGTTTTATTAAATTATATCCCGCGCACGAGCGGCTCGATTACGCTTACTATTTGCGCGGCCTGATCCATACTAGCCAGGGAATGGGATTTGTGGAGCGTTATTTTCCCATCGATCTTACTAAGCGCGACGTCAGTCCCTTGGCCGAGGCGTATCAGGATTTTGTGGCTTTGCTCGAGAAATTTCCAGACAGCCAGTACCGCCAAGAAGCTGAGCAGCGCAAGCTGGCTTTATTTGATTGGATGGCTAAACATGAATTGCACGTAGCTCGGTTTTATCTAAAGCGGGGAGCTTATCTTGCTGCAGCTAACCGAGCTTCTCACATCGTCGAGCATTACCCTACCACTTCAGCTGTCCCGTTTGCCCTAAAAATAATGGAGCGCGCCTATCGCCAATTGGCGCTGGACGATTTGGCTGACCAAGCCGCGAAGACCTATGCGTTCAATTTTGGCGAGGCTGAGCCAGTCTTAGAAACGCGACCTCAGACTGTGTTAGGTTGGGTGTTTTGGCTGTTTCGTTGGGATTGACGCCGTGCGTTTGGACGTCCTCTGTATTGGCCATGCTAGTTACGATTTGATCTTTTCCGTGCCGCACCATCCAGGACCGGATGAAAAGTGCACGGCGACGGCCTTCACCGCTTGCGGTGGCGGACCGGCAGCCAACGCGGCCGTGACCGTGGCGCGGCTTGGAGGCAAAGCGGCTTTTATCGGCTATCTGGGTCGAGACCTGCATGGCCAGGCTCATCTGGAGGAGTTGGTGCGCGACGGGGTAGATACGACTTTTGTTTGCCGCGGCGAGGCGCCTACCCCGTTGTCGGCAGTTTTGGTCAAACCCAATGGGAAACGAACTTTAGTTAATTATCGGGCCGCTCAACCGCTCTTGCCCGAAGCGGTAAAGTGGAGCGATTGGAACGTCCAGGCGGTGCTGGTCGATGGCCATGAACCCGAGGTCTCATGCTTTTTTTTGCCTCAGCTTCGAGGTGCGGGCAGCATCACGGTGCTGGATGCCGGCTCGCTCCATGAAGGCACGCGCAGGCTTATGTTCGAAGTCGATTATCTTGTTGCCTCGCGCAAGTTTGCTGCTCAGTGGCTGGGGCGTGACGATCCCCAGCGAGCGCTCCAGGAGCTGGGGGCCAAGTCGCCGACTGTGGTCATTACCTTGGGTGAGGAAGGACTGATTTGGCAACGCCGCGGAGAGCGCGGGGTACTGCCTGCTTTCCCGGTGACAGCAGTGGACACGACCGGCGCAGGCGATGTGTTCCATGGTGCCTTTGCGTTCGCCCTCGCCGAAGGGCGTGGATGGTTTGAGGTTTTGCGTTTTGCCAGCGCGGCGGCTGCTCTGTGCTGTACTAAGTTAGGCGCTCGTCCGGGAATCCCAACGCGCCCTGAAGTCGAGGCGTTTTTGGCCAAGCGCTCAATCTAAGGTCACGGGATCGACGTCCAAAGACCAGCGAACCCGGCGCTTGTGAGGTAAGTCATCGAGAGCAGGCAACAGGCGTGCAAGCAAGCGGTGCAGGGGTGGGCGTCTTGGAGACTGAAAAAGCAGTTGTGCCCGGTAGCGGCCAGCCCGCCTCGGCACCGGCGAGGGGGCGGGCCCTAATACCTGGACGTGCTCGTGGGCCAATTCTCGCGCCAGATGAGCAGCTTGGCCTAGGAAGCATTCGGGCAAGTCCGGCGCGTGTGCCTCAGCCCGCAGCAGGGCTTGGTGGCTGTAAGGAGGCAGGTCAGCCTGGCGGCGCTCCTTAAGGGCTTGTGTGGCGAACGCGGAATACCCTCCTTGGAGCAGGGCGGTCAAGAGCGGGTGGTTGGGGTGGCGGGTTTGAATTAGCACTTGACCTGGTTTAGTCCCTCTGCCACATCGGCCAGCCACTTGCATAATCAGCTGCGCCATTCGCTCCGGTGCGCGAAAATCGGTGCTGTACAAGCCTGCATCGGCTTCTACCACCACTGTTAGCGTGACCTCGGGAAAGTGATGCCCTTTAGCCAGTATTTGGGTGCCGAGTAAGATATCGACTTCTCTGGCGCGTATGGCTTCGATCAACTGTTCAAGACTTCCTCTGCGCCGAGTTGCGTCGCGGTCGAGACGGGCAACTCTGACGTAGGGAAAAAGGTCTGCCAATTCGTCCTCTAAGCGTTCCGTTCCCCGCCCCAAAGCGTGTAAGTCCTTTGCGCCGCAGGTTGGGCAGTGCGTGAAGAGGGGACGTTGGTGACCGCAATGATGACAACATAGGCGGCGGTCGCGGCGGTGCAAGCACAAGCGAGCCGCACAGTGTGGGCAGCCGGCAACCCAGCCGCAGTCGTAACAGGTTAAAACCGGGGCAAATCCACGCCGATTTAGAAACAATAACACCTGCTCGCGCCGTTCTAAGGTGATCCGTATCGCTTCTAAAACAGCGGGAGCTAGACCGGCTTGGAGCCTAGCGCCGCGAATATCCACCAGCTTGAGGGTCGGCGCCTGAGCACCGCCAGCGCGCTCAGGAAGGTGGAGGTGAACATAGCGCCCTTGACTAGCATTGTACAGGCTCTCTAAAGCTGGGGTGGCTGAGCCGAGCACGATGGGAATGCCTAGTTGCAGCGCCCGAGCCACCGCTACGTCCCGAGCCGAAAAGCGAAACCCCTCTTGCTGTTTAAAAGAGGGATCGTGCTCCTCGTCAACAACGATCAGACCGGGTTTGGCCATGGGGATAAACACCGCCGAACGGGTGCCAAGCAGGACTGGCAACTCTCCGCGTTGGAAGCCTAGCCACGCGGCCAGGCGCTCGTTTTCGCTCAGCCCTGAGTGATAGACGCCAACAGGGCAGGCCAGACGCTTTAAAAAGCGGGTCTGAAGTTGCGGAGTCAGGGCGATCTCTGGAAGCAGGACCAGCGCTTGCCGGCCTAGTTGTAGAGTCTTCTCGATGATTCCTAGATAGACTTCGGTTTTGCCGCTGCCGGTTACCCCCTCTAGCAAATACACGCCAAATCTATGCTGCTCAGCGGTAACCGTAGCGATGGCTTGCCGTTGGGCCGGATTGAGCGCAAAAGGGCAGGGGGGGATGACAGCCCAGGAAGGGGCCTGCTCGATCTGAATCCATCCTTTGGCGGCTAAGGCTTTGGCTACAGGTCGCCAATTCCACCCCAGCTCGGTCAAATCGCTGACAGTCACCTTTCCGTCATGTTGGCGCAGTAAGCTTAAAAGGGCAGCTTGTCTTTTGGCACTTGGCGGGAGCGTAGCGGTTTGGCCGCTCGGGGTCAGGCGGAGCTGGATGGGAGTTTGGGAGCGGGCAGGTTTGCTTTGGCGCAGCAGGGTAGGGAGGGCACTGGCGCATACTTCCCCCACTGGATGATGATAGTAACGCGCCACCCAGCGCAACAGGGCCAGGTCGGCAGGTCCCAGCAGCGGTTCGCGGTCTAGATACTCAAGCGCTTGCCGCAAGCGCGATGGGGCAAGTTTGCTTTCAGTCTTAACTTCGAGCAAAACGCCGATTTTGGACTTGGAGCCAAAAGGGACTTTTAGGCGCACTCCAGGGATGGGTAAACAATCTAGCTGAGAAGCCGGCGGTAGGTAATCCAGAGCCTTCCGAAGCGGGGCGGGAATAGCAACCTTTAGGATGATGGACATCAGAACGTTAAAGGCTTTCGAGGGGATCGAAATTTAAAGTATTATCGTTGTGAGCGACGATAAGCGCGGTATAAGCCAATTTATTTTGTTCACAAAAGCTGTGGATAAATTTGTGGAAAAGATGCTGAAATTGATTTAGAACGCATATGAATTCTAGCTGTTCATCAGATTGTAAAATTTCTATACAAAGAAAAATATCAATAAAAACAATAAATTGGTTTTTAGCTATCGGCGGGTTGAGCGGGATATTAAAAAATAACAATAATTTTGATGACTGTGCATAACTCTTGACAAAGAGGTTTTTGTGAGTCTGACTGGGGTGGAGATGTCTGCCAATGTGCTGTCGCTCCAGGTGCTGCGCACGGACGCTTCCGGTTTGCCGCTTGAGTGGATTGGTTACCAAGAGGCCGTCAAACTCTATTGCTTGGATCAAGTGGCGTATACTTGCGGCACGCTCCTATACCGGATCCGCGGCGGCATCAACGCTCGCAGCGGACGGCAAAGCTTGATCGAGATCAATTCCATCATCGCCACTCATGGCCATAGTCCCCAAAGCAAACTGCGCTGCCCGGATTATACCCCTCCGCTTTGTAACCGGACTTTGTTTCGGCGGGATAATTACCTGTGTTTGTACTGCGGCGGGCGGTTTCTGTATCGGGATCTGTCGCGCGATCACGTCAACCCTTTAAGCCGAGGTGGCTTAGATACTTGGAATAATGTTGTGACCGCCTGTAAGCGCTGCAATAACTACAAAGCCGGCCGTACCCCGGAGGAGGCAGGAATGGAGCTCCTTGCGATCCCATTCACCCCAACGCACGCCGAATATATTTATCTGCAAGGCCGCCGGATTTTGAGCGATCAGATGGAGTTTCTCCGCGCTCACTTTCCCAGGCGCAGCTTCTTGCACGACAGATTGCGGGGGGTAAGCTAAGGCGTATTATCGCGCCAGCCGTTCCACAGAGCCCACCCGGCTAAGAGCAAAAATGCGAGCCAGGTCCACGCCGGGATGCTCAATCCCAAAAAAGACCAGTCTATCTCGCTGCATTCCCCTGTGCCGCTGACCAGCACTTTTAAGGTTTCAGTCAATGGGAAGTGCTCCAAAACATAGCTCAAGCCTGGGCCGCAAGCCGGCACCTCGTCTTTGGGTAAGTGCTGAAGCCATACATGGCGCGCTGAGACCAGTGATCCCAAAAGCGCCAACGATCCCGCTAAGGTAGCATAGATGCGCCGGCCTAAGCGGTTGGGATTGTGCCATGCCGCTGCCAGCAACACTAGGCCAACCACGAGGACAAAAGCCCGTTGCGTGATGCATAAAGGGCACGGCTCAAGTCCCTTGCCGAATTGCAACCAAGCCGCTATAACGAGCAAGCTGATGCAAAACAAAAAGCCGAGAAAAAAACCCAGACGTGGCTTCGGCAGCATTTCCCTTCCTAAAACGGTTTAACCGTGGCTAGAACTATGATAGCTACCAAAAACAACGCCGGGATCTCATTGACCCAACGATAGAATACGTGGCTATGACGGTTGCGGTCGTGGGCAAAGCCGAGCAGCCACTTACCGCAGGCTAGGTGATAGACTATCAGCCCTCCGAGTAGAGTCAGTTTAGCGTGCAACCACCCTTGATCGCGATATAAGGCCCAGGCATAATCGGCCAGCATCCAAGCGCCAAATACGAAAGTCAAGATCATTCCGGGCGTCATGATCCCAAAGTAGAGTTTGCGTTCCATGATCTTAAATCGTTGGCGGCTGATCTCGTCTTCGGCCAACGCGTGATAAACAAAAAGCCTTGGCAAGTAGAACAAGCCAGCAAACCAGGTGACCATGAAAATTAAATGGAAGGCTTTAAGCCACATTTTGCGGACCCGCTGGCAAAAAGGCTCTTTATCAGAACGCGCTGCTGGATAAGATATAGCTTTATAAGTATAATTTTCAGCTTCTATGTTTTTCAAATTTTAAGGAGGATTGATGCCTGCAATACGGGTAAAAGAAAACGAACCATTTGATATTGCCTTGCGTCGGTTCAAGCGTGTGTGCGAAAAAGCCGGTGTCTTGTCGGAGGTGCGCCGCCGCGAGTATTATGAGAAACCGAGTGAGGCGCGCAAACGCGAGGCTGCTGCTGCAGTCAAGCGGCATCTTAAGCGGCTGGCACGCGAGCGCTACGCGCTTGAAAACCTGCGCCGCGGTCGGGCAGTGGCCTAAGTTTATGAGTCTGAAGCAGCGGATCCAAGAAGACATGAAGGCCGCTTTGAAGGGCGGCGATAAGCCTAAGCTCTCGGCGGTTCGCTTGATTCTAGCAGCGATCAAGCAGCGCGAGATCGATGAACGGGTTGAGTTGGACGATTCCCAGGTCCTAGCGGTGTTGGACAAAATGGCCAAGCAGCGGCGTGAGTCGATCAGCCAATTTGCTGCTGCCGGCCGCAGCGACCTGGTGGAGCAGGAGGAGGCTGAGTTAGAAGTGATCCAGTCTTATCTGCCGCAGCCTTTGACTGAGGCTGAGGTTGATGCCTTAATCCAGAGCGCCGTAACTGAGACTGGAGCGCAGGGGATACAGGATCTGGGTAGGGTGATGGCTAAGCTTAAGCCGCACCTTCAAGGACGTGCCGATCTATCTTTGGTGAGCGCTAAAGTAAAGGCGATGCTCGCCCAAAGTTAGGACGGATGGCTCCGTTCTATAAGTAAACAAAGATGGCGGGGCGAATCCCTAAAGCCTTTGTCGATGAATTGCTGGCGCGGGTGGATATTGTTGCGCTCATCAACGACAGGGTTCCGCTAAAGAGGGCAGGCCGTAATTTTGTCGCGTGCTGTCCTTTCCATGATGAAAAGACGCCCAGTTTCACTGTCAGCCCCAGCAAGCAGTTTTATCATTGTTTCGGTTGCGGGGTGTCCGGTTCGGCTATCGGTTTCTTAATGGCGTATGACCACTTGACGTTTCCTGAAGCGATCGAGGCGCTAGCGGCCCAATATGGTCTAGAAGTGCCCCGTGAAGCCAGGGCTGAGGGAAAAGCAAAGCAGCCGCTCCTAGAGGAGCTCTATCGGCTCAATCGCGAGGTGGCGGCCTTTTATACGCGCCAACTTAGAGATCCGATCGGGCGACCGGCGGTGGATTACTTGCGTCGGCGCGGTGTGGATGGGGCGACCGCCCGCCGCTATGGCTTGGGTTATGCGCCACCAGCTTGGGAAACCTTAAGTCGGCATTTTGATCCCAATCTGCTCGAGCGAGCAGGTTTGGTGGTCGCCCGGCCAGGAGGGGGAGTAAGAGATCTGTTTCGGCGCCGTGTGATATTTCCCATTCGCAATCGCCGTGGGCAAGTAGTAGGGTTCGGGGGGCGTGCTGTGGATGACCAAAGTCCCAAGTACATTAACTCTCCGGAAACTGAGATCTTTAACAAAAGTCGCGAGGTCTATGGTCTTTATGAGCTCTTGCAAGCCGATGGACGGCCGCCACGGATTCTCGTGGTGGAGGGATACTTAGATGCGATCGCTTTGGCACAATACGGTTTCCCGTATGCGGTCGCCGTTTTGGGTACAGCTATCACCTCCGACCATGCCCAGCTTTTGTTCCAATATACTGAAGAGTTGGTTTTTTGCTTTGACGGGGATGCAGCTGGGCGCAAGGCGGCATGGCGTGCTTTAGAGGCGGTGCTGCCCCAGCTTCAGTCCGGGCGTAAGGCGAGTTTTTTGTGGCTCCCGCAAGGAGAGGATCCAGATTCCTTGCTTCGCAAGGAGGGCGCTCAGGGATTCGTCTGCCGCCTGCAGCAAGCCGAACCGCTATCGACGTATTTTTTCCGCGCACTGGGCGAGGGGTTGAATCTTTCCCAATTGGAAGATCAGGCGAGTTTAGCGAAACGGGCTCGACCACTTTTATCGCAGTTGCCGCAAAGCGAATTCCGTCGCTTAATGCAGAATCGGCTGGCGGAACTTGTCGGCAACTCTGTAGTCGAAATTCGCGCCGAGCACAATAAATCCCGACAAAGCCTGGGTCAGGTATATTTTTTGCGCCAACCACAGGTAGAAGAGCGGATAGTAGCCTTGTTGATTCATCATCCTCACGCTTTCGCTCATCTGCCGCCAGCATTCCTGGAGGCAGCCCGCCGCGGTCAATACGGTGAACTTTTAGCACAGTTGATATTAGCTTGGGAGGGGTCTCCAGACGCTGCCTCGACGCAGGCTTTGTGCGACGAATTTCGACGGAGTCCTTATTGGCCCAAGCTTCAGGAATTATTAGCGCAAAAAGAGTTCCAATTGATAGAGATGCCAGAGAGGGAGCTACAGGATGCAGTTTTAGCTTTGCGGAAGAGGAGCCAGAAGGCTCGTCTTAAGGCTTTGACTTGCAAAGCCGACTCTGGGGGGTTAAGCGAGGAGGAGAGAGCCGAATTGCGAGAACTCATGACAGAGATAAGATCCTCAGTGAAGGACCAGGTTTAGTAATAAAATTTTCATCCGCCGGAGCGAATAACAGCGATAGGTTAAATCGAGTATGAATCAAGAGCAGCAACAGTCGCAGATCAAAGAGCTCATAGCCAGGGGCAAGATGCAGGGATATTTGACCTATGCTGAGGTCAACGATCACCTGCCGGGCGACATCGTTGATCCTGACCAAGTGGAAGATATTATCGCTATGATCAACGACATGGGCATTGAGGTGCTCGAGGAAGCTCCTGACGATACTGAGCTGCTGCCTGATGTCGTCGTAAGCGATGAGGAAGAGGCGGCGGAAGTGGCCGCGGCTTTAGTAGCAAGTGACAGCGAATTTGGCCGGACTACAGATCCAGTGCGCATGTACATGCGCGAAATGGGTACAGTTGAGCTCTTGACTCGCGAAGGCGAACTGGAACTGGCCAAGAAGATTGAAGAGGGCCAGAACCAGGTGGCGGAAGCTTTGTCGCGCTTTCCGGCCGTGATCGAACGTTTTATCAATTCTTTTGAACAGGTGGCTAAAGGCGAAGCTAAGGTGACCGACCTCATTTCTGATTTTGTCGAGGTCGGCGAGCCAACCGAGGACGAGATAGAGGACGACGAATTGTTAGTTCCCACCGACGAGGACGACGCTCCGGTGGTAGTGGAAACCGCCGGCCCGGATTTAGAAGAGGTCAAGGAAAAACTAGAGCTGGTAAAAAGTCGTTATCAAACGGTGCTCGAATGCCTTAAGCAGTACGGCTATGAGGACAAGCGGACCCAGGAGGCCTATACCGGTTTAGCTGAGATCTTCATGGAATTCCGGCGCACGCCGCAATTCTTTAAGGAGCTGACAGAGGTCTTGGCTGGGGTGGTGGCAGAAATACGGACCTATGAAAAACAAATTTTGGATCTGTGTGTAAAACAGGCACAGATGCCACGCAAGCTGTTTATCGAGACGTTTGTCGGGCATGAAACTGACCCTGAGTGGCTAGAGCGGCATTTAAGCTCTGGTGAGCCTTACGCCAAAGCGCTTAAGAATTATGCCGATAAGATTCGGCAAGCACAGCAAAAGCTGGCAGAGATCGAGAAAGTCAATTATTTAACCATAGACCAAATTAAAGACATCAATCGGCGGGTCTCCATCGGGGAGGCGAAAGCGCGTCGCGCCAAAAAGGAGATGACCGAGGCCAACCTGCGGCTGGTTATTTCTATTGCCAAGAAATATACCAACCGCGGTTTACAGTTTTTGGATTTGATCCAGGAGGGGAATATCGGTTTAATGAAAGCGGTGGACAAGTTCGAGTATCGGCGCGGCTATAAATTCTCCACTTATGCCACGTGGTGGATACGGCAGGCTATTACCCGCTCAATTGCTGATCAAGCCCGCACTATCCGCATTCCAGTGCATATGATTGAGACAATTAACAAGCTTAATCGGGTATCGCGCCAAATGCTACAGGAAATGGGGCGCGAGCCTACCCCTGAGGAATTGGCTAGGCGCATGGATATGCCGGAGGATAAAGTGCGCAAAGTACTCAAGATTGCCAAGGAGCCGATCTCCATGGAGACTCCAATCGGCGATGACGAGGACTCGCACCTTGGTGATTTTATTGAGGACTCCAAAGCGATGTCACCGGTTGAAGCGGCCACCATCGAGGGACTGCGCGAAGCCATGCAGAACGTGTTGTCCGGTTTGACTGCACGCGAGGCGAAAGTTTTAAGGATGCGCTTTGGCATCGATATGCCCACTGATCATACGTTGGAGGAGGTTGGCAAGCAATTCGACGTCACCCGTGAGCGGATTCGCCAGATAGAAGCCAAAGCCTTGCGCAAACTCCGTCATCCATCGCGCTCTGAAATCTTGCGTAGTTTTCTCGAGGATTGATTTAAGCTTTTGGGCCCTTAGCTCAGCTGGTTAGAGCAGGGGACTCATAATCCCTTGGTCGTAGGTTCGAATCCTACAGGGCCCACTTTAAAAATAAGAGAACCGGGGTTAAGCTAGCTCGTTTGTTACGGTTTGGGTGACTTAAGCGATCACCGCTTGGGTCCTCGCTCAAAATCGTAAGCCGAGCTTTCAAGTTTTTTGAACGCCATAACTAAATAGCGCAATCCTCCCATGCGGCTTACCCACTCGGCGAATCCAGTCTCCAAAGCAGCCACAAATCTTTTGCTCGGAAGGTCCTTGCCCAGCGTCTTGAGAAAGCGGTAAGTGGGTAAGGTATTGACCGTGATGTCCTCAAACCAGACGAGAACAAAGCCACAGGCTTCAGCCAGATGGAGATAATTTTCTAGGGTATAACGAAAATCGCAGCGGCCGTAGAATCCTGTCCGGTAGAGACCTATGCGCATTACCGAGCGCAAGGCTGGTTTTGGGACAAAATCGGACAAAGCCAGGCGCCCACCTGGTCTAAGCACGCGGTAAGCTTCTTTGAAGAACCGAGTGCGGCTTGGAAAATGGAAGATGCATTCCACCGCCAACACGACATCGAAGCTTTCATCAGCGAACGGCAGGGTACAGGCGTTGCCTTGAATCCAATGGAGGCGGTTGCCGAAGGTAGCGAGCACTTCTCTTTTAGCTCTGTGCAACTGGCGAGGATCCAGATTGAGTCCTACCAGCTTCATCCCTTTAAAGCGCCGATTGAGGCTACCTAGAGTACCACCAAATCCACAGCCTGCGTCCAGCACCCGTTCCTCGCTTTGCACTTCTGCGGCCTCGTAGATAAGTCGGGCCAGGCGTTCGGCCGCTTGGGCGAAATCCTCCGGTGAGCCGTTTGCCTGGGTGGGATCTGGCCAATATCCCCAATGAACGTGTCGGCCAAAGGCGCGCGTAAAATTGGGATGGCCTTCTTCTAACCGTTTAAGCAAGGCATCGAAATAGGGTAGATGAATGGCCATAGATGATAAGCGCTGCGTTTCTAAGATTCAGATGCTGATAAGAGTAAAACAAAACTTAGAGGGTGGTGTCATATTTATCCTGCTCTAATGTGCAAAATGGGCTATCAAGGTAATTGTCGGTGCAATCGCACGGCCATGCTTGCGGTCTTGGTTTAATTATTGATCGACACGCGCTTTGTCAAAGTGCCGCGCAAATTCTGCTTATTTACAACTATCTTTGTGCTCTCAGATGCGCATAAGACACCGTGGCAGACAGGGTAAGCGTAGTATCATTGAAAATTGGAAAATCCACAGCGAGGATAAAAATGCCAGAGACTATCACCGCCTCTTTCATGCTCGACCTTCAAGGTTTGGAGCTTTCGCCGGAGGAGCGCGAGTGGCTTGCTCATCCGGCCTTAGCCGGGATCATCTTATTTTCTCGGAATTACGAAGATTCTGCTCAGGTAAGGGCGCTAATCGCATCGATCCGCCAAGCGGCGAGGAAGCCTATTCTGGTCGCCGTCGATCAAGAAGGTGGCCGCGTGCAACGATTTCGGCTCGGGTTTACTCCTTTGCCTGCCGCAGCGCGGTTTGGCGCGCTGTACCTGAGAGATGAACAAGAAGCGCTTAATGCCGCCGAGGCAGCCGGCTTTCTGATGGCTGCTGAGCTTCGAACCGTGGACGTGGATTTGAGCTTCGCGCCAGTCTTGGATGTGGACAGGGGGGTGAGCGAAGTGATCGGCGATCGGGCTTTTGCCGATGACCCGCAGATTGTCGCTAAGCTGGCCGGCGCTTTTGCTCGGGGGATGCGGCGCGCTGGAATGGCAGCAGTGGGGAAGCATTTTCCCGGCCATGGTGGCGTTGCAGAGGATTCCCATCTGAGCGTACCGGAGGACAATCGAAGTTTAATGGAACTGGAAAGGCAGGATTTGTTGCCTTTTCGGCACTTGATCGCCGAGGGGTTAGAGGGGGTGATGTGTGCGCATGTGCGTTATCCGCGCGTGGATGATTTGCCAGCTGGGTTTTCGCTTGTTTGGATTAAAGATATCTTGCGGCGCCAGATGGGCTTTACAGGAGCAGTCGTAAGCGATGATCTTCATATGGCCGGCGCCGCTTATGTCGGAGATCTAGAGGATCGAGCTAGGGCAGCTCTGGAGGCGGGGTGTGATATGCTGTTAGTGTGCAATTGCCCAGAGCACGGTCCAGCTTTGCTCGACCGGATCACCCTCCGGTCGGACTCCGAGCGCGCCTTGAGGCTGCGTAGGCTGCAAGGGCAAAAAGTCAAAATAGACCATCAAACTGTCGAGATGGCGCGCCGGTTGATAACAAGCCTAGGCGAGGAGGAGGAATGCGAAAGGTAAATAAATTTTTGTTGGGAATTTTCGGCGGCCAAGTCGTGCTGCTTTTGTTTTTTGGGGCGTTTGAATTTGAAAAAGTCATCGTCGCTCTGTACGGGGGGATGTGGGTCGGCATTGGGATCGCTGTGTTTTTGCTTAGATACGCCAATCCTCATTGGTACACCGAAGTGCTGGCAGGGATTTTCGGCGTTCAGGCCGTGGTGTTCATCGGGCTTGACCTGGCCCGGGCGAGTCCGGGCATGGTCGAAAGCTCTGGGTTTTTAGCCATAGGCGTTTGGATTGGGGTGTTGATTGGAATGTTGCTCAACACTTTGGACGAGATGGAAAAGCGCTTGGCTGGTGTGGAATCTCCTGAAGTTAAGTCGGAAGATGATCAAGCTTGAGGAGATAGAGCGCGTTTATTCCACCGCCCACCGCCTGTATACCCCAGACGAAGTGGAGGCGGCTTTGGTGCAAATGGCGAAAGCTATTGTCCGCGACCTGGGAGCAGCCAACCCAGTGGTGCTGTGCGTGCTCAACGGTGGAGTGATCCCCACAGGCAAGCTTTTGCCTAAGCTCTCGTTTCCGCTGGAGCTGGACAGCATCCACGCCACCCGTTATCGGGGACAGACTGAAGGCGCTCAGTTACACTGGCTGTATGAGCCGCAAATCGAGCTGAATGGACGGGTTGTGCTATTGGTGGACGATGTGCTCGATCATGGGGTGACGCTGGCAGCGATTCGCGATTGGTGCCTTAAGGGTGGGGCTCATGAGGTCAAGATTGCAGTGCTCGTAAACAAGCGCCTGGTCGCTTCTAAACCTTGCCGGGCCGATTACATAGGCCTTGAAACCGACGACCGCTATCTGTTTGGTTATGGTATGGATTACAAAGGCTACCTTCGTAACGCCCCAGGAATCTTCGCCGTGCAGGAGGGAAAGTGAGGCTGGCAGTAATCGGCGGCTCGGGCCTCGGCCGTCTGGAGGAATTGAAGGACGTGCGCCGAGAGGTGGTGTCGACCCCCTATGGGACCCCTTCAGCACCTTTGGCAATCGGACAGTTAGAGGGGCAGGAGATCGTATTTTTGGCCCGCCACGGCGAAGAGCACACTATTCCGCCGCATCGGATCAACTACCGAGCTAACCTTGCCGCGCTCAAGCAATTGGGGGTCACGCACGTCCTGGCTGTGGCAACGGTGGGGGGAATTACGCCCAAAATGGCCCCCCAGACCTTAGTGGTCCCAGACCAGCTCATAGACTATACCTATGGACGCGCCCACACTTTTTTCGAGACTGGAAACAGCCCAGTTACTCATGTGGACTTCACGTATCCTTATAGTCAAGAACTGCGTTGCAAGCTGATCGAAGCAGCCACCGTCTGTGGGTTGAAAGTCGTCGACGGCGGTTGCTATGGCTGTACCCAGGGGCCGCGTTTGGAAACGGCGGCGGAAATCCGCCGCATGGAGGGTGACGGCTGCGACTTAGTGGGGATGACCGGCATGCCAGAGGCAGCACTGGCTCGTGAACTGGAGCTGGAGTATGCGAGCTTAGGGCTGGTGGTCAACTGGGCGGCGGGCAAAGGCGAGGGGGTCGTGACGATGGCGCAGATACAAGCCAACTTGGCGGCCGGAATGGGTAAGGTCAGGCAGATCCTAAAAGCTTTTGTTCAGTTAGGTCAGGGCACTTGAGCCGGCGCCACGCGGATCAGTACCCCAAATGCAGGGTGGTCTAGGTAATGGACTTCGCCCAGCTTAATTTGCCGCCTCTCCCGCAATTGATAGATTGAGCCGTCGGCAGCACGATATTGCATGTCTACAAGAGCATAGAGGTATTCTCCGCGCTCTATGCTGACTGTGCCCTCCACTGTCTCCCCGCTCACATGATAAGGGGGATTGACTTGCCCAGAGGCCGCCGGCTGAAGCCAAGCTAGGTGCAGCAAGGGACGAAAGCCTGGTGCGTTACGCAGAAGTTGATAGGCAGAGTAAAGACCGGATTGGTCTTCAAGTACTGGGTCGGGTTCGCGCATCTCGGCTGGCCAATTCAGGGGCGATTGGCCTGTGAGGTCTTCCTCAGTGTTCAGCGGCTGAGCAAAGACCACGATAGCGACTTGAAACCAGTTCGAAGACTGAGCCGCTGCCGTATCATGGGCCAGAAGGCAAGAAAGGAGAAAGGCAGCCAGTCGGATCAAGGCTAGGTACGAGCGAAACCGAGAGTTATCCGACAGGGACCGCCAGTAAGTCGCTCTTGGTCTGAATATAGCATTTTTGCGTATAATGCCCCTTTTGCCAATCGGAGAACTTAGCTCCGCTCCTACTCGCGCGCCAGCCTGTTCTAAGGCAGCTTGATCTTGCTGCCGAGGCTAGGAGAGGCGCTTAGGTCGGTTGGAATTCCCCCTCTAGGGATGACCAAGGAAGTAGCTTGTTCCTGCTGTAGGCGCCTGAGCTCCTCTAGAGTCTCTTTCAATCCTCGCTCAGCCGCTTGAGCGTATTTTTCAACCGCCTCGCGCAGCGTCTTGGCCTCGATCTCAAAGCTCAAAGGCAGGCTTCCCATAGGGGTTAGAACGGTCGCTTGACCGAGGAAAACCGGCTGGCGTGCAGGGTCGGGCGCGCCCGTGGCAGTCACGGGGACAAGCTGTTTGATGGTACCGGTTTTGAGGTCAGTGTAAATCTCCTCTCGGTACAGGTGTTCTGGATCCATCTGGGCGGTCTCTTCGCGCATGGGGAAATCCTCTTTGCATTAAATATTTTTATTTTACCCCAAGAGCAACCCTAATCCCAACTAGGGCAGTGGCGCGGACTGTTTTCCCATTTTGGTGCGGGTTAAGTCTTGGGAGAGATGGTCAGGCTGTCCAATAATTGGTTGACGAATGCCAAGCGTTCCATAGGGGTCTTGAGCGTTGTTTGAAAACGCAATTTCTCTCCTCCGTCAAAGCGGAACACCTGCGGTTGGCTTTGCACTATCTGGATGAGCTTGGCCACATCGATAGCTGGCTTGGATCCAAAGACGATTCGACCACCCGCAGTCCCGCCCTCGATTTTCGCGATACCTAGCTGTTCGGCTTTAAGCCTGAGTTCGGCTAAGGCAAAAAGATGCTCGATAGGCTCAGGCAAGGGGCCAAAGCGGTCGATCATCTCAGCTTTGAGGTTTTGCAGGGCCTCTAGCCCCTGAGCATTAGCGATGCGCTTGTACAACACCAAGCGCTCGTGGACGTCGGGCAAATAATGATCCGGGATCAAGGCAGGCAGGTTCAGCTCGATTTCGACCTGCGTGCCTTCGGTTTGGAAATCGATGTCCCGGCCTTCTTTAAGGGCTGTAACTGCTCGTTCCAAAAGTTCGGCATATAAACTAAAGCCGATCTCCTGGATTTGACCGCTTTGCTCTTCTCCTAGGAGTTCGCCAGCGCCGCGGATCTCCAAGTCATAGGAAGAAATCAAAAACCCCGCTCCCAGGTCGCCGCAGGCCTCTATCGCCTCAAGGCGCTTGATTGCGTCCTGGGTCATCAAGGCTCTAGGCGGAACGATTAGGTACGCATAAGCGCGGTGGTGAGAGCGGCCCACCCTGCCCCGCAGTTGGTGCAATTGGGCTAGGCCAAACAAATCAGCGCGGTTGATTAAGATGGTGTTCGCGCTCGGGACGTCGATGCCGCTCTCGATGATGGTAGTGCATAAAAGTAAGTTAAAACGCTGGTGGTAAAAATCCAACATGATTTTCTCTAATTCGCGCTCCGGCATCTGGCCGTGGGCGATGCGCAGGCGCACCCCAGGCACTAGGCGTTGGATCTCCTCAGCTAGCCTGGCCAGTCCCTCGATCTTGTTGTGGACGAAATAGACCTGACCGCCGCGTTTGACCTCGCGTAAGATGGCCTCTTGGATCAAGGCGTCGACCCACTGGCTGATAAAAGTTTGAACCGGATGACGGCCCTCAGGGGGAGTGGCGATGACCGAGATGTCCCTGAGCCCGCTCAGAGACATGCTCAGAGTGCGCGGGATAGGCGTGGCCGTGAGGGTTAAAAGATCCACCTCGCTGCGTAGGCGCTTTAAGTACTCCTTCTGGCGCACGCCAAAGCGGTGTTCTTCATCCACAATGACCAGCCCTAAATTTTTGTATTTGACTTTTTGCTGAAGCAACTTGTGGGTGCCGATCAAAATATCTACTTTGCCGGCGGCCACATCCTCCAGAATCTTGAGCTGTTGTTGTGGAGGAATGAAACGCGACAAAACCTCAATCCGCACCGGCCAGTCAGCAAAGCGGTCACGGAAATTTTGCTGATGCTGTTGGGCGAGCAAAGTGGTCGGCACTAAGATGGCTACTTGTTTACCGTTCTGCACGGCGACAAAAGCGGCGCGCATAGCGACCTCGGTCTTGCCAAAGCCAACATCGCCGCATACTACTCGGTCCATCGGTTTGGGTGCCTGCATGTCGCTCAGGACTGCGGCGATAGCGGCGGCTTGATCCAGTGTTTCCTCAAAGGGGAAAGCGGCAGCGAAAGCAGCATAGGCAGCCTCATCCATCCCAAAGGCATAGCCTTTGGCGGCGGCGCGCTTGGCCGCAACTTCCAAAAGCTCTGCTGCCACATCGCGGATTTTGGCCTGAGCCCGGCGCTTAGCTTTTTCCCATTGGTCACCGCCGAGCCGGTGCCAGGGAGCGGTCTCGCCGTTGGCGCCTATATAGCGGCTGACCAGATGCAGCGCGGCGACGGGCACATAAAGAACGTCGCCCCCCGCGTACTCTAGAGCCAGAAATTCTCCCTCTACGCCGCCCACCTCCAAGCGTTTAAGTCCAAGATAGCGACCGACCCCGTGGTTGCGATGGACTACCGGGGCCCCGATAGTCAGCTCTTGAAGCTCAGCGAGCAGAGTCTCGGTAGTATGGGCAGTACTACTCTTGCGCCGCTGGCGTGCTCTCTCTCCCCACAATAAGGCTTCGGGGATGAGCGCAAGGTCTGAACACCACAGGTCCCTGCTCCAGCGGGGCGATGGTCAAACCCAGGGCGGGACGGCGGATGAGAAAATCTTGCCAGTCGGTTACGGGCTGCGGGCGTAGGCCGAGTTTGCTTATGGTTTCCTCCACCACTGCCCGCCGGCCTGTGCTTTCGGCGGTAAACAAAATAGGGGTTTGCGCGCGCTGGACAAAGTCTAACAACGCTTGCCCAGGTTGTTTCTTAGCTGGGGCAAAGCTCAACTCTGGTAGAGGAGATAAGGCAAAATCGACCGATTGCATGGTCTCTTCGGCTTCGTCTAAATAGATGCGAGGGTAGTCCTGCACCCGCTTTCTCCACTCCTCTGCTGACAAGTAGAGCGCTTCAGGGGGCAAAGGGGGGCGGTCTATCTCGCCGGTGCGAAGCCGATAGCGTTCTTGAACTTCGCCGTAAAACTCGTATGCTTGGCGCGGGCTGGTTTTGAGGACTAGGGTGGTTCTAGCTGGGGACAGATAATCGAATAAAACCTCGGTTTGTTCTAAAAATAAGGGCAGATAGAATTCGATTCCACCAGGCAAAAATCCGTGGCTGACGTCTTGATAGATGGCAGGTTTTCCCGGCAAGTTTGGGAAAGCAGCGCGGAATGCACGGCGAAAGCGCTTGATGGCGGCTTCGTCGGTTGGAAATTCGCGCGCTGGATACAGCTCGAAGGCATCAATTTTGTTCAACGAGCACTGGCTTTGCGGATCGAAGGTGCGAATCGATTCGATCTCCTCGTCAAACAACTCTATTCTAAGGGGAGCCTCGTAGGTTTGAGGAAACAGATCTATGATCGCGCCCCGGACGGCAAACTCGCCGTGTTGCTCAACCTTAGGGACAGCCTGATAACCGGCTTGTTCAAGCTGGCGGCGGAAGGCGGCTAGATCCAAGCGATCTCCAGTTTTTAGGACTAGACTGTGGGTCAGTAAATACTGCCTAGGCGCTAGGCGCTGCATGAGCGTGGCGGCGGTGGTGATCAATACCCCGCTTTCAACTTTAGGCAGGTGCAGCAAAGCGTGCAGGCGTTGAGAGACGATCTCAGGCAAAGGAGAGAAAACGTCGTAAGGTAAGATTTCCCAGTCTGGAAAATGCAACACCTGCCCCCGACCGCCCAGAAAGAAAGCAATCGCCTCCTCCATCTGTTGGGCGCTGTGGCTATCGTTAGTGACAACCACATACAAGCGCGGAGCGGTTTGAATTAAGCGGGCGATGGCCAAAGCCTCAGCAGCACCGGTCAAGCCGCGCCAGCTAAGCGGACAGTCGGCCCGGCTGGGGGCTGGAGGGGTAAAAAGCAATCCTATCGGCTGAGTTGAGTCATTCATTATCGATCCACTGCAAACATTTGGTATTTTTTAAACTGATCTCAATGAGGACTGAAAGCGCTCTTAGAAAGTCCAAATCAAATCGTTTGGTTTTGGCAAAATAAATTCCAGCCAATGCGCCTGTTGTGAAAATCTTTTAGTAAACTGCCCGTCAAAGCAATCATTTCAATCCTGTGATCGTGGCTCGTTTTAGATCATGTCTTTGCATTAAATAGTTGAGGTTTAATCTAAATGGTTTAAATGCTATTTAAGTAAGTCATGATTCAAAAAGTAGATAATATTTATAGATTGTGATTTAATTATTATATTGACCATAAAAAGGGGTTGGCTCTGTTTTGTTACCATTAATAGAGGAATAATTTGTCGGCTATGCAAATAGAAGCTCAGCTTAAACAACTCTCTTTCGAAGAGCTGCGTCGAGTGATTGAAGAAGCCCAACGCGCTCTTGAACTCAAACAAAAACAAAAGCGCGAGGAGGTAATCCGCCAAATTCGGGAATTAGCCGCGCAAGCAGGTCTTGAAGTTGAAGTTCGAGTTAAACCAAAGATGGAGACCAAACCTGTTCGCCGAGGTGCTAAACTTCCTCCGAAATATCGCCACCCGAACGATCCTGCCCTGACCTGGAGCGGGCGTGGGCAGATGCCCGCCTGGCTTAAAGACCTGGTTGCCCAGGGCCGCGATCGGGAAGAATTTCGCGTTCAAGGTTGATTTTTCTAGTCTAGAAAGCGCTGGGTCAGACCCGCATAGGCGTCGATACGCCGATCGCGCAGGAAGGGCCAGATCCGGCGCGTGTTCTCATTTCGCGGGCGCTCCAGGCAGGCAAGAAGCAATGTTTCTTCCTCTTCAGCCTGCGCCAACCATTCTCCTTGGGGACCAACGATGAAGCTATGGCCCCAAAACTGAATTCCTCCCGAGCTTGCGCTTGGATCTGGTTCCAGACCGATGCGATTGCAAGCCAAAACCGGCAGCCCGTTGGCGACCGCATGGGCGCGTTGAATGAGTTGCCAGGCTTCCAGTTGGCGGCGTTTTTCCGCCTCGTCGTCGAGAGGATTCCAGCCGATGGCGGTGGGATAAAGCAGCAGCTCTGCGCCAGCTAAAGCCATCAGACGCGCCGCTTCCGGAAACCATTGATCCCAGCACACCAGTACCCCAAGCTTGCCTAGACTGGTAGCGATGGGGCGGAAACCCAGATCGCCGGGCGTAAAGTAGAATTTTTCGTAATAACCCGGATCGTCGGGGATATGCATTTTGCGGTATTTGCCCACCAACTTACCGTCCTTATCTAGAACCACGGCAGTATTGTGGTAAAGGCCGGCGGCGCGCCTCTCAAACACAGAACCGACGATTACCAGCTGGCACTCTTTAGCCAAAGAGGCTAGAAATTCGGTAGTAGGGCCTGGAATCGGTTCGGCCAGATCAAAATTTGCGACGTTCTCCGTCTGGCAGAAGTAAGGTAAGGCATGCAGTTCCGGCAGAAGCACCAGCTGCGCCCCTGCGGCAGCAGCGTTGCGAACGGCTCGCGCGGAAATGGCCAGGCTCTCCTCCTTGGGGTTCGGGCACGGTTGCTGGACTAGAGCGACGTGTATGCGATCTTGCATATTTTTTTATCCCTTAATGAATGCTAATGCCCTGAGGATACTGCATTGTCATACAATGCAAGCTGCCGTATTGATGGATCAGAGAACGCGCTGGAATGGCGACGATTTCCCTAGTAGGGAAGGCCAGCTTGAGACAGGCAAGCGCTTCGCTATCGGCAGGATCGTCGTATATCGGGACGAGCACGGCGTCGTTAATAATCAGGAAATTGGCGTAAGAGGCTGGCAGCCTTCTGCCTTGGGGGTTGTAGATAGGCTTAGGCAACGGTAAGGCGATCAGACGGTAGGGTGACCCGTGCGGGGTTTGAAAGCTAGCCAGTTGATCAGCCATGGCCTGAAGAGGCTCGTAGTGAGGATCGCTGCGGTCAGCACAGGCTTGATAGACAATTGTTGAAGGGGTGCAGAACCTGGCTAAGGTATCGATGTGGCCGTCTGTATCATCGCCTGCCAAATATCCGTGATCCAGCCACAAGAAGCGCTTAATGCCTAATTGCTCAGCCAGAATCGCTTCGGCCTGCTGTGGATCTGGATTGCGGTTTGGATTCTGCAGCGAGCTGCGGGTAGCGAGAAGAGTACCTAGACCGTCGGTTTCTAGGCTACCGCCCTCTACTACCCAGTTTACCTTACGGTACTGAGCTTGACCGAAAATGCCTTGTTGGTATAAAGACTGGCCAAGAGCGTCGTCCTCTTCGTAGGGGTATTTGCCACCCCAGCCGTTAAAGCGAAAATCAACCAGGCTGATGCGGTGATTCTGGCATACAGTCAAAGGCGCTGTGTCGCGCACCCAAATGTCGCGGTAACGGGCCTGAACAAAACGAATATTAGCTCTAATCTCGGAGTAATTGTTGAGTATCGTCTCGATCCGCAGTCGGTGGTTTGCGCTTTGGCACAGGATCACTACCTGTTGCTTCTGACTGATGGCGCTGACGGTCAAGGCGTAGGTATGCTCTACTGCATCGAGCCAAGGGCTGAAATCTCCCCCCAGCGGCGGCCAGGCTAGCAGGATAAAGGATTGCGGTGCCCATTCAGGCAGCAGGGTCATTGGTTCCATTGCAGCATCTCCTCAGCCGTACAAAGGGTTTGCGCGGTAATTTTGACGCCCCCCAACATGCGGGCGATCTCGTGTTTGCGATCGGCCACCATCAGGGGATAAACCTGGGTTTCAGTCTCGCAGCCATCGGTGGTTTTGGTCACCAAATAGTGGTGATGGGCCTGGGCGGCTACTTGGGGTAAGTGGGTAACGCACAGCACTTGTCGATGGCGCCCTAACTCTCGGAGGTGGCGGCCGACGATTTCAGCTACCCCGCCCCCGATGCCAGAGTCCACCTCGTCGAAGATCAGGGTAGGGACAGCGCGGGCCTGGCTGCAAGCCACCTGGATAGCCAGGCTCAGGCGCGACAATTCTCCTCCCGAGGCCACTTTAGCCAAAGGCTTAAGAGGCAGGCCAGGATTGGTAGTAACCAAAAATTCCACTCGATCTAGACCATCTGGGCGAGGTTCGGCCTCAGCGTCGGTGTGCACCTCGATCACTAAAGACCCATGGGGCATACCCAGCTTGCGTATGAGCTCGGTGATGCGCGCGGCTAGCTCCTCGGCGCTGGCCCGTCGGCGAGCGCTGAGTTCGGCGGCCATCTGCCGATAGCGGCTTTCTAATGTCTCTCGCTGACGCTCTAACTGCGCGATCTGCCCTTCCTGGCTAGTCAATTCGGCAAGTTCGGCGCGCATTTGGGCGAGACGCAGGCTTAGCTCCTCGGGGCGAACGCGGTGCTTGCGAGCTAGGTCGTGCAGCGTGCTCAGTTGCTCTTCCAGGCACTGGAGGCGGGCGGGATCGGATTCCAATTGACCGAGGAATTGGCGCAGGATGCTACCAGCTTCCTCGAGCTGGATCTGAGCGCTGCGGATCAGCTCAGCTACCTCGGTAAACTCTGGTGTTAAAGAGGCGATGGATTCTAGTTCCCGTGCGGCTTGCTCAACTTGATCGATGACAGCGGGATCGGCCTCATACAGCCGCTGTAGCTGCATCTGAGCACAGATGAGGATTTTGTCCAAGTTGGCCAGGCGAGTGTGCTCCGCAAGCAAGGCATGGAAATCCAACGCCTCCACTTTGGCTGCTTCTAGCTCCTGAATTTGAAAGCGCAAAAATTCCTCTTTCAGTGCCTGATCGCTGGCGTTTTGCCGTAGTTGCTGCAAGCGCTGGCAGACCGAGCGCCAGGTTTGGCAGAGCTCAGCCAGTTCTGTTAGAAGATCCTGGCAGCCAGCATGGGCGTCGAGTAGTTGGCGTCTGGCTGCCGCCTGACAAAGGCGCAGATGAGCGTGTTGGCCGTGGATTTCCACCAGATGTTGACCTAAAGCCAGCAGGGCTTCTAAGCTGACCGGACGATCGTTGATGAACGCCCGATGGCGGCCTTTGTTGACCAGGCTGCGGCGGATCAAACAGACCTCACCGTTTTCTAAGTCGTTGTCTCTTAACCAGAGGCGGGCAGCATCAGCGTCGCGTAGATTAAACTCCAAGATAACCTCAGCCCGCTCGGCTCCGCTGCGTATTAAGTCGGCGTCAGCCCGCTCTCCTAGTCCTAATTCCAAAGCAGTAAGTAGAATGGATTTGCCGGCTCCCGTCTCCCCGGTCAGCGCGGTAAAACCACTTTCCCATTCCAAATCCAGCCGCTTGACGACCGCCAGTTCGCGGATGCTCAATCCCGTCAGCATGGCTATGTTAGCCGTTACTCCAGTTTAATTTGACCCGTAAAATTTCAAAAAAATCATAGTCGATTGGGTGCAGCAGCTTAAACGGCTTATCTGCTTTGCGGATGCGGATGTGATCGTCAAACCGGACATCGGGGATAGAGACGTTGTCGCAGGAGACTTCAGCGCGCATTTCCTTGGCCGTACCGAATGCGATTTCGACTTCGCTGGCTCCTGAGATGACGATGGGGCGATTGGTCAGAGTATGAGGATTGATCGGCACCAGCTCGATAGCGTCCAGGGTAGGATACAAAATCGGACCGCCTCCGGATAGCGCATAAGCGGTAGAACCGGTTGGCGTGGAGACGATCAGCCCATCGGCGCGCTGGGAGTTGAGAAAACGGCCGTTGATGTGAGTGATAATTTCGATCATGCTGGGGGTAATCCAACGGTGGACCACCACCTCGTTGACTGCCAACTCTTCGCGGATGACTCGGCCGCCGCGCAGAATCTGGGCAACCAGTAAAATCCGCTCCTCAGCTAGATACCGGCCAGCTAAAATCTCATCTAGCTTGGCTAAAGCTTGTTCGGGAGAAATGTCCACTAAAAAACCGACCCGACCTAGGTTGATCCCAATCACCGGCGTGTCGAAGCGAGCAGATGCGCGTACCGCATTGAGCAGGGTGCCATCGCCACCTACCGCGATCACCACGTCGCATTCTTCACCCAAGCTGTAAGCCGACCGCATGGCGTCCGATGGGGCTTCGAGCAATGGGTAACCGGTCTCTTCCAGCAGAACTCTAAACCCGGCGCGGTTCAAATGCTCATAAATCGCTTTTAGGGTAGGGCCAACCCGATCGGCGTGAGGTTTGGCGATGATGCCGATAATCTTGAAACACCCTGTCACAGGACAGATCAAAACTAAAATCCTTTATATTAATGATTTCTTGACAATGCATCCAGGGATTGCTAGTTTGGCACTCAAATAGGAAGAGTGCTAACAGTAAGTTATGATAAGTCGATCACAACCTATAGAATTGACCGAACGCGCCCAGCATCTACTTAAGGTGCTGATCGAGCGCTACATTGAGGAGGGCCAGCCGGTGGGCTCGCGTACCTTAGCGCGGAACGCAGGTTTGAACTTAAGTCCGGCGACGGTACGTAATGTCATCGCCGATCTCGAAGAAATGGGCCTGGTGACCTCGCCCCATACCTCCGCCGGGCGAGTGCCTACGGTTAAGGGATATCGCTTGTTTATCGATTCGTTGCTAAGCGTCAAGCCTTTGGAGCAAGCGTTGACCCAGAAGCTATGGGAGGATTTTAACGCTCAGGAAGACCCTCAGGAGTTGCTTAAGACGGCGTCGAGACTACTTTCCAGTCTCACCCACATGGTTGGGGTGGTGACCTTGCCCAAGCGCCAACAGCTTGCTTTTCGCCATATTGAATTTCTACCCCTGTCGCAAGGACAAGTGCTGGTAATTCTCGTAACCGAGGATCGCGAGGTTCACAACCGCATCATTCGTCCGAGCAGGCCGTTTACCTCCGCCCAGTTGCAGCAGGCAGCCAATTATTTAAATGTCCATCTCAAGGGAAAGCGTTTGACTGAATTGCGCATGGCTTTGTTTGACGAATTACAGCAGACTGGGGAGCAAATTAGCGCGGAGATCAAGTCAGTGCTCGAAATGGCCAAGTCAGTCCTGGAATTTGGGCCTGAAGAGGATTTTGTGCTCACTGGCCGGACCAACTTAATGGATTTCTCGGAATTGGCTGACCACGAGCGTTTGCGGTCTCTGTTTGAAGCGTTTGAGGAAAAGCGCAACTTGCTTCACCTTCTCGATCAATGCATAGAGGCCGAGGGTGTGCAGATATTCATCGGTGAGGAATCCGGTTATCAGCCCTTGGAGCAGTGCAGCCTAGTGACTCGAAGCTACGCGGTTGAGAACCGGGCTTTCGGAGTGTTAGGCGTGATTGGTCCGACCCGGATGCACTATGAGAGCGTCATCCCGTTAGTCGACGTCACAGCCAAACTTTTAAGCCATGCCTTGAATCAGAAGCTGATGCCCCCATCTTGATGGGAGTTTGTAGAGGATTCTACCCAGGAGCAAGCATGAGTGAGGATAAAGACGTTACCCAAGAGGAAATGACCGGTGGGGAGGGCCTGCCTGAGGCCACGGCAATCGAAGAGTCCGTAGAAGACCTCAAACACAAGCTGGCCGAAGTTCAACGCCAGGCGGAAGAAAATTGGGATAAATTCTTGCGTGCCCAGGCCGAGATGGAAAATTTGCGTCGGCGGATGGAGCGCGAACTGCAAAATGCGCACAAATACGCTTTCGAAAAGTTCGCTAAGGACCTGCTTTCGGTGGCGGACAGCTTGGAGTTGGGGCTTAAGGCGGCGCTGGAGACTGACGATCTAAGTAAAATCCGCGAAGGCATAGAGCTGACTCTAAAACAGCTTTTGACCGTGTTTGAACGATTCAATGTCCGCCCGCTCGATCCCATAGGCCAGAAATTTAATCCTGAATACCATCAGGCCATAGCGACCGAGGAAGTCGAAGGAGCTGAGCCCGACAGCGTGGTCAAAGTGTTCCAGAAGGGGTACTTTCTAGGCGATCGCATTCTCCGCCCAGCTCTGGTCGTAGTCGCCAGACCGCCTGCAGAGAGCAGCCCGCGCTTGGATGAACGGGCTTGAAAACTAGGTATTCAGCCCCATTTACACCTCAACGGGCGATAAGACAAAAAAGTATAGGAGATTAGGCAATGGCAAAGATCATAGGTATCGATTTGGGTACAACCAACTCGTGCATGGCGATCTTGGAGGGTGGCAAGGCGAAGGTTATCGAAAACGCCGAAGGGACCCGGACGACGCCGTCTATCGTCGCCTTCACCAAAGATGGTGAGGTCTTAGTAGGGCATCCGGCCAAGCGCCAGGCGATCACCAATCCGCATAACACCTTTTACGCTGTCAAGCGTCTGATCGGACGACGCTTCGACGACCCAGTAGTGAAAAAGGACATGGACATGGTGCCGTACAAGATCGTCTCGGCGCCGAATGGCGATGCTTGGGTCGAGTCGCCAGCTTTAGGCAAAAAGCTGGCCCCGCCGGAGATCTCGGCGCGCGTGCTCAGGAAGCTAAAAGAGGATGCCGAGGCTTATCTAGGCGAGGAGGTCAAAGAGGCGGTTATCACCGTGCCGGCTTATTTTAACGATTCCCAGCGCCAAGCGACTAAGGACGCTGGCCGCATCGCTGGACTCGAAGTCAAGCGGATCATCAACGAACCGACCGCTGCGGCCCTGGCGTTTGGATTGGACAAACAGGGAGGGGAGCGCAAGATTGCAGTTTATGATTTAGGGGGAGGAACCTTCGACATCTCCATCATAGAGATGGCCGAGGTAGAGGGCGAACGTCAGTTCGAAGTGCTTTCCACTAACGGCGATACCTTCCTAGGCGGGGAGGACTTTGACAAGCGCATTATCGATTACTTGGTAGATGAATTCAAAAAAGATACCGGCATCAACCTGCGCAACGATCCGTTGGCTCTTCAGAGGCTGAAAGAGGCCGCCGAGAAGGCTAAGATCGAACTGTCTTCGACCCAACAGACCGAAATCAACCTGCCGTATATTACAGCCGATGCCACCGGTCCTAAGCACTTGAGCGTAAAGCTGACACGCGCCAAGCTCGAGGCCTTGACCGAGGACTTGATCGAAAAAACCCGTCGTCCGTGTGAGATCGCGCTGCAAGACGCTGGGCTCACGCCGGCTGACATCGACGATGTCATTTTGGTGGGCGGCCAGACGCGGATGCCCAAAGTGCAGGAATTTGTCCGCCAGATCTTTGGCAAGGAGCCGCGTAAAGACGTCAACCCCGACGAGGCAGTGGCTCTGGGAGCAGCAATCCAGGCTGGAGTTCTGGGCGGCGAGGTGAAGGACGTTCTGTTGCTTGATGTAACGCCGCTGTCCTTAGGCATTGAGACCTTAGGTGGGGTAATGACCAAGCTGATCGAGAAGAATACCACTATTCCCACCAAAGCGACGCAGATTTTCTCCACCGCTGAGGACAACCAGACGGCGGTGACGGTCCACGTGCTCCAGGGCGAGCGTGAGATGGCCAAGGACAACAAGTCCTTAGGCAAGTTCGATCTGACTGGGATTCCACCGGCGCCGCGTGGGGTGCCCCAGATCGAAGTGACGTTCGACATCGATGCCAACGGTATCCTTAACGTTTCAGCTAAGGACAAGGCGACGGGGCGGCAGCAGTCTATCGTCATCCGAGCCTCCAGCGGTCTGACCGAAGAGGAAATCCAGCGCATGATTCGCGACGCCGAACTCCATGCTGAGGAAGATCGCAAGTTCAAAGAACTGGTGACGGCGCGCAATGAGGCTGATGCCCTGATTCACGCTACGCGCAAGAGCCTGGAAGAGCTGGGTGCCAAAGCGCCGGCGGCCGACAAGGAGCGGATTGAGGCTGTCATCCGCGAGCTGGAGGCGGCGATGAAAGGGGACGATAAGGCGGCCATTCAGGCCAAGACGCGGCAATTGGCGGAGCTCTCAGGCAAGCTGGCGCAGCAGGTGTACAGCGCAGCCGGTCCGACTGAAACGCAAAGCGAAACTGCCCGCGCCAGCGGTGAGGAAGTAGTCGATGCTGAGTTTGAGGAGGTCAAAGACGACAAGAAATAATAGCGCCGGCTTTTAAGTCCCCGCTTTGAACGATGGCGGAAGATTATTACGCAATTTTAGGGGTTGCGCGCAACGCCAGCGAGGCCGAGATCAAACGCGCTTTTCGCAAGCTGGCCATGAAGTATCATCCGGATCGCAACCCTGGCGATGCCAAGGCCGAAGAGCGCTTCAAGCAAGTCAAGGAAGCCTACGAGGTCTTGAGCCATCCGCAAAAGCGAGCAGCTTACGACCAATTCGGTCACGCCGGGGTGCAAGGCGCTGCCGGTGGCCCCGGTTTCAGCGCCGAAACCTTCAGCGATATCTTCGGCGAGGTGTTTGAAGATCTGTTCGGCGTGGGACGAGGGCGTGGCCGCCGCACGCGGGCCAGAAAAGGGGCCGATTTACGTTATAACTTAGAGCTAACCCTGGAGGAGGCGGTCGCCGGGACCGAAGTGCAAATCCAGGTGCCGACTTGGGTGGCCTGCGATGAATGTGGTGGCAACGGCGTAGCTCCGGGCAGCGTCCTCACCGCATGTGGGCTGTGTCACGGTCAGGGGGTGGTGCGGATACAGCAGGGGTTCTTTTCCATCCAGCAGACTTGCCCCAACTGCCATGGGACGGGGCAGGAAAACCGCCATCCTTGTTTAAAGTGCAGTGGTCGTGGCCGTATCCAGCGCACGAAGAAGCTGGTGGTCAAGGTTCCACCTGGGGTGGACAGCGGCGACCGCATTCGTTTGGCCGGAGAAGGGGAAGCTGGGGAGCACGGTGGGCCGCCGGGAGATCTTTACGTCCAAATCCACGTCAAAGAGCATCCTATTTTTACCCGCGAAGGAGATAATCTTTATTGCGAGGTGCCAATTAGCTTCACGACCGCTGCCCTTGGCGGGGAGCTGGAAGTGCCGACCTTGGACGGCAAGGTGACGCTTAAGATTCCGCCGGAAACCCAGACCGGGACGTCGTTCCGCCTGAGGGAGAAGGGAGTCAGACCAGTGCGCGGTGGCTCTCCTGGGGATTTGATCTGCCGGGTGCGGGTTGAGACTCCGGTACGCTTAACGAAAGAGCAGATCGAGTTGTTAAGGAAACTGGATGAGTCCTTAAAAGGTGGCGGCCAGCGTCACAATCCTCAAGCTCATGGCTGGTTCGACGGAGTCAAGCAGTTTTTTGAAAAGCTCAGACCAAAAGGGCATTGACGTGATCCGCGTTGCGATACCCGGTGCTAGTGGCCGTATGGGTCGTGCTCTGATTCAGGCGATAGCGGCGGCTGAGGATCTTGAGTTAACGGCCGCCACAGCACGTTCCGAGTCCGGCACTATAGGACAGGACGCGGGGGTCCTGGCGGGGGTCGGAGAGCTCGGGGTGCCGATCCAGTCGGATCTTGCAGCATGCCCCGATTTTGATGTCCTGATCGATTTTACCGCTCCGGAATCTTGTCTCTCGTTTGTGGACTACTGTCGCGCGCACGACAAACGGCTGGTCATCGGAACCACCGGCCTATCTGAGGCAGATTTACAAGCTATCGAGGCAGCAGCGCGCGTTATTCCAATCGTGCTTTCCCCAAACATGAGCGTGGGAGTGAACTTAGCTTTGCGATTACTCGAAACAGCGGCGAAAGTATTAGGTTCAGAGGTGGACGTAGAGATCATCGAGGCCCATCATAGGCACAAAGCAGATGCGCCTTCTGGGACAGCTCTCAGGATGGGGGAGGTAGTGGCTAAAACCTTGGGTCTAGATTTTAAGACGTGTGCCGTTTATGGACGGAAGGGACACACTGGGGAGA
This sequence comes from Methylohalobius sp., assembly GCA_026415315.1. Lineage (GTDB taxonomy): Bacteria > Pseudomonadota > Gammaproteobacteria > Methylococcales > Methylothermaceae > Methylohalobius. The sequence continues at coordinate 37,242 of JAOAHI010000013.1, forward strand.
GGCCCCGTGCCACCATCGGCTTTGCCGTCATACGCGGCGGCGACATCGTAGGCGAGCATACCGTCCTATTCGCTGGGGAGGGCGAAAGCTTGGAAATCAGCCACAAAGCTTCCAGCCGCATGACCTTTGCTCACGGTGCGCTTAGGGCGGCACGTTGGTTAATGGCGCAGAGACCTGGCCTCTACGACATGCAAGCCGTGTTAGGGCTGTGATGATTGACGGCGAAAGGTTTCTGCTTTAAAGTTCAAGTTTCCTGATAGTTCATTAGGCGAGAGTGGCGTTACGCCATAGCGATTTACAACCATAACCGCAAATAGGGAGCAAGCACATGGCAAAGAACGTGATGATTCAATTTGCACTCGATTCTTTGGACCCGCAGAAAACCCTGGAACTGGCAGCGAAAGCGGCCCCCTATGTAGATATTCTGGAGATCGGGACGCCGTGTATCAAATACAACGGTGTCTCTATAGTGAAGGAGATGAAGTCGCGCTTCCCGGACAAGAAAGTCTTGGTCGATCTTAAAACCATGGACGCCGGTGAGTATGAGGCAACCCCATTCTTCGAGGCGGGCGGCGACATCACCACGGTGCTAGGCGTAGCGGAACTGGCAACCATCAAAGGCGTGATCAATGCTGCCCACAAACACGGCGGCTGGGCCCAGGTGGACTTAATGAACGTGCCCGATAAGGCGAAGCTGGCTAAAGCTGTTGTCGAGGCTGGAGCGGACATCGTTGGCGTCCATACGGGCCTAGACCAGCAGGCGGCAGGTATGACGCCCTTTGCTGACCTCAACTTGATTTCCAGCCTGGGGCTGAACGTCATGATCTCCTGCGCCGGTGGCGTCAAGCACGAAACCGTGCAAGACGTAGTCAGAGCCGGTGCGAGCATCGTCGTGGTGGGTGGTGCGATCTATGGCGCGCCGGATCCGGCAGCAGCGGCTAAAAAGTTCCGCGAACTGGTCGATTCGGCTTAAGGAGCCTTGGGGATGAATCCGCATCGAAAGTTGGTCCTAGACAAGATCACCGAGATCCTGGCGGCCACCCCGGACGACTACGAAGATCGCCTGACCAAGATGATCGATGAGGCAGAGCAGGTATTCGTTGGAGGCCAGGGGCGCTCCGGATTGGTCACCAAATTTTTTGTCATGCGTTTAATGCATGCCGGCTATAAAGCCTTTGCGCTCGGCGAGACGGTGACCCCAGCCATCCGCAAGGGGGATCTTTTCATAGTGATCTCCGGCTCTGGCGAAACCGGTTCGTTGATTGCGAACGCCAAGAAAGCCAAGGAAATTGGGGCTAAGGTAGCGTTGATCACGGCCAAGAGCAGTTCGACTATCGGTGACTTCGCAGATGTCATTTTGCAGATTGGCACGGACAGTTCTTACCAAAAAGTGTTTGGGCTGCCCATGGGGACGATGTTCGAATTGTCCGCCTTAATCTTCTTGGAAGCCCAAATTTCTCACGTGATCCATGAGAAAAATATTCCCGAAGAGGAAATGCGTTCGCGTCACGCCGTATTGGAGTGAGCTGTCCGTTTTCCTAAGATGAGTTGGCCTCAGCAGAGGCTTGAGAAAGGCAAGTATCCAAAAGATACTTGCCTTTTTTCTAGAGCGTGGACACCCGAGAAGGGTATCGCCTAGAATGAGATAAAACGATGAGCTTGCTTATTTTCGGTTTGGTGTATAGGTGAAGGAAGAAGCGATTTTAGCCTTGGAAGATGGGACGGTCTTCCGCGGCGTTTCAATTGGAGCGACAGGCTATCGAGTTGGGGAGGTCGTATTCAACACCGCTATGGCCGGTTATCAGGAAATCCTGACCGACCCTTCCTATGCGCGCCAGATTGTGACCCTAACCTATCCCCACATCGGCAATACGGGGGTTAATCCCGAGGATAGGGAATCGAACGGTATCTACGCGTCTGGCCTGATCGTCAAAGATGTGCCGACTTTGGCCAGCAATTGGCGGATGAGAGAGTCTCTGTCTGAGTATCTCAAGCGTCAGGACGTGGTCGCTTTAGCCGGAATCGATACTAGGCAGCTGACCCGGGTCCTGAGGGAAAAAGGCGCCCAGCGCGGCTGTCTGTGGGCAGGTGCCGATCTCGACGCGCGCGCGGCGGTGGCCAAGGCTAGGGATTTTCCTGGGCTTAAGGGCATGGATTTGGCGCGTGAAGTCAGTTGCCGTACATCTTACGTATGGCGGCAGACTCGGTGGCGTCCCGGCTTAGGCTATGGGGAGCTGGACCGGCCGCGTTATCAAGTAGTGGCCTACGATTTTGGCGTCAAGCTTAATATCCTGCGCGAGCTTGCTACGCGCGGCTGTGAGGTGACGGTCGTGCCAGCGACTACTCCCGCCGCTGAAGCTCTGAGCCTAGCACCGGACGGGATCTTGTTGTCCAATGGCCCGGGGGATCCTGAGCCCTGCAGTTACGCGATCGAAGCAATTCGCGAGTTTTTAGCAGCAGAGGTGCCGGTATTTGGCATCTGCTTGGGACATCAGCTGCTGGCTTTGGCCTGTGGTGCCAAGACGGTGAAGATGAAGTTTGGACACCACGGGGCTAACCATCCGGTCTTGGAGCTCGCCAGCGGTCGGGTGATGATCTCCAGCCAAAATCATGGCTTTGCCGTAGATGAACAGAGCCTTCCGCCTCATTTAAAGGCTACCCACCGTTCTCTGTTCGATGGTAGCCTCCAAGGCATAGAACATGCGGAGCTAGCTGCCTTCGGTTTCCAGGGACATCCCGAGGCTAGCCCCGGTCCTCACGATGGGTCAAGCTTATTCGATCGCTTCGTTGCAGCTATGGCTAGACGGCGTTAGTTATGCCCAAACGAACCGATATTCAAAGTATTCTGTTGCTCGGCGCTGGTCCTATCGTGATCGGGCAAGCGTGCGAATTCGACTACTCTGGAACCCAGGCGTGTAAGGCTCTACGCGAGGAGGGCTACCGCGTTGTGTTGGTGAATTCCAACCCGGCGACTATCATGACCGATCCGGAAACTGCTCACCGGGTCTACATTGAGCCAGTCGATTGGCCCACAGTAGCTAAAATCATCGAACAGGAGCGTCCAGACGCTTTGCTTGCCACGATGGGTGGGCAGACCGCTCTTAACTGCGCCATGGACCTCCATCGCCGCGGAATCCTGGAAAAGTACGGGGTGGAACTGATCGGTGCTCGTCCCCAAGCGATCGAGCAAGCCGAGGACCGAGACTTGTTTCGCCGCGCGATGGTCGAGATTGGGTTGGAGGTGCCCAGATCGGAGATAGCCCACAGCTTGGAAGAGGCACTTCAGGCGTTGGAGAAAATTGGTTTTCCGGCCATCATTCGGCCGTCCTTTACCCTGGGCGGTAGCGGCGGCGGTATCGCCTACAACCGCGAAGAGTTTGTCGAGATCTGCGAGCGCGGGTTAGAACTCTCGCCAGTGAGGGAATTGCTTATCGAAGAATCGGTCCTGGGTTGGAAAGAGTTCGAGATGGAGGTGGTGCGCGATCATAAGGACAACTGCATCATCGTTTGCGCAATCGAGAACTTAGATCCTATGGGAGTGCACACTGGCGACTCGATCACCGTTGCTCCAGCCCAGACTTTGACCGACAAGGAATATCAGGTCATGCGCAATGCGGCGATTGCCGTGTTGCGCAGAATTGGGGTCGACACCGGCGGTTCCAACGTTCAATTTGCGATCAATCCTGAAGATGGCCGCTTAGTGGTAATCGAGATGAATCCAAGGGTGTCCAGGTCCTCAGCGCTGGCCTCTAAAGCCACTGGTTTTCCCATCGCCAAGGTGGCGGCGAAACTGGCGGTGGGTTATACCTTGGACGAACTGCGCAACGAGATTACCGGCGGCTTGATTCCGGCCTCGTTTGAGCCGACCCTAGATTATGTTGTGACCAAGATGCCGCGCTTTGCTTTTGAAAAATTCCCTGACGCTGACGACCGTTTGACCACGCAGATGAAGTCAGTGGGTGAAGTCATGGCTATTGGGCGCACGTTCCAAGAATCGCTGCAGAAGGCTTTGCGAGGGTTGGAGATTGGCGTCGATGGACTTACTGAAAAGTTAGATCTGACCGCTGAAGACGCTCGCGACCGTTTGGTGCGCGAGCTAAGGAGCCCCGGTCCGTATCGGCTCTGGTATGTGGCGGATGCCTTTCGCTTTGGGATGACGCTTGAGGAGATCTATAGGCTATGTCATATCGATCGCTGGTTTCTGGCTCAGATCGAGGAAATCGTCCAAGCCGAAGCCTCTCTCAAAGCCAAGACTTTGGCTACCCTGGACGGCGAGGAGCTATACCGCTTAAAGCGAATGGGCTTTTCTGATTCGCGCCTGGCCCACCTTCTCGGTAGCTCTGAGACAGAAGTGCGTGCGGCCCGCCACAGGTTAGGAATCCGGCCGGTGTACAAACGGATCGATTCGTGCGCGGCTGAATTTGCTTCACCTACAGCCTATCTTTATTCCACCTACGACAAGGAGTGCGAGGCTGACCCTGGCGATAGACTTAAGATCGTAGTACTAGGAGGCGGCCCGAACCGCATCGGCCAGGGGATAGAGTTCGATTACTGCTGCGTCCATGCGGCTCTTGCCCTGAAGGAGGATGGGTTTGAGACCATCATGGTCAATTGCAACCCGGAAACCGTCTCTACCGATTTTGACACTTCCGACCGGTTGTACTTTGAACCCCTGACTTTGGAGGACGTTCTAGAGATTATCGCTCTGGAGCGGCCTAAGGGGGTGATCGTTCAGTACGGTGGGCAAACGCCGCTGAAACTGGCTCGAGACTTGGAGGCGGCTGGCGTGCCGATTATCGGCACTTCTCCTGACTCCATTGACCTTGCCGAAGACCGCGAGCGGTTTAAAAAGATGGTCGAGCGGCTAGGGCTAAAGCAGCCGGACAATCGTACGGCTAGGTCGCTGGAGGAAGCGATCTTGGCGGCGCGGGAACTAGGTTATCCGCTGGTGGTAAGACCTTCTTACGTGCTGGGCGGGCGGGCGATGGAGGTTGTTTTCAACGAGGAAGAGTTGCGCCGTTACATGGCTGAGGCGGTGAGCGTTTCTAATCGATCGCCAGTGCTGCTCGACCGCTTTCTGGATGATGCGGTAGAGGTGGACGTCGATGCGGTCAGCGACGGCGAGGAGGTCTTCATTGGCGCGGTCATGGAGCATATCGAGCAGGCTGGCATCCACTCTGGAGATTCCGCCTGTTCCATTCCGCCTTACGAGTTAAGCCAGGGCATCCAAGAAAAATTGCGCGAGCAGGTGCGTTGTCTGGCTAGAGCACTGGGAGTGGTGGGCTTGATGAACGCGCAGTTCGCGATCAAAGACGGGGAGATCTATATTTTGGAAGTCAACCCCCGTGCTTCGCGCACGATTCCTTTTGTGTCTAAAGCCATAGGTCTCCCTTTGGCTAAGATAGCGGCTCGCTGCATGGTCGGTCAAAGCCTACGTGCCCAGGGGGTAAGCCAAGAACGGCTGCCGCCCTTCTATGCGGTCAAGGAGGCGGTATTTCCCTTCATCAAATTTCCTAAGGTCGATCCCTTGTTGGGACCGGAGATGAAATCCACGGGCGAGGTAATGGGAGTGGGGCTGACGTTCGGCGAAGCCTACGCTAAGGCCCAGCAGGCAGCAGGGGCTTGTCTGCCCAGAAGCGGCCGAGTGCTGATGAGTGTGCGCGATCGTGATAAAGCCCGCTTGGTGCCGATCGCTAAGAGCCTAGCGGAGAAAGGCTTCGAATTAGTGGCTACTTTTGGTACTGCCCAGGTTTTACAGGCCGCTGGGATCGCCTGCTCTGTGGTCCATAAAGTCGGTCAAGGTCGACCGCACATTGTAGATCTCATTAAGAACGGTGAAGTCAGTTTGATCATCAATACTACCGAAGGTAAAAAAGCGATCGCTGACTCTTTTCTGATTCGGCGTGAGGCGCTTCAGCGCCAAGTTACTTACACTACAACCCTTGCTGGCGCGCATGCGATTTGTCTCGCCTTGGACGCAAGAGGCAGCGGTCAGGTATATGCGTTGCAGGATTTCCATAACCAATCGCATGATTCAAGCTAAAGGAGGTGAGCGCGGGAATGAAAAAAGTGCCTTTGACAGCCAAGGGGGCAGACAAGCTCAGGCAAGAACTGCATGAGCTCAAAACCGTAGCGCGGCCTAAAGTGATTCAAGCCATTGCTGAGGCGCGGGCGCACGGTGACTTGCGGGAAAACGCCGAGTATCATGCGGCGAGAGAGCAGCAAAGCTTCATCGAAGGGCGAATCCGCGAGCTCGAGGCCAAGTTGGCCAATGCCGAGATTATCGATGTCAGCCGGCTTAACCCCGATGGTAAAGTGGTTTTTGGGGCAATGGTGGAATTGTGCGATCTGGAAACCGGCGAGACCGTAACTTATCAGATTGTCGGCGAAGATGAGGCAGATTTAAAACAAGGTTTGATCTCTGTTTCCTCCCCCATTGCCCGGGCGCTGATCGGCAAGCGTGCCGAGGATATTATAGAAGTCAAAACCCCCAAAGGAACCCGCGAGTACGAAATCCTGGCGGTGCATTACGAATTTTAATCTGAACCTTAAGGGCGGCTGCCCGTCCAAAGGTAAGCAAGATGCCAGGTTAACTATGACCAAGACCGCAAGTAGCCGCCGCTGGCTTCAAGAGCATTTTAGCGATGCCTACGTCCAGCGGGCTCAAGCCCAGGGTTACCGCTCGCGGGCAGTGTTCAAACTACAGGAGATTCAGAGCCGCGACCGGATCTTGGCGCCGGGCATGACGGTGGTTGACTTGGGCGCTGCCCCAGGCGGGTGGTCCCAATTTACAACCACTCAAGTGAAACCAGGAGGTAAAGTGATTGCGGTGGACGTCCTGCCCATGGAGCCTGTGCCAGGGGTTATTTTCTTGCAAGGCGATTTGACTGAAGAGCAAACTTGGCAAAGCTTGATCTCCGCTCTCGGCGATACTCCAGCGGACGTGGTACTGTCGGATATGGCTCCTAACTTGAGCGGCAACCGCAGCGTCGACCAGCCGCGCGCTATGTACTTGGCTGAACTCGCTTTGGAGGCGGCTGAGCAACTTTTGCGGGAAGGTGGATGTTTGCTAATGAAACTTTTCCAGGGAGAAGGGTTCGAAGCTTTTCAGAGGCGCCTTCGCCAGCGGTTTACTAAGGTTGCGATCCGCAAGCCCAAGGCATCGCGGACGCGGAGCCGAGAAGTATATTTGCTAGCCCAGGGGTTCAACCCATCGGGTCAATTTCTAAAGCGAGGGCAAGTTTGAGAAAAGTAGGCCGGGTGTGAAGCCCGGAAAGGAGAGAGCATATGAACAACGTGCTAAAAAACATTCTTCTTTGGTTGGTGGTGGGGGCGGTATTGATGAGTGTATTTAACAATTTTGGGGGGCGGCGGGTGGGGGGTGCGACGCTGTCGTATACACAATTTATCAATGCGGTGCGGGAGGGGCAGGTTAAGGAGGTAGTGATAGATGGCAATGCGATTCGGGGGGTGACGGGTGGGGGTCAGAAGTTTATGACCTACAATCCGAACGATGTACATTTAGTGGATGATTTATTGGCCAACAATGTAGAGATCAAGGCGGAGCCTCCGGAGGGGCAATCGCTGCTGATGCAGATTTTTATTTCCTGGTTTCCGATGTTGCTTTTGATTGGGGTATGGATATTTTTCATGCGGCAGATGCAGGGAGGGGGTGCTGGGGGTCGGGGAGCGATGAGTTTTGGCAAGAGCAAGGCGCGGTTGATGGAGGAGGACAAGATCAAGGTGACGTTTAAGGACGTGGCCGGGTGTGAGGAGGCGATTGAAGAGGTGCGGGAGGTGGTAGATTTCCTGAAGGATCCGGCCAAGTTTCAAAAGCTTGGGGGTCGGATACCCAAGGGGATTTTGATGGTAGGGCCGCCTGGGACGGGCAAGACTTTGATTGCGCGGGCGATTGCTGGGGAGGCCAAGGTTCCGTTTTTTAGCATCTCTGGGTCAGATTTTGTAGAGATGTTTGTGGGGGTGGGGGCGGCGCGGGTGCGCGACATGTTTGAGCAAGCCAAAAAGCACGCTCCGTGTATTGTATTCATTGACGAGATTGATGCGGTTGGGCGGCATCGTGGGGCAGGACTGGGAGGGGGGCACGACGAACGCGAACAGACTCTCAACCAACTGCTGGTGGAGATGGACGGGTTTGAGGGCAACGAAGGCATCATCATCATTGCGGCCACCAACCGGCCGGACGTATTGGATCCGGCGCTGCTACGTCCTGGGCGGTTTGACCGGCAAGTGGTGGTGGGCTTACCGGACATTCGCGGGCGCGAACAGATTCTCAAGGTTCACCTGCGCAAGGTACCCACGGCTGAGGACGTCGATCCCAAGGTGATTGCGCGCGGCACGCCTGGGTTTTCTGGGGCGGATTTAGCCAATTTAGTCAACGAAGCCTCCTTGTTTGCGGCGCGGGCCAACAAAAAGCTGGTAGACATGGGCGATTTAGAGAAGGCCAAGGACAAGATCCTGATGGGGGTGGAGCGGCGATCGATGGTCATGAGCGAGGAAGAAAAGCGCATGACTGCTTATCACGAGGCCGGGCACACCATTGTGGGGCTGCGGGTACCCGAACACGATCCGGTCTACAAAGTCAGCATTATGCCGCGGGGGCGGGCGCTGGGGATCACCATGTTTTTGCCTGAGCGCGACCAATACTCAGCTTCCAAGCGCAAGCTCGAAAGCCAGATTGCCAGCTTATTTGGGGGGCGGGTAGCGGAGGCTCTCATCTATGGGGAGGAGGCCATCACCACGGGGGCGGCCAACGACATCGAGCGGGCCACGCAACTGGCGCGCAACATGGTTACCAAGTGGGGGCTGTCGGAGCGGATGGGGCCGTTGGCTTATGCGGAGGACGAAGGGGAGGTCTTTTTGGGGCGCACGATTACCAAGCACCAACACATGTCTGAGGCCACTGCGCGCATGATTGATGAAGAGATTCGCGCCATTGTGGACCGCAATTACGCGCGGGCCGAGCAGATCTTGAGGGAAAACTTAGACAAACTGCACTTGATGGCCGAGGCCTTGATGAAATACGAAACCATCGACCGAACCCAAATCGATGCCATCATGCAAGGCCTCACCCCACCACCCCCAAAAGATTGGGAAGACACGGCGCCGCCGGCTAAGGGTCAAACTGCAGGGAGCGGTCAGCCCGAGATCCCCGCGGGGATCGGCCCCATTGGTAAACCAGCTGGCCAGCATTACCTGTAATTTTTAAGGGCCTCATTCAGACCCCTCCCCCTGGACAACCAGGCGGCGGGGTCTTTTATTGTGCGTACGTCAACCTTGAGTGGCCTATACTAATATCGGTTCATATGGATATAGGGGAGGAAACTCATGGCCAGGCGCTTTTTTGGTACCGATGGTATCCGTGGTAAAGTCGGCGAAGCACCGATCACGCCAGACTTCGTTTTGAAGTTGGGCTGGGCGGCGGGGCAGGTGTTTCGGGATAAAGGCCAGGCACACGTGCTGGTGGGCAAGGATACCCGGATTTCAGGCTATATGTTTGAATCTGCTTTAGAGGCAGGCTTGTCCGCAGCCGGCGTGGACACGCAACTTTTGGGCCCCATGCCGACTCCGGGCATTGCCTATTTGACCCGCACCTTGCGGGCTAAAGCGGGTATCGTTATCAGTGCCTCGCACAATCCTTATCAAGACAACGGGATAAAATTCTTCTCAGCAGCGGGCAAGAAGCTTGCGGACGAAATAGAGGAAGCGATCGAGGCGCAGCTTGAGCGGCCGATGACTACGGTGGCACCAGACCGGCTGGGGAAAGCCATGCGCATCGCCGATGCGCGCGGACGATACATCGAATTTTGTAAAAGTACTGTGCCTTCCTGTATGGATTTGAGCGGCTTGCACATTGTGGTGGATTGCGCCCACGGCGCAACTTATCACATCGCCCCGCACGTCTTCAGCGAGGTGGGGGCCAAGGTGGAGTGCATAGGGGTTAGCCCAGACGGGTTGAACATCAACGCTGGCTGCGGTTCCATGCACCCTGAGGTAATCCAGCGCGAGGTCGTGCGATGCGGGGCGGACGTAGGCATCGCTTTTGATGGCGATGGCGATCGGGTGCTGATGGTGGACCACACAGGGGCTTTGGTGGACGGGGATGAAGTTCTTTACATCATCGCTGTTTCCCGCCGAGCGCTGGGTAAGCTGGAAGGGCCGGTGGTTGGAACCGTCATGACTAATCTTGGGCTGGAACACGCTTTAGCTGAGCTGGGGGTTCCCCTGCTTCGATCCCAAGTTGGGGATCGCTATGTTATGGAAATGTTGGAGGCGCACGGTGGGATCCTAGGTGGGGAAAGCTCAGGTCACGTCATTTGCTTGGACCGCACCACTACTGGTGACGGGATCATTTCGGCGCTTCAGGTCTTGGCAGAGATGTGGCGCACTGGCAAATCTCTGTTTGAACTTAAGCAAGGGATGCGCAAGTACCCGCAAGTGCTGCGTAATGTGCGGATAAAGACCAAACCACCGCGGCTGGAAGCAGTTGGCCCGCTTTGGGAGGCAAAACAGGAGGTAGAACGCAGGCTTAACGGCTCAGGCCGAGTATTGCTTAGGCCCTCTGGAACGGAGCCTGTGATCCGAGCCATGATCGAGGGGCAAGACGCAGTTCTGATCGAGCAGTTGGCTCAAGAACTGGCTGAGGTAGTTACCCGCACTCTCGCGTGATTGCCATTGGGTTAGCAGGCGATTACAATTAAAAGCTTTTAAGGCGAGGAGGAAAATGCGCCAACCCTTGGTTGTGGGCAATTGGAAAATGAACGGCACGCGTGAGAGCGTCCGAGAGCTTTTGGATGACATTTTGGCGGGGCTGCCGGAGAGGGGGGTGGAGGTAGGCGTATGTCCGCCCTATGTATTTATTCCCCAGGCTGCTGCCCAGCTTGCCGGGAGTTCGGTGCTGCTTGGCGCCCAAAACGTTGCCGATCAGGACCAGGGAGCCTGTACTGGTGAGGTCTCGGCAGCCATGCTTAAGGAGTTTGGCTGTGCGCTGGCGATCGTCGGTCACTCCGAACGCCGCCTGCTCTACGGGGAGACGGATGCTCTCGTGGCTGCCCGTTACCAAAAAGCGATAGAGCACGGCTTGTGTCCTATTTTATGCGTGGGTGAGACTTTGGAACAGAGAGAAACCGGTCAAACTTTCCAAGTCGTCGCCCAGCAGCTAGATGCGGTTTTAGGGCGGGCTGGGATCGATTCTTTGACCCGAGCCGTCATTGCGTATGAGCCGGTGTGGGCCATCGGCACTGGTCGCACGGCTACTCCTGAGCAGGCGCAAGAGGTCCATGATTACATTCGCCAAAGGCTGGCAGCCCAGGATAAGGACGTGGCCGCGCAAGTCCGAATTCTGTATGGCGGCAGCGTCAATGCCGAAAATGCTTCTGGCTTATTTGCCATGCCGGACATAGACGGGGGATTAATCGGCGGAGCCTCCCTTAAGGCCGAGGTTTTTTTGGCTATCGTGCAAGCTGCAAGAAAGTGCTGATATGCTGTATCAAATCTTAACTGTCTTCCACGTATTGATCGCTATTGCCATCGTGGCCTTAGTTCTCTTGCAGCAAGGGAAGGGGGCAGATATGGGGGCCGCGTTTGGCTCTGGAGCCTCGGGCACGCTGTTTGGGGCCAGAGGTTCAGCTTCGTTTTTATCCCGCACGACCGCGATTTTGGCCGCCTTGTTTTTTTTGAATAGCCTGGCTCTGGCTTACTTTGCCGGATCTGCGGGTAGCAAAAAAAAGGACTTTATAGAAATCCTAAAGTCTGGCGGAGATCTGCCTCCTGCCGCAGAGACTTCAAAACCTGTCTCGGAGACGCCGGTGGTAGCACCTGCTACAGAGCTGCCGCCATCAAAAGAGAGGAAATGATCCAAAGCCGACGTGGTGGAACTGGTAGACACGCCGTCTTGAGGGGGCGGTGGCGCAAGCCGTGCGAGTTCGAGTCTCGCCGTCGGCACCAATCTGTTCTCTCCTGCTGAAAAGCCTGGCTATCAGATTTTTCCCCGGTACGCTCAGTCCTAAGCGTTGTCCGCGCGTGCTTATGAGTTGCCCGCATCAGAGATGCGGTATTTCCCACAAAGTGTGGCATTTCACGCAATTTAGAGCAATCCTGTTTTTCTAAGCACCTGTGCGAGAAGGTCTTATTTCTGGCGTGATGATTGCTTAAATTTCATAGCCAAACTTTAATGCAAGCTTAGACTGCAACAGCAAGGAGACTCAAATGAATAAAAATGCCTTATATCTCACCATAGCGCTACTTGGCTTTGGGGTAAGCCCAGCAAAAGCTTTGATTGTCTCTTCTAGTGGCGGATTCAATGTGAGCGCAACTTTAACCGATACCAATGTCACTAGCACTGCGGCCACCGCCACCAATCAGCCGGCCACCGGGTCCTACCCTGTGCTTTCCCTGTTTGACCCGAGCTTGGGTGTCCTGACAGCGGCCACCTGGTCGGTAAATTCGAATCGTACCTTGACTGTCAACGGTAACGCAGGCAAGTCGATGGGACCCTCGCGCACAGTCAATTTCTCCGCAAGTGCCGATGCCAATTTGGCTTTGCCGGGGAGTCCATCTTTGACGTTTGGTTCGATCAATGCGAGCGCCAGCTGCAATCTTCCCATGGGCATGGGAGGATCGTGTTCGGCAAGCGGCACATCGGGAGCACAGTCAGCCAACGGGACAGCTTCCGTAGCAGCCAGCGCACTCAACGGCTACGTGGGCGCAGGTAACGTTACGGGGATCAGTTTTACCTTGCCCACCCATCAGGCAAACGTAGCGATGTCCAATACTATGGGCTCAGGCTTGTATGGAAATGCTGACTCGGCTTTGAATTGGGCGGGAACCCTTGCCGTGAATTATCATTATCTCCTACACGCAAACCCCTCCTTTTCCAGCAGCGCCGCGGTGACCTCCCTCAGTTATGATTTTGGGAGCGTGGTTCAGGGAAGTGTTGTGGCTCCGGTTGGCTTTTCTCTTTACAACTTGCCCCATCCTGACCGGGCGGCATGGTCCCTGCAAAGTGTAGCGCCGAGCGGGGACGCTTCGGTGCTCTCTACAGACTTGGGTACCCTTATTGGTGCAACGGTTGGGGCAGGGCAGAGCTTAAGTTTTTCTGCCTCGTTCGATACCAGCACCGTGGGGAGCTATTCGGCGCAGTATGTGATTAGTTTGCAAGATGCGGTGGGGGCAAACGCCAGTCGCTCTAACTTTAATCTGTTGCTTAATCTGAGCGGCACAGTGGTGCCAGTGCCGGTGCCGGCTGCGGTTTGGTTGTTTGGTTCGCTGTTGGCTGCCTATTCCGTACGGCGTATCCGGCAAGTTACTATGCTTGCTTGAGGGCGCAAACTTACTTTAAAGAGGATGTGACAGCTGCTACTGGGATTGGCATGGAGGTGCGGCCATCGGCCTTTTCTTTTTTAGCTTTGGTCAGACGGCTGAGCCGCGCGAGGCCATTGAGCGTGTTGCGCCTGGGGCCGATCGCCAATATCGCTTTTCTGACCGATCCAGAGAGCCTTTATCAGGCAGCGCAACTGGAAAAGCACAAGATACTCTCTAGACAGAATTTCAGCCAGGCTGTGGTCTTCCCTATTTTGGGTGAGGGGGTTTTTTCCTCCGACGAAGCTGGCTGGCAACAGCATAAACAGATTCTAGTGCGGTATCTGAAACCTTCCCCACCTAACCTCAAGATTTGGCGCAGCGCGGCCCGGAAAGCAGTGGGTGGTATAGGCTTGGGTAAAGTCGACGGCATCCGGTTTTGTCGCCCGATCGTCCAGAAAGCGTTGCTTGAAGTGATGTTAGGCAACATTCTGACGGGTGCCGACCGAAAACGCCTGCATCGTCTAACTCATCGGATGGATGCGATGGCGGAGGTAGCCACTTTCTGGGTACTGGTGGCGGGCAGAACGCTTGGACTTAAGCTGGCTCAGCCGTTCCAATGGATAGGATTTCGGGCCAGAAAGCAACTGGAGAAGCAGATCGACAGGTGGGGGAGAGATCCAGGTTCTCTGGCCAGCAACGCCCGCTTTCGCGAGGAGCTGCGCACTTTGCTGTTTGCCGGTCAGGACACTACCGCCACTGCCTTGGCTTTTGTCTTATGGATGTTTGGCGCACATCCCCAAGTCCAGGAGGAGGTCCGCCAGGATGTGCTTGAGAGTGGGGCGCAGTCGCCAAAGCTCCAGCAAGCGATCCTAGAGACTTTACGGCTTCTGCCGCCAGTGCATACGGTTCCGGTCAGGACGGCCATGGAAGAGACTGAGATCGGCGGCGTGCCGATCCCAAAGGGAACCGAGGTCATCTACTGCCTGTGGTTTGCCCATCGCTGCTGTGCGCAGCCTGAGGAATTTGTCCTTGAGCGCTGGGCAGATAAGGCAGCTAAAAAACAGTCTTTCCCCTTCGGGATCGGTCCCAAGCATTGCGTGGGAGAACACTTGGCGATGACGTTGCTCACCGAGATGGTGGCGGCCATTTTACGCCAAAGGCGGATTCGGTCTTTGGGCCAAGAGCTGGTGCTGAGGGCCAGAACGGTGCTGGTACCGAAGCAGCTTGCGTTTCGGCTTGAACGGCTCTCTAGAAATCGACCTGATGAAAAAGGGATTAAGACCTTGGGCAGACCGTTTTCGCAAAAACAGACCGCCCTCTAGAAA
>JAOAHI010000014.1 GCA_026415315.1 Methylohalobius sp.
GGCCTCGACTGGACCGAGAAGCACCTGATGGGCATGGTGCAGGGCGAGCGTCAGGCGCAGGCGGCCGTGGAGATGGCCCGCGCCGTCGCCGGCGGAGCGGACGAGCTCAGACGGCGGCCGATCCTCTCGGACCTCATCGGCACCGTCTCGCCGGCGGGTGGCAACTTCGAGGAGCCGGTCACCCAGGCGACGCTGGCCACGGTCAAGGCGTTTTTAGGGCTGAGCGCCGATCGGGCTTATAAGCGCGCCTATCCAGCCATCGATCCTTTGCTGTCTTGGTCGCGCTATCTAGAGCAGCTTCGCCCTTGGTTTGAGCGCCAGCTTCCTGGCTGGACGGCCAAGGTGGAGTGGGCGCTTGCGCTTTTGCGCCGGGGAGAAGCAGTGTATCAGATGATGCAGGTGACCGGCGAGGAAGGGGTGTCCCTGGAGGACTTTGTGATTTACCAGAAAGCTTGGCTGTTGGATATTGCCTATCTTCAGCAAAACGCGTACGATCCGGTCGATGTCTCCACGCCGCTGGAACGCCAGGAAAAAGTGTTCTCGCTTTTGGTGGAAGTGCTGCAGCGTGGCTACGAATTTGCCGATAAAGAGAGAGCGCGCCGTTTTTTCTTGCGTGTGGCTGAGCTGTTTCGCAATCTCAATTACGCTCCGACGGACTCCGACGCATTCTCAGAATATTTGGCGGCGATTCAAAATCTGTCTGAGAAATCGGTATGAGCGAGGAGGTGAGACAAGCCGTCGCTGAGGCCGTCGGGCGCTACGGTAAGGAGCGCTCTGCTGTGCTTGCCGTGCTGCGCGCCCTGCAAAAACGCTTCGGGTATTTGCCCATGCACGCTTTAGACGAGGTAGCTAAGGCTTTAGAGCTGCCTCTAGCCCAGGTGCAAGGGGTAGCTGAGTTTTACAGCTTCTTGGCCATGCGGCCGCAGGGCCAATACCGGGTCTTCTTCAGCACCTGTATCGTCGATGAGTTTAAAGGCCGAGCGGCTCTTCAGGAGCGGCTGTGCGCACGCCTGGGTGTTCCCCCAGGGCAGACGCGCGCCGATGGACGGGTGAGCGTAAACGAGGCTGCCTGCACCGGGCTGTGCGATCAAGGCCCTTCTTTGCTCGTCAACGGCTGGCCGATTGCCCGCCTGACGCCTGAGTCGATCGACGCTATCGCTTGCTTCATCGACCAAGGCGTGCCGCTAGAAGAATGGCCGAGAGAATGGTTTGCCGTGCAAGACAGCTTCCGCGTGCGTGGACTGCAACTTAATGCGCCCTGGCGTTCGGGAGCGGCCTTGAAGAGGGCACTTCGGCATGGCCCCGAGTTCCTGCTGCGAGAGCTTGAGGTTTCCGGGCTGCGCGGGCGCGGCGGAGCTGGCTTTCCAACCGCAGCCAAGTGGCGCTACTGCCGCGAGGCCCAAGGCGAACGCTGTGTCGTTTGCAACGCCGATGAAGGCGAGCCAGGCACCTTTAAGGATCGGGAATTGCTCAAACACTGCGCCGACCAGGTGTTCGAAGGGATGACGCTGGCGGCCTGGGCAACTGGTGCTCAAAAGGGTTTTCTGTACTTGCGCGGAGAGTACGAGTTTTTGTGGCCGCACCTTGAACAGGTGCTGCGAGGCAGGCGTCGGCGTGGGCTTTTGGGGCGCAACTTGTGCGGCCTAGCTGGTTTTCATTTCGACATCGCCGTCGTCGTTGGGGCCGGAGCCTATATTTGCGGTGAGGAGTCGGCGCTTCTCAACTCCATCGAGGGCCGCCGCGGAACCCCGAGAAACCGCCCCCCCTATCCGGTCACGCACGGCCTTTGCGGGCAGCCGACGGTGGTCAACAACGTTGAGACCTTTTTTTCAGCTGCGCTGATCGCGCTGCACGGAGGGGCGTGGTTTGCCCAAGCCGGCACCGCCAAATCGCGCGGTACTAGATTATTTTCGATCAGCGGCGACTGTGCCTGGCCCGGAATTTACGAGCTGCCGTGGGGAATCAGCGTGCAAGAGGCACTCGAGTTATGCGGCGCCGATGATGCGTTGGGCGTGCAAGTCGGCGGGCCCTCCGGGGCGTTTGTCGGTCCTCGAGACTTCCACCGCCGTCTGGCCTTTGAGGATCTGCCGACCGGCGGTTCGTTCATGGTGTTTAGCAGACAGCGTAAGCTTTTGGACATCGTCGAAAACTTCAGCGCTTTCTTTGCGCATGAGTCGTGCGGTTTTTGTACGCCGTGTCGGGTGGGGACCCAGCTTCAGCTCAAGTTGGTAAGAAAACTGCGCCGTGGCTGGGGAACACTGGGGGATTTGCAGGAGCTGGAACGCTTAGGGCAGGTGCTGGAAGCCAGCCACTGCGGGCTGGGGCACACCGCCGCCCATCCGGTCAGAACGACATTGGCGGCGTATCCCGAGGTCTATCAGGCAGCACTGAGGGAAATCGATTTTTCTCCCGGTTTTGACCTGGATGCCGAGCTCGAAACTGCACGCCAACTCACCGGCCGTTTTGCCGACCACCTTGCTCAGGAGTGAAGATGCCAAGTTTTGCTTTAGATGGCCAAGAAATCGTTTTCAAGCCCGGCCAGACGATCCTGGAGGCGTCGATCGCCGCAGGGCATTACATTCCGCACCTGTGTTGGCATCCTAAGCTTTCTCCCCACGGCAGCTGCAAACTGTGTACGGTCCAAGTCAACGGCCGACTGTGCTCGGCGTGCACTTTTCCAGCTGCCGACGGGCAGGAGGTAATCTCGGCCTCCGAAGAGCTTCGCCAGTTAAGGCTTCGCCTGACGCAGATGTTGTTCGTCGAAGGCAACCACTTTTGCCCCTCCTGTGAAGCCAGCGGCCAGTGCGAGCTGCAGGCGATGGGATACTATCTGGGAATGACCGACGGCCATTTTCCTCATTTTTTTCCCAGACGCGAAATCGACGCTTCTCATCCCGAGGTTCTGCTTGACCGCGACCGCTGCATTTTCTGTGAACTGTGCGTGCGAGCCAGCCGGGCCGAGGGCAAAAACGTGTTCGAGCTAGCCGGGCGCGGAATTCACACCCGTCTTGTGGTCAACTCGCCTTCGGGCAGACTGGGCGACAGCGCTTTGCAGGCGCAAGACCTGGCAGCTAGGGTATGTCCGGTAGGAGCGATCGTGCTCAAAGAGACGGCTTTCCGCGTACCTATAGGCCGGCGCCGATACGATCACAAAACCATCGCTGAAGTGAGCCTAGAGCAAGAAGCGCCTTTAGTGCGGGCGCACTGGCAGGAGGCAAATCATGAGTAAAGTAAAAATCGCCACTTGCTCGCTGGCCGGCTGCTTCGGTTGTCACATGTCGTTCATGGACATCGACGAGCGTTTGTTGGAGTTGGCCGAAGTGGCGGACTTCGATCGTTCGCCTTTGAGCGACATCCGCCAAATCGGTTCCTGCGATATCGGTCTGGTCGAAGGCGGGGTGTGCAACGCTGAGAACGTCGAGGTGCTGCGCGCGTTTCGCCGCAACTGTAGGATTTTGGTCGCGGTGGGTGCGTGCGCCATCAACGGCGGGATTCCCGCTTTGAGGAACCGTTACGATCTGGGAGATTGCTTAGAGGAAGCTTTCCTCACTGGCCTTGGCGTGACCGACCCTAAAGTGCCGGGGGATCCAGAATTGCCTTTGCTGCTCGATAAAGTGCATCCTATCCACGAGGTGGTGAAGATCGATTACTTCATCCCAGGCTGTCCGCCCTCAGCGGAGGCCATCTGGACCGCGCTGTCGGCATTGACTTCAGGCAACATCCCCCAGCTCTCTCACCAACGCATCCGCTATGACTGAGCGTTATCGCTATCTAGAGACTGCTAGCCAGCCAAAGACCTTGCGAAGAGTGGCCATCGACCCAGTCACGCGTGTGGAGGGCCACGGCAAGGTGACGTTGTTGCTCGACGAGGGCAACCGTATCCATCAGGCGCGTCTGCACATCGTCGAGTTCCGCGGTTTTGAAAAATTCATTCAAGGCCGGCCGTATTTTGAGGTACCGGTGCTGGTGCAAAGGCTGTGCGGTATCTGTCCAGTCAGCCATTTGCTCGCGGCAGCCAAAGCAGTCGATCGGATCGTAGGGGCAGAGTGCATCCCCCCTAGCGCTGAAAAATTAAGGCGGCTTTTGCATTACGGCCAGGTGTTGCAGTCGCACGCTTTGCATTTTTTTCACCTGGCCTCTCCCGATCTCTTGTTTGGTTTCGACAGCCCCACCAGCAAGCGCAATATCTTAGAACTGTTGCGGGAAGAGCGCTTCCGCGACCTGGCGCTAAAGGGCATCAAGCTGCGCAAGTTCGGCCAGGAGGTCATCCGCGCGGTAATCGGCAAGCGTATCCATGGAACAGGTCCTATTCCCGGAGGCATGAACAAACATTTGACCGACGAGGATCGCCGCCATCTGGAAGCCGATCTCCCATGGGTGCTCGCTTGGGCCGAAGAAGGTTTGGAGTTGGTCCGGCGCATTTATCTGGCCGAACCGGATTTTCATCTGCGCTTTGGCTTGATCCGGTCGCCTTTTCTGGCGCTGGTCAGATCCGATGGCGGCCACGAGCTGTACGACGGCCGAATCCGGGTAAAGGGAGAAGACGGTCGGCTTTTGTTCGATCAGGTACCCGATAGCGACTATCTGAGGCTTCTGCGCGAGCAGGTCAAATCCTGGTCGTACATGAAGTTCCCGTATTTGGCGGCATTAGGGCCGGAGGACGGCTGGTATCGGGTAGGGCCTCTGGCGCGAATCAACGCCTGCGATTTTATCGATACCCCAAAGGCCGAAGCAGCGCGTAGGGAATTTATGCAACTGAATTCGGGTTTTCCGATCCAGGCGTCACTGGCCTATCACGAGGCGAGGATGATCGAAATTCTCCACTGCGCTGAAAAAATCCAACAGCTTTTGGCCGATCCTGATCTGTATGCTGGAGAGCTCGTGGCCAGCGGGACGATGGGTTCAGAGGGGATCGGGGTGATCGAGGCGCCGCGCGGCACCTTGATCCATCACTATCAGATCGACGAAGACGGCTTGATCCAGCGCGCCAACCTCATCGTTTCCACCACCCACAACAACACAGCGATGAACGAGGCCATCCGTCAGGTGGCTGCCGAGTACTTAGACGGCCAAGAGCTGACCGAGGAGCTGCTCAGCCGTATCGAGATCGCTATTCGTGCCTACGATCCCTGTCTGTCCTGCGCTACCCATGCCTTGGGTCAAATGCCGTTGTGGGTGGAGCTGCAAGATGTGCGTGGAAACCGGCTGCAGCGCTTGGTTCGGCACAGCGACGGTACGGTTGAGGCCCGATGAGGGTCTTGCTTTTGGGTTACGGCAACCCGGGACGTGGTGACGATGGGTTAGGGCCGGCTTTGGTGGAGGCATTGGCGCCTAAGTTCCCGCAGATGGCTGCTGTGGTAGCTATGCAGCTTCAGCCTGAACACGTGTTGGAACTGGCCAACTGCGATTTGGCCTTACTCGCCGATGCGGGCACCGATATTCCATCCCCTTTTACCTTCGAGCATCTCTCGCCCCGCCGCGACTTAAGCGCTTTTAGCCACTCTTTAAGTCCTTGGGCGCTGTTAGCCGTCTATCAAGAAACGCTCAAAGCCCCCCCGCCTTCTACTTTTTTGCTGACCATTGCTGGGGCGCGTTTTGACTTTGGCGAAAGTTTAAGCCAGAGAGCTCAGCAAAACTTAGAAGCTGCGCTTGTCTTTGTCGAGAAGCTAGTGCGCCAACCTGAGCTTGAACGCTGGAAGCAGGCGTGCACGAGCTGTCCTTAGCTGAAAGTCTTCGGCAAATCATCGAAGAAAAAGCCGAGCAGCAAGGCTTCAAACGGGTCTATAAGGTCGTGTTGGCGGTTGGAGAATTATCCTGCGTAGAGCCTTCAGCGCTTGCATTTTGCTTTGCTTCCGTGATGGCTGGCAGCCCTGCGGAAGGAGCAAAGTTAGAGATCGTGCCGATTCCAGGACGCGGTCGCTGCTCGCAGTGCTGGAAAGAGCAGGCGCTGCAGGAACTATACGACCTCTGTCCCAGTTGCCAGGCGCCGCTTACGATAGTGGCCGGGTTGGAAATCCAATTAAGGGAGTTAGAAGTAGAGTGAGGGGCAAGCCAGCTTGTGGGCTTACCCCTGGCGCTCATAGCATCAAGCAGGCTGTTCTATCGGGGTCTCGCCCACGTTTTCGGGCTTGGGTTCTAAAACTTTCTCGGCGGCTTCGGCCCCTTCCTTGAAGCCGCGCAACATCGTCTCCGGAAGCACTTTGGAGACGCTCAAAGCGGCGAAGGTGACGCCATAAGAGACGCCGTAGCAGGTCCCATAGATTGCTTTGGAACCCAGTCGCCCCAAAGTGGTGAAGGTCTTCTCTACCGCCTTGGAGGCATCGCAGACACCAGCCTGAAAGCTCTGTTTAACTCGCGAGAGGAATGGCGTTTGGTTCTCCTGGGAGAGTATTTCTTCTTGCGGTTGAAGAGTTT
Organism: Methylohalobius sp.; assembly: GCA_026415315.1. Taxonomy (GTDB): domain Bacteria; phylum Pseudomonadota; class Gammaproteobacteria; order Methylococcales; family Methylothermaceae; genus Methylohalobius. Next base: position 6,415 of record JAOAHI010000014.1, read on the forward strand.
CCCCTTGAGATTGAAGCGTAGTTTTTTTGCCCATGTGCAACTCCTGCGTCATAAGTTTGTAATGTGGTTACCGTAGCGTAGACAAATTTGCGATTGTCTAGTTTCACGATAAACGAAATTTAATCCGGGGTGCAAATTGCCTGTACGCGACTATCTCATCGATCAGGTGTTCCATTTTTTGCCACAGACTACAGTGGCGGAAGTCTATGCCCGCTGCAGCAAGTCCCCCCAAAGCTGCCTGCTTTTGGATACGTTGTTTGTCACTGCTGAAAACGGGAAGTATCTGGGCGTAGTGCCGGCCGATTGCTTGCTCCAGGCGCCAGCAGATATGCCTTTGGCGCAGTTGTTGCAGCCAGTGCCAGCCGTGCGGGTAGACGAAGAAGAAGAGAGAGCAGCCGCTTTGGCTTTAGAGCAGGATCTCGGTACTGTGCCGGTAGTCGATCATGAGGGTAAATTGCAAGGAGCGATTCCGCCAAGAGTTCTGCTCGACATTTTGCATCGCGCCCATTTGGAAGATATGAATCGTTTTGTGGGTATTTGGCGCAACAACGTCGATCAGGCCCTTACGGCGATGGAAGGAAAAGTATGGCTGCGCGCCTGGTATCGCTTACCGTGGCTGTTAGTCGGGGTTGGCGGCAGTATCTTTGCGACATGGCTGATGGCAGACTTTGAGCAGGAATTGCAAGCACAGATGGCGATTGCCTATTTTGTCCCGGGATTGGTGTATTTGGCCGATGCTATCGGTACGCAATCGGAAGCGATCGCGGTGCGCGGTTTATCGTTCAGCCAAACCTCTTTGTGGCAATTGTGGCGGGGAGAGATGTATACCGGTTTAGTGCTCGGTTTAGCGCTGAGCGGGCTGGTTTTTCCCATCGTGTGGTGGGCTTTCAATCTTAAGCTGGCTGCAGTCGTCGCGTTGGCATTGGTATGCGCCGGAGTCGCTGCCACCAGCGTCGGTTTGCTGTTCCCCTGGGCACTCAGCCGTTGGCAGCTGGATCCAGCGTTTGGCAGCGGGCCGGTGGCGACCATCGTGCAAGATGTGCTGAGCCTGGCGATTTATCTTGTGATGGTGCGCTGGGTATTCGGTTGAGCATTGTCAAAATTTCTTAATATTAGCGTGCCAATATGAATGTTTAGTGAAACTCAATTATTGAGGCCATTCTATGAGTCCACCTGTCACGCTCCTGTCCTTCGAAGATCGCATGCAGCTGGTGGAAGCGTATCGGCTGCTTGAGTATCCGAGCTTGGCCGCGCGTCTGACCAGTGCCTTAGGCAAACCGATCGAGTCGGGGTTTAAGCATTTGCCGGCAGCGTGGTACGGGGCTGTCCACGACTTGGCTCAGTCGGCGATTGAAAAAGCGCTGGATGTGGCTTTGTCCACCATGAATTTGGCTAAGTGCAAGCCAGCCAAGAATCGTCTGTACCAGCTGGCGAGCGGGGCTTGCGGAGCAATGGGAGGATTTTTTGGATTGCCAGCATTGATGCTAGAGATTCCTGCTTCGACGGTGTTAATGCTCAGGGCCATTGCGGCGATCGCTAGGGAACAGGGGGAGCGACTGGATCAACCAGAGGCGCGCCTAGCCTGCCTGGAGGTTTTCGCTTTGGGTGGACGCAGTCCCAATGACGACGCCACAGAAACGGGTTACTACGGCGTGCGTTTAGCTTTGGCTTTAGCTGTAGCGGAAGCCCTGCAGTTTGTCCAGACCCACGGCTTGCAGGCGGGGGGAGCACCTATTCTGGTGCGGCTAGTCACCCTGATCGCCCAGCGTTTTGGTCTTACCTTAACCGAGCGTGCCGCTGCCTTGGCCATTCCCTTGCTCGGCGCCGCCGGCGGTGCTACCATTAACGTGGTTTTCATGCACCACTTTCAGTCTGTAGCTAAAGGGCATTTCACCGTGCGGCGGTTGGAGCGCAAATACGGCAAGACAGTGGTGGAATCCGAATATCGCCGTCTGCATGTGACGGTGCAGGCCACCAAGCGTTACCGGCGCGCTGCTTAGAGTTTTAGGGGGTAAGCAAAAGTTTTGAACGAGGATACCTTAAAGGGAATCGCTATTGGTGCCGGTGCCGTGGTGGCCGCTTTCCTTGCCAAATCGGCTTTATCGGGATCAGGCGGTAGGGCGCTCGTTCGCGCCACCGTCAAGACCGGTTTGCTTGCGTTCGAAAAGACCCGCGAGGTCGTGGCCGAAGCGGTCGAAAACTTGGAAGATATCGTCGCTGAGGTACAAGATGAACTGCGGGCTGAGAAAATGGCCCAAAGTCAAGCTGCCCCTCCCAGCGAGGAATGATCGCCCAGGCCTATTTGAGCCATGTCGCTACCGGCCGGGTGCGGATAAAGATTCCGAGCAAGCGTGGTGACGAATCCTACTTCCAAGCGTTGGAAACAGCCCTTTCTGCCCGTTCTGATGTTCGGGGAGTCCAGGCGAGCGCAAGGACGGCAAGCTTGCTTCTTCTCCACGACGGCTTGCTCGATTTGAACACTCTGGCTCAACAAGCCAAAGACCAGAGTTGGTTTCAACTGGATCTAACTCCCCCTATCCGCGAATCCCTAAATGCCCTACTCAGCCGCCAGTTCGACCAAGTTGACCGTTTCATGCGTCGGTTTTCGGGCAGCCGTTTGGATAACCCCTCTTTGATCTTCCTAGCCCTATCTGTTTTGGCGGTCAGGCAAATCGCTAAGGGCCAAATCGCTCCTCCCGCTGCCACTGTCCTCTGGTATATGCACGAATTGTTGCAGCGCCGCAAAAGCTGACGGTAGCAGCGAGCGCGGCATTTCGCCGTTTCTTCATCGAATTTTTAAGCCGATTTAACACTCCGTCTTTACCCTGGAAAAGGTCGCGGCAAAGCGATTCTGTTCTGGGCAACAACGTGGAGTGTAAAGCATGAACCGCATTCAACGATTCCTGTTGCTAGCCGGTATGGCTAGTGCTGTCTCAGCGATGGCTGCAGACGATTTTGGCCTTAAAGTTGATCAACTCTTGGGTGCGCAGGCGCTTAAATATTTTGGGGTAACCAAGCCTCTCTCGTCCTCAGCAACGATTCATGTTCCTCGGCAGCCGGGGCAGACGGCTTCCGACCTAGTCGCATTGGCTCCAGGTCTCAGTGCGACTCTCCTGACCCGGAAAATCGCCAATACAGCCGATATGTTTGCCTTCTGGCCCTCGGACGAGAACCCTACGCACCTGATTTGGTGTATTGAGGGATCGCGCCAGACTCTCCCGAACGGTAAGCTCAATCCCTCCGTCCAAGCCATCGATCTCGCCACTGGTCAGATAACTACGATTTTGCGCGGCATGACTGCGTGCGACGGCATTCGCCGCACCCCGTGGGGTACCATCTTGGCCACTGAAGAGACCAGCAGCGGCGGGGCGTATGAGATCCTCAATCCCTTAGCTATTCAGGACGTTGCGATTTTGAATCGTGCCACCGGGGCGGTGACCCATCCTGAACATGTGGTCAAGCGCACGGCTCTGCCCACCATGGCTTGGGAAGGAATTGCGATTTTGCCGTCCGGGGTGGTCATCGCCGGCGATGAATTGCGTCCGGGTACCGGCGTGGCGGATCGAGACGGTGGCGCCATCTTTAAGTTCGTGCCTGCCGCTCCGCGCACCGAGAGCACTCCAATTAGTAATCCCTCGCAATCGCCGTTAGCGGCTGGTACTGTGTATGCCCTCCAGGTCACCTGCCTCAATGATCGTCAGCAGTACGGGCAGGGGTGCGAGATCGGTAAGGCCGCTTGGGTGCCCGTCAGCGCTAGCAACGCGCGCGTTGATGCCCACAACAACGGCGCTACTGGTTACTATCGTCCCGAGGACTTAGAGCGGGATCCAAGCTACAACGGGCCTGGGGTGCGTTTCTGCTGGACCAATACTGGTAACGAGGACGCGGATAACTATGCCGAAGTGATCTGCGGTATCGACAGCGATCCGCTCGTAGCAAATCCCAACACGCGCAGCGTGACGGTCAATCGCTTCATCGAAGGCGATCTCGACTTTAACTCGTTTGACAACTTAGCTTTCCAGCCTGGAACTGGCATTTTGTATGTGGTTGAAGATCACGACTTTGGCGATATTTTCGCCTGCCTGCCCGATGGAGAAGACCGCGACCTCAAAAGCGATGGCTGCATTAAAGTGCTGTCGGTCAAAGATGAAACGGCCGAACCGACCGGTTTCGGTTTTACGGTGGACGGTAAGGTCGCCATTTTGTCGATTCAGCATAGCGACGATAGCGGATGTCCCGCCGGTAGCGAGTGCGGGGCTGTGGATGGGTACCCCACCGACGATTTAGTGGTTGTGCGCGGTTTCAAGATTTTGCCGGGTATGATGCGTTAATCGCCTGTGGGGATGCCCTTGGGTGTAAAGGGCGTCCCCGCTCATGACAACGAGGAGGGTGCGATGAAATCACTAAAGTCTCTGATCTTTTGCCTAACTAGCTGGCTGCTTTTGAATAATCCAGCCAACGCTATTCTGATTCACAGCAATGCGTTTATCGATCTGACCCGCATCCAAGTGATTCCGCAAACCAGCGGGGTCACGTTAAGCTTGGTTCCCTCTTTTAACTGGGCCGAAACCCAAGTCAATAGCGATGTGGATTGGCAGTTTGGTCCTGATGGGGCTCTTTCTGATTTAAGCTCGGGGAGCGGTTTTGTACAAGCTGTTGCGTTTGCAGATGCTGAGTTAAGCGCAGCGCTGACTAGCACGGCCGATGAGGCAGGTTATGCTGGCGCCTATGCTTGGCATGAGCTTCAGTATCGGGCCAGCGGCACAGGACGCGTTCAGGTGAAGGTTGATTATCAAATCGATCAAGGGGTGTTGGATTTCTCACCGGCTTGGGACGGATTTTTGTATGCGCTGGTCGAGTTATTAGATGAGTTTTCCGGCACTGCGGTTTTTGACGAGTTGTTTTACGACTTAAGAGCGGGCGATGGCAGCGCTGGGCGCAGCGGAGGTTTGAGCTTGACGCTGGATGTTCAGGATGGTCAGAGCGGTTATCTCCTGTTTACGGCTCTGAGCGAAGCCGTCACCCAGAGCGTGCCTCTGCCTTCGACTGTACTGCTGATTATGCCTTTTCTGTTAGGGTTGATTACACGGGCGGCCAAGGAGGTATGATATGAAGGCAGGGTTTGTCTTAGTTGGCTGGTTTATAGCCAATCTGGCTTTGGCTGCGGTGCCGGCGAATGAGATCGGACAGAGAGTGCAGCGCGTCCAGTTAGGTCCTAGACCCTTTTTCTTGCTCGATGAGCTGCGGGAGGGTTACTTAAGAGACAAACTGGCCCGTTGTGCGGTGCAGCGCACTCAGTATCGCAAAAGCGACTTTGTCATTGGCCACCGCGGGGCGTGCCTGATGTTTCCTGAGCACACTAAGGAGTCCTACATTGCCGCAGCGCGCATGGGAGCCGGAATCCTCGAGTGCGATGTGACTTTCACCAAGGACAAGGAGCTGGTGTGTCGCCACGCCCAATGCGATTTACACACCACCACTAATATCCTCGAGACGCCCCTGGCAGCTAAGTGCTCGCTGCCGTTCCAGCCTGCCGAGTTCGACGCTCAGGGCAATCTCATCCGGCCAGCTGTGGCCAAGTGCTGTACCAGCGATTTGACCCTGGCGGAGTTCAAAACCCTCAAGGCCAAGATGGATGGTTTTAACCCACGTGCACGGACGGTGGCGGAGTATTTGCGCGGAACCCCTACCTGGCGCACCGACTTGTACGGCTATGGCACGCTGATGACCCATAAGGAGAGCGTGGCGCTGTTTAAACAGCTGGGGGTCAAGATGACGCCGGAGCTCAAGGCACCTGAAGTGCCTATGCCGTTCGCTGGGATGACGCAGGAGCAGTATGCGCAGAAGCTTATCGACGAATACAAACAGGCGGGTGTCCCACCGGAACACGTTTTCCCTCAATCGTTTAACTTAAACGATGTGCTGTATTGGATCCGAAACGAACCGGAATTTGGCCGCCAGGCGGTGTTTCTAGACGGCCGCTATGCAGCTTCCACCTTTCGCCACGACGATCCCTCCACGTGGAGGCCTTCGATGGAGGAGTTGGCCAGCCTGGGAGTGAAAATTCTGGCGCCGCCGATGTGGATGCTATTGGCGCTGGATGCCAGTGGCCAAATTGTTCCTTCCGTTTATGCCGAGCGCGCCAAGGCGGCCGGATTGGATCTAATTACTTGGACGTTTGAGCGCTCCGATCTTAGAAACGGTGGGGTCGGGCAGTGGTATTATCAGACCGTAGGCGAGGCGATCCAGACCCAGGGCGATATGTATTTGGCACTGGATGTGTTGGCGCAACGAGTAGGCATCCGTGGGATTTTTACCGATTGGCCAGCAACGGTGGCGTTTTACGCCAATTGTATGGGGCTAAAATGAAATTAATGACTAACAGGAGCCCGGCGTTCCAGAAATAGGCTATGACCTGATTGCCGTTTGGCCATTTTCTTAGCGGCTGAGGCTGCATCAGCCAAAGCTTGGTAAGAGGAATACTGGCCAGGGAGGGCTATCACCGCACCGACCGATAAGCTTGGCATAGCGTGAAAAACCCACTCTCCAGTTCGGCTTTCGGCGTAATACCCTCTCTGCTGCAGATGCTCTGGCGACAGCAACTCGCAAACGCTCTGTTCAAATAAAGAAATAAGAATTTATACTCTTTAAAAACATAGTCCAAGGCGGATGACGAAAGCATGAATAAGCGTTTACTGGGGTTGCTTGTTCTGTTTGCAAGTGGGTGTGCTTCCAATACTGCGCAGTGGCCGCTTGCAGCTTGGTCACCGGCAACCAATCCTGAGCAATGGCTAGAAAACGGTCGGGTACAGGCCGAGCGTTTAGCTGCAGGCTGGCCACAGGCGAGGCGGGCTAAAAACGTGATTCTGTTCATCGGCGACGGGATGGGTGTCTCTACTGTCACGGCAGCGAGGATTTTCGAAGGTCAGCTAGCAGGGCGGAGTGGGGAGGAGAATTTCTTGAGTTTTGAGCGCTTCCCGTACACGGCCTTGATCAAGACCTACGAGGTCGATCAACAGGTGCCTGATTCAGCGGGGACGATGACGGCGATGATGACTGGGGTCAAGACCAACGCGGGTTTGATCGGTCTAGACCAAACTGCCAGGCGTGGCGACTGCGCAAGCGCGCGGGTGGCGATCCGGCGCACGTTGCTTGAGGAAGCCGAACAAGAAGGGCTGGCCACCGGCATCGTGACCACCACCCGCTTGACTCACGCCACCCCGGCGGCTACCTATGCCCACGTGCCGGATAGAGATTGGGAGAGCGATGCCGATCTGCCACAGGCAGCCAAGGAAGCCGGCTGTCGGGACATCGCCCGGCAATTGATCGAATTTCCTTACGGCGACGGGCCAGAGGTCGCTTTGGGCGGGGGACGGCAGAAATTTCTGCCCAATCAAGTGCACGATCCAGAATATCCGAACCAAAGCGGCAGTCGCCAAGACGGGCGCAATCTTTTGCAAGAATGGCAGTTGCGCCCCAATTCGGCCTATGTTTGGAACAAAGAGCAATTCGATGCAGTCGATCCAGCCAAGATCGATCGTCTTTTAGGGCTGTTTGAGCCTTCCCACCTTAAATACGAACGCGATCGGCTTCTGGACCAGGGAACAGAGCCCAGTCTGTCTGAGATGACGGCCAAAGCAATCCAAATTTTGAAGAAAAGTCCCAAGGGCTTTTTTCTGATGGTCGAGGGGGGACGGATCGATCACGCGCATCACGCCGGCAACGCATATCGCGCTTTGACCGAGACCATCGAGTTGGCGCACGCAGTGGAAGTGGCAATGCAGCTTACTGATCCCCGCGAGACTCTAATCGTAGTGACTGCCGATCACAGCCAACCACTGGTGCTAGCCGGCTACCCTAAGCGGGGCAACCCGATTCTGGGCAAGGTGAGAGATGGAAGGGGAGAGATCGCAAAAGCGGCGGATGGTTTGCCGTACACGGCTTTAAGCTATGCCAACGGTCGCGGCGCGCACCTTTTGCCGGAGGGGGGCGATGCCGTATTCGCTGAGAAGATCCATGCTGGACGCTTCGATCTGCGCCAGGTGGACCCCACTCACCCCGGCTATCACCAGGAAGCTCTAGTGCCGTTGGAGGCGAGCACCCACGCCGGCGAAGACGTGCCGCTGTATGCTGCCGGAGCTAATGCTCATCTCTTTCGCGGCGTGCTGGAGCAGCACGTCATTTGCCACCTTCTGCGCCAGGCAGCTGGATTTTAATCGCTGTCTAGAACTTTTTGGGCCAAGACGGCTTGTTTCTCGTCCAAGCGGTATTGAACTGGGATGCCGGTAGCGAGCTCGTAGGCCAAAATTTCCTGCGGCGTCATCTTTTCCAGGTGCATGATCAAAGCGCGCAAGGAGTTACCGTGGGCGCAGATCAACACGTGTTCGCCTTGTTTGAGGTGGGGGACGATGCGGTCCTGGAAGAAAGGAATGACGCGGCTGGTGGTGGCGGCTAAGCTTTCGCCGTTGGGTGGGGAGAGATCGTAGCTGCGCCGCCACAATTTAACTTGCTCGGCGCCGAACTGAGCGCGTGCCTGGTCTTTGTTTAGTCCTTGGAGGTCGCCATAGAAGCGCTCGTTGAGCGCTTCAGCAAAATACACGCGCAAAGTGGTCTGATCCTCGGCACCAGGCTGAAAGTGTTCGTACCATGCCGATTCGCCTTCGTGGATGCGGCGAAAGCCATGAGCATAGCGGTTCTGGCGCAAGATCTCAAACAAGGTCTCCTGCGAGCGGATCAAGGTTGAGGTAAAAGCAACCTGGAAGCGTTCTTCGGCTAGGCGTCTTCCAGCTTGGCGTGCTTCCTCAACTCCGGCAGGGCTCAAAGACACGTCGATCCAACCGGTAAAACGGTTTTGCAGGTTCCAGATGGACTGGCCGTGGCGGACTAGGGTGAGCAGGGATTGAGTCATGGGGCATCTCCTTGCAAAGTTGCTCTGTTGGCGCAAATTGTAACCCAAGACCCTAAGGAATGGCTGTGTCTGCCAGCGTGAGACGGCGACAAAAACCCTATTTAGGGTTATCATGAGCGCGGTCAACTTAAACCGGAGGCGCCCATGGATACACTCGATAAAGACAAGGCGATTGAACTGTTAAACCGAATCTTAGAGTTAGAATTGGCAGGAGTGGTGCGCTATACTCATTATTCCCTGATGGTCTTCGGTTATAACCGCATTCCCATCGTCTCTTGGATGCAGGCGCAAGCCGAGGAGTCTTTAGCCCACGCCCGCGAAGCTGGCGAACTCATCACCCATCTAGGCGGCCACCCTTCTTTGGGAATAGGACCTTTGCTTGAGACCCACAAGCACGACATAGGCGATATCCTGCGCGAATCGCTAGAGCACGAGCGCGAAACTTTAAAAGTCTATCGCGAGCTATTGGCGCAGGTTGCGGGCAGATCGATTTTGCTCGAAGAATACGCCCGTCGCATGATTGCCAGCGAGGAGTTGCACCAGGGCGAGGTGGACAAGATGCTGCGCAAACCCGGTGACATCAAAACTTACGGAGATGGCCATGAATGAAGAAAAGCTCAATATGGACATGCGCAAATTCTTAAAACAGTTTGGTGTGACTTCCCAGCAAAGGATCGAATATGCGATCTTTAAAGCCTTGCAGGAGGGGCAACTTAAAGGCTCAGAGACGCTGGCGGTCAAAGCTCGCCTGGAGCTGCCAGAGCTGGGGTTAGTGCACGAAATCGACGGTCAGATCGCCCTGGAATGAGCCGGTGGTGGTCGGTGCTGGCGGTGATCTGGCTGGCCAGCGCTGCGTGTGCGGCGCAGGATAAAGCCATCCTGCTTGATCTGGATGGCCCTATTGGGCCAGCCACTGCCGATTACGTAAAGCGCGGTTTCGAACACGCCGAAGCCAACCAGGTCCGCTTGATTATCCTGCGCATCGATACGCCTGGCGGGTTAGATGCCTCGATGCGCGCGATCATCAAGAAGATCATCGCCTCACCGCTGCCAGTGGTCGCCTTCGTCGCTCCCAGCGGGGCACGCGCTGCCAGCGCTGGCACCTACATCGTGTACGCAAGCCACATCGCTGCCATGGCGCCAGCCACCAGCATCGGCGCGGCCACTCCCGTGAAGTTGCCTGGCATCGGCGCGCCTCCTCAGGAGCCGGAGAAAAAAAAGGATCGCAAACACCGCCCATCGTCCGACGCCATGGAACACAAGATCATCAACGACGCAGTGGCCTATATCAAGGGGCTAGCCAACATGCGTGGCCGCAACGCCGAGTGGGCAGAGAGAGCGGTGCGCGAAGCGGCCACTTTAACCGCCGAAGAGGCGATCAAGCTCAATGTCATCGATCTAGTAGCCTCCGATGTGGGTGAACTCTTGCACAAATTGGACGGGCGTAAGCTGACCATACAGGGCCGCCAGCTTGCTTTAGCGACTTCGGGCTTGCTTTTGGAACCATTCAAACCCGACTGGCGCAGCCGTCTGCTCTCCGTTTTGACCGACCCCAACATCGCCTATATTCTGATGCTGCTTGGGATTTATGGTCTGCTGTTTGAGTTTTCCAACCCCGGGGCAGTTGTCCCTGGCGTGCTGGGCTCTATCTGTCTACTTTTGGCTTTGTTCGCCTTTCAGGTTTTACCCATTAACTATGCCGGTCTTGGATTAATTTTGCTCGGCGTTGCCTTGATGGTAGCTGAGGCCTTTGTCCCCAGTTTTGGTATTTTAGGAATAGGCGGAGTCGCTGCGTTTACCTTAGGTTCTATTTTGCTCACCGATACCGGCGTTCCTGGTTTTGCTATTCACTTGGAGCTGATTTTGGGATTTGCCCTCGCTTCCGCTCTGTTGTTTATCTTTGGCGTGGGAATGGTTGTGAGAGCCAGAAGGAGGCCAGCTACCACGGGGGTGGAAGAGCTCCTAGAACAACCGGCGGTGGCATTAGAAGATTTCGAGCGCCAGGGCTGGGTTTGGCTGCGTAGCGAGCGCTGGCAGGCGCTTAGCGACCGCCCGGTGCACCGCGGAGAAAAGCTCAAGGTGTTGAAGCTGGAAGGTCTTATCCTGCACGTTACCCCCCTCAAGGAGGAAGCTTCATGAGTGTTCTAGTCGTTGTCCTCATCCTGCTCTTTTTGTTTTTCTTGAGCGCCGTTCGCATTTTGTGGGAGTACGAGCGCGGGGTGATTTTTCTCCTCGGTCGCTTTTATAAAGTCAAAGGCCCCGGGCTGATTCTAGTGATTCCGCTCATCCAGCGCATGGTTCGGGTGGACATGCGCACTGTGGTGATGGATGTGCCTCGCCAGGACGTGATCTCGCGCGACAACGTGTCAGTCAAAGTGGACGCCGTGGTGTACTTTCGTATCATCGATCCGGCGCGCGCCATCATTCAGGTGGAAAACTACTACGATGCTACGAGCTTGCTGGCCCAGACGACTCTGCGTTCGGTTTTAGGTCAGCACGAGCTGGATGAGATGCTGGCTGAGAGGGAAAAGCTCAACGCTGACATCCAGGCGATCTTAGATACCCAAACCGATGCGTGGGGGATCAAGGTTTCGAACGTGGAGATCAAGCGTGTGGATTTGGATGAGAGCATGATCCGGGCGATCGCCCGCCAGGCCGAAGCCGAGCGTGAACGGCGCGCTAAGGTCATCCACGCTGAGGGGGAGATGCAGGCGGCAGAAAAGCTGTTCACAGCAGCTAGGACTTTGTCGCAGCAACCGCAGGCGCTGCTTTTGCGTTATCTGCAGACCCTCATCGAGATCGCTGGCGATAAATCCAATACCATCGTTTTTCCGGTGCCGGCAGAGATCCTGGAACTGCTTCAGAGCGCTCATGATCGCCGTCCTGCAACGGGTGAGCCGAGCTAAGGTTGAAGTCTTAGGCGAGACCGTGGCAGCAATCGGCCGCGGGCTTCTGGTCTTAGTCGCGGTGGAAAGAGAGGACAGCGAACGCCAGGCCGAACGGATGGCTGAGCGCCTGCTTAGATACCGGGTGTTTCCCGACTTTCAGGGGAAGATGAATTTGAACGTAGTGGACGTCGGCGGTGAGTTGCTGATCGTTCCTCAGTTTACTCTCGCCGCCGACACCGACAAAGGAACCCGGCCGAGCTTTACGCCTGCTGCCGATCCAACGACTGGAGAACGTCTTTTCGACTTTTTGGTTCAGGCCGTACGCTGCCGCTATCCTAAGCTAGCCACCGGTCGCTTTGGCGCCGAGATGCAGGTGAGCCTTACCAACGATGGGCCTGTAACCTTTATCTTGCAAGCGCGAGCAGGTCGCCAACGCACTCCTACTCTGGCCGAATAACGAGCTTGACCTTGGCGATTACGTCCGGGTGAAGTTGCAAGGCAACTTCATGTTCGCCGATTTGGCGCAAAGGCCCTTGCGGCAGGCGGACTTCTTGCCGGGTAACCGGGACGCCACAGGTGGTGATCGCTTCAGCGATGTTCTGAGTGCCAACTGAGCCATACAGTTTGCCTTCTGGACCTGCCCTTTGCGTAATCACTACTTCCAACTCGGCGAGTTTAGCCGCTCGCGCTTGGGCCGCCGCTAAAGCTTCTTGGGCCTTTTTCTCTAATTCGGCTCGCCGTTGTTCAAACTCAGCAATCCGCTCCGGGGTGGCACGCACCGCCTTACCTTGAGGGATTAGATAGTTTCTGGCATAACCGGGTTTTACGTTCACTCGTGTACCTAAGTCTCCCAAATTGGCGACTTTTTCAAGCAGAATGACTTCCATCGTTGTTTCACCTTATTTAGATTTGCTTTTCTCTCGATCCGAACCGATCGCGCCAATTAAGCCAGGTATCGCTTAAGCCAACGAGCGCAATCGGGAGCAAAATATGCGGAACAAACAGCATCAACCCATATAAGCCAAAAAGCCAGATTTTTTGGTTGCGACTGGCAAACAGGGCGTGCAAAGTAGCCGTACCGGCAATCAAGTACAGCATTGTCAACACCAAAAGTAGGTTAACGATCGCCTCGCGCGCTTGCGCCTCTAGGATTAGCCCCATTCCACCTAGAGCGAAGGTAAGATAGGCCATGGGTTTGTGCAAGCGGAGTCCCAAGAATTCGGCACGAAATCCTCCCGGATTGTAGAGCAGCGCTTGCCACCAGCGCGCCAATAAAAGGCTTAAGCCTAAGCTTGCAAGCATGCCGGTAGCAATGATGCCGGTCAAGTAGCGCGCAGCCACGGAAACTCGCGCTTGCCAATGGGCGGGATCTACTCCCACCGAGCCAAAAGCCTGCTGCATTCGCTCTTGCCAAAATTCAGCCATATCCGGGCTGAACAAGTAAGCCAGCGTAACCCCGATCAATCCTAAGGCGGCGGCCAACTCAAAGGTCCAGCCCAGATTGCGGGTCAGGCGCAAGACTTGGGCTATCCCCCAGGTAGGCAACCACAGCATTAAGCCGTAACCGACTGGGAGCGCGAAGTTGCCCAATACGATGGCGCCCAAGAGTCCGGCTGCCAGAGCGCTGGCTAACAAGGTGTTAAGCCCTTCGCGCCATCCTTGGCGCAGGGTCACCAGCGCTACCGTGGCAGCAGCTAGCAAGCTCAACAGCGGCAGCAGGAGAGACAGCATTAGGCAGGTCGCTGCCACCAAAGTGGCCTGCATGCGGCCGCGCATGATGAACTCGGCAAGAATGCGCATTCAAGGGCTATTTGTGGGCGTCGCAGTAAGGCAGTAAAGCCAGAAAACGGGCCCGTTTAATAGCAGTGGCCAACTGCCTTTGATACTTGGCACTGGTTCCAGTGATTCGACTGGGTATGATCTTGCCAGTTTCGGTGATGAATTCCTTTAAGGTATTAAGGTCTTTGTAGTCGATTTCTTTTATTCCTAGCTCGGTAAAACGACAGTGTTTGCGTTTTTTGATTTGCCGCGCCATGGTTTTCCTCGTGCTTTACGGTTCTAGGATGGTTTCATCGATGCTCGCTTCCTCCGCGGTCTCCTCGCTCTCTTCTCCCTCTTCGCTCGCGGAGCGCTCGGCTATAGTTTGCGACTCGGCTTCTTTAGCCATGGGCGAGGGCTCAGTGATCGCTTCTTCTCGGCGGATAATCAAATCGCGTAGGATGGCATCGTTAAAGCGGAAATGGCTTTGCAGCTCTTGGATAGTCTTTTGATCGCACTCAATATTCATCAAGACATAATGGGCTTTGTGCAGTTTTTGGATCGAGTAGGCCAGCGGCCGCCGGCCCCAGTCCTCTAAGCGGTGGATTTTGCCGCCGTTGTTTTCAATCATGGCCCGGTAGCGTTCGAGCATGGCTGGAACCTGAGGACTTTGGTCTGGATGGACCAAAAACACGATTTCATAATGACGCATGCGTTGCTCCTTACGGTTTAAAACAGCTTTCCACCTAGGTGGTAAAGCAAGGAAGAATGAAATAAATTGTAGATTTTATCTCGACTGAAAATGAATCACAAGCTTCCTATTCTTGAGTCGGTCGGACAAAACCGATAGTCTCGTGGGAAGTTGGACGCGATACCGTTACAGATCCTCAGCGAAGGAGGTGCGCGCTGGCACATAAGGCTGAGCTTCGGCCAGGACTACGATACCGGAATCGGTCACATGGTAACGATTGCGGTCGGCCTCTAAATCGTAGCCAATTTTAGTCCCTGCTTCGATCACGTTATAACGATCGACGATCGCTTTCCTCAGTTTAGCTCCGCGCCGAATGATGACGTTGTCCATGAGGATGCAGCCGTCCACCTCCACCCCCGGCTCCAGTACCACCTCGCGTCTTAGAATGGAGTTGCGCACGGTCGCGCCCTGGATCAGGCAACCGGCGCGGACGATGCTGTTGTCGAGGTGGGCGTTTTGGAACTTGGAGGCTGGCCCCTGGTAGTTAGTAGAGATGATAGGCCACTGGGCGTTGAACGCGTCGAAGCGTGGGGTCAAGCCCAGTAGGTCCATATGGGCTTGGTAATACGCATCCAACGTTCCTACGTCTCGCCAATAGCCTTTTTCCTCGTAATCGCGCACGCCGGGTACCTGGTTCTGGCTAAAGTCGTAGGCGTAAACCTGGCCGTTTTTGACCAATTTGGGCAGGACGTGCTGGCCAAAGTCGTTTTCCCCGCGGGCATTGGCCTCGATTAAAGCCTGTTCCAAAACCGGGGCTGAAAATAGATAGTTGCCCATAGAGGCGTAAGCGCGGGTGGGATCGTTGGCCATGGGCGGTGGGTTTTTAGGTTTTTCCAGAAAATTTAAAACGCGTCCCCGAGGGTCGGCGTCAATGATGCCGAACGCGGAAGCGTGCTCTAGGGGCACGGGCAAGGCCGCCACCGTGCAGTCGGCATGGCAGTCCTGGTGAAATTCGACCATTTGCCGCACGTCCATGCGGTAAATGTGGTCGGCGCCGAACACCAGCACCAAGTCGGGCGAATGTTGGCGGATGAGGTTAAGATTTTGGTAAACCGCGTCGGCCGTTCCTTGAAACCATTGCTGTCCTTGGCGCATCTGCGGCGGCACTACAGTGATGAAGTGGCCGGGAAGGGTAGGCGGCAGTACCCAGGCCATGCGCACGTGCTCGATCAGCGACTGGGATTTGTACTGAACTAAGAGGTAGATCGCGTGAATCCCCGAATTGACCAAGTTGGACAAGACAAAATCGACGATCCGGTAACGCGCCCCGAAGGGGACGGAGGGTTTGGAACGCTCGGCGGTCAGCGGATATAGGCGGCTGCCTTCGCCTCCGGCCATGATGAAGGCAAGGATATTTTGTTTGGCCATGTCTTCCTCCTCAGGTTTTAGTTTTTAGCCCGGCTAACCCATCCCAGTACGAACGGTGCAGGCTTGAATTGACTCTCGGGCGGGCTATGCCTTGGTGCATCCCATCTTAGTACGCAGCTATGGTAAGCTCAAGGCATGGGACTCTCTGCTCTAGATTCTTTGTAAAATTAAGAACCAAATTTGTGCGGGGAGGGGGCGATGCGCTGTACGAACACGGTCAAGTGGCTTTACCGGCTTGAGCAGGACTACACCTGGAACTGTGGTCGGACGATCGATAAGGACAGGGTCTTCGCCGATCAAGACGGCAGGGTTCGGTTGGTTTTGAAAATCAACGGTGACCTCACCGTACTGAAAGACTATGCTTGGGATGGGTGCACTCCCAAGTTTTGCCTTTTTGACGTGTTGTTGGGCGTTCCCGACGGAGCAGTGCATCGCATCAGTGGTAAACCCAAGACCTACTATGCTTCGCTGGTGCACGACGCCTTATATCAATTTCTGGATGTGGGCTTGCCGTTCAGTCGCAAGGATGCCGACGAGTTTTTCTTAGCGCTTATGACTGAGACCGATTTCGCCTTGCGCTATATTTATTACCTTGTGGTTCGCTGGTTCGGCGGGTGGTTTCGCTGGTATGCGATCACCTACGGCAAAAAGAGGCGCAATCGGCCGCGCTGCTTGAATAATGCGGACGAGGCGTAAATTGCTTTCACTCCCGGCAACTGCTCTGGTAGAGAACGGCGTTTGTATGGGCCTCTATCTGACAAGGACATCCGCAGGGAATCAGATAGGATTGACCCTGAGACAGGGACAGCCGTCCTGCCTCCCAGATGAGCTGCACTTTGCCGGTGAGCACAATCCCTAAGCGCAGCGGGCCTAGGCTTAGATGCGTCCCAGCGCGGGGCAGCTCTATGCGGCTGAGCGAAAATTCCTCCGCCGGCGCTGGATAGACAACTTCTGTCTCTCGCGGTTCGGGTAGCAATACCCTGGCT
This sequence comes from Methylohalobius sp., assembly GCA_026415315.1. Taxonomy (GTDB): domain Bacteria; phylum Pseudomonadota; class Gammaproteobacteria; order Methylococcales; family Methylothermaceae; genus Methylohalobius. Next base: position 23,074 of record JAOAHI010000014.1, read on the forward strand.
TCCTGTCCCCTAAAACACACGATTTCCAACAGAGTCTGAATGTCCACGTGCTTAGGCGTCAGGCCGCCTCGGATCACGTTGTTGGAGTTGGCCATGACTTCGACTCCCGCTCCTTCCAAGTAACAGTGCAGTTCGCCAGCCCTTTGGAAGATGGCCTCTCCGGGGCGAAGGTGCAGGAAATTGAGCAGGTACAGGGAAAACAGGCCGCGGTCGCAGTGACCGTTTTGGGAGTAAAGTTCATCGGCCTTAAGCAACCAGTATTCCCGACAGCTTTTGGGAAATGGCCCTTGCTGCTTAAGGCGGGCCAGCATGGGAGCCAGCAGGCAATCGACTTGTTCCTGAGGGAGCGTCATCACATACTGGTAAAAACCTTTCAGGCCGCTATTGGTAAAGAGCCGATCTAGCTCCCGCCACTCTGGAATTTGTGCCAACTGGTCGGCGATCTCGGCCTCCGGCCTAAACCCTTTAAGAGCGTAAAAATCCGTCAGGGCGCACAAAAGCTCCGGTTTGGGGTTGGGATCGCGAAAATTGCGCTGAGTTGAACTTAAAGGAATACCAAGGCTGTTTTCGCGGGCGAAGCCGGCTTTGGCCTGCTGCTTGTCAGGGTGGACCTGAATCGAGAGAGGTTGGGCAGCAGCCAAGACTTTCATCAGGAATGGCAATTGGCCATGATACTTGCGCGCTGCCTCGGGCCCCAATAGAACCTCAGGAATAGCAGCCAGAAGCTGGTCCAAGGCGACTGTAAAAGGACCGATAGCTGCCTGGGCAGCGAGGTCGGGATGGGCACCTATCCATAGCTCGGCAAATGGCCGCCGATCGCGATTGGTAACGCCCAGGAGGGTGGGAAGAAAGTCGTGCTGCCCCCAGGCATAGTACTGCACCCCGCAGTGCAGAAGTAGCGGTCTAGGCTTGCGTTCGACGGATTCGATAGCCGCCTCTAGGCACGAGGGCTTTGGTTCTACTCTCATCCTTGCCCCATCCATAAGAGAAGATTCTGTAAATATAGCTGAGGTCTGCCGGGCTTGCTTTTTTGGCTTTTTGCTTTATCATAACGAGCTTCCTTAACGGGCCGTTAGCTCAGTCGGTAGAGCATCGCACTTTTAATGCGGTGGTCGCTGGTTCGAATCCAGCACGGCCCATTGATCTACTCATGCTTGATTGATCTGGCTAAGTCGTAACAGATTCTGCGGCTCGACGGCAAAGATGCGCATCCCCTCCCCAGATTCAAGCTCTGCGTCAGCCTTGATTGAAAGTCAGCAAAGCGCGAGGCGCGCTGTAAAGATTTAAGGCGGTTTATTGTGGTATCCTTTAGCCGGTTCAACGAATCGCATTGAGGCTATGAGTGGAGTTCAGGATACGTATTGGATCGTCGGCCATGCCGATGGGATAGGCCGATCGCCAAAGTTGGCTGAGAAGTCTGATGTAACTCAGGACACGGAGAATAAGGACGATAAAGCCTGGGAGAAGATCGTCCAACAACCGGATGCGCAGCTTTCTCTGCAAGAATTGACCGAAATCCTGAACATGCTTGACCGCTTGCGCGATCCCCAATAGCGGTTACTGCTGCAAAATTTTTGCCTTGTCCGTCCTTTCCCAAGGAAGCTCGACCGCCGAGTCTCCGAAATGGCCGCATACGGGCAATTTTTGATAAAAGCCCCCGGGATGCTCTGCCGGTAAGTAAGGCAGGCGGAAGTCGGTGACAATGACGCCGACGCGAAGGTCGAAGACCTGCCCGAGGCGGGTGAGGATTTCCTCGTCGGATAATCGGCCGGTGCCGAAGCAATCCACCTGAACGCTGACCGGCTGGGCCTGGCCGATGGCGTAACTGAGTTGGACTTCGCACGCTTCCGCTAGCCCTGCCGCGACGAGGTTTTTAGCCACGTAGCGCGCCGCATAAGCCGCGGTGCGGTCGATGCGCCAAGGATCTTTGCCACTCAAAGCCGATCCGCTGTGACGGGCATAAGCGCCATAGGTGTCGCTGGCGGTTTTGCGCCCAGTCATGCCGGAGTGGGCTGCCGGACCACTGCGCGCAAACGGGGTATTGAGGAAGATTTCCGTCCTGCTGTCGAGCGCCAACGGCGCGTTGTGGAAGGCTGGGCCGATGACGTAATCATCTATCTCCCGGCGCAGGCGGCTTGTACTAACCGTCCGGCCACTGGCAAATCCTACCGTCAAGGCTAAGCTATGAATACGGATTGGTCTGCCGTCGACCAGTTCGACTCCGATTTGAACTGTGCCGTCGGGGGAGAGATAGGGCATGTGTTCCTGCTGTTTGGCCATGAACAGGGCGTTTGCCAGCCGTCGCGCTAGGACGATGGGCAACGGCATCAGTTCAGGAGTGTGGGTACAGGCAAAGCCAAAAGCAGTCACTTGGTTTTGGGCAACGATTTGCTCTGGGGAGAGGGAGTGCTCCGGCTCAGGTAAGGAAATCAGGCTAGTGATGACGGTGCACTCCTCGGCGTCGAAATCGGCCTTGTCATAGCCCACCTCGCGGATTACGCTGCGCGCCAGTTCGGGAATATCGATGGTGGCCTGAGAGGCAAAGCGCGCCGCAATGAATACTACCCCTTTGGCTAAGGCGCACTCGGCGACGATGCGTGCGTTTGGATCGTGCATCAGGAAGCGGTCGACGATGGCGTCGCTAATGGTATCGCACAACCGGTCTGGGTGACCGGCGGTGACGGCTTCAGAAGTAAACACAACAGCGTGCTTGTTCATGGCGATTTCTTGAGGGATATCAGTTTAAAGGTTTCGTTAACGACTAAAGGAGCTGCTGCGCCGGTGCCGATGGCCAAGATGTCCGACCAGGTTGGGAGCGACAGCCCAAGGAGCGCGCGCAGCGGTGGAAAAAGCAACGCCGCTATTTGAATAGCTAAAGAGAACCCTATGGCGCCTATAAGGTAAGGATTGCGCGCTTGGCTTGGGGCTAGCACAGAGAGAGTTTCTGAGCGGCAGCTCAAAGCGTGAAGCAATTGGGCCAAAGTTATGGTTTGGAACACCAGCCCTTCAGTTTGGGGACCGGGGCCATAGCGTAGGCGGCCGTAGCCGTAAACGCCCAGCGAGCCTAAAGTAAGGGTCAGAGATTCGCGAGCCAAGCGCGTCCCTGTGCGTTGATCCAGGATCGGATGCTCAGGATCGCGGGGTGGAATGATCATGACGTCCTCTTCAGACGGCTCCAAGGACAAAGCCAGTCCTGGAAAAATGTCGGTAAGCAAGTTGATCCACAAAAGCTGCATAGGCGAGAGCATCTCGCCCGTGCCTAGCATAACACCAGCCAGCATGAGTTGGATCTCGCTCATGTTGGTTGAGAGCAAAAAGCGCAGCGATTTTTGGATGTTGGCGTAGATGGTACGGCCTTGTTCGATGGCGGCATACAGGGTTTCGAGGTTGTCGTCAGCGAGCACTATATCGGCCACCGAACGGGCCACGTCGGTCCCGCGCTGACCCATGGCGACGCCGACGTCAGAGGCTTTCAGCGCCGGCGCGTCGTTGATCCCGTCGCCGATCATGGCCACGACTTTGCCTGATTCCTGAAGCGCACGTACGATTTTCAGCTTATGCGCTGGGCTGACGCGGGCGAATACAGTCACGTCCTTGACCCAATGGCGCAACAATTCAGGTTCGACCTTGTCAAGACGGGTCGAGTCGATCACCTCTAAGGGTTTATCTCCGTTCAAATTCAATTGACGAGCGACCGCCACCGCCGTCGCGCTTTGGTCCCCAGTGATCATCACCGTCTCGATACCGGCGCGATGGAAGCGCGCGATCAATTCTGCCACTCCGGGGCGAATGGCGTCCTCCATGCCGATCAGCCCTAGCCAGATCAAATCGGCAGGTTGATCGTTTGAAACCGTGGACTCGCCGTAAGCAACGCCCAACACCCTAAGGGCATCGCTGGCCAGCGTCTCGTTGGTAGCTAGGATTCCGGCGCGAACGGCAGCGGTCAAGGGTTCGATGCGGCCTTCTCGCAGACAGTAGGTGCATAGATCCAGCACGGCTTGTGGGTTGCCTTTGACCGCAATTAAGAAGTTTTCTTCGTTTCGGTGATGGGTGACCATAAAGGGTCGGTCCTCGGCGCGCTGGACAGTGCTGATCCGCGGGTGACGGGCACGCAACGCAGTGCTGTCGATACCGGCAGCCTGAGCGCATTTGAGCAAGGCTTTCTCGGTCGGCGAACCGTCCATCTCGTGACCATTGAGCGTGACTTCGCTGCACAGCGTGACGATCTGCAGGAGCTTTTCGCCTTCGGACGAGAGCTTAGGTGTTTGTCCTGGACGGATATAAAACAGATCGTTAACCGTCTGGAGGCGAGTGACCTCCATTTGATTGAGGGTTAAAGTACCGGTCTTATCGAAACAAATCACTTGCACCGCGCCTAAGTTTTCGATCGCGTTCAAGTGCCGAACTAAGGCCTGACGCGCGCGCATCCTGCGGATTCCAAGCGCCAAGGTGGTGGTGGCGATCGTGGGCAGTCCCTCCGGGACAGCAGCGACGGCCAGTGAAATCGCTGACTTGAGCATAGGAACAAAGCCCAAGCCGCGGATCAGGCCGATGGCGAACACCGCGGTGCAAATCGCGCCGCTCACTAAGGAGAGTTGCAGCCCCAAGTTCTCCAGTTGGCGCTGCATAGGAGTCTTTAGGGTCTCGGCCCCTTCCACCAGGCTTTGGATCAGCCCAATTTCGGTGTGGCCGCCGGTGGCCACCGCCACCGCCAAACCGCTGCCGCCGGTGACTACGGTGCCTCGATAGACTAAATTGTGCCGTTCGGCCAGGGGGGTCAGGGGCTGGCATAGAATCTCAGCGTTTTTTTTGACCGGCAGGCTCTCGCCGGTAAGGGCCGATTCATCCACGGTCAGGTTGTCGGCCACCAGGAGGCGGGCGTCGGCAGCTACGTAACTGCCAGGAGTCAACCTGAGCAGATCTCCCACTGCTACTTCGGCAAGCGGGAGAGATTTTACCTCTCCATCGCGAATGACTTCAGCGTGAAGCGGAGTAAATGACTCTAACCCTCTGAGGATCGCCTCGGTGGAGGCTTCGGTGAAATATCCTATGGTTGTGTTGAGGCCGACCACGGTGAGGATGACCAACGCATCCAGAATGCCGCCGGTAGCGAGGGAAACGGCGGCCGATACTCCGAGCAGGAGGGTCGGTGGGCTGATGAGTTGTTCCAATATGATTTCCAGCTTGGAGCGTGGCATAGCGGCCAGCAGTTCGTTGGGGCCATAGCGGGCTAAGCGCTGACGGGCAGCCTGTTCGCTCAGCCCGCGCTCGGAGGTATCCAGCACCTTGAGCACCTCATCCCAAGTCAAGGCGTGCCAATGAGCTTGAGGTGGGGCGGCGTAAGGGTTAGGGGAGGGATCGCGCTTGGGAGAGCGTTTAAACAGGCGCTGCCAAATCGATTGGCCAGGTGGATCTTTGCGTGGTTGAGTCGGTGCGAGTTTAGGCCGGTCTGGACGGGCTAAGCACGATTCGATAAGGCATAGAATCTGGGCGCTGCTCTGAGTTGGGTCGAAGACTACGACCACGTTGCCCGTGATGGGGTTGGCCTGAACTCCCTGAACGACCGCGTTCTGCCTGAGCTGATTCTCGATCCAGGCCTTAAGCTCAGCATTGCGGTATAGGATTGGTACGTGCAGGCGCAGACGACCAGGAACGTTGGCATGGAGGACGGAGAGGGAAGGATGGGATTTCACCGTAAATAAAATGCATTGCAAAATAGTCGTAATTTAGGATGCTCGTGTGACAGATCGATGACAACCAGCCGCTCAATACAACCGATGTCGAAACAGCCAGGCCGCTAAGGTCAGGGTCACCGCACCGATCAGCGCCATAGGCCAAAGTTCTGGCCACAGCTGGGCAAAGGAAGAGTCGGCCAGAAAGCTTTGGCGCGCGAGAGTTAAAAAATAGCGCATTGGATTTAAGCGGGTAAGGTACTGGATCGGCTCCGGCATGTTTTCGATCGGGGTGGCAAAACCCGACAGGATCACCGCCGGAACCAAAAACATGAAGGCGCCAAACAGTCCCTGCTGCTGGGTTCGAGCGATCGAGGAAATCATCAGGCCTACGCCGATGGCCGATAGAAGGTACAGAGCGAGGGCGAAATAGAACAGTCCCAGTGATCCACGAAACGGGATCCCAAACCAGGTTACCGCCGCTACGAGGATAAGGGTCCCTTCCGCCAGACCGATGATAAACGACGGCACTGTTTTGCCAATCAGAATTTCCAGAGGGGTCAAAGGCGTGACCAACAGCTGATCGAAGGTGCCCTGCTCGCGCTCGCGGGCGACAGTCAAAGCACACGTCACCATCGCTACTACTAGGGTCAACAGGGCGGTAAGGCCAGGAACAATGAACCAGCGGCTTTGGAGGTTTTCGTTGAACCAGGCGCGGGTTTGGACCAGGGGCGCAGCGCGCTGCGCCCCTATGTTTTGGTTAAATTGACCGATGATGGCTTGCACATACCTCAATGCGATTCTGGCGGTGTTGGAGTTGCGCCCGTCGAGGATGACCTGGAGTTTGGCTGGTTGGCCATGCTTGATTCTCTCCTCGAAGTCCGGACCGAGGTGCAGCACTAAAAGAACGCGGCGGCGGTCGATGAGAGCAGCGATATCGCGGTCATGCGAGAGATAGGCTACCTCGACGAATTGCTTGGAGCCCCGGAAGTGGGCCAGGACCTCATGGCTCAAAGCGCTTCGGTCCTGATCGAAGACGGCGTAGGGAATGCGAGTCAGGTCGTAAGTAGCCGCGTAGCTGAAGATAAAAAGCTGGATTAAGGGTGGGGCGATGACTACTAGGCGGCTGCGCCAGTCTTTGAGCAAGATTAAAAATTCTTTGTAGATCAGGGCCAAGAGGCGAGGCATTACGCCAACCGTTTAGGCGAGCATTTAAACGTCAGCCCCAAAAATAAAATCGCCAACGCTAAAAGTACAAACAGATTGGGCCACAGCAGAGACCAGACGTCTCCGGCGAGAAAGAGGGTTTGCAGCACGGTCACATAATAGCGTGCCGGCATCAGATAAGTGAGCAGCTGGATCATTTTGGGCATGCTGGCGATGTCAAACAGGAAGCCGGATAGCAAAAAAGCCGGAAGATAGGTGACAATCAGGGCGATCTGGGCAGCGACGAATTGGTTTTTGCTCAAAGACGAGATTAAAAGCCCGATTCCTAAAGCGACGAGCAAGAACAACGCAGAGCTTACCCACAAAAGCCAAATCGAGCCGCGCAATGGCACGTCAAACAATCCCATCGCCATAGCGACTGCTAATCCCCACCCTCCGTTTCCCAGAAGAAAATAAGCGATCAGCTTAGCCAACACCCACTCTCCGCTTAAGACCTCTGTTGCCAGCAGTGCCTCCAGGGTGCCGCGTTCCCACTCCCTCGCGATGACTAAAGAAGTCAGCAGGGCGCCGATGAGGGTCATGATCACAGCGATCAGTCCTGGAACCAAAAAATTTCGGCTCTTGGCCTCAGGGTTAAACCAAATTCTAGCTTCCACTTCCACTCGGGGTGTAGCGAGCCGCTTTCTTAGTGAACGCTTCCACCACGTTTCTACAACCCCGCTGACATACCCTTCCACCAGACGTGCGGTGTTGGCGTCTATGCCGTTGACGATGAGTTGGACCTGAGCCTCCTGGCCATTTTTAAGGCGGCGGGTAAAATCCAACCTCAGGTGTACGATTCCTTGGACTTGGCCTCGAAGCAACCAGGTTTGTGCCTGAGCCATCGTCGGCATCGAAATGGGCACGAAGTACTCAGAGTGGTAAAAACCGCTCAGCAAATCCTGGACGGTGGAATCGAGCTGTTCAGCAACCAGAGCTAAAGGAACTCGTCTGGCGTCTAAAGATACGCCATAACCGAACAGCAGGAGCAAGACCAGAGGGAGAACGAAGGCGGTGGCGTAACTTCCTGGATCGCGCGCGATCTGGAGGAATTCCTTGCGGATTAGGGCGACAAGACGACTCACGGCGTCGTCTCGAGTAAGCGGATAAAGGCTTCTTCCAGGGTTGGCGCCGGGTTGTCGGGGGAAGCGGCCAGGCGGCGGATCGCTTCCGGTGCACCGCAGGCGAGGACTTGGCCAGCCTGCAGGAGCAGCAGGCGGTCGCAGAATTCAGCCTCTTGTAGGAAATGGGTAGACACCAACACTGTTACTCCCTGTTCAGCCAGGGAATTGATATGGTGCCAAAATTCCCGCCGGGCTAAAGGATCGACGCCAGCAGTGGGTTCGTCCAGAAACAGGATCTCGGGCTGATGCAGCAAGGAGCAGGCTAAAGCCAAGCGTTGCTTGTAACCTAGAGGGAGATCCTTGGCAGCGAGGTTGCGGAAAGGCTCTAAGTTAAAAGACGAAAATGCCCAATGAAGCGCATCGCGTAGCATAGGGCCGCGTAGGCCATAAGTGCTGGCGAAGAAGCGAAGGTTTTCGGCCACGCTCAACTCGCCGTACAGGGAGAAACGCTGGGCCATATAGCCTATGCGAGCGCGGGCCTTAGCCGGCGCGCGGCGCAGGTCCACTCCGGCCACGTAAGCTTTGCCTCCGCTCACCGGTAAAAGCCCGCACAGCATGCGAAACGTCGTGGTTTTGCCAGCGCCGTTGGCTCCTAGCAGGCCGAACACTTCACCGCGATTAACTGAGAAGCTGACATCGTGCACGGCGTAAAAGTCGCCAAATTTTCGTTTTAAATTTTGAACTTCGATTACCGCCTCCGGCACCGCGTTCCTTTTACGGCCTAGATCCAACGGAATATATGGGCGGAAAGCAGCCATCTGACGAATGGTGGCGATGAAATAATCTTCCAGTCGTGGCGGGGTCGGTTCTGGCACAAGACCTGGCGGCAAGGCGGGAGATGCAGGGGCTTGGGTTACCAGGCGCAGCGTGTTACCTAAGACGACCGCATCGGCGATGTCCGGCCGATCCGCCAATTGCCGGGCTAGCGCACGCTTGGACGCTTCGCTCGGGACCTTAACCTGAAAGCTGCGTCCTCGCATCCTTGCCATCAGATCAGCCGGTGCACCTTGCCCAATCAATCGGCCCTGGTGCAGTAAGAGGACTTGCGCGCAGCGTTCGGCCTCGTCTAAATACGCGGTGCTCACAAATACCGTCAGACCCTGCGCCTGCACCTGACGGTGAATAATTTGCCATAACTGGCGCCTGGAGAGCGGGTCTACGCCGACGGTCGGCTCGTCGAGCAGCAAAAGCTTAGGATGGCCTAAAAGCGCGCAGGCCAGACCCAGTTTCTGTTTCATCCCCCCGGACAGATGCCCGACGAGGCGACTGGTGAACGGGGTCAGACCGGCCATGGCCAGCAGCTCTCGGAAGCGCGCGGGGCGTTCGGCTGGCGATAGGCTCCGAAGTTCGGCGTAAAGCTCCAAGTTTTCCTGAACGGTGAGATCCTCGTATAGGCCAAAGCGCTGCGGCATGTAACCTAAAAGGCGCTGGACCGAGAGCGGATCGCGGGCGGGGTTTAGACCAAAGACCTCTATTTTTCCTTCATCGGGCAACAGCAGCCCTGTGATCAGGCGCATCAAGGTCGTTTTGCCCGCTCCGTCTGGGCCGATTAAGCCGGTGATCTGGCCGGCGCGGACAGGTGATGCTGACCTCCACAAGCGCCTGGACTGGGCCAGTTGGCCCTGGGAAAACCTTGCTTACTCTTTGCAAGCGGAGGGCAGGGGCGGAGGCTAACGGCATGAGGAGAGGCCTGTTGGTACTGGGCCTGCCAGCGGGATTTTGACCACCACTGGCATTCCCAAGCGCAGTTCGCCTTGTGGGTCACAGGCGTACACGCGCACCTGATATACCAACTTGGTTCGCACTTCCTCGGTTTGTACCGCGTGGGGAGTGAACTCGGCGACGGGAGAGATATAGCCCACCCAGCCGGCATAGCGCTTGCGGGGAAAGCTGTCGGTTTCCAGGAAGGCAGCCATGCCGGGGCGGATCTTACCTAGGTCGGGTTCGGATACATATACCCTAGCCCACAAGGGATCGGTGAGCGCCAGAGTGTAAATGGGGCGCTGAGGGCTAGCTATATCGCCTGGCTCAGCCAGCCGGTTCTGGACTACCCCAGAGGCTGGGGCATAAAGCTTAGTGTCGAGGAGGTTTTTTTCGGCCAGCCTAAGTTGTGCCCGGTAGGCGGCCAGAGTTGCGCGGGCGGCCGCGATGTCCTCGCGGCGCGGACCCTCCAAGGCCAAACTCAATGTTTCCTCGGCGATCTGGCGGCGGGCGCGGGCGGCGTCGAGTTTGGCTTGGGCGCTGTCAGCCTCCTCCGCGGAGATGAGTTTTTGCGGCAGAAGCTTAGCCAGGCGTTGATAGGTGAGGGCGGCAAGCTTTTCCTGCGCTTTGGCCTCGGTCAGGAGTGCCTTGGCCTTTCGGATCTCCTGCGATCGGCTGCCGCTTGTGAGTTTGGCTACTATAGCTTCTTGGGCAGCGATTTGGGCTTGTAAGCGCTCCACTTCGGTCTTGAAGCGAGTTGGCGTAAGCTCGGCCATCAGTTCTCCGGCGCTAACCTTATCGCCTTCCCAAAAGTGCATTTTGGCGATGCGCTCAGCGACGCCTGGAGCCAGATCTAATTGCCGCAGGTCGATGTGGCCGTAAAGGATAAGAAACTCGTTTGCCTCTTTGGCGTGTTGGCGCCAGCCAAAGTAGACAAGTACAGCCAAGCCAGCAAGGACTAGTAAGGCCAAAATAAGGAGGCCCTTATTTTGGTAGAGGAGCTTCATGGCTTGAGTCTTTGGGTGGCGTAAGCCAACGGTTTAGTTCAGCTAAGTCAGCTGGGCTTAAGGTTCCAGCCAGACGTTTAAGGCGCAGGCTAGCTAAGAGATAATCCAAGCGCACGCTTTCATAGTCGCGCATGGCGGCGTGCAGAGCACGGACGGCGGTGAGCACATCGACTATGTTGCGCGTGCCAACCTCATAGCCGGCTTCGGTGGCCTCCAGAGACGAGCGGCTGGACAGCACCGCTTGCTGAGCTGCTTGCGCGCGGGCGACACCGGTGACTACGTTGATGTACTCGGCCCGCGTATTTTGCACTGTGCGGCGAACAGTCCCTAGGTATTCTTCCGCGCTCCGGTCATACTCAGCCTGAGCTTGGCGACGATTGGCGCTGATCGCTCCGCCGGCGAACAGGGGCATGGTTAGGTTGAGCGACAGGGCGCCTTGATTGGCGTTGCGTGGAAAATTGAAATAGCGGTCGCTGGCCGAGAGAGGGGCGAGGTTGTGAAAGTCATTTTCCGAACGCGACTCGCTGTAACTTAAATCGGCGGTGATTTTGGGTAGGTGTTCGGCTTTAGCTGCGCGTGCGGCCTGGAGCGCGGCAGCGCGGGCGAGGGCGGCGACTTTGATGTCGTAGTTATTTTGTTCTGCAAACTCAATCCATTTTTCAACCGCCGGAGGATCGGGTTGGGTGATGGGATAACCTTCTTTGAGAGACCACACTTCCTCGTGAGGCCGGCCGGTCAACACTGAGAGTTGCTCTTTGGCGACCTTAAGCGTTCCCTCGTCGGCTAGCCGTTGGGCAACGGCGATATCGTGGGCGGCTTCAGCCTCGCGCACGTCGGTGATTGCGGCTAGACCCACCTCGAAGCGCGCTCGGGCTTGCTCTAACTGACGTTCGGTGGCGGTCTCTTGCGAGCGGGAGGCTTCCAAGTTGGCTAACGCTCTCAGGACCTGGACGTACGCCTCGGCGACGCGTTGGATCAAAGCCTGTTGCTCGGCAGCAAAGCGCGTCTGGGCTTGCTCGCTCAGTTCCTGACCTCGACGGAAGCGGAACCAGGCCGAGAGATCGAACACTGGCTGCGACAAGCTCACGCCCCAGCTTTTGCTTTGGGTGCCGATGTCGGTATTGCTGGGAAATAAAATACCCCCGGCAGGAAATTGGCCGCGATTTTGCGCTTGGTTGAGGCCAAAGCCAGCCGTGACGTTCACCTTGGGCAACAGCTCGGCCCGGCCCTTGATTTCTTCCTCCAAGCCAGCACGCAGGGTGGCCTGGGCAGCGCGAAAGGTGGGATCGTTCTGGAGAGCAAGCTGATAAACCTCGACTAAGTTGTCGGCGGCGCTCGCCATGGTGGCCTTAAAGAGAAAGAGCAGAGCGAAAGCGATTTTGCGCAGCATAGACTTTTTCCTAATTAAAAACGTTCTGTCTTTACTGAGGTGCGGCGCACGAGGGCGTAGAAGACCGGGGTCAGCATCAAGCCGAAAAAGGTCACCCCCAGCATGCCGCCGCATACTGCAGTGCCTAAAATGCGCCTGGCCTCTGCTCCCGCCCCCTGGGCGAGGGCCAAAGGCACCACGCCCAGGATAAAAGTCAAGGAAGTCATCAGGATTGGCCTGAGGCGAATCCGTGCTGCTTCTAACACTGCAAGTCTTAGGTCCTGGCCTTGGCTTTGGCGTACCCTGGCAAACTCGACGAGCAAAATAGCATTTTTGGCGGCTAGCCCCACCAGCAGGATGCAGCCGATTTGGGTAAAAAGGTTGTTTTCATAGCCTCTAAGCCATACTGAGGCCATGGCGGTGGTCAGGCACAAAGGAGCGATGAGGATGACCGAAAACGGCAGCGACCAACTTTCGTACTGCGCAGCCAGCACTAAGAATACGAACATCACGCTCAAGGGGAAAACGAACAAAGCGGTATGGCCGGCCAGCACTTCCTGCAGGCTCAGCTCAGTCCACTCAAAACCAAACTCTGGAGGAAGCACTTGCTCGGCCAGGCGCTCCATCTTTGCGATCGCCTCTCCAGAGCTTATGCCAGGCAGAACCGATCCATTCACTTCTGCAGCCAGATAGAGGTTATAGCGGCTTAGGATATCTGACCCCTGGGTTTCCCGGATTTTGATCAGCGAGCCTAAGGGCACCATGGCCCCAGTGGCACTGCGCATCTTGAGGCGCAAAACATCCTCAGGGTGCCTACGGAAAGGGGCATCGGCCTGCGCCAGCACCTGGTAAGTGCGACCAAAGAGATTAAAGTCGTTGACATACAAAGACCCCAGGTAAACCTGCACGGTGGCGAACAGATCGTTCAGGTTAATCGCTAAGGCTTTGGCGCGGATGCGATCCACTTCCAGATAAAGCCGTGGGACAGTGGCCACGGAGGGGGAAAATACGCTAAAACCCGGTTCTCGGTTGGCGGCAGCGATAAGCTCCTCGACGGCAGCCTTGAGGGCTTCGGGGCCTAAACCGGCGCGATCCTGCACTTCTAGCTTGAACCCTCCGACTCGACCGAGACCGCGTATCGGCGGCGGGGTAAAGACGGCGACCTCGGCAGCGGCGATCCGATTCAAGCGTTGGCGGAGCTCCTCAGCGATGGCAGCAGCAGGGAGATGCGGTCGCTGAGCGAAGGGCTTAAGGCGCGCAAACAGGCTGGCTGCATAGGGCTGCTGCACCCCGGTCAGAAATGACCAGCCGGCGTAGGCGACTACGTGTCCGACGCCGGGAGTAGCCAGGGCCTGATGCGTAATCTCCTGAACGACTTGCGCCGTGCGCTCCAGCGAGGCTCCGGGCGGCAGGCGGGCAGTCAGCACCAAATAGCCCTGGTCTTGTTCGGGGAGAAAGCCCTTGGGGACAGCGCGGAACAGGCCAAAACCTAGAGCAACCAGCCCGAGGTAGAGTATCAGCATGGTCAGAGAGGCGCGCAGCACGCGTTGGAGCAAAAAAAGATAACCCTCGCGCAAAGCGCCAAAAGCGTGGTTGAACGCGGAGAAGAACCAGGTAAATAGGTGCGACCTGGGAGTCAGCGTGGTCTCCCCCAGCAGCTTAGCGCATAGGGCCGGGCTCAAAGTGAGGGAATTAAGAGTGGAAATAGCGGTAGAGGCAGTGACGGTGATAGCAAATTCGCGGTAGAAGGCTTGGGAGACGCCGGCGATAAAAGCCGTGGGGACAAATACGGCAATCAGTACCAGAGAAGTGGCGAGAATGGGGCCGGTCACCTCGTCCATAGCGCGCCGCGTTGCCTCTCGCGCTTCTTCCCCTGAAGCCAAGTGGCGCTCGACGTTTTCTACTACCACAATGGCATCGTCCACCACGATGCCAATGGCCAAAACCAAACTCAAAAGCGAAAGGGTATTAAGCGAGGCCCCTACCGCCGCCATCACCGCCAAGGTACCTATGACCGACACCGGCACCGCCAAAAGTGGGATGAGGCTGGCGCGCCAATTCTGCAAAAACAACCACACTACCAAGGCAACTAGGAGAAAAGCCTCGATCAAGGTACGCCCGACCGCCTTGAGCGACTCCTCCACGAACACCACGGTGTCGTAACCTAAGGTATAGTCGAGGCCGGGAGGAAATCGCTCCTTGAGTTGCTCCATCTGGGTCATTACGGCTTTCTTAGTCTCCAGCGCGTTGGAACCGGGAAGCTGAAAGATCGCAATCCCAACGCTGGGTTCACCGTCTAGATAAAACTTAGAAGCATAGTCACGCGCTCCGAGCTCGACGCGGGCGATGTCCTTAAGGTGCACGATTTGGCCTTGGGGGCCAGTTTTGACGACGATCGCGCCAAATTCCTCTGGCGTTTTCAACCGTCCTTGGGTGATGAGGGTGTACTGGTGATCCACTTGACTCGTCAGCGGCGGCTTGCCGACGGCGCCAGCAGCCACCTCGACGTTTTGCTCGCGCACGGCGCGGACGACATCCATGGGTGCCAGCTCGTAGGCGGCCAATTTCTCGGGATCCAGCCATAGGCGCAGGCTGTAGTCGCGAGCGCCGAAGATCGCCACTTCTCCTACTCCAGGCTGGCGCGCCAAGACGTCTTTAATCTGGGTGAGAGCGTAGTTGCTTAAATATTCGCTGTCATAGCGGCCATCCGGGGAGAGCAGGTTGATGACTAAGCTTAGGTCTGGACTGCGTTTGCGAACGCTGACCCCCTGACGGCGGACCTCTTCCGGCAGCTTGGCCTCAGCTAATGCTACCCGATTCTGCACCAACACTTGCGCCATGTCCGCGTCGGTTCCTGGGGTAAAGGTTACAGTGAGGTTTAAGGAGCCGTCGTCGCCAGAGTTGGAGCTCATGTAAAGCAGGTGCTCGACGCCGTTGATCTCCTGTTCGAGCGGCGTGGCCACAGTCTCCATTACTGTTTGGGCATCGGCGCCAGGGTAGACTGTGCTGACGACGATAGTAGGTGGGGCTATGGGTGGGTACTGGGTCAGGGGAAGGGTAAACAGGGCCAAGCCTCCTATCAGGACGATGAAGATGGACAAAACCGAGGCGAACACCGGTCGGTCGATGAAAAAATGGCTAAAGCTTCCCATCGTCCTTCTCCGGAAGGACTGCGATCCCCGGTTTGAGTTTTTGCATACCCTCCACCACGATCCACTCTCCGGGCCTTAAGCCCTCAAGGATCACGCGCCAGCCATCGATCAACGGGCCTGGGGTTACCGGGCGGAAGGAGACGATGTGCTGTTCGTCCATCACCCATACCCCTTTTTGCGCCAAGTTGGCGACCAGCGCTTTGTCCGGTACCAATAGGGCGGGCGAGGGACTTCCCTGGGCGAGACGGATGCGGGCAAACATTCCTGGCTTCAAGCGTCCTTCGGGGTTGGCTACGATGGCTCGAAACGTTCGCGTGCCGGAGGACCAATCGAGGCGGGGCGATAAGTAATCCAGACGGCCTATGTGAGGGAACCCCTCTTCATCGGCCAGGGCGAGTTGCACTTGGACCGGTGGTGAGCTTATGCGTTCGTAGCGTAACGCCGTGCGCTCATCCACGTCAAAATATGCATAGATGGGATCGGTGCGGACGATGACCGCGAGCACAGTAGCATCGGCTCCGCCCCCTTTGACTAGGTTGCCGGCGGTAACTTCCTCGCGCCCGATGATGCCTGAGATCGGAGCGCGGACCTCAGTAAAGGAGAGATCAAGGCGCGCCGCCTCGACTTGGGCTTGAGCGGCTTGTACTTTAGCTTCCGCGGCTAGGAGCTCGGCCCGTTTGGTATCATAGTCTTCTTGGGCGATGAATTTTTTAGCCAGCAGGCGTTCGGCCCGCACCAGATGGCTTTTGGCCAACTCTAAAGTGGCCCGAGCGGCAGAAAGCTCAGCTTCAGCTTGTTTGAGGCGAATCGCAAACGGCCTAGGGTCGATGACAAAAAGCAAATCGCCCGCCTTAATGGCCTGTCCTGGGCGAAACAGGATTTTATCTAAATACCCCTCTACCCGTGCTCGCACCTCGACTTGCTCGACCGCCTCCAGCCGCCCGGAGTATTCCTGCCATATCGTGATTTCCTTAACGGTGGAGCGAGCGATTTGGACCCTAGGTGCAGAGGGGGCAGATTGCTCGGTAGGGCGTGAGCAGGCCGCAACCAATAGGAGGCCTAGTCCTAGGATCCGATATCGCATTTTTGCCGCTTTTGTGAAATAATAAGATAATATTTCTTTTCATTTTGCTAGGCAAATTGTTAAAGAAGATGACTGCTATTCGCTGTGGCCGACCGCGCAAAGGGGAAGAAGCGTTCCGCCGCGATCTCCTTTTGGATCGGGCCATGAGCCTGTTTGCTGAGCACGGTTACGGCGCCTTGAGCTTGGAAACCATTGCCCGCCAGGCGCACGTGTCCCTGCGCACCATTTACCGCCAATTTGGCAGCAAGGCGCAGCTGTTTGGGGCAGTGATCCAACGCATTAGCGATGAGTTTGTCGCCAGGTTACCGCAAGACGCCTCGCGTCCTATAGCAGAGGTGCTTGAGGAGTTTGGCTACCAGTTTTTAAGCCGCATCACTCGCCCAGAAACCCTTCGCTTGCGTGCTCAAATTCTGGCCGAGGCGCAGCGCTTTCCGGAACTGGCTGCCGAATTCTACCGCCGCGGCCCGGAGTGTACCCTGACGCATTTGAGCCGCTTGCTGGCCGAATACCAGCGAGCGGGCGTAGTGGCTGAGCTCGACAGCCGTTTCTTGGCCGGTCAGTTTTTGGCGGCATTATGCGGAGAATGGCTGCGCAAACTGGAGTTGGGATTGGTCGCCCCCCCTGGGCCGTCCACCTTGCAGGAGCAGGTCAAACAGGCGGTAAATCTTTTTTTGCGCGGTTGTTTGGCATGCGCTTAATCGGATTGTTGCTACTGGCCATCGGGCAAGTAGGATGGGGACAAGCCGCAGTTTGGCGCCCGTGGATCGAATTGGCTGTCCACCCCGAGCAGCGCGCTACCGCTTACGTCGAGGCAGTCGATGAAGCTGAGTTGGCGGCCGAGGTAAGCGGCCAGGTAGTCAAGGTAAATGTAAGCGAAGGCGACAAGGTGCAGGCGCAGCAAGTATTGGTAGAAATCGAGGAAGCGCCTCTGCGCCTGGCGCGCGAGCGCGCCCTGGCCGCGTTAGAGGCGGCTAAGGTTCGTTTGCAGGAAGGGCGCCGCCAGCTTGATCAAGCCCAAAAACTCCTGGTCAAAGGTCTGATTGCCAGAGAGCAGGAGGCGGCTGCGCGCGACCGAGTAGCTGTGCTCGAGCGTGAATGGCAGGCCCAGAAGGCTCTTCTATCCGAGCTTAACTGGCAGTGGGAGAAGCGTTATGTGCTGGCCCCCTTTACCGGTTGGGTGGTGGAAAAGCGCGTCAGTCCAGGCGATTTTGTGACTCCGGGCAAAGTCGTGCTGGTGGTAATGGCGGAAAAGCGCGAGTTGATCGCCTTTGTTCCAGCCGAACTCATCGCGCAATTGACGGAGGCAAAGCTGGCTTTCGCTCCCTCGGGAGGGGGGCGCTATGCGGTTGAGGCGATCGCTTATGTTCCTCGGCGCGATCGACGCGCGCAGGACGTCAAAGTGCGCCTGCGCTTTGTCGACCAAGCTCCTCCCCCTGGCGTTGCGGGGACTTTGTCCTGGCAGGACCCAAGGCCCCATCTTCCCAGCTTTGTGCTCACTACCTTTCGGGAGCAGACGGGGATTTGGATCCGCTCCTCCGACCAGGACCCTTGTTTTTTAGTTTTGCCCGAAGCCAGGCTAGGCCGTACCCTGCCTCTGAAACTGCCACTTTCGGTTCAGGTGGCGGCAGAGAACCCAGCCGAATTGGCCACGCAGGGCTTTCGCGAATGCCAAGGTTTGCCCCCATGAGAGCCTCGTGGTACGAAAAGCTGGTCGCCAACGCACCGCTAGCCAATTTGACGTTTGTCATTACCCTTGTTTTAGGGGTGGCGGTGTACGTGACTTTGCCGCGCGCCCGCGATCCAGAGATCAACTTCAACTGGGTCAACATCTGGACGGCTTATCCCGGAGCGACCGCTGAGGAAGTCGAGCGCGAGGTGACCTCGCCCTTAGAGGATGCACTGCGCAGCGTGCCTGACGTCCGCTACATTCTCTCCAGTTCGCGCGAGGGGCGTTCTTCGATTTTGATTCGCTTTACCCATCTGGATGAGCGCACTTTTGACCGACGGATCAACGACGTGCGCCGCGAAGTCCTCAACAAAGCCGTCTCGGAGCTTCCGGAGGCCGCCAAGACCCCCAGGATTATCGAGTTTACTACCTCCAACGGCTTTCCCACAGCGATGCTCGCCCTCTATGGGCCCGTCGGGGGCGAGGCGTTGCGCAAGGGGGCCTTTGCCTTGAAGCGAGGGCTCGAGCGCTTGCCCGGGGTGGATCGCGTGTTGGCCATCGGCTTTCAGGAGCCGGAGATACACGTCGAGTTCGACCCTTTCCAGATCGCTGCCCGCGGTTTAAGTCCCACGGCGTTGGCCGACCAGCTCAGCGCCTGGTATCGCGACCTGGTAGCGGGCCGCTTTCTGACTTCCAGCGGGGAGTGGTTGGCACGCGTCGTAGGCCGCTCCCCCAACCCTGATGAGCTGGCTAAATTGCCGCTCATGATCGAAGGGCGGGCGGTACCGCTCGGCGAAGTAGTGCGCTTCTCCTGGGCGGCTGAGCGCGCCGAGCAAGCGGTGCGCTACCGAGGCGAACCGGCGGTGCTTCTGTCGGTAACCAAGCAGGCCGACGCCAATACCCTACAGCTGGTCGAGCGCCTCGAGGCGTTTTGCGCTGAACGCAACCCGGCGTTGGCTAAATTGGGGTTGCAGCTTGCGTTGGTCGACGATCAGACCTATGAGACGCGGCAAGCGCTGGATCTTATGGAATCCAATGCCTTGTATGGCTTTGTTTTAGTGTTTGCGCTGGTAGCGTTTTTTTTGGGCTGGCGGCTTGGGGCGCTGGTTGCATTGGGGTTGCCGTTTGCTTTGGCCGGGGCGTTTGCCGCTGTCGCCTTTTTTAGTCCGACCTTGAACTTGAGCGTGCTGCTCGGAGTCGTTATCGCCTTGGGCATGTTGGTGGACGATGCGGTGGTGATCGTCGAAGCCATCCACGACAAGATCGTCCAAGGGATGGCGACGCGGGAAGCGGTGCTTGCGGGGGTAAAGGAGGTGGCTGGCCCCGTGTTTTCCGCCGTGTTGACGACGATTGCTGCCTTCTTGCCGTTGATGCTGCTGCCTGGCATCTTGGGCGAGTTTCTGAAAATCGTGCCCATGGTGGTGACGGTGGCGCTGTTAGCCAGCTTAGTAGAAGCGTATTGGATGTTGCCCAGCCATATCTTGGCTATGCGCTCTGCTTTCGAGGCTCCTCGCTCCTATTGGGCTCTCTGGCGCGAGCGGATAAGCCGCCGCTTAAGGAGCAACTATGGCCGACTGCTGGTGCACATGATGCGCCACCCCTTAAAGTGGGCTGGGGGGATGGGATTGGCTTTACTCGGGGCGGTGGCACTTCTGGCTTTAGGGGGGGTGAAGGTGCAGTTTTTCGCTTTCGACACCCTGCGCCTGTTTTACGTCCATGTCGATCTTCCGGTCGGTTCGACTTTGGAGCAGACTTTGGCTGAAGCCGAGCGCGCACGTCACCTGATCGAGCAGAGCCTGCCTCACGAAGAGCTGCGTTCGGCTACGGCTATGGCCGGCATCAAGTTTACCGAAGTCGAGCCTTTATATGCCGATCACTTAGGTCAAGTGATTGTCTCCTTGCATCCACGCCGGGAGGAGGGACGAACTACGGAAGAAGTCATCGAGGCATTGCGGCCTAAAATCCAAAGCCTTGGTGGACCTGGGAGGTTTTCTTTCCTTATCGTCAAGGGCGGACCGCCAGCCCAGCGTCCGATCAGCGTTAAGGTCAAGTCCGATGATTTGACCGAGCTCGATCCCGCGGTGGTTGAGGTTCGCCGTCTCTTGGCTGAGATCCCCGGGGTGCGCGACATCAGCGACGATCGCAGCCCCGGGCGCCCAACGCTGACCTTTCGTTTAGATCGCGAGGCCATTGCTCGCGTTGGACTTCCACCCCAACAGGTCATCCGTACCCTGCGCTTGCTGGGGGAAGGAGAGTGGGTGGGGTCCACCCGCCACGAAGGTGAATCCGTGGATCTCATCGTCCGGGCCAGGCCCAAGCTGATGCCCGATCCGGCGGACTGGCTGCGTTTGCCGCTAGCTGCCGAAGGCGGACGGACGTTGTTTTTAGGTACTCTGGTGCGCGCAGAACTGGCCCCGGCTGAGGGATACATCCGCCATTATCAACTGGTACGGGCGGTGACGGTGGAGGCGGAGATCGATCGCGCCCAGACCACTCCGGCTGAGGCCAATGCCCGATTGCGCGAAGCTTGGCGCCAGGTAGCCGCTCGTTATCCCAACGTCGAGCTCGATTTTACAGGCGAGCTCGACGACATTCGCGAAAGCTTGTCGGCTTTACAGAGAATCTTTTGGTTTGGAGTGGCGTTAATCTATTTGATCTTAGCGGCTGAGTTTCACAGCTACCGCCAACCTTTGTTGATTTTGGTGACCTTGCCGCTGGCTGGAGCTGGCGTGATTTATGGCGTGTTTGTCTCAGGGTGGCCGCTGTCGCTATATACCTTGTATGGCGCGGTCGCTTTAAGCGGGATCGCGGTCAACTCGGCTATCGTCTTGATCGCTGCGTTCAACGACCGACAGGCGTGCGGTATCGGCCCTCTGCACGCAGCGATTTATGCCGCCCGTCGCCGCTTGATCCCAATCCTGATCACCTCGGGGACGACCGTCGCTGGGCTTTTACCGCTGGCTGCCGGGATTGGCGGGAAGTCGCTGCTGTGGGGGCCGGTGGCCTCCAGCATCGTTTGGGGACTTGGGTTTTCCACCCTCTTGACCTTGTTTGTCATTCCCTTGCTGTTGCGTTTTGCCGGCGGGCGTTAAAATTGAGCCTGGTTTTTAGGGAGTTCGCTGCAATGAAGCCTATCTATCACGCCTTAGTTTTGAATCTCCACCAACCGGCGGGTAACCTGCAAGAGTTGTGGGAGAAAAATCCGTGGGAGGCTAAGGAGATCTTATTTGCCTTAGATCGCATCCCAAGGAGTCTGTGGGGGTACGAGGATGTGGCGCGCGTGCATCTGGCGCTCTCTGGCACGCTACTTGAGACATTATCCGATCCGGCCTTTCAGACCATGGTGTATGGAGCAGTGGACACGGGATCGCTGCTCTGGTACTACCAGAACACGGCTTTGTTTGAGATCTTAGGCACTGCTTATTACCATCCGGTGCTGCCCCTGATTCCGCAAGAGGATTGGGAAGAGCAGCTTACCCGTTGGCTAGGGATCAGCCGGCATTTGTTTTGGCGCGAAAGCTTTCAAGGATTTTGGCCGCCGGAGATGGGGTTTTGCATGGAGCTGATTCCGCTCCTGAAAAAGCTGGGCTATCGCTATTGCCTGGTGGACAGCGAGCACGTTGAACCCATCACGCCCATGGACTGGCCACAACTATTATACCGCCCGCATTTGGCCCGCTATGGCGGGGCAGAGATCATAGTGATCGTGCGCGATCGAGATCTTTCCAACGCCCAAGAGTCAGGGCTGGAACCGGAATGGTTCTACCGCGAGGTGGAAGAGCGCACCCGCTGGTGCGATGCTCCGCCTCTGGTGACCACCTGCACCGATGGCGACAACGGGGGCTGGTTCCGCAACGTTACCCATGGAGCCAATTTTTGGACGGCTTTTTACCAGCCGGTGTTGGAACGCGCTCGGAGCGATGAGAGAGCGCCGCGGCCCATCTTCATCCACGAGTATTTGGATCGGTACGGCGTGCACGGTGAGGTCAAGGTGCACACCGGCGCTTGGAATACCGGTTGGCACCATGGGCGCGGATTCATTCAGTGGACGGGATCGCAGCGCCAAAAAGACGGTTTGGCCGCGATCCATCGGCTTAGCCAAGAGTGGCACGCGCTCAAAGCACGCGCTGAGGCTCAAGGCAAGGGGGCACAGCTCTCGAGCTTACTCGAACAGGCACAATGGCGGATCTTGCGTGCCGAGACTAGTTGTAATTTCTTTTGGGGTGAGGCCTGGGTGGAACGCGCCGAACAGGACCTTGAGGCGGCGCGGTCAGGCCTTGAAGCGGTTAGGTCGGCGTTGGAGGGAGGGTGTTGAATTACGGCTCTGGCGCGTACAGGCGATAAAGATCGTAAGGAGTTGCTAGGGTATCCAAAACCGCCGAGGCAGGCAGATCGACAATCAGAATAGCAGTCACCAAACTCTTGACCCAGATCGGTTCCTCGCGCTGGCCGCTGATCATTTCGCCCATCTCTTTAAGGTCCTTGCGGACGCCGGGGTAGACTGTCCAGTCTGTAGGAGGTGTATCGGTGCGGGCGCGTATGCTGGAGCACCCCAAAATGAACAGGCTTAATAGGACGACAGCTAAGTGTTTTTCGTTATTTTTCATTGTTTTTCCCTTATGAGGTTGGCTGTTGACTTAAATCTTAGGCGATCCCGGCAGCAAATGCGAAATCTTAATCTGTAGAAAAAATGGGTTATGCATCCAAGCGGAATTCGTTCCATCAAAGAAGCCATCGTCAACCACTTGATCTACTCTCTGGGCAAAGACCCTATCGAGGCCAAGGAGCGCGACTGGTATTTAGCCACCGCTTTTAGCGTGCGCGATCTTTTGACTTTGCGCTGGATGGAAACTCAGCGTCGATATTACGTAAGGAGCGCCAAGCGCATGTATTATCTGTCTATGGAATATCTGCTCGGCTGCTCGCTGGTCAATAACTTGCTCAATCTCGGCGAGTATGAAAACTTTTGCCAAGCCCTGGAGGAACTAGGTCAGGATTTGGAGCATCTGGCGGAAATCGAAGACGAGGCCGCGCTCGGTAATGGCGGTTTAGGCAGGCTGGCGGCCTGTTTTTTAGACTCGTTAGCGACTTTGCATCTCCCTGGCTTTGGCTATGGCATACGCTACGAATATGGCATTTTTCGCCAGGCGATCGAAAACGGTTGGCAGGTTGAACATCCCGATAACTGGCTGCGCTACCCGCATCCATGGGAGATCGCGCGCCCGGAAATTCGCCACTTGGTCCAATTCGGAGGGCGCTCGGAAGCGTATTGCGACAGTCAAGGCGATTGGCGTTACCGTTGGGTGGGAAGCGAGGACGTGTTGGCTTTGGCTTATGACGTTCCTATCCCCGGCTGCGGCGGGCAGACCGTCAATAACTTACGCTTGTGGGCGGCTAAAGCCTCGCGCGAGTTCGATTTAAGTTACTTCAACCAGGGCAACTACATTCAGGCGGTAGCGGAGAAAATCCAGTCGGAGAACCTATCCAAGGTGCTTTATCCCGACGATACCACACAGATGGGGCGAGAACTTCGCCTGCGGCAGGAATATTTCTTCGCCAGCGCTTCAGTTCAGGACATTTTAGCCCAGTATCTTAAGGATAACCCAGAGCTGGATGTTTTTCCGGACAAAGTTGCCATCCAACTCAACGATACTCATCCAGCGCTGGCTATTCCAGAATTGATGCGGCTTCTACTCGATCAGCATGGCTTGTCTTGGGATCAGGCCTTTAAAATCACGGTAAACACTTTTTCTTATACCAACCACACCCTGCTGCCGGAGGCCTTGGAGACTTGGCCGGTGGCTTTGTTTGAGCGCTTGCTTCCGCGCCATCTGGAAATCATTTATGAGATCAACGCCCGTTTCCTACGCGAGGTGATTCGGCGTTATCCCGGCGATGGCGAGCTTGTTCGCCGTCTGTCTCTGATCGAGGAGGGAGAGGAAAGGCGCATCCGCATGGCCCACCTTGCTGTCGTCGGTAGCCACAAGATCAACGGCGTCTCTATGCTGCATAGCCGGTTGATGCGGGAGACGATTTTTAGCGAGTTCGCCAAGCTCTATCCAGACCGCTTTCTCAACGTTACCAACGGCGTCACGCCAAGGCGCTGGCTTAATCAGGCCAATTCGCCGCTGGCTAAATTGATCACCGAGACATTGGGCTCCAATCGTTGGGTCCGCGATGCCGAACGGCTTGAAGATCTGGCTCCGCTGGCTCGAGATAGGACTTTCTGCCAGGACTTTTGGGCCGCCAAACAGGAAAATAAGACGCGTTTGGCTGAACACTTGCGCACCTGTTTGAAGCTGCAGGTCGATCCCGCCAGTTTGTTTGACGTCCAGATCAAGCGCATCCACGAATACAAACGCCAGCTGTTGAATGTCTTGCATGTGGTCACCCGCTACAACCGGCTGCACGCCGGCTATCAGCTCCTACCGCGCACGGTAATCTTCGGTGGCAAGGCTGCCCCGGGCTATCAGATGGCTAAGTTGATCATCAAGTTGATCTTGGATGTGGCCGCGGTAATCAACCGCGACCCCAAGATCAAAGACTGGCTTAAAGTCATTTTCGTCCCCAACTATGGGGTGAACTGCGCGATGCGGCTGATTCCAGCGACCGAACTTTCGGAGCAGATCTCCATGGCCGGCACGGAAGCCTCTGGCACCAGCAACATGAAGATGGCTTTAAACGGTGCGCTCACTATAGGCACTCTGGACGGGGCCAATATCGAGCTAAGAGAGGCCGTGGGGGAAGAAAACTTTTTCTGTTTCGGCCACACTGCTGAGGAACTTAAATCGCTGTTTAGGAGTTACCGTCCGCAAGACTATTATCAGAAAAACTTAGAGCTCAAACAGGTGCTCGATATGATCGCCCAAGGTTTTTTCTCTCCTGAGGATCCTGGTCGCTTTCGTCCCTTGATTGACTCGCTGCTTGCACACGATCGCTTTGCAGTGCTGGCCGATTACGAGGACTATTTGACTTGCCAGGAACGCATCGACCAGCTTTATCTGCATCAAGAAGAGTGGGCCTTTAAGGCTATTCTCAACGTCGCTTACGCTGGACGGTTCTCTAGTGACCGCTCGATTCTAGAATACGCGCGCGCGATCTGGCACATTCAGCCAGTGGTCGCCTAAGATAAGATGGTTCAGGTATGAGGCACTTTAGATTCTCCGTGTTGTTTTCTTTGTTGGCCCTACCGGCGGCGTTCGCGTGGGGACAAAAGACCGTTCTGGGCGGGATGCAGGCACTGATTCTAGCCCTGTTTTTGGGGATCATGGAAGTGAGCTTGTCGTTTGACAACGCGGTGGTCAACGCCTCGGTTTTACGCCACTTAGAGGAGAAATGGCGGCGCTATTTTTTGACGTGGGGGATTCTAATTGCGGTGTTTGGCATGCGTCTTGTGCTGCCTTTGCTCATCGTCGCTTTAGCGACCGGTTTAGAGTGGACAGAAGTGGTTCGAACGGCGCTGCTCCAACCTGAGGAATACGCCCGCCACGTTCAGGCCGCCCACATACCGATCGCGGCTTTCGGCGGTATGTTTTTGCTCATGGTGTTTTTAGCGTTCTTGTTCGATGAGGGTAAAACCCTGCACTGGCTGGGAGCAGTGGAGGAAAAGCTGGCCGCGGTCGGTAAGGTGGAATCCATAGAAATCGTCGTGGCGCTCTTGGCGCTGCTCAGCGTCGAGGTTTTTCTTCCTGAAGCAGAAAAGCTGGGTGCGCTGATCGCTGGCATCTGGGGAATCGTCGCTTTTGTGCTCACCGACAGTC
This sequence comes from Methylohalobius sp., assembly GCA_026415315.1. Lineage (GTDB taxonomy): Bacteria > Pseudomonadota > Gammaproteobacteria > Methylococcales > Methylothermaceae > Methylohalobius. The sequence continues at coordinate 48,815 of JAOAHI010000014.1, forward strand.
TGTCCGACTCGTTTGCAGTCAGCGCCCAGGTTCCGATTCGTTCCGGGATTTTAGGGTTTTTGTATCTGCAGGTGCTGGATGCCTCGTTTTCGCTCGACGGGGTCGTCGGGGCTTTTGCTATCACCAAGGACGTAGTAGTCATCATGCTCGGTTTGGGCATAGGAGCGATGTTTGTGCGCAGTCTAACCGTCTTTTTGGTGCATAAAGGGACTTTGGAGCAGTACGTTTTCCTCGAGCATGGGGCCTTTTATGCTATAGGCGCTTTAGCTTTAATCATGCTCACCAGCATGGTGGTGAAGGTTTCCGAGGTCATCGCTGGCCTGGTGGGAGTGAGCCTGATCGTTTTGTCCTTAATTTCCTCGATTCGCTATAAGGCTGAATCTATCTGACTTAATCGCGTCTCTTCTGGTCCCTGATCGAACAGCTTGTCCCCTGCTACCTTTTTAGCTGCTCGAGTTGCTCTGGCTACCACCGGCCAACCTGATAACTCCCTAGACTATTAGATCAGCGAAGATCCCTGTCCTGTTGGGAGATCTTATGAATCAGACCCTATTCTGGGGTAAGTTCGACCCTCGAAATTCTGCCTTTTTACCCCTTGCGGCCCATTGTTTGGACGTGGCGGTGGTGTTTCGCCAGTTGACAGCACTGTCTGCTGTTCGGCGTTGTCTGGAATGCGCGGGTGGGGCAATGACGGAGGCACAGCTTGATCGGCTGGCAGTGCTAGCTGCCTTCCACGACGTCGGTAAGGCGAACTTGGGGTTCCAGGGCAAGGCGTTGGATCCTAGGGTTCACGCTGGTCACATCCGCGAACTTGAAGTGTTATTTGACGATGAAGAGCTGAACGATCGCTTTGCTCAGGCGCTCAGTGTAAAGAGGCTGTACGGGTGGTTTGCCGACGACGGCTTGGAAAAGCTGCTGCTGGCCGCCTGGTCGCATCATGGAAAACCTCCCCCGCATACGCGGGGATCGACCTTCGGCTTACCCCTTCGCTATGCGAAGCCTGGAGCCTCCCCCGCATACGCGGGGATCGACCCTACTTGCCAGCCACGCCGCTCAGACCGCTCAGGCCTCCCCCGCATACGCGGGGATCGACCTTCGTTTTCGGGAAAGACAGGGCAAAGGCGGATGCCCCCCCCGCATACGGGGGGATCGACCCGGTTCGGAAATCATTGACCGTCTGTTGAGGGGGCCTCCCCCGCATACGCGGGGATCGACCCGGTGGTCTTATCACTACGGATAACATCGCTCAGCCTCCCCCGCATACGCGGGGATCGACCCGGCGGCGGGCGCACCAACACTGGGTTCGGCATGCCTCCCCCGCATACGCGGGGATCGACCTGCTGTAGGGGTTAGGACGTGAACTGGAAACT
>JAOAHI010000015.1 GCA_026415315.1 Methylohalobius sp.
AAACTCTCCAATAAGCGGGCCTTGGAACTGTTGGCGTAAAAGGAGATAATCCCATGCCCAGCAGGCGCTGGCCATTTTGGAAGAAGCTCTAGGTTCCGATCACCCCAACGTGGCGACGGTTTTGGAGAATCTGGCGGAGCTTTACAAAACCCAAGGTCAGGACGATAAAGCCGCGTCTTTGTGGCAACGCGCCCAGAAGATACGCGCCCTTTCGCGTTAACCAAGCCGCCTTGCACGTAAGGGCAGTAGTTTCCCAGCGTGCTGTGTTCTACAAACGATCATAATTGTGCAAACCGCTCCTTTCCTAAATAAGCCAACAGCATTCCACCGATAAGTCCTGAGAGGTAACCATAGGGGAGCGTCACAGCAGCAAGCCCCACCAGAATCGCCAGGGTGAAATCTGCCCTAGATTCTGCTAGATCTGTTAAGAACCTTATGAGCGTCAATCCCTCAAAAAGCAGAATGACGCCAAGGATTGGTTTGGGAAAAAGCTGGATCACCGTGCTAAATCCTGAGCTGAGAAATAATCCCGAAAGTAAGTAAAGCAAGCCTATAAAGATTACCGATCCTCCGGTTCTAGCCCCAAAGGCATAATGACCTGCGATTCCACCAGATCCGTGACAAGTGGGGACGCCACCAAAAAATGGATTGATTAGATTCATGGCGGCATAGGTAAATGCGATTTTGCGAATCGTGATCGGTTTGTTGGGAAATAAATCTTTAATGATTCGCCGTGTAGCCAGGAGCGAATTGCCTAAAGACAATGGGATTTGCGGAAGAGCGAGTACGATCAGGCCGGTCAAAATATCCTCTTTTTGAGGAACAGTAAATTGAGGAAGGTGGAATTCAACTGCTCCTGTCCACAACAGAGCATCGGCTTTAAATACTAGTCCGTAAGCCGCTCCTAAAAGGAGAAGAATCGGAGCTGGCGGAATGCGCCGGTTCCCAAGTAGCACAATAGTAATAAGGAAGCCTGCCGCGGCAAGACCGAATCCAAACCCGCTGTCGGAAGGGACATATTCTTTAAGTGCCAGCAAGGATAGTTGAAGACCTAACCCAAACTGAACGCCGCGAATCACTGCTTTGGGAACAATCCTCCCAAACCAGTCAATGAACCCAGTCAGGACCAAGATAAGCATGAGAACTCCGATGGCCAATCCACCACCGTAAAGAACGTTGCTCGTCAGATGTTGCGTGATGACGATCACAGCCATCGCCTTGAGCGGCTGAACGGGCATGGGCAGCCGATAAACGAGCCCGGTGGTGATTTGCATCAGGCCAAACATCACAAGAACGCTCGCCGCATCGAGTCCAGCTACTATGATCATGCTGGCGAGCAGAGGAAAAACCGTACCGATATCACCAAAGGCCCCGGACAACTCGTTACGATCAAAGCGGATGGCTCCCTCATGCACCGGCAGTAGGGGGACGGCGCGCTGTGCCCCTACATTTTGCGATAGGACTTGAAATTTGGGTCTTACACTCATGGCTGAAACTCTCCGAAAACAGCCTAAGGACATACGTTTCTAGCAGGAACACAGAGGGCGAACATTCCCTTTCTCATCGTTTTGGGCAGTAGCCTTTCCCTCGCGGATAACTCCTGCTTACTTATAAAATCACAGGCAAGACCGGAATGCCGGGATTGGCCCGACGGCCTAAGAGCAGATCGACCTTGCGGCGGGTTTTTTCAATGGTCAAAGGCGTGTGCAGTACGCCGTCAGCTCCAGCTTGCAAACACTCTTGGACCAAGGGATCGGCAGCTGAATCTGCCACCAGCACAAGCTTAAGCGGCCCCAGTCGGGAGCGAATCTCGGTCACGACAGTGTTGCCCTGGGCTTTTGCGACCCCAAGCCCGAGCAGTAACAGGTCGGGTTTGAAGCGCTCGGCCTTAGCATAGGCAGCGGCGAGGTTTGAGAAGGTGTGGGTTTCGATCTCATCACAGAGCATGATCTCGAGCGCAGTGCGCGTGACTTCGTCTTCTTCCACCACAAACACCCGCCGGCTATCTACCGCTTTGGCGCTGTCTACTCCAATCTGCATAAGGTCCTCGCCTGAGTCTCTTGCCATGCTCTTCTAAAGCTAAGCAAACTCCGTTCCACTCTCATCCGACCAGCATGATCCTTGTTTCGGCTTGTCCCGTTTGCGACAAATTGGCTGCTTTTGTCTTGTTTGCAACAGAGCTTGTAGCCGGCTTCGCGAATGGATGATAGTTAAATCAATCAGTTATATATGAATGTCAGGTATTGGCACAGCAATTGCTGGATTGGCATCGAACAGTATTTTCGGCAAGCAAAAAAACATAACGAGAAACCTAGATTTGGCGGAATACTGGAGGAATCCTGCTAGAAACGTCTTAACAAACGGAGAAAAGCTATGTCTGACTTGCGACAAATCGCTTTTTATGGGAAAGGTGGGATTGGCAAATCCACTACCTCTCAGAATACCTTAGCAGCCTTGGCGGAGATGGGTCAGCGCATCTTAATCGTCGGCTGCGATCCCAAAGCCGATTCCACTCGTTTGATCCTGCATGCCAAAGCCCAAGACACGATCCTGCACTTGGCCGCCCAGGCTGGAAGTGTCGAAGACTTGGAACTCGAAGATGTGATGAAGGTGGGCTATCTAGGCATCAAATGCGTAGAGTCAGGCGGGCCAGAGCCGGGAGTGGGTTGCGCTGGACGCGGAGTCATTACGGCGATCAACTTCTTGGAAGAGAACGGCGCCTATGAGGACATCGACTATGTCTCTTACGACGTCTTGGGTGACGTGGTGTGTGGTGGATTCGCCATGCCCATACGCGAGAACAAGGCCCAGGAGATCTACATCGTCATGTCCGGGGAGATGATGGCTATGTATGCGGCCAATAATATCTCCAAGGGCATTTTGAAATACGCTCACTCTGGTGGCGTGCGCTTGGGAGGGCTCATTTGCAACGAACGTAAGACTGACAAGGAACTAGAGTTAGCTGAGGCGCTGGCGAAGAAGCTCGGTACCCAGCTCATCTACTTCGTGCCGCGTGACAACGTAGTACAGCACGCCGAACTTCGGCGCATGACGGTGATCGAGTATGCCCCAGACAGCGCTCAAGCCGACCATTACCGCGCTCTTGCCCGCAAGATCCACGAGAATGCTGGCAAAGGCGTAATCCCGACGCCGATCAGCATGGACGAGTTGGAAGACCTTTTGATGGAACACGGCATCATGAAGCAAGTGGATGAGTCTTTGGTCGGCAAAACCGCGGCTGAGCTTGCGGCTTAAATCCTTAAGGAGAGTGCCATGAGCCTGACGGTAGAACAGATCAAGCAGAGAAATCAGGAACTCATAACCGAGGTCCTCAAAGCCTACCCTGAAAAGACCGCCAAGAAACGCGCCAAGCACTTGGGCGTCTATGAAGAGGGCAAACCCGACTGTGGGGTCAAGTCTAACATCAAATCGATCCCGGGAGTCATGACCATCCGCGGCTGCGCGTACGCTGGCTCGTTCGGAGTGGTGTGGAACCCGGTCAAAAACATGATCCACTTAAGCCATGGACCGGTCGGCTGCGGCCGTTACAACCGCGGTGGAAGGCGCAACTATTACATCGGCACCACCGGGGTGGATACCTTCACCACCATGCATTTCACCTCTGATTTCCAGGAACGCGACATCGTCTTCGGCGGGGATAAGAAACTCGCCAAGATCATCGACGAGATGGAGATGCTGTTTCCCTTAAGCCAAGGCGTCACCATCCAGTCGGAGTGCCCGATCGGCCTGATCGGCGATGACATCGAGGCGGTCGCCAAAAAGAAAGCCAAGGAGATCGGTAAAACTGTGGTGCCGGTACGCTGCGAAGGCTTCCGCGGGGTATCGCAGTCGCTTGGTCACCACATCGCCAACGATTCGATCCGCGACTGGGTGCTAGACCCTTCCGCGTCCAAGCCTATGGACATTCAAAGTACCCCTTACGACGTCGCAATCATCGGCGATTATAACATTGGCGGCGATGCTTGGGCCTCGCGCATCTTGCTCGAGGAAATGGGTCTTAGAGTTATCGCTCAGTGGTCGGGCGACGGCACCTTGGCTGAGCTGGAGCGCACTTCCAAAGCCAAGCTCAACATCATCCATTGCTATCGCTCGATGAACTACATCGTGCGCCATATGGAAGAAAAGTACGGCATCCCATGGGTGGAGTACAACTTCTTCGGACCCACCAAAATCGCCGAATCCTTGCGCAAGATCGCTAGCTTCTTTGATGCCAAAATCCAAGAGGGCGCAGAGAGAGTGATCGCCAAGTACGAACCGGTAGCCAAAGCGGTAATCGACAAGTACCGGCCGCGCCTGGAAGGTAAAAAGGTCATGATCTTCGTGGGAGGCCTTCGTCCACGCCACGTGATCCCGGCCTTTGAGGATTTAGGGATGGAGTGCATCGCCACCGGCTACGAGTTCGCCCACAACGACGACTATCAGCGCACCACGCACTACGTCAAGGATGGCACGCTCATCTACGACGATGTTACCGGCTACGAGTTTGAGAAATTCGCCGAGAAACTCATGCCGGACCTAGTCGCTTCGGGAATCAAGGAAAAATATATCTTCCAGAAGATGGGGCTGCCGTTCCGCCAGATGCATTCTTGGGATTACTCGGGGCCTTACCATGGCTACGACGGCTTTGCCGTGTTTGCCCGCGACATGGATCTGGCGATCAATAACCCAGTCTGGAACATGACTAAAGCCCCGTGGCAGACAGCCTAGAGCGGCGTGTTAATCAAGGATCGGACTCGGGCAAGCGTCCGGGTCCGGTCCAAACTGACCATCTCAAGGAGACCACCATGACCCAGCATACGCAAAACCCAACTCCTCAGAACCCGGATCAGGTTCTAGACCACCTGAATCTGTTCCGCCATCCGGATTATGTCACGCTGTTTAAAAATAAACGCTGCGAATTCGAGCGGGCGGCGCCCGATGAAAAAGTTGAGGAGATCCGCGAATGGACCAAGACTTGGGACTACCGCGAAAAAAACCTTTCACGCGAGGCGCTGGCGATCAACCCAGATAAAGCGTGCCAGCCAACCGGAGCGATCATGGCAGCGGTGGGGTTCGAAGGCACTTTGCCATTCGTACACGGCTCGCAAGGATGCGTGGCCTATTACCGCACTTATTTCAACCGCCACTTCAAGGAACCCAGCTCGGTTGTATCCACCTCCATGACCGAGGATGCAGCGGTCTTCGGCGGTTTGAACAACCTAGTCGACGGGCTGGCCAACGCCTATAACCTTTACCAGCCGAAGATGATCGCGGTGCTCACTACTTGTATGGCCGAAGTGATCGGCGACGATTTGAACGCCTTCATCAAAGTGGCTAAGGACAAAGGCTCGGTACCGCACGATTTCAACACCCCCTTCGCCCACACCCCGGCTTTCGTAGGCAGCCACATCACTGGCTACGACAACATGATGAAGGGGATCCTCTCCTATTTCTGGGATGGCAAAGCTGGCACTGTCCCTCCCTTGGAACGCAAGCCGACCGAAACCATCAACTTCATCGGCGGTTTTGACGGCTATGTGGTCGGGAACCTGCGGGAAATCAAACGCATTTTCTCGCTATTTGGAGCTGAGGCGATCATTCTCTCGGACAGTTCCGAGGTATGGGACACTCCCACCGATGGCCAGTTCCGTATGTACGACGGTGGTACTACGGTGGCCGAAACCGAGGCAGCGCTCAACTCCAAGGCCACTTTAGTGATGCAGGAGTTCGGCACCGAAAAAACGCGCGAGTACCTTATGGAAAAAGGCCAGGAAGTGATCAGCTTCAACTATCCGATCGGGGTAAGCGCCACCGACGAGTTTCTGATGGCGATCTCCCGCCTCACTGGCAAGCCTATCCCCAAGGAACTGGAAAAAGAGCGCGGCAGGCTGGTGGACGCCATCGCTGACTCGGTAGCCCACATCCATGGCAAAAAGTTCGCTTTGAGCGCTGATCCGTCCATGGCCTATGGCTTGACGCGCTTCCTGTTAGAACTTGGCGCCCAACCGCTGCACATTATGGCCACCAACGGCAATAAGGAATGGGAAGCGAAAATGAAGGCGCTTTTGGATTCCTCACCTTTCGGTCAAGGTTGCCACGTTTGGGCTGGCAAGGATCTTTGGCACATGCGCTCTTTCCTGTTCACCGAGCCGGTGGATTTTCTGATCGGCAACTGCTACTGCAAGTATTTGGAGCGTGATACCGGGACACCTCTGATCCGAATTGGCTTTCCGATCTTCGACCGTCACCACCATCACCGTTTCCCCACGTGGGGGTACCAGGGTGGCCTCAACGTCTTGGTGCGGATCTTAGACAAAATCTTCGACGAGATGGACCGCAATACCATTGGGATAGCCACTTCTGACTACAGTTTTGATCTCATCCGCTAACAGGGGGCAGTATGGGTTTGGCCGATAAGGTCCAGGAAGTCTTTCACGAGCCGGGCTGTGCCAAAAATCTGGGCAAATCAGAGAAAGAGCGGAAAAAAGGTTGTAGCAAGCAGCTCACGCCTGGGGCGGCGGCCGGCGGCTGCGCCTTTGACGGGGCCAAGATCGTTCTTCAACCGATTACCGACGTAGCGCACCTGGTGCACGGCCCAATCGCTTGTGAGGGCAACTCCTGGGACAACCGCGGGGCTAAATCTTCCGGCCCGCTCCTTTACCGCACCGGCTTCACCACCGACCTCCATGAGACCGACGTCATCTTCGGCGGGGAAAAACGCTTGTATCAGGCGATCAAGGAGACGATCGCCAAGTACAACCCGGAGGCGGTGTTCGTGTATCAAACCTGCGTGCCGGCGATGACCGGCGACGACTTAGAGGCGGTGTGCAAAGCCGCCGCCCAAAAATTCGGCAAACCCATCATACCGGTGAATTCGCCCGGTTTTGTGGGGAGTAAGAACCTGGGCAACAAGCTCGCCGGCGAAGCGCTTCTCGACTACGTCATCGGCACCCAAGAACCGGAATTCACCACTCCCTACGATATCAACCTAATCGGAGAATACAACCTGGCCGGCGAGCTGTGGCAAGTCAAACCCTTGTTCGACGAGCTCGGTATCCGCATTCTGGCCTGTATCTCCGGCGATGCCCGCTACCGCGAAATAGCCTCTTCCCACCGCGCAAAGGCGGCTATGCTGGTATGCTCCAAAGCCATGATCAATGTCGCGCGCAAGATGCAAGAGCGCTACGGCATTCCTTTCTTTGAGGGCTCTTTCTACGGGATCTCCGACACCAGCTTCGCCTTGCGGGAAATTGCCAGGTTGCTTATCGAGCGCGGGGCGCCGGAAGAACTAAAGACGCGCACGGAAGCGTTGATCGCGCGTGAAGAGGCGCGCGCTTGGGCGAGGATAGAGCGCTTTCGGCCCTACCTTTCGGGCAAAAAAGCCTTGCTGGTCACCGGTGGGGTGAAATCCTGGTCGGTGGTCTCTGCCCTGCAGGAGGCCGGCATGATCGTCGTGGGCACCAGCGTCAAGAAGTCTACCGCTGAGGATAAGGAGAGGATAAAGCAGCTTATGGGCGAGGATGCTCACATGTTTGAGGACTTAAAGCCCAAGGAGATCTATCGCATGCTGGTGGACGCCAAGGCGGATATCCTGCTTTCTGGGGGAAGGAGTCAATTTGTTGCCTTAAAGGCCAAGGTGCCTTGGCTCGACATCAACCAGGAACGCCACCACGCCTATGCTGGCTACGAGGGCATGGTGGAACTGGTCAAGGAAATCGCCAAGGCTATTTCCAGCCCAATCTGGTCGCAAGTGCGCCGACCTGCGCCCTGGGAGATAGGCAGTGGCTGAAGTCGTCTCCTCGCAAAAAGCTTGCATGGTTAACCCCTTGAAAATGAGCCAACCGTTAGGGGCGGCGCTGGCGTTCTTGGGTATGGCCGACGCTATGCCGCTGTTTCACGGTTCGCAAGGCTGCACCTCTTTTGGCTTGGTTCTTTTGGTGCGCCATTTTCGCGAGGCGATTCCGCTGCAGACTACAGCGATGAATGAAGTCGCTACCGTCCTGGGAGGGCTTGAAAACCTAGAACAGGCTCTGGTCAACCTCAAGCAGCGGGCCAACCCCGCGTTGATCGGAGTCTGCTCAACCGGGGTCACGGAGATTAAAGGTGACGATGTGGAAGGGTACCTCAAGCTGATCTTGAATCGCCATCCAGAGCTTGCTGAGACCCAAATCGTGTACGTCTCGACTCCGGATTTCAAAGGCGCTTTCCAGGATGGATGGAGTCGGGCGGTTACCAAGCTACTGGAACAGCTGGCCGAACCGGGGAGGTGCATACCTAATCAGGTCAACCTGCTGCCGGGTTGCCACCTGACGCCGGGAGATGTCGAAGAGCTACGCGAGATTATCGAAGCGTTCGGCCTCAAAGCTCTGGTTATCCCAGATCTCTCCGGCTCCCTGGATGGGCACGTGCCCAAGATGGAGGAGTTCAAACCTACTACCCTAGGCGGCACCACACTAGGGGAAATCCGCGCCTCGGGCTGTTCAATTTTAACACTGGCGGTAGGTGAGCAGATGCGGCCAGCGGCTGAGGCGCTCAAGGCCAAAACCGGCGTGCCTTATGTGTTGTTTGACCGGCTTACCGGTTTGATTCCCAACGACGAATTCACCCAATGTCTTTCTGAGGTGAGCAAAATGCCTGTGCCTGCCAAATACCAAAGACAGCGCTCCCAGTTGGTCGATGCTATGCTTGACGGCCACTTCTATTTCGGCGGCAAGCGCGTTGCTATAGGCGCTGAGCCCGATCTGCTATGGGCCATTGGCATGTTCTTATCTGAAATGGGAGCCGACATCGGCCGTGCTGTTACCACCACCTACTCGCCAGTGCTGGAAAAGCTTCCGGTCGAGGAAGTTGTGATCGGCGACTTGGAGGATTTGGAAGCTGGAGCCGTAGGCTGCGATCTTCTGCTCACCCATTCCCACGGCCGCCAGGCGGCCGCGCGCCTAGGGATTCCGCTGTTCCGTTTGGGGCTGCCGATGTTTGATCGCCTAGGAGCGGCCCATCAGCTCAGCGTCGGTTACCGGGGTACGCGCGATTTGATCTTTGCGCTCGGCAACCTGTTCCTTGAGCACAGCTGCGAACCTACTCCTGAAACTTGGAGGCACCATGTCGGCGCGCAGACTGAGGCTGGTTAATTCGGATGATCAATTTGCAATTTTGGGAGGGAGCATGAAAGTCGCTTTTGCCACTCAAGATTTAAAACGGGTCGATGCTCATTTCGGCTGGGCCAAAAACATTGCGATCTACGAGGTGTCGCAAGAAGGCTATCGCTTTCTGGAAGCGATCCAGTTCGAAGGCGAGCTTAAGGAAGACGGCGATGAGGACAAACTAGCCCCTAAGCTCGAAGCTATTTGTGACTGCGCCATCCTATATGTGGCTGCGATTGGCGGTTCGGGAGCAGCGCGGGTGATAGCCAAAGGCATTCATCCGATCAAGGTCCAGCAGCCTGAGCCGATTGTGGAACTTTTGGACAAACTGCAGAGGGTCTTGCAGGGCACTCCGCCCCCTTGGCTGCGCAAAGTCCTGGCCAGGGAGGGTAAAGGACGGGAGCGAACGTTCGAAGATTTCGAGGAGGTAGAACATGGTTGAAGCGGGCACGGTGCAGGAAGGGGTATCTTCCCTTACAAATTCGGTGTTTTTCCAAGAATTGGTCAAACAATGGCGGGCGCAGGACGCTTACGGGGCGTGGGACAGAAAGAGCGATGTGCAGTTGCTTGAGCCTTACGTCCTCGATAAGGCCAAGCGCCAGGCGATCCCCATCGTCGGCGACCCCGACCCGGACACCCTATGGCGAGTGGAGCTTTTCTACAACGCTGTGGCATTGGCTATTGAGCGGGCAACCGGGGTGATAGTGACCCCAATGATGAAGATGCATCACGAGGGCTTTGGCCGGGTAGTTCTGATCGCTGGCCGGCTGGTGGTAGTGAACAAGCAACTGCGTGACGTTCACCGCTTTGGTTTCCCCAGCCTGGAGAAACTCGTCGCCGAAGGAGAAAAACAGGTGGCATTGGGGATAGAAATGATCCACCGCTTTCCTGAAGTAGCTAACTACAGCTGAAGGAGACAGTATGACCGAAACCGAAGACCTTAAAGCCAGACTGAAAAAGCTGAGCGCTCAAGCCACCGCCTTAAAAATGGATCTGCACGACCTGGCCGAGGACCTGCCGACCGGCTGGGAGAGGATTTTAGAGGTGGCGGAAAAAACTTATCGCGCTTATTCGGAGCTGGAGGCGCTGCGCAAACAACTCGCCGAACCTTAGGAGTCTTTTATGAGCGGATTTAGCGTGACCCTGCCGAGCGGCCGGGTGTGGATCCCCAAGTTCGTCCAAGCTATCGATCAAAACAAGTGCATAGGCTGCGGTCGCTGCTTCAAGGTCTGTGGCCGGGATGTATTGGCCATGATCGGCTTGGACGAGGAGGGTCTACCGGTTGAGGAGGGCGAGGACTACGAAAAGCAGGTGATGGCCATTGTCCATCCAGAAAATTGCGTAGGCTGCGAGGCATGTGCCAAAATTTGTCCCAAAAAGTGCTACACTCATGCTCCAGCCTAAGGCTGAAGGCGGATATCCACCAAAATCGCCTTACGTTCCTGAGTCCGATCTTGTGGTGCGTGCCCTTGCCTCTGCTATCGAGCTGGCCCGAAGCTCGTCTCGGTTGGTGGGTAGAGAAGACTTGGGGTTAGGGGAACAGGAGTTTGCCCGCCTGATCCAGCGTTATTTCCCAATCTGGAAAAGCTATCCTGTCGCTTCCAAGTCAGCGCTTTCCGGGATAGATGAATTCGAAGATCTGCTTGGGCTATTGCTCGAATACCGCGCCGATAATTTACCCGAAACCCGCTGGCTGGCTCACGCGATTGCCGTGTGTTGCCTGGGAGACGATCACCTGTGGCAGGACTTAGGAATGCCGAACCGGGGCGCATTGTCTGGCCTTTTAGCTCGGTACTTCCCGGGGCTTTTTGCCCAAAATACCCAGAACATGCGCTGGAAGAAGTTTTTTTACAAAAAGCTGTGCGAACGGCAGGGACTGACCTGCCGTTCTCCGAACTGCTGCCAGTGCAGCGATTATTTGAACTGTTTCGGCCCCGAAGAAGGCGCATGAAAAAAACAGTATTTCCGTTTGTTTATTCCACCGGCAAGGCATACACCTCCTGCGAGGCTTTAATTCCCTCCTTAAGCTGAGCGAGAAACTCGCCGAGCTCAAGCTCGATGCGGGCGATGTGCTGCTCTTCCAAAAACCGCGCTTCGTTGCGCGTCAGCTCTCCTGCAATGACGGCAAAATGACGTCCAGCCGAACGTTTGGCTATCTGACGCGCGAAGATTCGGTCCAGCTGAGTAGTAAAGCGGCAGCCCAGAAACAAAAACTGCCGCCCGCAGCGCAGCTCTTTTACCCGCTCAGGGATAGGGGTTTGGATGTCGATTTCGGTGAGGATTTCCACGAAATCCGAATCGGAAATCACAAAGTTCCCCGCTGGGGCCACTGCTCCCAAGGGTTGGTAAAGCAAAGTCGGCCAGCTTTGAGCCTCCTCTGGTTCTGCTTGGGTGCCGTCAGCATGGTAGTATCTGACCCATTCGCTCGGGCAGTCGGCGCGGCTGACTCCCTGCACCAGTCCAAAGCGGTTGTGAGCGAGTAAAGCACGTGCCATCGCATCGCTGTACCAGGCATCCACAATCAGCGGTGTAGGCAGTTGCGCTAGCAAGCGATGGAGTTCTCCGGGATCGGCTGGATTTTTAAAGATTTCGCCGAGCAGCTTAACGAGCGTCTTGCGGTGCTTGAAGCTTTCGATGTACTGAGCAGTCGCGCTCAAGTGGCCGCGCAGCCTGTGCGGCACGGCCACCCGGGCGCCTAGTTCCTTAGCCAGCTGCTCGGCTGAGGTCGGAAAACCTTGGTCAGGATCAAGCGCTCCCGGCCCTAGGTACGGGACGATTTTTCCTGCCTTAAGGCCAGAAATGACTTCGGCAAGGCTCATAAAGACCTGCCTTCCAGGCAGGAGGCCTGGAGCGCTTTCACCTCGTCTGGCGACAAGCGGAACAGGCCACGCCCGCCGGAGAGGGCTTCGAAACAGGAAGTGTGGCGGCGCAGAAAGTCGTACCACTCCTGAGCTGGGACGCCTGAAGGGCGGGCTCCAATTTCCGAGACCCTTCCGTCATAGCTGAAGCGAACGTGGATCATAACTGACTCAGGGGCAACCTGAGCGGTTGTTTCCTGGGAAATATCCTCTTGAGTTGGATTGTCCATAAGAGCTCCTCCGGTTAAGGATGAACGAGTTCAATAACCACCTGCCGGCCAGGGCCGAGCAGCGCCTGGCAGGCCAGTCTGAGCGAGGATTCAACCTCGCTTTGGACAAGCCAGCTATGTTCTCTGGCATAGATTTTGGACAGGCTACGCCCACCTTGGACCACCCGTACACGGCAACTGCCGCAACTGGCACGCCTTCCGCACAATTGGGCAAGGGTGAATCCAGCCTCGAGGATGGCGTCGAGCAAACATGTTCCGCTTTCGGCCACCACGGTGTGGCCAAATGGCAGCACCGTCAACCGCACTTTGGCCTTTCTGCGTTTAGCGAGCCGCAAATAACCTGGCATGATTTGCTTACAAGTAAATCGCTGCACCTGCGCCTACGTTAACGGAAGCGTCCTTAAGCGCTTGGACGATCGAGCCTACCTGATCCTCACGCAAATGGGCGTGGAAAGGCAAGGCGATGGCGCGGTCGGCAAGTTTCTCGGCTACCTTGAATTCCCCTCGGCGGTAGCCCAAATCGGCAAAAGCCGGGGACAAATGCCAGGGATGGCAGAAGGCCTTTGCCTCAACCCCTGCGGTGGCCAGGTCGTGGAGGATGGCATCGCGGCTTGAGCGAGAAAAACGCGTCCCCAAGTGAACCAGATATACCATCCAGTGGACCGCATCCGCTTCCGGGGCAAGATAAGGTGGCTTGATCCCTTCGAACGACTGGATGTGTTCCAGATAATAGCTTTCCACTTCTTTGCGACGAGCTAGGATTTCGTCTAGACGGTTAAGTTGGACGAGCCCCAGAGCGGCTTGGAGCTCGCTGAGATGGGCGCGGCAGTTTTCGCGCAAAGTGCGCAATTTTGTGGCCAAGGCGGTATCGTCGGTTACCACCATCGCTCCGCAGCCTGTGCTCAGTGGGCCGGGCTGGGACAGGTCGAAGATCGCCAGCTCGCCGAAGCTCCCTACCAGTTGACCTTGATAGCGTGAGCCAAGCGCCTCACTCGAATCCTCGATCAACAGAAGATGATGGCGGTCGGCAAGCGTTTTGAGCGCCGACCAAGCAGCAGGATGGCCGTTAGTGTTGCCGGCCACGATAGCGCGCGTGCGGGAGGTAATAGCTGCAGCTGCCGCTTCTGGAGCCAAAGTACCTGACCAGTAATCGACATCAGCAAATACCGCTCTCGCCCCGGCCAGAGGGATCCCGCAGACGGTCTGGCGCAGGCTGAATGGCGAGGCGATGACCTCGTCCGAGGATCCTATCCCCTGGCTTTTGAGCGAAAGCCAAAGCGCGAGTGCAGCGCTTGCCACCGCCACCGCGCAGCGGCGTCCTAGCGCTGCGGCGAAGGCAGCCTCGAATGCTTCCAACCTGGGTCCGGCATCCAGGCAGGGAGATTGAAGTGCCTCTTGCACCGCTTCCAATTCGGCCAGGCTGAGGTCGGGGTCAGATAGAAGAATCACTCTTTCTCCCCTAAGCGTTGTGCTTGAACCGTGATTGGCAAGCGGGTGTCTGGAGCCAAAGAAGGGAGGACTAACTGCCAACCGTTGGCCAAAGTTATCCTCCCCCCCCACAATTCGGGTTTTTCCTGTTCTACTATGGGTTCTTCCAGGTCTTTTTTGGGGACATAGACGGATAGCCTTCCATCGGCGTTTTTGCGGATCATGACTTTCATTGGCGATCTCCTCAGTGGTCAAACGATGGCAAGCTCTTGCACCGCTTTGGGCAGCACAGTAATCACCCGTTCGATTTCAGCAGCGGTGGTGTAGCGGCTTAAGGAAAACCGGATCGTCGAGAGCGCCTGTTCAGGGGTCAAACCCATTGCGCGCAGGACGTGGGATGGCTCGCTGCCAGCCGAAGTACAAGCGGCCCCCGCCGAAGCGCAGATTCCGGCCTGGTCAAGGCGGGTCAAAACCCATTCGGCTTCGCCTTGGCCAAGGCACAGACAGCTGGTATTGGCAACCCGGGGGGCGCCGGAGCCGACCACGAACGCTCCTGGCAAGCGCTTGATAAGCTCACGTTCCAAACGATCGCGCAGAACCTCGATTTGAGCCTTCCCTTGAGCTAGTTCGCGCTGGGCAAGCTCGGCAGCTACCCCTAAAGCGGCTATACCCGGCACATTTTCGGTTCCGCCCCGCTGTCCCCGTTCCTGATGGCCAAAAATCATAGGCGCAAGTTTCAGCCCCCGGCGCACGAACAGCGCCCCCACCCCTTTGGGGGCATGGAACTTGTGGCCGGACAACGACAGCAAATCCACCGGCGTCTGCTTTAAGTCGATGGGTACTTTGCCTGCGGCCTGGACAGCATCGCTATGGAATAGGACGCCTTGTGCTTTTACCTTGGCAGCCAGCTCAGCGATCGGAAACAGCACCCCGGTTTCGTTGTTGGCCCACATTAAAGAGACCAGCGCCGTCTTCGGCGTCAGGGTGTGTTCTAGCTGTTCCAAATCGAGCTTGCCTTGAGAGTCTACGTTTAGATAAGTTACCCGGTATCCCTGATTTTCCAGATGGCGCATGAGCAGCAGAGTGGAGGGATGCTCAACAGCGCTGGTGATCAAGTGGCGGCGCTCAGGAAAGAGTGCCAGCGCCCCTAGGATCGCTAAGTGATTGGCTTCGGTCCCACCGCTTGTGAACACGACCTCGGCGGGAGTAGCTCCTAAAAGCTTGGCCGTCTGAGCCCGTGCGGTGGCCAGATAAGCTTTAGCAGCTTCTCCAGCCTTGTGTTTGCTCGAAGGGTTACCAAACTCCAAAAGCGCTTGGGCTAAAACCTCCACACACTCGGGAGCAAGTGGGGTGGTGGCGTTGTTATCCAGATAAACGAGGTCGCTCACGGCCAGAATTCTCGCTTGGAGTCTTCGTTGAGGAGCGCCAATACCGAGGCTAGTTTCGGGTAACAGCCGTACTCAATCCAGCAATCACGCTGATGATCCTTGGACCACAGCCGCCAATCCCCGAATTCCTCCAGAAACTCGATCCGAGCGATGTCGATTGGCCCGCCTTGGGGGTCGATATTGCGCGAGCAGCAGGGGCTGACGATCTGATATCCGTTGGCATAGGGAAAAACCTTAGGTGTGACGTAGCGGTAGCGCTTGCGCTGTCTTAGGGAGCGCTCGATGCGCTTTAGGTCCACCTCATTGGGGTGAGCCGTTGCGGTAGCAAATGCAAAAGGCGATTTGCTCATGAGCCGCCACCTGGGCGATCTAAGGACTCCAGCTCGCTTGCCTTCATACCGACTCGGTAGCCACGCTCGGGAAACTCGACGCCATAAATGTAGTAGCGCTGGAGAAAGGTGCCGATGGTGGCCACGTAGCCGACTTCGCCCTTTTTCACCAGCACCTCGCCTATATCTTTGCCTGGGAAGGTGCCGTCATTGCGGATGAGCTTTAAAGTGCGGACCTTCTCGCCGAAGTCGAAGCGGGGGGGACCATCTAGCTCGTTGACCTCTTCGCGGCTCATATTTCCTCCGTCAACAGGCTTGTGGCAAGGCGTCTGGGTTAGTAAGGCGCTGGTGAACCAACTCCCGCACTGCCGGTTCGGGGTCTTGTTGCATTGCAGAGAGTTCCTGATGGTCGAGCCGACAGGCGACTTCGTAACGCACCCGCCAGTCGGGGTCCTGACTCATGGCTTTGAGTCGTCCCGGGTCTAGCCTTCGGGCTACTTCCAACCGAACTTTGGGTTCCGGATCGCGGATCAGTGCCTCAAGCCACCTAGGCGCGATCCTAGAGGCGACCGTTCGGCGCACCTCGGAGTCGGGGTCGTGTAACATTGGCACCAGTTGCCCAGGCGGCAGGCGTTTGGCGACGATCTGGCGCACGTAGTAGTCAGGGTCGGCGATGAGGAGGGTTAAGTCCTCAGGCTTAAGCCTCTCCGCTACCCGGATCCGAACTTCGCGGTGGGGGTCCCCGATCAGCGCTTTGAGGTGCTTGGAGTTAATCGGCAGGCGCGCGGCGACCTGACGGCGCACGGTTTCGTCGGGATCGTTCAGGAGGCTGGGCAGCTTGAATACCTCCACATACTTGGCCGCTACCGCCCGGGTTTCAAAGTAAGGGTGATCCAGATATCTTTTGGCCCAGCCCGGATTAAGGTGGAAGAAGCGATCTATCCTGGGAGCATAGCGATCGTGCACGCAGGCATAACCCAACTGGCAGTTGACTTTAAGGTGACACTCACACTGCGTGCAGTCCAGGCGCTGGCCCAGAAAATCCAAAGCTTCCGGTTCGGCCTTTGAAGCCATAGCCTCTATCAATCCGCCCTTTTGCGCTGGATAGCAGACACTGAGATCGCCCCGCCGCAGCTTGGGCAGGCACTTGCCTTAGGATCTAAGAAAATCAGGCCAGTGGCGGTGGCAGTATCGATAAAATCGATAGTTACCCCCGTAAGGAGCTTTAGATTTTCCTCCGGCAAAAACAGGCGGATACCGTGGTAATGCACGGTCGTATCGCCAGGCCGAGGAGCCAGTTCCGGGGAAAAATCATAACTTAAACCTGAGCAGCCGCCTGCAGTCACACACAGACGCAGCCCTCCTTCCTCGCCTACGCTTAGGCGCAGCAGGCGGCGGATGAACTGCTCAGCTTTGGGGGTTAGAGTGAAGACGGCTTCCATAACTTACTAGACCGCTTGATAGCGTGGGTAGCGCGTGTCGATCACACACGTGTCTTCGATGGGGCACACCGCCACGCACTGGGGTTCATCATAAAATCCTATGCATTCAGTGCATTTGTTCGGATCGATGGCGAATAAACCGTCTGGGGTTTCGTAGATTGCTTTATTAGGGCATTCCGGCTCGCATGCCGAACACCCAGTGCAGTTATCAGCGACGATTTTGTAAGGCATAACTAAGCTCCTTGGGTTAGTGAAATAAATCAGGCCACCCCGGCAAGCAGCCCCCCCTGGCGGATTTGAGCGTCGCCACGGGCGCGGTGCTCAATCTCACCGCGCTCGACTTTGGCTAAATATTCCTTGAAATAGGCGATGGCGGACTGCTCGATGAACTGACCGGCATACTGGTCTACCGGATCAATGCCAGCGGCTTTAAGTTCGGCTTTGGGGCAGCCCCCGATCTTAGCCACCAGCACGGCATGGCAATCACCCAGGGCCTGGAGGATGGTAGAAAGCGCGTCCTCCTCGCCAAAACCTCCCTGGCAATACAGATCCACCCGGCGGTGGCCAATAAATTTGGCGCCAGTGGCGGAAACCTCATAGATCTGAAATTCCTTGGCGTGGCCGAAATGTTCGTTGATCCGGCCACCCCCTTTAGTCGCCACGGCTACCAAAATCTTAAGTTCTGAACGCGTCCCGGCTAGGGCTTGAAGCTCCTGCTGTTTAGCTTGGGCTTTGGCCTTGCGTTCCTGTTCGACCAGTTCTTGATATGCCCGACGGGTGGCGAGGTCATACTTGACTTCCTGCGTGCGAAGCTTTTCCAAGGTGAATTCTTGGCTTCGATCCTCGCCGAGTAAACCCACGGCATCGGCACGGCACTGGCGGCAGTGGCGCATCATGTTCATCTCGCCTTCGCATTTATCCTGCAATGCTTTAAGTTCCTGGGCAGTGGGGCCGCGCTGGCCTCGGAGGCCGAACACCGTGCCGTGCTCCGGAGCGGAGATCAGCGGCATGATGTTATGGAGAAAGGCGCCGCGCGCCTTGACCGCACGGTTGACCTCGACCAAATGCTGGTCGTTGATGCCAGGGATCATGACCGAGTTGACCTTGCACAAGATGCCGCGTTCGGTGAGCATCTCCAGACCCTCAAGCTGGCGCTCGCTTAGGATTTTGGAGGCCTCCTTACCCCGGTAACGCTTGTGCCGGTAAAAGATCCAGGGATAAATCTCAGCTCCCACTTCTGGGTCGATCATGTTAATGGTGATGGTGACGTGGTCTATGTTGAACTTTTGGATCGTGTCCACGTAGTCGGGTAGAGCCAAGCCGTTGGTAGATAGGCACAGCTTGATGTCCGGGGCGGCCTTGGCCACCAATTCAAAGGTCTTGAAAGTTTTGTCTGGATTGGCTAGCGGGTCGCCGGGGCCGGCGATGCCAAGCACGGTCATTTGCGGGATAGCTGAAGCCACAGCCAGTACTTTTTTCACCGCCTGCTCGGGAGTGAGCCTCTCGCTCACCACTCCGGGACGGCTCTCGTTGGCACAGTCATACTTGCGGTTGCAGTAGTTGCACTGCATATTGCAAGCTGGCGCCACCGCCACGTGCATGCGAGCGTAATGATGGTGGGCCTCCTCGCTGTAGCAGGGATGGTTTTTGACTTTTTCCCAAATTTCTGGAGGAAGATCGCCCGATCCAGCTTTAGAGCCACAGCCGGTTTTGCCAGAGGAGCTACAGCCTTTGTGTTTTGCAATCTTTTGCATCAGTTCGTCCAGCCTGACGGTGTGGCTTGAAAGGTTTGCAGTTGGCATCGCTGACTCCTTTTAAATCTCTTTTATCATCACATCCGTTGCTTTAAACGCCGCCACCACTTCTTTCCCTTCTTTCAGGCCCATACTTTCGGCAGCTTTTCGGGTAATAACGGCGACGATTTCCTTGCCGCTTATGTCCACCACCACTTCAGCTACCACGGTCCCAAGCAAAACCTCCTTGACCTTTCCCGTAAACTGGTTGCGAGCACTGAGCAACTGCATGATTTTTTTCACCATCGTTTTTGTCTGTCTGCACTTCTGCAACATGCGTGCCATACACATCCAGCGCGGTTTTTTGAGGATCTTGCTTGTGGCAAATGGCACAAACCTGACCTGAGACAAAGGAGGTTGTGGCAAACAAGACAATTGGGGTTCATCGTTTGCCCAGGCAGCATGTGCTTTTTCCAAGTGGTGCGATTTTTGCTAGACAACCAATAAAAAAGCATTTACGGAGATCAAATCATGAACCGCAAAGTTGCAAAATCCCGCCTAAAGTCAAAATCCCCTCGTCCAGAGGAAAATATTCCCTCGTGGCCGATGACAGAAGATCGGCCCAAGATCTACATTCCTCCACCTCCGATTCCAGGCCGCACTTTCTGGAGCCTGGTGCCTTTAGAGGAATGAACCTAAAGCGACAGAGGCGGTCGTGCAGCGACGCAGAGCAAGGGCCTCGTCTTTAGAGATAGATTTGGACCCCCACCTGCTCTCAGGTCCTAGCGGTCAAACTGTGGATTGCCTTGCCGAGCAAATCGTGAATCTGGAGGTCGCTTGAACGCCTGAGGGCAGGGGAGGGGGTCTATTTTCCGCGAGGGAGGAAACTGAGTTTGGCGTAGCGATATTTTGTTGTTCTTACCTAGGGGGCTGGAAAAATGGCGCGTTATGAGTCTTTAAAAGACGACCTAGTAGTATGCGACGGGGAAAGGCCTGGCGGCTTTCCATGCCGAGGTCAACTTTATCGCTGCACCAAGTGCGGCCATACAGGTTGCCAGCAAAATAAGGAGCATCTCTGCACCAAGCAGGGATTTAATCTCAATTTTAAGTGTTATGCCTGCAGCGCGGTGGGCATGGTGGAACTTATCGCCTCCGGACACCGACAGAGCAAAAGCGCGGCCAGCTCTCCGGCCAGGCTGGCCAGCTAAATCTTACGCACCCGGATTTTTAAGGTCTGGATTCTATAAGCGATTTGCCGCGGACTCATCCCAAGCAACCTCGCTGCTTTGGCCTGAACCCAGCCGGCTTGCTCCAGCGCTGCGATGACCCGCTCACGCTCTTCAAGATTCGGATCGTTTAAGTTCACGCTCGTGTGAGGCGGGTGGGATTGAGTTGTTAGGTTCTCTTTGATCCCGCTTTCGAGGATCGCGTCGCGATCTATGACCGAGCCTTGGCACAAAACTGCTGCCCGCTCTATGATATTCTCCAGCTCTCGCACATTGCCAGGCCAATTGTGACGCATCAGTAAGCGTATGGCGCTGTCAGTGATAGAAAGCTCCCGATTTTGCTTGCGCCCGATTTTCTCCACTAGAAACTTCGCTAAAACTGGGATGTCCTCGATCCGCTCACGCAGGGGTGGAAGCTGAATCGGCATAACGTTTAAGCGGTAATACAGGTCTTCGCGGAAAGCTCCGCTTTCCACCGCTGCCTCTAGATCGCGGTTGGTGGCGGCGATGATGCGCACGTCCACATGCAGCGTCTGGCTGCCGCCGACGCGCTCGAACTCGCCTTCTTGCAACACCCGAAGGAGTTTAGCCTGAAACGCCGGCGAGATTTCGCCGATCTCGTCTAAGAACAATGTTCCCCCATCAGCTAGTTTGAATCGCCCCTCGCGCTGAGAGCTAGCTCCGGTAAAAGCGCCTTTCTCATGGCCGAACAGTTCTGATTCCAATAACGTATCTGGCAAGGCGGCGCAATTGAGCTTGACGAACGGCCCGCCAGCCCGGGGGGAATTGTAGTGGATGGCGTGGGCGATGAGTTCCTTACCGGTACCCGACTCCCCCCGGATCAACACCGTGGTGTTCCATTTAGCTACTTGGCGTACCTGTTCGAATACCTTGCGCATTGCTGGCGTCGTCCCGACGAGATTGCGCCATCCGTACTCCCCGCGTGCATCCCGCTGACGGTCGCGCGCGTCTTGCGTCGACCGGCGCAAAACCCCTACCTGGGACAGCCCCTTGCTTTGGGCGAGAAGGGCGGCGACTGCTTCCAGAAAACGCACATATTCGGAGAGTAGGTGACCCGCCAAGCGCAGCTGGACCGCTAAAATCCCAAGTACCTCCTCTCCTTGCCGAATCGGCACGACGATGAGCGGCAAATTCGCATCCCAAGTCTTCTGTAGATTAAGCAATTCAGGTTCCTGGGACGGGCGTTCGACAACCGCCGTTTTTCCAAACTGGAAAACAGCCCCGATCATTCCCTCTTTGGAAAGACAGCGGTCTGTTTGGGTCAGATCGATGCTCCCTTGGGCAGCATGGACCAAGAGTCCTCCAGCAGAATCGACCAGCGCTATCAATCCCATATCCAAACCGGCCCGCTCGTGCACCACTTTAAGTGCACAAGTCAGAGTGTCGTGCAGGTTGAGCGGACGATTGACAAGCTGGATGAGTTCAAATAGAGAATCGAGTTCGCTTTCGAGTAATCTCAAGCGCTCGTCCACATCAACTCCCGCTTAAGTGTTTAGCCTTACAAATCAGGATCTGCGTTTTTTCGGATTGGCAAGCGAACCTGAAAGCGGCAACCCTCGGTATAAGCCGGGTCGATCTCTACCGTCCCGGCGTGTTCGTTGACGATTTCTTGCACCATCGCCAATCCCATCCCGGCGTGGCGCTTGATCGTCTTCTTGGTAGTGAAAAACGGCTCGAATACCTTGAGCCGAAGTTCTGCAGGAATCCCAGGACCAGTGTCCTCGATGCTGATTAAGACCGCACCTTCTTCTGCAGCCGTGCGCAGGCGCAATTCACGAACTTTGGAGCGTGCTTCAGCCATAGCGTCTAAAGCGTTTTCCACCAACTGCTTGAACAGATTGCGCAGCTGGTTTTCATACCCTAAGACGGCCGGCAGCACTGACTGGGGTTTCCAGTCCACCACGACCCCTTCCGCCAACAGCCGGTCGATACACAAATCCAAAACTTCGTGTAGGAGTCGATTGACGTTTACCGGTTCCCAAGACGCCACCGGGACTGTCGGCATGGATCCCTCAAGGGTTTTAAGCGCTGACTGTCCTTCGGCCAAGGCCTGCTGTAACACCTTAAGCAAAGCCATGTTGTCCTCGGCGGGGCGGCGCTCGAGCATAGCGACCGCCGCCTGGATCAGGTTGAGCGGAGTTTGCAGCTTGAAAATCGCCCCCGCCAGCGTCTCACGCAGGCCCTGCACTAACTCTTCCTCGGCCATCAGTGCTTTTAGAGCATTCATGCGCGTCTGCTCCTGTTCGTATTTCTGCCGGGTCACTTCGCTGGCCACCAGCAAGAGGTATGTCTGGACACGAGAATCGAAAAAGTGATCGGCGCTGACGCTCCGTTCTTCGAACCAGGTCCCCGAACAGCTAAACCAGCGCAAAGGCCTGCTTCCACCCGGATCGACGCTGACCTCGTGGCCATTGAAACTGGCGCCTTTGCGCTTGGTCTCCTCGAGCAAGCTGCCGAGTGAGCGCAATTCGGCCAAAAACAGCTCGGCCGGTTCCCGACCTTGAAGGTCAGCTTTGAGCGCCTTGTAGGCCAAGTTGTCCAGAATCACGCGTCCACGGTCGTCGAGCAGAGCTACCACCACCGGAGCGGTGTTCACGACCGATTCGATCAGCGCTTTCTGATTGCGAACCTGCTGCTCAAGCCGGTGCACCTCAGTTATATCGCGGTGCATCCCCAAATAGTGGGTAGTTTTTCCCGCAGCATTTAAGACTGGAGTGATGGTCAATTCAGCCAAATAATGCTCGCCGTTCTTGCGCCGGTTGACCAATACCCCCGACCAGGGCTTCTGCGCTAGCAAGGACTGCCACATCGCCTGATATACGGCCTTAGGCGTCATCTTAGCCGACAGGATCGATTCGTTCTTGCCGGTTACTTCGTCGAGCGGGTAACCGGTTATCCGGGTAAATTGAGGATTGGCATACAAGATATTGGCCTTAAGATCGGTGATGGAAATCGCCACTGGCGATTGTTCGACGACTTCCCGGAATAAGTGGGGCGAGAGAAAACCCATTCCGGCCCGCACTGTGCTCCCCAACGTTTCGATGATGGAAGGCGGCGTTCCAGCAGGGGGGGCAGCCAAGAAGTTCCTAAATGCTTCGGAGAATTCGTCGATCTGAGGGAGTTTTACTTTTTTTTGCTTGGCCATAATTTATTGTACTTTTTATCCCCAAATCGTCTCAGGTGCTAACAAGCGCTCAACCGGAGTGCCCTGTTCCAGGTGCTTGGTGACAATTTCACTTACGTCTTGCGGTTGAACTTGGGCGTAGAGTACCCCGTCTGGATAGATAAGCACCACCGGCCCGAGTTCACACATCCCCAGGCATCCGGTGGCAGTCAGCGCGTAGCGCCCATAAAGCAACTCTTGCTCGAATTTCTGGGCAAAGTTCTGAAACACTTCCCCGCATCCCCGTTGCCCGCACGAGCCCTTTGGATGTCCTGGGGGGCGAGTTTGAGTACAAACGAACACGTGGCGGATCGGTTTAGGCATCGCATCTCTCCTAGTAGTTGGTTTTTACCTTTAGGCTTTCTAGGGGAATTGCCTGAACTTGTCTTCCATGGAAAACCTTAAAGACTTTTTCCTGAATCGCCGTGGAAGTCACAAAATCCTGATAGGCTTGGGTAAGATGGGCTTTAAGTCTGGCAAAAGCTTCCTCCTCAGCCAGATCGTCGGGGATCGGATCGCGCCTTAGGTATTGGTGAAAGCGCTTTAAAATGTGCAGGCGATTGACCTGGACTACCTGAGGTTGATAGGCGATGCCGAAAAACTCGAAGAATTCTTCCGCTGCCGAAAGCTTTTGCAACCGTGCCAAGATAGGATTCATTCGCTTGCCTCGCACAAAACTTTAGGGGCTGAGCGCAATTGGCGGTAAAACTCCAGAAGCTCTACCGTCCCTGGGAGTTGTTTGGTCCGGCTCACGAAGCCGCGGATGCGGGCGAGGATCCAGGCGGCCTCTTGAGGCTTAAGCTCTATCCCTAGCTCTCGATAACGCCTTACCACCGCGTGTGAGCCGGAATGCTTACCCAACACTAAGCGATGCTTGCGGCCTAGAAGTTTTGGATCCAATCCCTGGTAGTTGGCCACGTTCTTGAGCAAACCGTCGACATGAATTCCCGACTCATGAGTGAACACCGCCTCGCCTACGATGCTCTTGTTAGGGGCTACTTCTCGCCCCGAAGCCCTGGCCACCAAGCGCGAGACCTTAGGCAACTTCCTGGACTCGACACCAGTGGCCAGACCGTAGAAATGGTGCAAAGCCATGACCGTTTCTTCTAAAGCGGCGTTGCCGGCCCGCTCGCCCAAGCCGTTGACGGTAGTGTTGACCGATTTCGCCCCGGCCAGCACTGCCAGCAGCGTGTTAGCCGTCGCCAAACCGAAATCGTTGTGAGCATGCATCTCGATCTCTAGGTCCACTGCTTGTACTAGGCGACGAATGCGGGCAAAGGTGCCGAGCGGATCCAGCACGCCTAACGTGTCGGCAAAGCGCAGGCGAAAGGCGCCGGCGCGCTGGGCAGTCTCAGCTACCTGAAGCAGGAAGTCCGGGTCAGCGCGCGAGGCGTCCTCGCACCCCACGCACACCTTAAAGCCTCTGTCTCTGGCTTTGGCCACGAAGTAAGATACGGCCTTGATCGCCCAAGCGCGGGGTTTGTCCAACTTATAGCGCAATTGGATATCCGACACCGGTACCGAAAGGTTGACCATCTCGACTGGGCAAGTGAGTGCAGCACCCAGGTCTTTGTCGCACATTCTTCCCCAGACCATCAGTTGAGCCGGAAGCTTCAGAGCAGCGATGGCGGCGATGACTTCGCGCTCCTCCGGACCCATCACTGGGATGCCGACTTCCATCTCAGGTACGCCGGCTTCAGCCAGGGCGCTCGCGATGGCAAGCTTTTCCTCGGCAGTGAAGGCCACCCCCGCGGTCTGCTCACCGTCGCGCAAGGTAGTATCGTTGATCGTGATGTCGGCCATCAGCTTCTTTCCTTGACTAAGTTGCGACTGTAGCGCGGAATCTCGATCGTTAAGGACATTCCCTCCTCAAGCACGACCTGGCAGGCCAAGCGCGAGGTAGGGGTAAGGCCAAAAGCACAATCCAACATGTCTTCCTCGTCCTCGCCAGGAGGTGGAAGTAAGTCAAACCCTTTCCTTAGAATCACGTGACAGGTAGAACAAGCGCACGCTTGCTCACAAGCGTGTTCTATCTCTATACCGGCTGAGAGCAAAGCTTCGCACAGCGTATGGCCAGGCGTTGCGGCAAAGACTGCACCCTTAGGGCAAAGTTCTGGATGGGGGAGCACGGTAATAGCAATCATTCCGCTATCGACTCCACGGTACGCCCAGCCAGCGCGCGGCGTATGCTCTGGTCCATCCGTTGGGCGGCGAACTCCACAGTAGCTTGGTTGAGCGCCTCAATCCCATTCCTAATCGCTTGCCAGTCTCTGCCTTCCATGGCCGTGCGTAAGGATTCCAACGCCTGGGTGATGACATTAAACTGGGCCTCATCGAGCAAAGCGCGATCCTCAGCCAGCGCTACCTCTACCGCTTCTAGGAGGCGCATCGCCTCGGCCCGCTGCTCGCTCAGCCGGCGCGCCTCTAAATCCTGCTGGGCATGGGCGAAAGCATCCTTAAGCATCTGGGCGATTTCCTCCTCGCTCAGGCCGTAAGAGGGTATGACGGACACGCTCGCCTCCACCCCCGAATTTATCTCCCGCGCCGAAACCGAGAGCAGCCCATCGGCGTCCACTTGGAAGGTGACCTGTACCCTAGCTACACCTGCGGCCATAGGTGGGATGCCGCGCAACTCGAAGCGGGCCAGCGAGCGGCAATCGCGTGCCAGTTCGCGCTCGCCCTGGACTACGTGGAAGCTCATCGCAGTCTGGCCAGTCTTCCAGGTGGTGAATTCTTGAGAGCGAGCGATTGGGAGGGTCGAGTTGCGCGGGATAATCTTCTCGACTACCCCGCCTAAAGTCTCGATTCCCAACGACAGCGGGATCACATCGAGCAGGAGCCAGTCTCCTCGCGCTCGGTTCCCGACCAATAGATCGGCCTGAAGAGCGGCGCCTATGGCTACCACCTGGTCTGGGTCAAGATCGGTCAGCGGCAGTTTGCCGAAAAACTCGGCTACCGCCCGACGGATGCAAGGCATGCGCGTCGCTCCACCGACTAATACCACCTCCTGGATTTCTTTGACCGCCAGTCCCGCCAGGCTCAGAGCTTGACGTACCGAAACGAAGGTACGTTGGACCAGGTTGGCTGTGAGCTGCTCAAAGGTCTGGCGAGTGAGTACGAAGGACAGCTTTTTCCCACGCCCAAGCTCTACTTCGACGCTTACCTGCTCATCAAGCGAAAGTTGCTCTTTAGCCAGCCGCGTCGCCTCAAGCAGCCGTCGGTAATCGACAGGCTCGAGCGAGTCAATCCCGTTTTGGGCCATGAGAAAACGGCAGACGGTCTGGTCGAAGTCGTCTCCGCCCAGCATTGGATCGCCGCTGGTGGCGAGCACTTCGAATACCCCGTCCGTCAGTTTGAGGATGGAGAAATCGAAGGTGCCTCCTCCTAAGTCGTAGACCGCATAGATTCCCTCCGTCTCTCGGTCTAGACCGTAGGCGATAGCAGCCGCTGTGGGTTCGTTGAGCAACCTGAGCAGATTGAGGCCAGCGAGTCTGGCCGCATCCTTGGTCGCTTGGCGCTGGGCGTCGTCGAAATAAGCCGGCACCGTGATCACTGCACCGCCCGGCTCATTCCCTAAAGCTTGCGCTGCGCGCGCTTTGAGCACCTTCAAGATTTCAGCCGAGACCTCCACCGGGCTGATCGACCCGGCCCGAGTCTCAAAGCGCACCATTCCCTCTCTCTTGGCAAAGCGGTAAGGCAGCCTAAATTCTTCCGGTAAGTCGTCCAGCGCCCGCCCCAGGTAACGTTTAACCGATACGATAGTATTCTGCGGGTCCTCGGTCTGCCAGCGCCTGGCGTCATGACCCACTTCGACTCTATCTGGGCGGTAACTGACCACCGACGGCAAAAGAACCCCGTGATCGCCAGCGAGCACAGCTGCTTTCCCCCCGATCACCGCCGCCACCAACGAGTGGGTAGTCCCCAGGTCTATGCCTACGGCCTGAGCTGCAGGGGTGGGTTCTTGGATGGTAAGCAGCATTACTCGCTCCATTCAGTCCTAGCGCAGTTGCCCTTATCCCAAAGCGTTTCCAGAAAGGCCAAGCGACGCACCAACTCAGCGGCTTGGCGGTAATTTCTGTCCACGTCCAGCAGAAAAGCAAGCGCCCCAACCAAGTCGTCCATCGCTGCCTGCAGACGGTCGGCCAGCCGGTCCAGCGCTTTCAGATCACGGTTAGCCAGGGCTTGTTCGAACGCCTCGCGTTGTTCGATCTGCTCCAGCAAGAACTCGCGTGCTACCTCGCCTTTTTCCTCCGGATCGACGCCGTAGAGCTTTAGGAGATACCTGGCCCGTTCCAGAGGCCGCTTTAAGGTACGGTAAGCCTCGCTAGCAAGGGTGGACCACTGAAGGCAAAGTCGCTTTTCGATCTCGCTCAAACGCGCTGCCTTATCGGGATGGACCCAAGCTTGAATCTTCCGGTAGCGGCTGTCCAGCTCGTTAAGATCGAGCGCGAATTGCGGTGGAAGTTGAAAAAACTCAAAATAATTGCGCTCGCCTGTAACCATAAAGGTCTCCTAGACAGCAAAGCTTTTGCCACAGCCGCACTGGCCTTTAACATTTGGGTTGTGGAACTTGAAACCCTCGCTCAGACCCTCGCGCACGAAATCGAGCTCGGTTCCGTCAAGGTAAATGAGGCTCTTGGGGTCGACCACCACTTTGACGCCGAAGCTCTCGAAGGTTGCATCCTCAGCGCCTAGCTCGTCGACGAACTCCAAAGCATAAGACAAGCCAGAACAGCCTGAAGGCTTGACCGCTACCCGGATTCCCACTCCCTTGCCGCGCGCAGCAAGATGCTTTTGCACCTGGCGCGCGGCTTTTTCAGTCAAGGTCACCGCCATATTCGCCTCCTACACTGAGAACGAGCTTCCGCAACTACATGAGGTGGCTGCGTTCGGATTGTGGATAATAAAGCGCGCACCCTCTAACCCTTCTTGATAGTCGATCTGGGCCCCAGTCAAATACTGGAGGCTGGTCGAATCGACCAGAAAAGTCACGCCGTTTTTCTCCACCAAAGTATCATCCTCGCCTATCGCTTCTTCGAACACAAAGCCATACTGGAAGCCTGAGCAACCGCCGCCGGTCACATAGATTCTAAGCTTGAGATTGGGATTGCCTTCCTCAGCAATCAGCTCTCCCACCTTGCCGGCGGCGCTTTCGCTGATAAGCAAGACCGGGGAATCGGCTACAGTTGCCATGCCTTGCCTCCTTAAGCTGCCTGGCGTTTGGCTAGATAATCTGAGATCGCAGCCTTGATCGCGTCCTCAGCTAGCACCGAACAGTGGATCTTGACCGGCGGCAAGGCTAAGGCTTCGGCGATCTCGGTGTTTTTGATAGCGAGCGCTTGCTGCAAAGTCTTGCCTTTGACCCACTCGGTAACTAGAGAACTAGAAGCGATCGCTGACCCGCAGCCGTAGGTTTTGAAACGAGCATCCTCGATGACGCCAGTAGGCGAGACTTTAATCTGCAGTTTCATCACGTCACCGCACGCGGGTGCCCCGACGATGCCAGTCCCCACGTCTGGTTCCTCTTTACTAAAAGAGCCTGCGTTGCGAGGGTTTTCGTAGTGATCGATGACTTTGTCGCTGTACATGGTTTTCTCCTAACGTCGTTGCTTAATGTACTGCCGCCCACTGCACCGAGTTGAGGTCTATCCCCTCTTGATACATCTCCCAAAGAGGAGACAACTCGCGCAAGTGAGCGACTTTTTCCCGGATCAAAGAAACTGCGTAATCGATCTCTTCGATGGTGGTAAACCGGCCTAAAGAGAACCGAATCGAGCTGTGAGCCAATTCATCGCTTAGCCCAAGAGCCCGTAGCACATAAGACGGCTCCAAACTCGCCGAAGTGCAGGCCGATCCTGACGAAACAGCGATGTCCTTAAGTGCCATCATCAGCGACTCTCCTTCCACGTAAGCAAAGCTCACGTTTAAGTTGTGAGGCACGCGTTTTTCTAAATCGCCGTTAAGGTAGACAGCCTCTATTTCGCGCAATCCCGCCCACAATCTGTCCCTCAGCGCTCGGATGCGTGGCAGTTCCTGGGCCATTTCCAGGCGCGCTAGGCGAAACGCTTCACCCATGCCGACGATTTGGTGGGTAGGGAGCGTTCCTGAGCGCAGCCCTCGCTCATGGCCGCCACCGTGCATCTGAGCTTTGATCCGCACGCGTGGTTTGCGCCGCACGTACAGCGCACCTATGCCTTTAGGCCCATAAGTCTTGTGAGCCGAGAGCGACATCAAGTCCACCTGCAATTTTTCAACGTCGATTTCAACCTTGCCAGTCGCCTGCGCTGCATCAACGTGGAAAATTACTCCACGCTCGCGGCAGATGTTCCCTAAAGCAGCTATGTCCTGGATCACACCGATCTCGTTATTGACCAGCATCACCGAGGCGAGGATGGTTTCAGGCCTTAAAGCGGCACGAAACTTATCCAAATCCAACAACCCATTAGACTCGGGCTCCAGATAAGTCACGGCAAATCCTTGAGTTTCCAGCTCCCGCATAGTATCGAGCACTGCCTTGTGTTCGGTCTTGACGGTGACCAAGTGGCGACCGCGGTCGGCATAGAAATGCGCCGCCCCTTTAATAGCCAAATTGTTCGATTCGGTCGCCCCCGAGGTCCAGACGATGTCCTTAGGGTCAGCGCCAATCAAAGCCGCCACCTCCGCCCGCGCCTCCTCCACGGCTTTTTCTGCCTCCCAACCGAAGCGATGGGAACGGCTGGCTGGATTACCAAATTCGCAGCTTAAATAAGGCAGCATTTTCTCCACCACCCTGGGGTCCACCGGCGTGGTGGCGGCATAGTCGAGGTAGATCGGAAGCTTCATGCCAGCATCTCCAAACAGCTCTCTTGCCGAAATTATCAGCAAATAAAATGCCAAAATTTGGTATAGGACTCTTGCCGCTTTGCTTAAATACCTCTTGTTGGATTTGCGACAAACCTTCCCCAAAAGCAGGCGCGTCCGTCATAAATGCCACAAGCTTATGCCCAAATTTGAGTATCCCCGGCATATGGCATGCTTTCTGCTAAGCCATCTGCAAAGGCCACACAAATTACGAGGAACTGCCATGAATCGATCACACGCGGTTGCTGAGGACCGCAACTTTCCGCTGGGCATTGCTGGCTTCTCTTACAGTGACTTGTATGATCCAGTGCGCCTGAGAGAACTGGCGGAAACTTTTGACCGAACGCTCGCGGTCGAGGACCCTAGCACTTTTCAAACCCTGCTGGCTGGGCGGCGGGGGGAACTTTCCTCAAGCGAGTACTCGCAGATGCTGCTTAAGGTGGCACCACACCTTAGTCAGTTCCTCACCCGCCTGTTTGGCATCACTTCCCAGTATCAAGCCCAAAGCGCTCAGATCCGAAGCGAATTTGCCACCGTGTTTGCTTTCAAAAACACCATCGTCAAGCGCGCTTTACGCTTCTCCTCACAAGACTTAGAAAGCTGGGATCGAGACGCGCTCAAAGGGAAAATCGAGGTCCTGTTGCAAGTTATGTCCTCATGTTCGGACGCAGATCCAGAGCAGGCGCTTGCCAGCATTGCCATTTCTTTAGACCAGGGAGTTAAAGAACCAACAGATGCAGCCAAGGCGCAGATCGCCACCTTAAAGCAACGCTTAGCCAGCGACGCCAATGCTTCCTCTTGCTTTGCCGCCGAACTGGCCGAGCCAGAACTTCTCACTTTCGCACGTTCCCTGCTCGACCTCATCGAGCGCTGGAGCTGTGCAGCGGCTCAGGATCCAGCTTGGGCTGGCGTTGAGCATTGGCTGGCTTTCAAAAAACCCAAACGCATCGACTACGGCCACTTAGTCGAGTACGAAGTGGAAACGCGTGATGGTATTTCAGTTTTGGTTGGGTCGAAAGCTCAACACCGCAGACGCGATGGCTTTGCTTTAACTGACTTGCGTGCCAGTAGCCGGGAGGTCAACTCAGAAATCGACCGTTGCGTCCTGTGCCACGAGCGGGAGAGCGATGCTTGTTCCAGAGGCCAGCGCACTAAAGATAACGGGTTTCGTCGCAATCCCTTAGGAGTTGCCCAGATCGGTTGCCCTTTAAGTGAACGCATCTCAGAGGCCTTTGCCTTAAGGCGGCAGGGAGATAACCTCGCCGCCTTGGCAATAATGATGGTCGATAACCCCATGCTTGCCGGCACCGGACACAGGATCTGCAACGAATGCCTGAAGGCCTGTGTGTTCCAGCGCGTGACCGAGCCGGTCAACATTCCCCAAGCTGAGACCAACATCCTGACTTCGGTGTTGGATTTGCCTTATGGGTTTGAAATCTACAGCCTCTTGACCCGTTGGAACCCGCTTAATTTGAAGCGCCCTTATGCTCTTCCTTACAACGGTAAGAAAGTATTAGTGGTGGGACTTGGGCCGGCTGGTTACACCTTAGCGCATTATCTTTTGAACGAAGGCTTCTGTGTAGTGGGCATAGATGCTTTAAAGATCGAGCCCTTGCCACGCGAGCTGACCGGTGCCGACTGTGGAATTCCGCACGCAGTACGAGACATCAAGACCTTGTACGAAAGTCTAGACCGGCGCGTGGTGCTGGGTTTTGGCGGAGTGGCCGAATACGGCATCACCGTGCGCTGGGACAAAAATTTTTTAAAGCTTATCTACCTTGTTCTCGCCCGACGCAACAACTTCCGCCTTTACGATGGCGTGCGCCTGGGCAGCACTTTAAAGATTGAAGACGCCTGGGAGATGGGCTTTGACCACATCGCCATCGCCACTGGCGCTGGCCGGCCTACCTTGCTTGGCATCAAGAACAACCTCGCCCGAGGGATCCGCCAGGCATCGGATTTCTTGATGGCACTGCAGCTTTCTGGCGCGTACAAAAAATCTTCCCTCGCTAACCTGCAAGTGCGACTGCCGGCTGGGGTAGTCGGCGGAGGACTGACTGCGATCGATGCGGTGACCGAGCTTTTGGCTTATTATCCGCTGCAGGTGGAAAAAACCCTAGACCGCTACCAAGAGCTGGTGGCCCGTTATGGCGAGGCCAAAGTCCGGGCGCGCTTCGACCAAGAGGAGCTTTCAATCCTAGATGAATTCCTAGAGCATGGTCGCGCTGTACGGGCTGAGCGGCAACGTGCCCGAGAGGCTGGAGAAGCGCCTGATTTTGAGCCACTGCTGCGCCGCTGGGGTGGAGTAACCCTGTTCTATCGCAAGGGCATGCACGATTCTCCGGCCTATCGCCAAAACCACGAGGAAATCATTAAAGCCATGGAGGAAGGGTTGGTGTTCGCGGAAGGGATGGATCCACAAGAGGCGATCTTAGATGAGTTTGGCCATCTTAAAGCCGTGCGGTTCGCCAAGCAGGTAAAACGCGACGACGGTAAGTGGGTGGATTCGGGCGAGCGGCCTGTCGTTCCGCTGCGCACTCTGTTGGTGGCTGCAGGCACTGCGCCAAACACGATTTACGAGAGTGAACAGCCAGGCACCTTCTCTTTAGAGGGAAGTTTCTTTAAGTGCTTTGAGGCTCACTGGAATGGGAAAGAGACGCCAACGCTTATCCCTCAGAAAAGCGCTGGTATCCCCAAGGAGCATCCGCCTGCGCCATTTACTTCTTACGCCAAAGAGGGCAAATACATCACTTTCTACGGCGACAACCACCCGATTTATGCTGGCAACGTGGTCAAGGCGATGGCCAGCGCTAAGGATGGTTATCCGCACATTGTTGGTTTATTTTCCCAGCAGCTGAGCTGCTTAGACCCTGCCCAGCAGCCCGCGCGCGAGGCCGAACTGAGGGCGTTCCAAACCAAAATGGATGAGCTTTTCCGCACCCAGGTAGTAAAAGTGGAGCATCTGACCCCAAGCATCGTCGAAGTCACGGTGCATGCTCCTATGGCTGCCAGACGGTTTCGGCCTGGACAATTTTTCCGAGTACAAAACTATGAATCCTTTGCCCCAACTCTGGGCGATACCCGCTTGCTCACCGAAGGCATTGCCCTGACCGGCGCTTGGGTCGATGTAAGGGCTGGACTGGTTTCTGTCATCGCTTTGGAGGTAGGCGTCTCCACGCGTCTGCTCTCCACTTTAAAACCGGGTGATCCTGTGGTCCTGATGGGGCCGACCGGCGCCCCAACCGAGATCCCAACCGGGGAAACGGTGCTGCTGTTAGGCGGAGGATTAGGCAACGCGGTGTTGTTCTCCATCGGCCGAGCTATGCGTGAGGCTGGTAACCGAGTCCTGTATTTCGCCGGCTACCGCACTGCCCGCGACCTGTTCAAGCGCCAAGAAATAGAGGCAGCTTCGGACGTCATCGTCTGGTCGGTCGATCAAGTCGAGGCAGGAGTCATCGCCCCTACTAGGCCCCAGGACAAAACTTTTGTTGGCAACCTCGTCCAGGCCCTATCGGCTTATGCCAAAGGAAGACTAGGAGAAACTGCCATCGGCCTGAACCAAGTCGACCGTATCATCGCCATCGGCTCAGATCGAATGATGGCGGCAGTTCAGGCAGCGCGTTTGGGAGAACTCAAACCCTACTTTAAGGAGCACGTGGCGATCGGTTCGATCAACTCGCCTATGCAGTGCATGATGAAGGGAGTATGCGCCCAGTGCCTGTGCCGGCAGATCGAGCCTGACACGGGAAAAGAGAGCTTTGTCTACACCTGTTATAACCAAGATCAAGATTTGGATCGGGTCGATTTCCCGCACCTTGCTGCTAGGCTGCGTCAGAATTCGACCGTGGAGAAGCTCTCTAATCTGTGGTTGGATTATTTACTTGCAGCCTACCAATAGCCGTAAATAACCCTCGACTGAAGTTGAAGGCTTTATCGCAGGACGAAAGTATGTTCATCCCCGACATTAGGCGTATTTACGACCGCCCTTGGCGCAACGGCTGTCGCGCCAATCCGAGCAAGATTCCGACTCGCATTGATGTCGCTGTGCGCTCGGAGACCACAGTGTTCGCACACGAAGCGATGCTGGATGCGCTTGCCGATATTGCCGCAGCGAGAGCAAGTCCTACTGGTATAGGTCGGATCGACATACTCGACCGCAATGCCAGCAGCTTTGGCTTTGTACTCGACAAACAGCTGAAGCTGACGAAAGGCCCAGCGATGGAGTCTGCCTCGCATCCTCTTGCCCGCCTTGATGCGAGCACGAATGTGCGTCAAATCCTCCATCACGATTTTGGCGACGCCAGCAGCCTTGGCAGCTTCGACAATGGCTTTGCTTACTTCGTGGTTAATGTCGCGGACACGCCGCGCCTCCTTGCCAGAGACCTGCCGCAGCTTTTGTTTTGCGCTTTGGCTGCCGTTGGACTAGAGACGGCGACACAAGGCAAGGTATCGATCGCGCATATCACGCAATCTGCCGCCGCCAAAGACCTTGCCCAAACTGATGGCGGCGAGGTTGTTTTCGCCTACATACACGCCCATCACTGGGCCGGATGCAATGGGGGTAACCTTGTCGTCGCATTCAACGGCGAGGTTGAGATACCAGCGCCCCTTGCGCAACACCAGCTCAGCCTCCTTGGGCTTCCCACTTTGCAGGATGCGACGCTGATGCTCGCCAAAGCGCATTGGGACGGTAATGCGCCCATCCAGCGTGTAGAGCGAAACGACTTTATCCTTGAGGCTATAGGTGCGTGCATCGAAATGCACGCTGGCGCGGTTGAACCGGATGACTGGAACATCCTGGCCGATGCGCCCCAGTGCCTTTTGCGCCTTGTATGCTGTGCATACCGAGTCAATGGCGTTGCAGGCGTCGGCATAGGCCTTGCGCAGAGCGACAAGGCGATGCGCCTGCTCTTCTGTTACATCAAGCCGGATCGATGCGGTGCGCATCATCGCTTATCGCCTTTGGTAAGCCGTCTGGTAGACCAGTTGTGGTTTGTGACTATGCTGATCATACATATGCATCGCATGGTGCGCGTCGGTCAAGCGCAATTCCTCCCGCGATTGAAATCGCGGGTTTCCTTGCGAGGGAATCTATGAACTGGACTGATGCCTATCAAATCGCTTACGCCTTAAGCCAGGCACATCCGGACGTAGATCCACGTTATATTCGCTTTACGGATCTTTACGCTTGGATCCTGGCTCTTGAAGGCTTCAAAGGCCGCCCGCAAGAGTGCAACGAGAAGGTTTTGGAAGCTATTCAGATGGCGTGGATAGAGGAAGTCCAATAAAGGCGTAAAATCAGGCACAGCGCGCTATGCCCCTATAGCTAAACCTTGACCACCGGTTATAACCTAAGGTGCCGTGTGCCATCTGAAAAACTTTACACAGATTTGTCTACGGTTTATGTTACTGGTTAGGAGAAATCCAGAATCTGGCCGCCTACTGCAAGACTTTAGTACAGGAGGGACTCAATCTGCCTTGGCATACAGCCAATAGGTCGAAGTTTGCGCATGCGGTGGTGCCTCTCACACCTCATATTACGTCCTGCTCACCCTCAAGCTGCTCTATATCGCCATCATTTGGGCCAAGTCCC
Organism: Methylohalobius sp.; assembly: GCA_026415315.1. GTDB lineage: Bacteria > Pseudomonadota > Gammaproteobacteria > Methylococcales > Methylothermaceae > Methylohalobius. The sequence goes on from JAOAHI010000015.1 coordinate 35,395, forward strand.
GTCTTTTTTTGCCTACTGCGATTACACCCGTATCTGCTCCGCGCGCCGGGTTTATACTGATGTAGTTCCACTGCGGCCTCTGCCTAAGCAGGCTTTGCGGTTAACGAATACTTAGAGCGGAAAACTGTAACTGTGACTTCGCCTACTGCTGCATTACCTTCTCGATATCAACATAACATTAGGCGCACTAACGATGAGCCATACAAACATAGAACTTCTGCTCGAGCGGATAGCCATTGCGTTAGAGCGAATTGCAGAGCAGCTCGGTCCTCCTGAAGACATCGCTCAGGCTTCCCGGAAGCTTCTGGTCTCCACTAAAGAGACTGTCGCAGATACAGTGCCTTCAGCCTTCAGTCCTAAGGCTCCATCGAGCTTGGAGCAATTCCTGAATTCACGATCAATCCAGATCAAGACTTTACCTCAAGAAGACCCATCCGACCAGGTCATCGATAGTCTGTCGTTATATCTCGGCGAACGTTACGATGCTCTCTCAGGTCTTGTTGGAAAGATCAAGCGGGCTATGCAAAGCGGTATGCCTCTCACCGAGAGCCTAAAGGGAAGATCGCAACAAGACATTAGCTCTGTTTGCCAATTTTGCACGCGCCTGCACGAAGTGGCTTTTCTCGAACAATACCAGTACCTCAGGTCACCGACGTACTTAATCAAAGCAAAGGCCACGACTCTACCGAGAGCTCAGCGTTTCTTTAGTGGACAATGGCTTGAGCGCTTCCTTCTCCAGAAAGTCAAAGCCGTGTATGCGCAAATCGCGTCAGAGGTCATCGGGAAATTGACATTTGAGTATCTCATCAACCCCCAGATCATTTTGCCTAACGGCGACGATTTCGAACTTGACATCCTGGCTGCCATCGGATCGCATTTTTACTGGATAGAAGCCAAGTCAGGTGATTACCAGCAGCACGTCGCTAAGTACTCTAAGTTTGCGCGTCTGCTTGGACTCGATTTCGACCATTCTTTTATGGTGTTGACAGATGTGCCTAAAAATCGCTGTGATGCTCTCTCGTCACTTTTTTCGATGAGCGTTTGCAATCTGCACACTTTTGAAGACAAGTTACTGTCTGTCGTCCGCGTTGACACTGCCCAACAAGCGGTTTCTCAATAACAAATATACAAATTGGCCGAAATCGGAGGTTAGAGAAAACGGGTTTTTGGAGAAGTTTGGCCTGCTCTCTGAGCAGTGGGGAAGAATTAGGAGTTAGGAACGCAGGCCTGCCGCTCCAGATGAATAGATGACATTCCTCACTAATGAACCCATTCGCTTGAAGCACTTAGTTACTCATTCTCCGTTGAAGAATTTCATAGTGATTCTCGATGACCCTGCGGAATTTCTCCGAGATCGCATGCCAGTCCAACACATCTACTCGGAACGGCAGATCGGAGTCTTCGAAGGCCTCTCTGAGGAGGCTTAAGGTATCCAGCGGTAGCTCCTTGTCTCCCACAACGACCAAGTCGAGATCGGAGTAGTCCTTGGCTCTGCCATTCACGCGTGAGCCGAAGGCGCGAACCTCGCAGTCTGGCACGTGCTCGCGCAGGATGCGCTTGATCGTCTTAAGATGATGGGGATTGACATTAATCATTGCGGGCTTCCAGTGCCTTCAGCAGATCCTCAGCGTCGCGCGCGAAGTCATGGGCTGCTTTGTAGACACGTTCGGATATTTCAGGATTATAGGTGTGAGACGTTTCGTTTCTAGCAGCGTGGTATCGCATCCATCGATCCACATCAGCGATGAGACGATGCTCCGCCGCCAGACGAAAAAGTTGGCGCCGCGAGACGCCGTCTGCCACCATTGGGCTAATGTTCATTTCCAGCCAACGTTTCATGAACTTCCAACAAAGCTCGTAGGTAAATTCAAAATATTGAATGACGCCCGCCTTGATCGCATTCTGGGCGACTTCATCGAGGCTGTTCATGAACGTCGTATCGTCGCTCTTCGCCAGCACGCTCTTTAAGCCAGCGACGGCCTTTTGCAAACTTTCAAGGTCCAGGAGCATGTCACTGTTCTTCTGCAGAAAATCCTATCTCTCAAGTTAGTGTTGATTGCTGCATTGGGCTTTTTAGTCTTTTTTGGATTTTCGGGATTGGTCCTTTAGACAAACAATTCATCCACGTAGCCCCGTTGTCTCCTCAATGATCCGCAGAAGTTCTTTCAGTTTTCTCTCCACGGCTTTTTGTCGGGCCGGAGGTAAGGTTTCCAGCCTCACCTTGGCCAAGCGGGAGAGGGCTTGGCGGTAAAATGGTGGCGGTGAGGTCGTCTGTTGTAAATGCGCTTGGATTTTGGCCCGCAGCGCGCGCAAAGACATCCCCTGTTTGGCCTCTTCGAGCAACTGCCTGCGTAAGGTAGGATCGGAAACCTTCCTCAAGGCCAAGGCGAGGGTGTAGGGAATTGCTCCTTCCTCCAAAGCGCCGCGTATGTCCTCCGGCAAGCTTAGTAAAGGCAGGCGGTTTTGGACAAAACTCTCCCACGTCATTTTGCCAAGCAGGCGGAAAAGTGTCTGAATTTCCTCCGCTTCCTGGCTCCCCATAACGTTATGGGGAACTTTTTTGCGCACCTCATCGCGCATCCTCTGCAGGAGAGCGATCACGTCTTCTTTTGGCCGGGACAACGCCAGCTCCAACCATTCCAGAATAGCCAGCGTTTCTTCATATGGGTTTAAATCTTCCCGCTGCAGGTTTTCCAGCAGGGCCAGCGTTTTGGCCTGTTGCTCGTCAACTTCAAGCACAATGGCTGGAAGCGTCTTCAAACCGGCCCGGCAAGCGGCCCGATAACGCCGCTCTCCAGCAATGATTTCGTATCGACCGTCTTTGCGGGGTCGAACCAAAATAGGCTCCAGCACCCCATAGGAGCGAAGGCTCTCGGCCAAGGAAGCCAAGGCCGCTTCTCCAAAGTACTTTCTGATCTGAGGGCGGGGAACAAGATCGGCGATCTCTAGGGAGACTGCCGCGGGGAGGGCAGTGGTATCCGTCAGGCGCATCGCTTCCTGAAACATGCGCTCCATCACACTCATGCCAAATCCTCCTGGGTGAGGTGCAAGAACGTCTCAGACAACGCTCGAATCTCCTCGCGCAGGCGCCCGTCCCCCACCGCCTGCACCGGCAACGCCCGGTCGATGGCTTCCTTGTAAGGACCGGGTCGACAAGACAGTGCCTTAGCCCAAGGACCAAGGCTCTCGGCCTTTTCTAAGAGTTGTTTAACCTTGCGATCCTGCAAAGTGCGGGGATCGTATTTGGTGGGCACCAACAGCACGATAAACTGCGATCGGGTCTGAGGGACAAACCGCAAGGCTTTGAGCGTTTTAAGGTAATCTCGGCTGACTTCGACCACGGCCCGCAGAGCCTGGATTCCTTTAGCGCTGGTCTCTACCGGCACGATCAAACCGTCGCCGGCCAACGCAGCCATGGCCGCGATCGATCCCAAGGAAGGGGGAGAATCCACGAGTACAAAGTCATACTGCTCCAGAACCCCGCTTTCGTGCAGAGCAGTGCGCAGCAGCATCATCCCCAGCGTTTTGGTCGGCACGGTCACCTCGGCTAGGGCCAAGTTCATGTTAGCCGGAACTAGGTCTAAGGCCACTCTCTCAAGCACTGCCGCCTGTGGCTCTGGCAGGCCTTTCCCCTCCACTACAAAGAGCAAGGTAGCCTTATCCTCTATCTCCCCGGGATCTAGGCCCAGCCAGGCGGTGAGGTTGGCTTGGGGGTCGGCGTCGATCAACAGCACCCGATGTCCCAGGGAGGCTAATTCAAACCCTAAATCCCGAGCTAGGCTGGTCTTGCCGGCACCGCCCGCGTGAGTGAATAAGGTATAGACCTTTGCATGGCGGTTAGGCGTTGGAATTTCATTTTCCACCGGGACGTACCAATATCGGCCCAGCCGAATGGCTTTGAGTCGTCCAGCTCGGATTTGCAAGCGCAGCGTACTCTCGGGAGTGTCGGTCAGGCGGGCGTACTCGATCAGCGGGATCAGCTTCTCTTGCCTCATGACGCAATCCTATGCGTCATTCCGCACTCTGTCAACGGTCGCTTTTTGGGTTTTTGGCCAAGCGTTGGGCGAGGTGGGTTAGCAGCTGGATATCTTCTTGGCTTAGAGCTGCGCTGTGGAGAGTGTTTATGAGCTTCTCTAGGGAACTTTGGGGGGAAGGAGGGGTAGGGCTGGTTATGGGGCCTTGGCCGGTTAAGAGCCAATCGGTACGGACGCCTAGGGCATGGGCGATTTGGGCGGCGTATCGGGTGGTTTGGGCTTTGCCGGAGCACAGATGCTGGATGGCTTGGGGGGTTAGCCCTACCCGTCTGGCCAGTTCCGATTGGCTAAGGTGGTTTATGGCTAGGCCGTATTGGATCCGGTCGGCGAGGGTTTTAAGGCGTTGTGGCACCGTCCAAGATTACAAAATATTTTGATTTATTGTAATTTATCTTGTAGGTTCAAGTGCAAAGATAAGCCATTATGGGGCAGTATGGAATCACGGGTATGGTGGTTTGAGCATTGGGCCAAGCGCAGGTGGTATCGGGTGGAGGTGGGGGAGGATTTGTTTGGGCAGAAGGTGTTGGTTCGGGCGTGGGGGAGTTTGGATAATCGGTTGGGGGGGACAAAGTGCGAGCGGTATACAAAAAAGCAACTGATAGCTGTTCTTCGGCGGCGTCTGAAGCGTGGGTATCACCTCAGGTCAGGGCCAAGTTATCCCCAAAATGCGCCCTGGTTAAATAAAGGTTAAAGGGTTAAAAAAGGGTTAATGATCGCAAAAAGATAAATAAGTGTTGGATTTAGAAGATATTTTATGCAATGACCCGTGACCCAAACTAACCAATTTTGATCAGTTTGCGTGACCATATCCGCTTAGCCAGATATTTGATTTTGATATTCTGCGCCACCAAGGTCTATAATGGAGTGATGTGGCATCTCCGCCGGCAGAAGGAGGAGACCGGCCGGGCCGATGTGCGTCGGTCCAACCTCAACCGCCTCCTGGCGACGCTGCCGAGGGCCAAGGGGTATTACTCTATGTCCGTGCAACTTACCCGCGACGAGAAGGCAGGCGTGGCGGTCGTTCTTCGCGTTGCGAAAGAACGGCCGCACGGAGCACCGAGTGCCGGGTTTTAGGCCTAAAACCCGTCTGTCCGATCTCAAATACGTGCAAAGCGGGTTCAAGGTCGAAGGCGACCGCGTAACGCTCTCCCTGGGGACGAGTCGTAAGGACGGTATTCGTCAGGTGGCCTTCCGTATCCGTCACCGGCCTGGCGTGAGATACGAGCAGGTGCGCGAGGTCGGCATCACCTACGACAAGCTAATCGGGCGTTTGGAAGCCCGTTTGGTGGTGGAGGTCCTGCCCCGCGAGAACCACGGTACGGGCCGTGTGGCGGTAGATCTGAGGGAGACGGTGCTCCTTGCTGCCGTGTTCGAGGACGGCGCGGCGCTCCTGTACTCGGGCCGCCTCATTAAGGCGGTTCGGCGGTACTGGCAGAAGGTGCGGGCGAAGGTAAAGCCGCCCTCATCGGAGAACCCCTGCATGTCCTGACGGTACAGAGAGATCGCCCGCAAAGAGCGCCGGCAGGTCGAACACCTGCTGCACATGGTCACTGCGCACTTTGTCCGCGAGTGTCTGCGGCGCGGGGTCGAGGAGATCGCCATCGGCGACCTGACCGGCATCCGCGAGGCAATCGACTACGGTGCCCGGCTGAACCAGCGTTTGCACAACTGGCCCTACCGCAAGATCGTCCATAGGTTTCGGTACAAGGCGGAGCTTGCGGGTATCGTCGTACGCGATGACGTTGGCGAGCGGGGCAGTTCCCGCACCTGCCCTGTCTGCGGGAAAGCGCGGCAGGCAAGCCGGATTCATCGCGGGTTGTACCGCTGCCCATGCGGTTGGACAGCCCAGGCGGGCGTGAACGGCGCGTTAAACATCTTCGAGCGCGCATTCCAGGTATCTTCCATTAAGGGAAGTAGTGGCCGTGCGGGGCGGCCTGTGGTCTTGTCGTTCCAGCCGGGATGGCATACAGTCCACGAACCTAAGTGCAAGCAACCATTGCGCGCATCCGCTTGAGGATGCCCCCGAATTCATTCGGGGAAGGACGTCACGAAGGATTGCTCCTTTTTACGAAAAATTAAGCTTTAAAGTGTAAATTTTTCTGACAAAAGCTTTCGGCAGGCGCTTGGCCCGATAGACTAAACATCGGTCGGTTTGGGAACAAAAATTCAGGTCAAATTCAAAAAATTGTCAAAATTTTTGACTAGCCGTATAGCGCCTTCGTGACTTATTAAGATCTATGCCCCCGCAAGGTGCGCAGAAGCTTACGTATGGGTGTTCCCTTAGCCTTTGCGCCGGCGAGGGGCCTCAAAGGTTCCTGGGCCTGCCCGGTTGGTAAGGTAGCCGCAGGTGACGCAAGTCTTAAGCGCGCGAGCGTGCGACATGGAAGGGATACGATACATCTTTGGGGCGGTAAGGCAGATACGCAGAATGCGTGGGGAAGTGCCGTAAGACCTACACACAGTGGGCAGGCGGCGATGAACCAAAAATCCCTCGCGCTTCAGCCGTGGGAGTGCCAAGCTTATGTTTCAAATTCACTCCGGGGCAGTCCGGACTGACGGACGATGGATCGAAGCGTTCCAATTCTGATTTCATCATGGTCTGGGACAGGAATTGTTATTGTGCCTTGGGGAAGGTTTTTCTGCATGACGATGTGGCTACCACGGCGACGTATTTCTATGAAGCCATGCGTTGCCAAAATCGAGCATACTTCTCTGCCCGACAGAACTCGGAGTTTACCCAAGTACCACCTCAAGTTGGGTCACGAAAATCTCGTCGTGAAGCCGCTGTTTTATCTCCTCGGGCGATGCAGTTTCAAAAAACAGTTCCAATGCCTCGCGGAGGTTGTCTCTGGCCTGCTCAACACTGTTCCCTTGGCTTGCGATATCTAATTCTGGGCACAGTGATACATATCCATCACCTTCGCGTTCAATAATTGCTGTAAGTTTCATCGATGAACTCTCCCGTCTGAGTTTTGACCCCAGGATCGCTGTTTAAAATATTCTAACTTGAAAGGATGCTTTGAAAACCGGACGATCCAAATGGGCTTTAGGTATGAGAAAATCCACTCCTGCCACGCCCCTAAAGCTCTGCCATTGCCTCCTACGAGCTCGACGTTGTGGCCTGGGCCAATGGGCAGGCGAGGTTTTTGCCCAAAGCGAGAGTATATCCATGATCTCCCCTGGAATAGGCCATTGAGATATATGCCATCATCTTAATGAATCGATGGCCAAAAAGGTGGGTACTTTGACTTACAGAGTCTGTTTTAAAAATCATTCCAAATCAAATTCTTGTCCGCATTTTTTCGCTCATGTTACGACTTAATGGGGTTTGAAAAAATCAACCCAACACAGTGCCACCCTTGCTCACGAACCAAAGGTTCGAGGTCTTCGTACTTGTAGCGCCGGTTTTCTTGCCAGAAGGGATCCTGTGGTGTGCAGCGGTAGCGAAGAACAGCGGTGACCCGAGCTGTGCCACGGTAAGTTGATTTTCTTTGCTGGAGAGTTACGGCGCCTCCCGATCATCCCAGTATCATCAAGCCTAGCAAGGCAGGCAAGCTTGAGCCGCTTCAGAAGTTGCCCATGATCCTTCGTACTTCTATCTCCTCGGTGGCGATACGAATTGCTCTTTCGGCGTCTTCCCTCTTTACAATGCCTGAGTCGACAAGAGCGTCGATGACAAGAGTCGCAAGACTCTCGCTGCTCAACCGTCGGCCCTCGTCGCTTTCGTTGCGGTCTTCGTTCGATATAGCCATTTGTCCCGCCTCAAGGCACGAACTTGATCTTCGTGATTTCCGATAAGCCAGGGATATTCACATCGATGGTCGGTGGCCCGCTCGCAGAGATCGGACGGAAGCCGACAAACCCGCCTCCGGGCAATTCGACAAGAATGCCTGGATACCCGGGAGGCGTGACCAGCCGGCCACCACTCAACTGCCCAAACAGTCTCTCTGCCTCAGCCGCGCTCCCCCGCACAACCCGAATGGAGCTGCGAGTTCCCGCCTCTCCGATCAGCCGTCCGCCTAGCCGCAGCAGTTCAGTAACACGCGCTCCACTTCCCACCGCCCTAGAGCTGATACCGGCCATCCCGATCAGGCCCACATCAGGCGTGGGCGAGACGAGGGTGTTGGCCACATCCAGCGCGATCAACCCATAGTCTACCCCAAGGCGCACGCCTCGGCCTAGCCAACGGGCCGGGCTAGCCTCCGACGACAGCGGCTCATGGCCTAGGAAACCGCCGATCAAGTCCTTGGCCTGCCCCGTAGGATCGGTGAAGTTGATGGGGTCGTTGCCTACATAGGCATACAGGTTCAGATCGTCGGCATAGCCTACAGGATCGGGTTGCAGGAAGCGTCCCAAGGCGGGCGAGTACATGCGAGCTTTGTAAGAATACACGCCCAACAGCCCCAAAGAAACTTGGCCGGTGTAGCCAAAGCGAACCCCGAGTGGAAGATTGGATTCCCCAAAAGGGCCATAGGTGTAAATCGCGGTGGCGACGCCGGAGCCGTCGGCGCTGGCTACAATGGACCCCAACTGATCCCCCAGCAGCCAGGTCTTGACTCCCCCCGCGTACTGCACGATCGGTTCGTCCACCCCAGGCCCGGGTACGTACCGACGCACCAACGCCCCCGCCCCATCGTATTCGGCGATCAAAGCGAGCCCATCGTGGAGAAACTGACGCGTGGCGCTGCCAACCGTCACCTGCCGCAACCGCCCCTGCCCGTCGTAGGCCAGGCTGGCCGATACACCGGCTTTGGCCGCCGTCTTAAGCCGGTTGTCTAAATCGTAGCTGTAACTCCACACCCCATCGGCAAGGAGATTGCCGTTGCCGTCGTAGGCTCTAAAGGTGAGCTTGCCTAAAGCATCGGTCCGTTGGATCCACCGCCGCTCGTTATTGTACTGGTAGGTAACGGTGTCGGCCACGTCGGTGCGCGACCCATCGACCTGGACCAGATTGCCCACCGCATCGTGACTGTACGTGGTGGTCAAATTAAGCCGCCCCGCCCCCGCATCCACCGTCACGATCTTTGGCAGGCGTTGATTACCTAAGGGACAAGTCTGGCCTACTGATCATGGATGCGGTATATTAATAAATTGTGCGTTTGGCTTTGAGTGACTTAAGTAATCACGATGACATCGATGACTGCGACCCAGACATTGCCTCTGACGACCGAGGCAGATGGCGTTGTCCGGGTGGGAAAGACCCGGGTGACGTTGGACACCGTGATAGCCGCTTTTCTGGACGGAGCTACCGCGGAGGAGATTGCCCAACAATACCCTGCTTTGGATTTGGCCGATATTTACTCGGTCATTGCCTATTACCTAAGGCAGCGTGGCGAGGTAGAGGCTTATCTGCGGCAACGCCAGGAGCAAGCCCGCGGCATTCGCGGGCAAAATGAAGCTCGTTTTGACCCGTCTGGGGTTCGTGAGCGTCTACTGGCCAGGCGGGCCCGAGCGGGTCTGTAGCCGTGCTTTGCCTGGCCGCCGATGAGAATTTCAACAACGACATCGTGCGCGCACTGCTTCGTCGAAGGCCGGATTTGGATATCGTCCGCCTTCAGGACGTCGGTCTCTCTGGGGCAAGTGATCCGGCAGTATTGGAGTGGGCGGCCAGAGAAGGGCGAGTGCTACTGACTCATGACGTCACGACCCCACGTCGACCTCAAAGCCCCCCTTCAAAAGCCCCTAGGAAGCCTCAAGAAGCGATTTTTTTTCCTACCCGCATACCCTAGCCTATCCCAAGTTTGCGCCTCTGAAAGCTTTAGGCAAAAGTGGCTAGAAGCGGAACGCTATCCCGACCGATGTTGCAAGGTCTTGGCCATGTCTCGCCCACGCCCAATCTGCATTCGCTTGTCCCAGTCGATCAAGCTGTATTCACGGTTGCCGAACATCCGCACCCAGCGCGGATCCATGGTGTAGCTGTACATCTTAGACTCATCGTCATAGACGAATGCTGAGATGATGCGGAACGAGACGGTTTTACCGATGCTGTATCGAGTCAAGCTGTCTGGCTTCTTGGCCTCAAGAAACAGGGTGGCCTCGGTTAAGGCCTTCATGCGTCGGTGCAGCTATTCGTAATCGTGGTTGCCAGTGCCACGCTTGCGCAGCAACTCGGCACGATTGAGCGGGACAGGCGTGCCGAGGGGATATTTCTGTGCGAAAGCGATCAGTGCCATAACCAAGTCGCTATCCGCTTCGTCAAGCTGTTCCCCGGTATACTCAAGCACGCAATCGCTGCGCGTGACCATCACGGTCTGCCGGTGAAACCGGCGCCGCCCCCGCGCTATAGGCGCAAAAAGGCTAGATCGGTTTAGGCGATTGGGGAACGCCCCGATGTCAAAGCCCGGCAAAAACAACTGCCGTGGCGTCTCTGCCGCCTTCTGCTCTGCCGAGGCCTGCACCGCAGCCGATTTTCGACGCACCCATTCCAGTGGATCGTGGTTTTTGCTATCATTTTCGTTAGCCATAATCACACTCTGCTTAACTTTATAGTGGTTGTGGTGTACGTGCGGTCGTGATGGGTCACGACCGCACCTTTCCCCCGCACACGCGGGGATTGATCCTGCTATCGGTACACCTCCTTACGATGTCCGATGCGCACTACTAGGATGCGCAGCGCCTGGTCTTCGATGTGGGCGATGATGCGGAAATCGCCCACGCGGTATTTCCAGAATTCTCCCAAGGCCGAGCCTTTGAGCGCCTCGCCGATCGCACGTGGATCCTCCAGAGAGGCAATTCGGTCGCGCAGAAAGCGAACGATTCGGCGCGCCACGGGTTTATCGAGCGCCGCCAGGTTTTTCCTGGCCAGCTCGGACAGCTCAATCTGCCAAGCCAAGCTCGCGCTCCACTTCGTCCAGGGTATAAGTGCGGCTTGAACCGGCTCGGATTTGCTCCAATTCGCGTTCGGCCAGATACACGTCTTCCAAGTCGTCTAGATATTCCAGAAGGGCTTGGCGGACATAGAACGCCTTGGAGCGACCGGTAGCTTTGGCCAAGGCAGTAAGCCGTTGTTCGATGTCGGGGGGCAATCGGATGGCCAACATAGCGACCTCCAAAAATTAGAAAAATACAAGTATATCAAATCCCGGCTTGAGATCTTCCGGGCGCTGGCCTAGGCGCCCTACTGCGCCGACGATCTGAGCGAGCGCCTGTGCAATCCCCAAGAAAGCCCCTAGGAAGCCTCAAGAAGCGATTTTTCCCCTACCCGTACCCTATTGCCTATCCCAAGTTTGCGCCTCTGAGGGCTTTTTAGCGCGTTCTGGCGCTATTTTTCTTCCATTGTTCAGCTACGACAGTTAGGAATAGGGAAAAGGAGAGTTGGGAACGGAATGCAAGAAATTGCGAAAAAAAATTTCAAAAAAATTAACTGCTATTTCTATAAATATTTCTATAAAAATTTCTATAAATATTTCTATTACCTTGGGGGGGGAAGGCTAGAAGCAAGAACTGGAGCGGCTTTGAGAGGGGTAGGTGAACCCCCCACGACCGCTAACCCCCCTGACCACGACCGCGTATAGCGCGGGTGGGAAGGTGAAGGGGCAGGACACGCTACACGCTTGCAGCGGGATGGTGCAAGCCATCAGTCCAGATGGCCTGTGGATCGAACCGCATTGGCGCTCGCAAGCAGGAACCTACCGAAGCGATCCAAGTTATGCTTGAACGCCGTAAGAATCTTCGGCCTTCAAATTGGGGAGGGGGTCAACATCACCGCTAACCCCCCACGACCGCTAACCCCCCTGACCACGACCGCTAACCCCCCGGATCCTTCGGCTTCTCCACACGCAGGCAGTCGTGTTCGTCGATCCACATCTGCCAGCCGGTAGCTTTAGAAACAGCTCGCATGGCTTTTTTCAGTTTGGCTCTGAAGTGAAAAAGGTTCTTGATCTCGCTCCCGCACAGTTCTTTGATCTTGCCTACCTTGTACGGATACGGCGCATCATGCGTGCTGTAGAAGGCGTGCAGCCATTGAGCTAGGGGATGGCCTGTGAGGGCCTTGCGCGTCTCCCAGTCTAGAGCGATCCACAGGCCGTGGTCGAACAAGGCAGCCAGTTTGGGGTTGATCTTTACAAGGTTCACTGCCCCCCGCGTACCCTCTCGCTGGTAGTACTCTTGAATCAGGGTGCCGGAGTACCGGATTACCTTATCAACCAGATCGACCTCGATTTTTACGGCGGCTGCGTTGAGCCTGTCCAGGGACTTTCTCAGCCGCATCCGGTCGCTTTTCCCGCAAGACCGTCCGATAGCCTTCAGAAAAGCCTTTTCTGAAATCTGAAAAGCCCTCGTCAAGTCCGGTTTGGCCAGATGAAGACAGTGCAAGTACACATCTAGGTCGAACTGATCGAGCTGAATGCCGGTGAAGAAGATTCTGCTTCCTGGTGGGGCGGGGATTTCGACCTGTTCTAGGGCCTGGCGCTTGCCTTTTTCAATCACGCTGAACAAAGCCGAGCGCAACACACACCTTGGGCTACCGCGTTGATCTTCCTGCCACAAAGGAAAGGGAATGATCTCCGCTTGCAGCTTGTCTTGCTTGTCTTCCATGCTGAAATTGGGTTGGGTTGATTGCTCCTGGGTTCCGTTGATGACTTCTTTAGGGATTTTACTTCGGCGCCATCCTGGGCAGGCCGTATCCAGCTTGGCCAGGTCTTGAGGGAAGACAACTCCGTATCCCCCAAGGTACACCTCTTTTCCCTGCTCGAGGGCGGCCACGTCGCTTTCTGTGAGCTGACGTGCGATGGTCATCAAGCGGTTCTTTTCAAGGTCAGGCATTGTTCCTCCTTCCAGTTGCATTTTTCCATCGCCTGCCCTAGGATGAATAGGTCCTGTCTCTTATA
>JAOAHI010000016.1 GCA_026415315.1 Methylohalobius sp.
ATCCTAGCTAGCCACTAGCGCAATCTTGACCGTTTCATCGTCTGGTCGGAGCATGTAATGTTGCTCGAGACCAAAGCCGCTATCCACCCGGAATACTTACACGCGTTTGCTGAATTCGTCGCAGGCGAGCAAATTTTTAGGTATTTTCCCGAATACTGGGGCCGAGCGTTCATCCCAGTGTTCAGCGCGCTCCCCATCCTCGACAACGATCTGGCCAGGCTGACTTAGAGCAAAGTCTGCTTGCTCCGGATAGGGGCAAAGGCAACGGCGCTGCTCAATGGCAAAGAAGTCGATCAGTTGCGGGCAGCTTAGCAGACAATCTGATAAAGCTTAGCTATTTGCCTGGCGCACGCCCGGATGTGGAAGTGCTGGATAAACCTTTGTCTTCCCAACTCTCCGGCCCGTTGCCGTAACTTGGGATGCTGGCGCACGAACTCGATCCGTTCGGCGAGCGCTCCAGGGTCTTGGGGCGGTACCAGCCAGCCGGTTTGGCCGTCTTTCACCACCCAGCCTATGCCCGAGCCTGGAATGCGGGCAGCAATTGCGGGTTTTCCGTAAGCCATCGCCTCTAAAAGGACCAGGCCAAACGCCTCGGTGCGCTCTACCGAGGGCAAAACCAGGACATCGCAGCTGGCTAGCAAGGCGTTACGATAAGCATCGCTGACTTCGCCTAAAAGTTCGGCCTTGGCCTCAAGGCCATGCCGTCTGATTTGGTTGGCCAACTCGCCGGCCAACTCTCCCCCTCCAGCGCACAACAGCTTAATTCCTTCAATTTGGGACAGCGCCTGGAACAATACCCGATGGCCTTTGTAGTAGGTCAGGCGGCCAATGCACAACAGGCGCAGCCTGTCTTCTTCCCCCCACTGCTTTTCGGCCCAAAGGCAGCTGCATAAATCGGGCCCGGATAAGCGGGACGGATCCAGCCCTAAAGGCACGACCTCGGTTTTTTCAAGCCAAGGCTTTAAGGCCACACTGGAATCTCGGTATGGCGATGAGGTGACGATGATCTTTTCCGCCCGGCGCAGCAGTTTCTGCTCCAATGGCCGGTAAGCCCAATAGCCCAGGCGTAGGCGCAGTTCAAGCTGAGAGGGAACCACATCGGCGTGCCAGTGGACGATCCACGGTAAGCGGCGCGCAGCTGGCACAGCCAAAGCCCAAAACGCCGAGACATTGGGTAAATGGAGATGCAACAGGTCCGGGCGAAAAGTGCTCATCATCTCTTTAAGCCACAGCGGGAAAGCGGGGCTTACCGGAGCATACAGCCACTGCCCATAGGTTGGGACCCGCCAGACGGGAAAAGGCCTCATCTCTCTCTCTGGTCTGAAGTGAGCGTGGACCAGAGCAGCCGGCTCGACCCCCTCCTCGCGCAAAGCGGGGAGCAAATCCCCTAAAAACTGCTCTATCCCACCGCGATAGGGAGGATAGTACTTACCCAAGTGCAAAACGCGCATTCAAGGCAAACATGGTACTCTATAGGACTGTTTCGACCAACCAACAACAAAGGAAGCACCATGCGTTTTCGAAATTTGATGTTTGCCGCTCTCCTGGGGCTATGGCTCCCTCTGGCCCATGCCCAGTCGACCGATCCCGGCTATGACCTGGCTACCGGAGCGGCGTGTTTTCTCATTACCCCAGTTTATGGGGCGTTTAAACTGGCGTTTGCCGGACTGGGCGCACTCACTGGCGGCCTGACCTGGGTATTCACCGGCGGCGACACAGAGGCCGCGCAAAGGATCTGGAACACCAGTTTGGGTGGAACTTACATTATCACCCCAGATCACCTGGCCGGGCGCAAACCGATCCAATTCGTCGGCGACCCTTACCAATAAGTGACCCCCAACCGCCCCTTAGACAGCCACACCCCCATGATGCAGCAGTACCTCCGCTTAAAAGCGGAGCACAAAGATACCCTGCTTTTGTTTCGCATGGGGGATTTCTACGAGCTGTTTTTCGACGACGCGATCAAGGCCGCGCGGCTTTTAGACTTGACTCTAACCTCGCGCGGCGAATCGGGGGGGATGCGCGTGCCTATGGCTGGGATTCCCTATCACGCACTGGAAAATTACTTAGCCAGACTGCTCAAAGCCGGAGAGGCAGTAGCGATCTGCGAGCAGATTGGCGATGCCAAAGGCAAGGGACCAATGGAACGCGAGGTGGTGCGAGTCATCACCCCCGGCACCGCCACCGACGAAGCTTTGCTCGAAGAGCGGCGCGATAACTTGTTGCTCGCCCTGACCCCTTACCACAGACGCTTCGGCCTAGCCTATTTAGAGCTGAGCTGTGCCCGCTTTGCCCTGCTCGAGGCGGCCGATGAAGCGGAGCTGGCTGCTGAGCTGGAACGCTTAGATCCTGCGGAAATCCTCCTCCCTGAAGGGTGGGACCCACCAGCTTGCGTGGGCCAACGTGTGGGCTTGACTTATCGCCCCCCGTGGCATTTCGACCTTCAAAGCGCCTGCCGCAGCCTTAAGGAGCAATTTCAGGTGCAGGACCTAGCCGGTTTTGGCTGTGCGCATTTAGAAGCCGCCGTTGCCGCCGCTGGCAGCTTGCTCCAATACGTACGCGAAACGCAAAAGCGCGCGCTGCCCCACCTGACAGCGCTTAGGGTGGAATCTCGGGCCGACATCCTAAGCCTAGACGCCGCCACCCGCCGCAATTTAGAGCTGGATCGCCATCCATCGGGCCGAACTGAGTTCACCCTGCTCGGCGTTCTGGATACTACCGTGACCGCCGCCGGTGGACGATTGCTCAAACGTTGGCTAGGTTGTCCCTTGCGCGACCGCACAGAGATCACAGCGCGCCTGGACGCGGTGGAAGAATTGATCGAGACCCAGAGATTTGAAGGCCTGCGCGAGCGCTTAAAAGCCACCTCCGACATCGGGCGCGCCGCCACCCGCATCGCCTTGAAAACTGCCCGCCCGCGCGATTTGGTTCTGATCCGTCAGAGCCTTACGGTTCTACCGGACTTGCGCCTTCTGCTCGAGGGGGCGTGCAGCGCCAAACTCAAACATATTCGGTCCACTCTGGCCGACCTGCCGGAGGTGCTCACCCTGCTTGAGCGCGCCATCGTCGCTGACCCTCCTCCCTTGCTGCGCGACGGCGGCGTTTTGGCCCCCGGGTTTCACCGCGAGCTCGATGAGCTTCGTGCCCTCAGCCGGCACAGCGACGAGTACCTGCTGGAGATTGAACGGCGTGAACGCGAGCGCACCGGCATCGCGGCGCTTAGACTACGCTACAACAAAGTCCACGGCTATTATCTGGAGATCCCGCGCAGCCAAAGCGATCAAGTCCCAGCGGATTATATCCGCCGGCAGACGGTCAAACACGCCGAGCGCTTCTTAACTCCTGAGCTCAAACACTTTGAAGAGAGAGTTTTGGCTGCGCGCGAAAAAGCCATCGCTCTAGAAAAGGCGCTGTATGAGGCGCTGTTGGAAGAGCTAACGCCTAAAGTGCCGGACATCCAAGCGCGCGCCGATGCTATCGCTGAGTTGGATGTGCTCGCCTCCCTAGCCGAACGCGCTGTAAAGGGAAACTGGCGCCGACCCAAGTTGAGCGACAAAATAGGCCTGCGCCTCACAGGAGGCCGCCACCCAGTGGTGGAGCGCCAGGTGGCGCATTTTGTGGCCAACGACTTGGAGCTGACTCCAAACCGGCGCTTACTCATCGTTACCGGCCCGAACATGGGGGGAAAAAGTACGTACATGCGCCAGACAGCGCTGATTGCGATCATGGCGCACCTGGGAAGCTTCGTGCCAGCCGAGGAGGCGGTCATCGGCCCAATCGACCGCATCTTCACCCGCATTGGCGCTTCCGACGATTTAGCTTCCGGCCGCTCGACTTTCATGGTGGAAATGACTGAGATCGCCGCTATCCTTCACAACGCTACCGATCAAAGCCTGGTACTTGTGGATGAGATCGGGCGCGGCCCCGGTACTTTCGATGGACTGTCGCTGGCCTGGGCAGTAGCCGAATACCTGGCAACTAAAAATCGTGCCTTGACGCTGTTTGCTACCCACTATTTCGAACTGACCGCCCTCGCCGATACCCTGCCTGGGGTAAGCAACATTCACTTGGAGGCGGCAGAATTTGGCGATGAAATCGTGTTCCTACACGCCGTGCGCGACGGTCCAGCTAGCCAAAGTTACGGCCTCAAAGTAGCAGCTTTAGCGGGAGTGCCCAGGGAGGTGATAGATCGCGCTCGGAAAAAGCTAGAAGAAATGGAGAGCGGAAGTGGCTCTCCGCACCCGCCTTTTGCCCCCCAATTGGACTTGTTCGCCAGCCAGCAGAAAAACAGCCAGCTTGAATTCAAGCTCAAGGCTGTCGATCCCGACGAACTTACCCCCCGCCAAGCGTTGATGTTGCTCTACGATCTCAAAGCCCTCCTCAACTAGCGCCTCCGGGTGCGGCGCGTTTTACCGGCGCGTTGGCGGTTGGTGACTGCGATCGTCTGTTCGATTTCGGCGGCCAACTCCTCCAAGTCCTCCCGAAGCGCCTCGGTCTTTACCGCTTCGTGACTAATAACGGCTGCACCTGGGCCTGGGTTAGATGGAGATTCTCTCACCTCAGATTTGGCTCTCTCCCTGCGGCCAAACCAAAAAAAAGCCAGAGCGATCAC
Organism: Methylohalobius sp.; assembly: GCA_026415315.1. Classification (GTDB taxonomy): domain Bacteria; phylum Pseudomonadota; class Gammaproteobacteria; order Methylococcales; family Methylothermaceae; genus Methylohalobius. Next base: position 4,613 of record JAOAHI010000016.1, read on the forward strand.
CAAGGCTACGAACCCTATGACACTTAAAGGAGGAGAAACGTCAGCCACCGGCGCTGATGGCTTGGGCGGTGGCGCTTCCTGAGCCAACGGCGGGGCTGTTTGCGGTCCAGGCTCAGGTTGGGACACGGGCTGTGGCCCAACTTGCTCAATCAAGACTGGATCCCGATAAACAACCTGTGGTTCAACATTGGCGGCAGGATAAAGGGGGTGAGCCGCCGTCGTCTCCTCGGCCCGATAGATCACCTTGGGCTCAAAATCGGCCGCAGGGTACATCTCCCCTGCCTGAACTGAGCTTAGCAAAAATAACCCTACCAACAGCTCTTTACGCATACGCCGACTCTCCTACTGCAGTGTTACAACCATTTTTCAAGCATAAGCTCCTTGAGAACAAGGTGCAAATGTTGCGCGTCCTCGATTTTGTTCTACGCTTCAAACTGAGGGCAAAACTTATAAGACACGTTATGCGCCAACGTCCTGTGCCGAAAAATCAAGAGCGAAGACTGGGAGAGAACGATTTCATCGTCTCCAAAACCGATACCACGGGCAAAATCACTTACGCTAACCGCATCTTTATGGAAATCTGCGGATACACAGAGAGAGAGTTGCTAGGAACCCAGCACAATATCATCCGCCATCCGGACATGCCGCATGGAGCTTTTTGGCTGCTGTGGGACACGATCCAAAAAAAGCAAGAATTTTTCGCCTTCGTTAAAAACCTGACCAAAGACGGCAGCTTCTACTGGGTATTTGCCAACGTTACTCCAGATTTAGACAACCGCGGCCACATCGCCGGCTACTATTCAGTCAGGCGCCAGGCGCCAACCCATGCTATCCGCGCTATTGAGCCAATCTACCGCGAGATGCTGGCGATAGAGCAAAAAGCCGGCTCGGTCAAACAAGGCATCCAGCAGTCGGTAGCATATCTTCAAGATTTCCTCAAAAACAAAGGCATCACCTACGAACAGCTGGTTTTGGACCTATACGGAGCCCGCGCATGAATACCCATCCTGATCGTTATCCCGGACAACCTCTGCTGCGCACTAAAGTTCATTACGCCACAAGCCTCATCGCTGCCTGGTCGATCGGGCTTGCGCTTTGGCAGACTTGGCGTTTTGGCTTCCACTTGGATTTTTTGCTTTTGCCAGCGACGATGTCGCCCCTGGCGTGGTTGGCTCACCGCCAGATGCGCCCTTACCTAAACGCACTCGAGCGGATCTATCAGGTCTTGCAAAAATGCCGTCAAGGCGAACTTCACCATCGGGTCACCCAAGTCTACGCCTTAGGGGAGGTAGGTAAAATCGCCTGGGAACTGAACGAGTTATTGGATGTTTGCGAAGCGTATTTTCGTGAGCTCAACTCGGTCTTCAGCCGTGCTAGCCGCCACGACTTTAGCCGTCCCGCCTTAGAACAAGGACTTCCAGGACAGCTTAGAACGGGGATGGGGTTTGTCAACTGCGCCCTGAAGGAGATGCAGGCCAACCACAAACAGCACTTAACCATTCAGCTCGCCTCTGGCCTGCATCAGCTCAACAGCGGTAATCTCATCGCCAACCTTAAGCTGTGCCAACAGGACATGCAAACCATCACCCAGACTTTGGCCGAGGTTGCCGCCATCGCCGAGGCCAACGCCCACGCAGCTAGCTCGAGCAAACGAGGGGTGGATGAGGTGCATCAGGCCGTGGAGGCAATTGCCACCAAAGTAGCAAGCGCCGCTCAAATCATTGCTGAACTAAGCGATACCAGCAAACAAGTGATCAAAGCCCTGTCGATCATCACCGACATTGCCGACCAGACCGGTTTATTGGCCCTCAACGCTTCGATCGAAGCCGCACGGGCTGGCGAATACGGAAGGGGGTTTGCGGTGGTCGCGGATGAGGTCAAGGCTCTGTCCAACCGCACTAAAGAAGCGGCGGTAGAAATTTCGAGGATTCTCAAAGGGTTCGGCGACAGCGTAACGGCCATTTCCCAAGAGGCGCAAGCCTCGGTCGAGCTGGCCAATAAAATGCAGCCTATTGTTGAAACCTTCAGCGCCCGCTTTGGCGAGTTCGAGGAAGCCGCCAATAAAACCAAATTCAGCGCCACCGATGCTCAGGAAACCTCGTTTTCGACTTTGGTCAAGATCGACCACATCATCTTTAAGCAGAACGCCTACCTGGCGGTGGCGGATTACAAGAGGGAGGCCGAAGCCAAAGCCATATCCGTCAACCATCATTCTTGCCGGCTGGGTAAGTGGTACTACGAGGGGGTGGGCAAGGAGCGCTTTGCCGATCTGCCGAGTTACCGGCGGCTAGAGCCTCCACACGCCCAAGTCCACGGCGCAGCCCACCAGGCTTTGGCCTTATCGCGTCAGGACTGGCAGGGCAATCCCGAGCTGATCGAGGCAATCCTAGCGCATATGGGCAAGATGGAACATGCCAGCCAAGAGGTCATGCAGCTTCTGAGCAACCTCACGCAGGAATCGATCGCCAGAAGGCAGCAAGTCATTTTACGCCGGGCCGCTTAATTGCGGTCTCGGCTCAAATATTGAGCAAGCTGATCTGGTGGCACGTATCCTGGCAAGACTTCACCGCGGTCAGTGATAATGGTGGGCGTGCCTTGGACGCCAAACTCCTCGGCCAACGCCATGTGACGATCCACCGGATGGTCACAGGAGCGCATTTCTATAAATTTGCCCTGTTTGGCTTCGGTTAAAGCGGCGTTTTTGTCCTTAGCGCACCAGACCGCCACCGCCTTGTGGTAAGACTCGGAATCCTTGCCGGCGCGCGGGAAAAACAGGTAGCGCACCTTGATCCCGCGGCTTAAATACTCGTTTATCTGCGCATGGAATCGTCGGCAATAGCCGCAATCGATGTCGGTGAACACCGTGACGGTCGCCTTGGGCTTGTCTGGGGCAAAAACGATAGTCAAATCCTCGCCGAGCTTATCCAGAGCGGCACGTCTGGCCTTAGCCTGTTTGACCTCGGTAAGATCTTGCCGATCTTGCAAATCGATCAGATGGCCGTCGATCAGATAGCGACCGTCTGGAGAGACGTAATACAGGCGCGGGCCAATGATGACCTCATACAGCCCTGGAATTTCGGCTGGACGGACAGCATCGATACGCGCCTCAGGCCAATGCCGTTGCAAATTTTGGCGCACGTCGGGCTTGGCTGCTAAGCTCAACGGCAAGGCCAACAAAATGGGGCAGATAGCTTTAAACACAGACGACCTCTATTTGAGCAAGCGTTGAATATCCAGAAAAATAGCCAATGCCATCAAGGCGATGAGGATCGCCATGCCGATCTGCTGGAAACGAGCGATGGCCTCGTCCGAGAGGGGTTTCCCCCGCACGGCTTCCACCAGGTAGAACATCAGGTGCCCACCGTCCAGGACGGGAACCGGAAGCAGGTTGACAACCCCCAGGCTAATACTGATAACAGCTAGGAATTTCAAAAAGTAACTCATCCCCAAAGCTGCCGATTGACCAGCATATTGGGCAATGCTGATCGGGCCGGACAGGTTCTGAATACTCGCCTCACCGATCAGCATCCGGCCTAGCATTTTTAAAGTCATCCACGAAAACTCAAAAGTCTTATCCACCGCGCTCATTAAGGCAGCGATGGGTCCCAAGCGGTACGTGACCATATACGGCTCATACAGCCCTGGGGGGACTTTCACTCCTGCTCCGATTTTGCCCTGGGGTCGACCCTCGCGACTCAGAACCTGGGCTGGAATCAAAACGATTTCCTGAACGTGACCCTGTCTTTCAACCGCAAGTTTAAGCACCTGGCCGGGGTGGGCGCGAACGATCTCCACCACTTGCCGCCACTCTTGAATCGGAACTCCATTAACTGCAACGATTTTGTCCCCCGGACGCAGTCCAGCCGACTCGGCCGGACTGGCTGGTTCGATCCGGTCGATGACCGCTGGCACAGGCGGCTCGAAGGGCTTAAGCCCCAATTTCTGCCCTAAAAGATTTGGATTTTCGGCCAGTTCCCTTGGAATCTCCAATACCCTAACTTGCTTTTCCCTCGAGGAAGTCACTACCTCGATCTCGATTTTTGGACGTTCTATGACCCCAGAAAACAGAAGGCTGAAGACCTGATTCCAGGTCGGGGTTTTCTCGCCCTCGATCGCAAGAATCTCATCGCCTTGCTGGAAACCGGCGGCCTGCGCCAAAGTCCCGGGCTCTATTTGGCCTACGATCGGTCTAAGCCCGGTCTCACCGCTGACGAGCACGACCCAGTACAACAAAATAGCCAGTAAAAAGTTAAACCCGGGGCCGGCCGCGACGATCGAGACTCGGCTTAAGAGCGGTTGGCGGTTAAAAGCGTAAGGTAAGTCCTGCGCAAGCACCTGCCCCTCCCGCTCGTCCACCATCTTGACGTAACCGCCAAGCGGCAAGGCCCCGACCACGAACTCGGTATCCTGAGGGGATCTCTGATAACGCCATAGAGGAGCACCAAACCCTACCGAGAAGCGCAATACCTTGACCCCTAGCCGGCGGGCGGCCCAAAAGTGGCCGAATTCGTGGAAGACGATCAAGATTCCTACGGCCACGATGAAGAAAAACACGTTATAGACCAAGGTACCCACGTTCTTTACCCAAAGTTTAAAGCCAACTCGGAGGCAAGCCGTCGCGCCTCGGAGTCGGCGGCCAGCACGGAGTCTAAATCGGTCACCTGGGATACAGGAAACGCATTTAAGGTCCGCTCTATCAGCTCGGCGATCGCAGTAAAAGGAATGCGGCGTTCGAGGAAAGCCGCCACCGCCACTTCGTTAGCCGCATTGAGAACCACCGGCGCAGTTCCGCCAAGGCGAGCTGCTTCAAACGCCAATTTAAGACAGGGAAAGCGCTCAAAGTCAGGAGGTTGAAAATCCAAGCACGCTACTTCAAACAGATCCAGAGCTGAGGCCCCCGATTCGATCCGCTCCGGCCAAGCCAGCCCGTAGGCAATAGGGATACGCATGTCGGGGTTACCCAACTGGGCCAGCACCGAACCGTCCACATAGTCCACCAGCGAGTGGATGACGCTCTGGGGGTGGATAACGACCTGGATTTGTTCAGGTGGTAATGAAAACAACAGGCTAGCCTCAATCACCTCCAGTCCCTTGTTCATCATAGTGGCCGAGTCCACCGAAATTTTTTTGCCCATCTCCCAGCGCGGATGGGCAACAGCCTGTTCCGGTGTTACCTCGGTCAAACGCTCAAGAGGAGTAGTGAGAAAGGGACCGCCGGAGGCGGTCAAGAGAATTCGGCGCACCGAAGACGCCTTGGTTCCTGCCCTAAAATTCGCAGGCAGACATTGAAAAATGGCATTGTGCTCGCTGTCTATGGGCAGAAGCTCAGCGTTGGATGCGCGCAGGCTGTCCATGAAGATTGGCCCTGAGATCACCAACGCCTCTTTGTTGGCGAGCAGGATCCGCTTGCCCGCCCGCGCCGCAGCTAAAGTGGGAAGGAGGCCAGCCGCGCCGACGATAGCCGCCATAACGCAATCCACCTCAGGCAGAACCGCCACCTCAGCTAATGCCTGTGGACCAACCAGTACCTCTGTAGCAAGACCTGCGGCCTTGAGTTGACGGCTGAGCTCTTGCGCGGCTTTTGGCTCAACCAACACAGCGTAATCCGGGCGATGAGCCAGACATTGCTGCAACAGGGTTTGAGTGCGGCAGTTGCCGGTTAAAGCGACAACTCGGAACTTATCCGGATGGCGGGCCACCACGTCTAGGGTATTTGCCCCAATGGAGCCGGTAGCCCCTAAGATGCACAAACCCTTCACCAAAACATCTCCCGTCCCAAGAATCCGGCATACAAAACCACACACGCAGCCAACAGGCTATCAATCCGGTCGAGGATCCCGCCGTGACCGGGCAGCAGTTTTCCCGAGTCCTTGACGCCAGCCCACCGCTTGTACAGGCTCACTAACAGATCGCCGCAGATCGACACCAACACCGCTATCAGAGCCAAAATCACGAAATCCAAAATCAACTTAGGGCTAAGCTCGACGAAGTATCCAATCGAAGCGGTATACAACCCGCAGGCCAGCATCGCCCCATAAACTCCTTCTAAAGTTTTGCCCGGACTGATGGCCGGTGCCAACTTGGTACGACCCCATTTCTTGCCGGCGAAGAAAGCGCTGGTATCAGCAATCCAAATCAGAAACAGAAGGTAAAGGACGGAAGCGTGGCCAAAGTTGGCCCGTAGCCTCACCATCATCAGCCAGGCAGAAAACAGAACCAACCATGCCACCAGGATTTTGGCCGTTTTGGACCAGGGTCGGGCGGCCAGCTTATCGGGCCAGGTGCGTAAGGCCAAACCCAATCCCAACCAAGCCAGCACGGCTGGGAAAACAACGTAATCTAGACCCCACATCACCAGTACAGACAACTCTTCAAAATGCGTCAAATCCACTAGATAATGGACGAGCTTAGGCCAATACCAGGCCAGAAACTGAGCGGCAAGCAAAGCCAAGACAAACCCGATGCGCCCACCTAGGCTTTGGAGCCCTGCCAACGCGCTCCATTCCCAGGCCGCCAGCAGGATCACCGCCCCCCAAGCGATGAGAAAGCCCTTCACTGACAAGGCATACACCGCATATACCGCCACTGGCAGCAAAACTGCCGCCGTGGCGAGCCGCAAAACCAACGCCCTGTCCCACAGGCGAGGAGGAGAAGAGGAAATTTCAGCCATAACAACAGATGTTCACGTGATAGATTTCAGGCGGAAGAGGCCAGCTTTATCTCCAACTGCTCGCTCGTATGTCCGAAACGCCGCTCCCTGCGCGCATATTCAGCCAAAGCGCGATCGAGTTCGGCCTCATCGAAATCGGGCCACAGCACGTCAGAAAAATAAAACTCGGTATAGGCTAACTGCCATAGCAGAAAATTACTGATACGCAGCTCGCCACCGGTGCGGATGAACAAATCCGGCTCTGGTAGATCAGCAAGCGACAGATGAGAGGCAAATAAGGATTCATCGATTTCCTCGCTTGTCAGCGTGCCGCGCTCGACTTGGCGCGCCAAAGCCTTGGCGGCTTGAACGATGTCCCAACGACCACCGTAATTAGCAGCCACCGCCAAAGTCATCCTGCGATTGGCTTGAGTGAGGTGCTGTACCTCTGAGATGCACCGCTGAAGGTCTCCAGGAAAAGCAGTCAAATCGCCAATCACTTGAAGGCGAATGTCGTTTTCGTGTAACTTCTGCGCCTCGCGCTCCAAAGTCAATTGAAACAGCCGCATTAGAACTGAAACCTCCTCAGGCGGGCGGCGCCAGTTCTCGCTGCTGAACGCAAACAAAGTTAGCACCTCGATGCCGCGTCGCAAGCAGTGCTCCACAGTCTTGCGCACGGCGGTGACGCCCGCTTGGTGGCCCGCCGTGCGAGGAAGTTTGCGCAGCTTAGCCCAGCGGCCGTTACCGTCCATAATGATGGCAACATGGCGGGGAAGCAGAGTATGAGCGTGTGGATCGTTCATAGTCTTACAGAGCCAACAGGTCCTTTTCTTTTTCCGCCAGCAACTGATCGATCTTTTTGATGTATTGATCAGTCAGTTGCTGGATCCGATCCTGGGCCCTGCGCTCCTCGTCTTCGGCTATACGCTTTTCCTTTAATGCCTCTTTGAGCTCGGCATTGGCCTCGCGGCGCAAGTTGCGAATCGCAACTCGCCCTTGCTCGGCTTCATGGCGCACGACTTTGATCAACTCCCGACGCCGTTCCTCAGTCAGGGGAGGCAATGGTACTCGGATCACGCTGCCGGCGGTTTGCGGGTTAATCCCTAGATCCGATTCGCGAATCGCCTTCTCGACTACCACCACCATATTCCTCTCCCACGGGGTGATAGTCAGGGTGCGGGCATCTTCCACGCCTATACTAGCTACCTGACTCATGGGCACTTCGCTACCGTAATAAGGCACCTTAATGTGATCCAGTAAACTAGGATGAGCGCGCCCGGTGCGGATTTTAGCGAGCTCTTGCTTGACCGCTTGCAGGGTCTTCTCCATTTTGGCCTGCGTGGTGGTATATATGTTGTCGATCATGTTTGCCAATAACCTAGATCAGGAGCGATAAGAGAACCAATTTCCTCACCCTGAACCAGGTGCACGACGGCCCCTGGCTCGAACACGTTCATAACCCGCAAGGGGATATTGTGATCACGGCACAGGACGAGCGCAGTGGTATCCATCACTGCCAGCCTAAGCTTTAGGGCTTCGTCGTAAGTCATATAGGGAATGCGCTCGGCGTTGGGATCCTTGAACGGATCAGCAGTGTAGACCCCATCCACCTTAGTGGCCTTAATCAAGAGATCGGCGTTGATTTCAATTGCCCTCAGGCTGGCCGCCGAATCGGTAGTAAAGAAGGGATTGCCTAGACCGGCCGCGAAGATCACCACCCGCCCCTTTTCCAGATGGCGGATGGCCCGGCGCCGGATGTAATCCTCACACACTTGGTTGATCTTAAGCGCCGACATCACCCGCACCGGCTGGCCCAGGTGCTCAATGGCGTCTTGCATGGCCAAGGCGTTGATGACGGTCGCGGGCATCCCCATGGAATCGCTGGTAACGCGGTCCAGCCCTTCGGCTGCTTTCTCCGCCCCACGGACGATGTTGCCACCGCCGATGACCAACCCTACTTCCACACCGATGCGACAAAGCTCCACGATTTCAGCCGCTAAGCGCCGGATGGGTTCGGCGTCCAGGCCGAACTCACGTCGGCCCATCAGCGCCTCGCCGCTGAGCTTGAGCAGGATACGTCTGTAGCGCGGAGCCACCATTTCAATCGCCGCGCACCTGAGCGAGGACTTCGGCAGCAAAATCGGTTTGGGCTTTCTCAATCCCCTCGCCCACTTCGAAGCGGACGAAACGGACCACGCTGGCACCGTTTTTCTGCAGCAACTCAGCGACGCTTTGCTCCGGGTCTTTGACAAACGGCTGCCCCACGAGGGTGACTTCTTCCAGGTACTTGCGGAGCTTCCCTTCTACCATCTTAGCAACCACGTCCTGGGGTTTGCCGCTTGAAGCCGCCTGGGCGGTCAAAATCTCTCTCTCTTTGGCCAGGATCGCTGGAGGGACATCCTCTGCCCGCACCCACAAGGGTCGGCTCGCGGCGATGTGCATGGCGATGTCTCTAGCCAGTTCAGCGCTGCCCCCGACCACCTCAACGATCACTCCGATGCGGCTCCCATGAAGATAAGAGGCAAGCCTTCCGTTTTCGGTTTCCATCCGCAGCAAGCGGCGCACATGGATGTTCTCGCCCAGCTTAGCCACCAATTCACGCCGTACTTCCTCGATCGTACGGCCATCGGCTCCGATGGAAGAGGCCAGCAGCTCCTCCACTGTCGCAGCGCGGGTTGCTAACGCAGCCTCAGCCACCTGCTCCACGAATTTTAAAAAATCCTCGTTTTTAGCTACAAAATCGGTTTCGCTGTTGACCTCTAAAATTACTGCCTGCCGCCCATCCTCCGTCATCTTAAGGGCAATCCGACCTTCAGCTGCAGTGCGCCCGGACTTCTTATCGGCCTTTGCCAACCCAGCTTTGCGCAGGATCTCGACCGCCGCTTCGAGGTCACCGCCCGCCTCGGCTAAGGCTTTTTTGCATTCCATCATGCCGGAGCCGGTGCGCTCGCGCAATTCTTTAACCAATGCCGCAGTTATCTGTGTCATGTTTTATCCCGTTTAGAAGTTGCTAGCTCAACTTACTCCAGTTCAGAAGTCGCTTTGACCTCAGCCGGCTCTTCCGGCGCCTCTACGAATTCATCCACCGCGGTTATCAACTCTTCCGCCCGGCTAGCTTTACCCTCTAGGATAGCCGTGGCGGCTGCCCGACAATAGAGCTGAATAGCACGGATAGAATCGTCGTTGCCAGGAATGATGTAGTCGATCCCGTCTGGGCTATTGTTGGTATCGACCACGCCGACGATGGGAATGCCCAATTTCTGCGCTTCTTTAACCGCGATCGCCTCCTGCCCCACATCCAAGACGAACAACACATCGGGCAGGTCCTCCATGTCTTTGATACCGCCTAAGCTGCGCTGGAGCTTCTCCAACTTGCGCATCAATTCAAGCGCTTCGCGCTTGCTAAAACGCTGAAGCGTTCCATCGTCGCGCATCGCCTCCAATTCCTTGAGGCGTTTCACCGATTGACGGATGGTCTTAAAGTTGGTCAGAGTACCACCCAGCCAGCGATAATTGACATAGGGCATGCCACAGCGGACTGCCTCTTCTTGAACTGCTTTTTGAGCCGTTTTCTTGGTTCCTACAAACAGAACCACTCCTCGATTAGCGGCGCTCTGCTCTAAGAAATGCAAAGCCTCGCGCAAATACGGCAAGGTCTTTTCGAGATTGAGAATGTGGATGCCGCTTCGAACCCCATAAATAAAAGAGGCCATTTTAGGGTTCCAGTAACGGGTCTGATGACCGAAGTGCACGCCCGCTTCCAACAGCTCGCGCATGGAAACATCTGCCATTAGAATTGCTCCTTACAGTTTTAGGGGTTGCGCCTCCACCCATCCCACCCTCAAGACCTGCCTTTAACTTAAGGAACAAGCACCCCAGAGGGCGTGTCGATAGGTGTGTGGATTACTGTTAAAATAGCGTTCTCTTATACCACAATCCGCCATCGTCAGACAATGGCCTAAATCGTATGAGGCAGGAATACCAACGTCGCACGCGTCACGGCATCCCTTTGAAAACCAGGGAAGAATTGGAAAAAATGCGCATTGCCGGACGGTTGGCGGCGGAAGTTTTGGAGATGCTTACCCCTTACGTTCAAGCTGGGATCACCACTGAAGAATTAGATCGCATCTGCCACGATTACATCGTTAACGTTCAGAAGGCGATTCCGGCTCCCCTGCATTATAGAGGCTTTCCCAAATCGATCTGCACTTCGGTCAACCATCAGGTTTGCCATGGCATCCCAGGAAACCGCAGGCTTAAGCCCGGCGATATCGTTAATATCGACGTCACTGTGATCAAGGATGGCTTTCACGGCGACACCAGTAAGATGTTCTTCATCGGTGAACCTTCGATCTTGGCTAAACGCCTAGTCAAAGTGGCGCAAGAGGCCCTGTATATAGGTATCCGCCAAGTCCGACCGGGTATCGATTTAGGCGCGGTTGGGCAAGCGATTCAACAGTACGTAGAAGCGCATGGATTTTCGGTAGTGCGCGAATTCTGCGGTCACGGCATAGGCCGCGCGTTCCATGAAGAACCGCAGGTGCTTCATTATGGCCAACCCAACACCGGCATCATTTTGGAACCAGGCATGACCTTTACTATCGAACCTATGGTCAATGCTGGCAAGCGCCACGTCAAATTGTTGCCCGACGGCTGGACCGTAGTGACCAAAGACCATAGCCTGTCAGCGCAATGGGAACACACTTTAGCTGTCACCGAAGACGGCGTTGAAATCCTGACGCTGCGGACAGAAGAAGATTTTCCCCACACTATCGAATCGGATTAAACACTTTTGCCCCCCGTTTACCCTTCGAAAGAGGCTTTGCAAGCATTTGGCGCCGAACTTAAGCGACGCTTCCTGAGCGGCACGCCCGTGCCAGACCTGTTGCACGCTAGAGCCGCATTTATGGACGCGCTCTTGGCTGGCAGCTTTCGCCGCTTCCTAGGGGAGAAATCAGACCACGCCAGCTTAGTAGCAGTGGGCGGTTATGGCCGGCGGGAACTCCACCCGCAATCGGACATCGATCTCTTGGTGCTGATGCCGGAAGAAGTTCCACCCGAACTGGAGGCCGGTCTTGGCGCCCTGTTCACTTTCCTCTGGGACATAGGCCTTAAGCCAGGCTTGAGCTGCCGTACCGTAGCCCAATGCGAGGAAGAGGCCGTCAAGGATCAGACCGTGCTCACCAATCTGATGGATGCGCGCTGGCTGTGTGGAAACAAGGCCTTGTTTGAAGCCATGCAAGTCCGCCTTGGACCCGATCGGATTTGGCCATCGCCTGCTTTTTTCCAGGCCAAACTTAAGGAGCAAGCCGCGCGCTATGCCAAGTATCACGATACCGCCTACAAACTCGAGCCCAACCTCAAAGAAGGGCCGGGAGGCCTGAGGGACATCCAAACCATCGCCTGGGTGGTCAAGCGCCACTTTTTAGCCTCCACCTTACACGAATTGGTGGAGCAGGGTTATCTGACCGAAGACGAGTACGCTGAACTGGAGCAAGCGCGCGATACCTTGTGGCGGATCCGCTTCGCCTTGCACCTTTTGGCCGGACGCGCAGAAGATCGAATTTTGTTCGACTATCAACGCAACTTGGCCGAGTGGTTAGGCTATCAAGGCGAGGGCAATGCACCGGTGGAAGCCTTCATGCAGGACTACTTTCGCGCAGCGCAAAGCGTACAGCAGCTTGCGGAAATGCTGCTTCAACTCTTGGAAGAAACCTTAGGTCCGGATTTTAACACCGAGCCTGAGGTCCTAGATGCCCATTTCCAGATCGTCAATCGCCTTCTGGAGATCCGTCATCCGAACGTATTTGCCGACTATCCTCTAGGGTTGCTAGAGGTCTTCTTGCACCTCAACCGCCATCCCGAACTGAGAGGACTGCGCGCTCACACCATCCGTGCCATCCGCCAAAACCTGCACCGCATAGATCAATGCTTTCGCGACGACCCCCGCGCCTGCCGCCTGTTCATGGAAATTTTACGCGGACCCACGGGTGTCACCCACCAGTTGCGCCGTATGCATCGCTACGGAGTCCTGGCCGCCTATTTGCCGGAATTTGCCCATATCGTCGGCCAAATGCAATACGACCTGTTCCACGCCTACACCGTAGACGAGCACGTGCTATTCGTAGTCCGCAATCTGCGCCGCTTGGGGCTACCCGAATTTCGCCACGAACTCCCCCTAGCCAGCGACGTTTTCCCTTTAATTGCCAAACCGGAGCTCCTTTACATCGCCGGTCTTTACCACGACATAGGCAAAGGACGAGGCGGCGACCACAGCGTGCTCGGCGAACAATTGGTGCGCAGCTTTTGTCAGCGCCACGGCCTACCGGAGCACGATACGCGCCTGGTGTGCTGGCTGGTGCGCCACCACTTGCTTATGTCCCTAACCGCCCAACGCAAAGACATCGGCGATCCAGAAGTAGTGCGTGAATTCGCCTACCAAGTCGGCAGCGAGGAACGGCTCAACCACCTGTATCTTCTAACCGTTGCCGACATTCGCGGCACCAACCCCACACTCTGGAACGCCTGGCGCGACTCCCTGTTGCGCGAACTTTATCTGGCCACCCGCGATCAGCTGCGGTATGGCCTAGAAGAATTGGATGTCACCGCGCGCGTTACTGAGGCCAAACGGGACGCTTGGTCGCTGCTTGTGCGCTTAGGGCTAAACGAGGCAAACATAGAGCGCGTCTTTAACCACTTGAGCGAGGATTACTTTCTGCGCTGCCGGCCAGAGGAATGCGCCTGGCAAACTTTAGCCATCGCTGAAACCCCAGAGAGCGCCTTGCCCCTAGTACTTCTCCGGCCACAGAACCCACGCGGCAGCGCTGAGGTTTTCATTTATATGCGTGATCGCGACGGCATCTTTGCCCTCGTGGCTGCCCTCCTCGACCAATTGGAATTGACGGTCCTTCAAGCGCGTCTCGAAACAACCCGAAACGGGTATGTAGTGGACAGCTTCCTGGTCCTAGAGCGCGACGGCCAGCCTATTCTCGACCTGGCTCGCGAGCAGCAAATCGTAGCCCGTTTGAAGCGCTGCCTGAAAGACCCTAAGTTGGCAGATCCAGCAACAGAAAAGCGTCCAAGCCGGCGCCTTAAGCACTTCTCCATTCCAACCCAGGTTCATTTCTACCCAGACTCCAAGCACGGCTGGACCATGCTTGAGCTCATCGCGGCCGACCGTCCTGGCCTGTTGGCCAAAGTGGGAGCAGTCTTCGAGCGCTTTAAGCTACGCCTGCACGAGGCCAGGATTGCCACCTTGGGAAACCGGGCCGAGGACATCTTTCTCCTTACCGACCACCAAGGCCAACCTCTGGTTAGCCAGGAAAGTCAAAAAGCCTTAGCCCAGGCACTAGAGCAGGCGATCGCTTAGAGCTTGTGCAGATACCGCTTAAGCACAACCAGTTCCGGCTGCAAAGGATCAGCGTAACGCAGACCAATGCGGTAGGTATCGTGGGACAGGCGACGCACGAAAACCAAACGACAACGAACGCGCACCGGCGTATCGTCTAGATAACAGTCCAAGTCCAATTCCAGCACTCTGCCGCTTTCATCCAAACAGCTCATCGCCGGGGCCAAAATAGCGCTGCTGAACGCGTCGCATTCGATCTGGGCCCCTCCATCGGACAGGTCCAAAATCGTCACCGGCACCCGACTCCCGCTATCCAAGGTAGCCAGCCCAGGAAGGCTCACCCCGACGCGGTGAAAGCTTCTGCGCTCCACGAATTCAGTCCCCGCGCCACTTTTCCCAATAGGGAATAGGGTACAAGCGTTCGGCCAGAAAATCCAAAAACGTTCGTACTTTCGCCGACAAATGGCGGCGATGAGGATAAACGGCGTAGATGTCCATAGAAGGCAGCTCGTACTCCTGCAGCACGGCAATCAAACGCCCCTTGCTTAAGTCTTGACCGGCAATGTAGGTCGGCAACACCACTAGTCCTGCCCCGTGGATAGCGGCCAGGCGCAAGGGGTCAGCGGTGTTGGCCCTAAGCGTCCCCGAAACCCGGACCGTAATTTGTTCTCCGTCCGGCCCATTGAATTTCCATACATCGTGTGGCTCAAAGCCCATGTTGATTAGGCAATTGTGCTGGCGCAGGTCCTGCGGTACCTTAGGCCGCCCGTACTTTTCGAAATAGCTGGCGGCGCCGCACACGACACGAGGTGAGCTGGCCAACTTGCGCGCGACCAAACTGGAGTCGGGAAGCTCTCCGAGACGAATGGCCAAATCTAAGCCTTCAGCTACCATGTCTACCGCTCCCCCGCGGATGACCAAATCGATGCGCACCTTGGGATACTGCTTAAGATAGGCTGCAATCGTAGGGGCTAGGTGGAAAGTTCCGAAAAACGGGGGGGCGGAAATCCGAAGCAAGCCTTGTGGCTCACTGTGGAGACGGGTCACCGCCAGTTCGGTTTCCTCGATATCTTCGACGATCTGTTGGCAGCGATCTAGGTAGGCCGCCCCCGCTTCGGTTAGGCTAATGCGGCGGGTGGTACGGTTGAGCAGGCGTACCCCCAAAGTATTCTCCAGATGCATGACGTGCTTAGTCGCCATCGCCCGGGAAATGCCTAGTTCCTTGGCCGCGGCGGCGTAGCTACCGCTTTGAGCCACTTTGGCGAAGACCTTCATGCTCGTCAGTTTGTCCATGGGTTTCCTTGCGATACTTGAGAATAGACGCGAAAAGCAAGCTTTAAGTCCTCCCATGCCTGGCGTTTAGCTGCCGGACTACGCAGTAAATAAGCCGGATGGTAAACCACTACTACCGGGGTGGCCGCATAGCGGTGCACTTTTCCCCTTAGCCGAGACAAAGGAGCCTCGGTTTTGAGCAAGCTCTGCGCTGCGATTCGGCCTATGGCTAGGATGACTTTGGGTGCAACTAAGGCGATCTGGCGCTTGAGATACGGTTCGCACGCCAACACTTCCTCCGGCTTAGGATCGCGGTTGCCTGGCGGCCTGCTTTTCAAAATATTGGTGATGTATACCTCCTCTCGCTGCAAACGCAATGCCTTGAGCATCTCATTCAGCAGTTGACCAGCAGGGCCGACAAAAGGTTCACCTTTCAAGTCTTCCTGCTCGCCTGGGGCTTCCCCAATCAGCATCCAATCCGCACGCTGGTTGCCTACCCCAAATACCGCATGAGTTCTGGTCCTGTGTAAGGGGCAAGCTGTACACGCGGCCACCTCCTGGCGCAGGCGCTCCCATTCCTCAGCAGCGAGGCTTAAGTCCTCCGAAAGTCTGGAACCTGAAGAGAGGACTGGATTCTCAACTCCAAAATCGCGGTATCTCCTGACCCATACTGAAATCCCCATCTGACGGAGATAAAGAAGCCTTCTCTGGCTCACCTTATCAAACGTCGGCGGCCTGGGGATGGCGGCGTGAGGTCGGGCTTAACAGCTTGTTGACGGCATTCAGATAGGCCTTAGCCGAGGCAATGACGATGTCGGTATCGGCCCCTTGGCCATTGACGATTCGGCCCGACTTCTCCAATCGCACCGTCACCTCCCCTTGGGCGTCGGTGCCGGTAGTGATGCTATTGACCGAATACAAAAGCAAGTTGGAACCGGTATTGAGCAGAGTCTCGATCGCCTTGAGGCTGGCGTCCACCACCCCGCTGCCTTGCGCTTGTCCGCGTTTTTCTTCCCCATCCACTTTAAGCACTACCTGGGCGCAGGGAGTCTCGCCGGTGTCAGCGCAGACGTGCAACGCGATCAGTTTGACTCGTTCCGCCGCCGCCTCGTACGTCTGCTCAGAGATGAGCGCCTGCAGATCCTCATCGAAAATTTCGTGCTTTTTGTCCGCCAACTCCTTAAAGCGAGCAAACGCCTCGTTGAGTGCTTCCTCGGACTCAAATTCTATTCCCAACTCTCTCATCCGGGTACGGAAAGCATTGCGCCCAGAATGCTTACCCAGGACCATGCGGTTGGCGACCCAGCCCACGTCTTCGGCGCGCATGATTTCATAAGTCTCACGGTGCTTCAACACGCCGTCCTGATGGATGCCGGACTCGTGAGCAAAGGCGTTGGCCCCAACGATGGCCTTGTTGGGTTGAACTGGAAAGCCGGTGATGGAGGAAACTAATTTCGAGCAAGGCACGATCTCACGAGTATTGATGTCAGTATCGCAGGGAAACATGTCCTGGCGGGTTTTCACCGCCATCACAATCTCCTCCAAAGCCGCATTGCCAGCTCGCTCACCCAGACCGTTGATGGTGCACTCGACTTGGCGCGCGCCGTTTAGGACCGCTGCCAGGGAGTTGGCCACCGCTAGCCCCAGGTCGTTGTGGCAGTGCACGGAGAAGATCGCTTTGTCGGCGTTGGGGATGCGCTCCCTGAGCCTTCGGATCAACGCTCCGAACTCGAGGGGAAGGCTATAGCCTACAGTGTCGGGAATGTTGATAGTGGTCGCCCCGGCTGCGATCACTGCCTCGATGATCCGGCACAAGAAGTCCTCCTCGGAACGTCCGGCGTCCTCAGGGGAAAATTCCACATCGTCGGTATAGCGGCGCGCCCTTTTGACCGCCGCCACCGCCCGCTCCACTACCTGATCTGGAGTCAGACGGAGCTTGCGCTCCATGTGAATGGGCGAGGTGGCGATGAAGGTGTGGATTCTGGGGCGCTTGGCACCGCGCAAGGCTTCCCCCGCCCGGTCGATGTCGCTGTCCAAAGCTCGCGCCAAGGCGCAGACTTGGCTTTCGGTAATAGCTTGAGAGACTGCTTGGACCGCCTCGAAATCGCCGGGGCTAGCCGCCGGGAAGCCTGCCTCGATCACATCCACGCGCAGGCGCTCCAGAGCTTTGGCGATGCGGACTTTTTCCTCCCGGTTCATGGAGGCGCCTGGGCTTTGCTCGCCGTCGCGCAAAGTGGTATCGAATACGATTAATTTCTCTTTCATGCTTACAACTCCGTTCTTGGGGCGTAAAAATCTTAAATTTCAAAGAGATGCGTTTACCTGCCCCGCACGGGGCAACACGCGCGACCCAAGAACGGGCTGGCTATCCTTCAAGATTAAGACGGTCCCATTGTTCATATGGCGGAGTCGGACTGTTTTAAATCTGAAACTATACACCCGCCTACTTCAATTGCCAATCAGCCTGGCTTGCGCCGTTTGGCCCGCTTCTGCCTGAGGAACCAAAGCGTTAACAAGGGACCAGAGGCGGCATAGCCTAAAAAAATCACAAGCAGCATTAGTTGCGGATCGGTCAGAACCACTGCCAAAGCTAGGACCACGGCGATGATGACCACAAACGGCACCCGCCCGCGAACGTCGATATTCTTAAAACTGTAGTAGCGGAAATTGCTAACCATGAGCAGCGCTGTTAAGGTCGTGACGACGACGGCCACGTAACGCAATGCATCTCCGGCCAGACCATACGTTTCCCCTAACCATACCATGCCGGCCACGATGGCGGCCGCCGACGGGCTGGGCAGTCCCTGAAAATAGCGCCTGTCCTCGACGCCGAGCTGGGTGTTGAAACGCGCCAAGCGCAGCGCTGCGGCTGCCGCATAGACGAAGGACGCAAACCAGCCTAATTTGGCTAAAAAGGAGAGCGACCACAGGTACATGACCAAAGCCGGTGCTAGACCAAATGACACCATGTCCGAGAGGCTGTCGTATTCAGCACCAAAAGCGGTTTGGGTATGGGTCAGGCGAGCTATCCGCCCATCCAGACCATCCATGATCATGGCCGCAAAGATCGAAAAAGCCGCCCGGTCAAACTGCCCGTTCATCGCCGCAGTGACCGCGTAGAAGCCACAAAACAGGCAAGCCGTCGTGAACAGGTTGGGTAAAAGGTAAATGCCGCGGCGACGCTTCTGGGGCGGGGCAGTGGCCATCGGCTCTAGTTCTTCTCGCGGTCCACTAGCTTGTTAGCACGGATCCAGGGCATCATCGCGCGCAATTTGTTTCCTACCTGCTCGATCGGATGTTCATGCGCCAAGCGGCGCATAGCCTTGAGCGTCGGGCAACCAGCTTGATTTTCCAAAATGAACTCGCGCGCGAACTGGCCATGCTGGATCTCTTTTAGGATCTGGCGCATCTGGTCCTTAACGCGCCCGTCTATGATCCTGGGGCCGCGCGTTAAGTCTCCATACTCAGCAGTGTTGGAGATGGAGTAGCGCATATTGGCGATACCGCCCTCATACATGAGGTCGACGATCAATTTCAGTTCGTGTAAGCATTCAAAATACGCCATCTCCGGTGCATAACCAGCCTCAGTAAGCACCTCAAAACCGGCCTGCACGAGCGCTGTTACGCCCCCACATAGCACTGCCTGTTCACCGAACAGGTCGGTCTCGGTTTCCTCGCGGAAGGTGGTCTCAATGATCCCGGCGCGCCCAGCACCATTGGCGCAG
Source organism: Methylohalobius sp. (assembly GCA_026415315.1). Classification (GTDB taxonomy): domain Bacteria; phylum Pseudomonadota; class Gammaproteobacteria; order Methylococcales; family Methylothermaceae; genus Methylohalobius. The sequence goes on from JAOAHI010000016.1 coordinate 23,607, forward strand.
GCATAAGACAACGCGATCGCTTTGGCCTGACCGCTAGCGTCCTGATGCACCGCTATCAAACACGGCACCCCCNCGCCTTGGACGTAAGTGGAGCGCACTAGGTGGCCAGGACCCTTAGGTGCGATCATGATCACGTCCAAATCCGAACGCGGCTCGATTTGCTGGAAATGAATGTTAAACCCATGGGCAAACGCCAGCGCCACGTTGGATTTCAGGCTGGGTTCGATTTCCTCGCGGTAAAGCCTAGGCTGGTGCTCGTCTGGAGCCAACACCATCACCAGGTCGGCTTCCCTGACCGCTTCGGCCACCGATTTGACGGGAAAACCGGCGCGTTCGGCCTTGGCCCAGGAGGAGGAGCCCGGACGCAAGCCTACGGTTACTTCAACGCCAGAGTCCCGTAAGTTATTGGCGTGGGCATGACCCTGGGAGCCATACCCCACGATGGTCACCCGCTTGGAACGAATCAGCGCTAAATCTGCGTCTTTGTCGTAATAAACCTGCATAGTCTCCTCACGCTCATTTAAAGGTGTAAACCACGCTCGCCACGCAAAATCCCGGTCGGCCCAGAACGTACCACCTCGATGATCCAGTCCTTAGCCAAATTGGCCAAAAAGGCGTCCAACTTAGGGCTTGCGCCGGTCATCTCGATCACATAAGAGGAAGCCGTCACGTCGATGATGCGGCCACGAAAAATGTCGGCCAGGCGTTTAATTTCCTCGCGCTCCTGATCTTTCGCACGGACTTTGACCAGCATGAGCTCGCGCTCGATATGATCGGCTTCGGAAATGTCCAATACCTTAATTACATCGATCAGCTTATTAAGTTGCTTAGTGATCTGCTCGATCACCCGCTCGTCCCCGCGGGTGACGATGGTCATGCGCGACACGGTCGGGTCCTCGGTGGGAGCTACTGTCAGCGCCTCAATGTTGTAGCCGCGAGCGGAGAACAAGCCCGCCACCCGCGACAAGGCGCCGGATTCGTTCTCTAGCAACAGAGAAATGATATGCCGCATCAGGCTAACTCCCTCTCCGGCGAGATCCAAGGCGGCAGGCGCATTTGGTGCTGGGCTTTACCTGCCTCCACCATAGGATAAACGTTCTCCGTGCGGTCAGTGATAAAGTCTAAAAACACCAGTTTATCTTTCATACTGAATGCTTCTTCCAACGCCGGACGCACATCTTGCGGTTTTTCGATCAACATTCCTACGTGGCCATAAGCTTCAGCCAGCTTCACAAAGTCCGGCAGGGCGTCCATGTAAGAATGGGAGTAGCGGCTCTCGTAGGTAAACTCCTGCCATTGACGCACCATGCCCATATAGCGGTTATTGAGGTTGACGATCTTGATCGGGGTCTTGTACTGCAGAGCCGTGGAGAGCTCCTGGATACACATTTGAATACTCGCTTCGCCAGTCACGCAAACCACATCTTCCTCTGGAAAAGCCAGTTTCACTCCGATCGCTGCCGGCAAGCCAAAACCCATGGTGCCTAGCCCGCCGGAATTGATCCACCGCCTCGGGTAATCAAATTTGTAATACTGCGCCACCCACATCTGATGCTGGCCAACGTCGGAGGTGACGTAGGCCTTACCGCGCGTGACTTGCCACAGCTGTTCGACCACGTATTGCGGCTTAATCAAAGAGCTCTCGCGATCGTAGCGCAGACAGTCAAGGGCTCGCCAGCGTTCGATCTGCTCCCACCATGCAGAGAGCGCCTCAGCCTCTGGGCGTCTGCCCGAGGCTTTAAGCTGGACCAAGAGCTCGGCTAAGACCGGCTTGGCCTGACCGACGATGGGAATGTCCACCAATACGTTCTTGGAGATCGAAGAGGGGTCTACATCGATGTGGATGATCTTGGCATACGGGCAGAACTCATCGAGCTTGCCCGTGACGCGGTCGTCGAAGCGGGCACCAACGGCCAGTAAAACATCGCACTCGTGCATGGCCATGTTGGCCTCATAGGTGCCGTGCATTCCTAACATTCCCAGAAACTGGCGGTCAGTGCCGGGATAGGCCCCCAAACCCATCAGGGTGCTGGTGATGGGAAAACCCAACCAGCGGGTAAGCTCTCTCAGTTCCTCGGAAGCTTCGCCCAAAATCACCCCTCCGCCAGAATAAATCATCGGCCGTTTGGCTTCCAAGATTAATTCTGCTGCCTTTCGGATTTGGCGCGGGTTACCTTTGACTGTCGGATTATAGGAACGAAGATGAACGGTTTTGGGATAGTGGTAAGGAATTTTGACCTTAGGATCAGTGATGTCCTTAGGGATGTCCACCAGCACTGGGCCTGGGCGGCCAGTGGTGGCGATGTAGAAAGCTTTTTTGATGGTCTCGGCCAACTTGTGGCGGTCTTTGACCAAAAAGTTGTGCTTGACACAGGGTCGGGTGATTCCTACGGTATCGCATTCCTGGAAAGCATCGCTGCCGATCACCGGCGTGGGCACTTGACCGGTGAGGACCACCAGCGGGCTGGAATCCATGTATGCAGTGGCAATCCCTGTCACCAGATTGGTCGCTCCTGGGCCGGAAGTAGCCAGGACTACTCCTGGTTTGCCGGTAGCGCGGGCATAACCGTCGGCCATATGGGTGGCGCCTTGTTCGTGGCGGACCAGAACGTGCTTGACTTCCTCCTGGCCAAACAGAGCATCGTAAATGTGCAGCACCGCTCCGCCAGGATAACCAAAGATGAACTCGACCCCTTCATCCTTCAACGCCTGGACTACGATCTCAGCACCACTCAAGTCCACCGCACACCCCTAAGCATCCGCATTGTAAAGAAAAATAAGGAGTTAACCTAACGCAAACAGCGCCTGGGCGTCAAGGTGGCCGTAGTGAATTCTAGGTCCGTTGTTTCGAAATTTGCTACCGCAGATCCAACATGATGCAGCCGAGCTGAATGGTCTATAATTGTCTTATTTTTTTCAGATGGCTTCCCCAGAGCTGTTGGACACATATACGCAGAATTAACAATCAAAAGGGTTAAGAAACGATGGCAGGTCGCAATCATCTCTATGTCCCAGGCCCCACCAACGTCCCGGACTCGGTCCTAAGCGCCATGCACCTCCCGATGGAGGATCACCGCTCGCCAGAATTTCCGAAGCTGGTTCAACCTTTATTCGAAGACCTAAAAAGGGTTTTTCGCACCACTACCGGCAGGGTGTTCATTTTCCCTGCTACCGGCACCGCCGGCTGGGAGATTGCCATGGTCAACACGCTCTCTCCTGGCGACAAAGTCCTGTCCTATCGCTTCGGTCACTTCAGCCATCTGTGGATTCAATCGGCCAAACGCTTAGGACTAGAGGTGGAATATTACGAGGTTCCGTGGGGCCAGGGGGTGCCTTTAGACCACCTAGCAGAACGCCTGCGCCGGGACCAAAACCGCCAAATTAAAGCACTGCTCATCTGCCACAACGAGACTTCCACCGGCGTCACCAACGATCTTAAAGCGATTCGCCAAATTTTAGATGAGACAGAGCACCCAGCCCTGTTTATGATCGACGGGGTCAGCTCCATTGGCAGCCTCGAGTTCCGCATGGACGAGTGGGGCGTGGATGTGGCTTTGACTGGCTCGCAAAAGGGATTCATGCTGCCGGCCGGAGGAGCTTATGTCGGATTCAGCCCAAAAGCGCTGGCTGCGCGCCACAGCGCGAAACTGCCGCGCAGCTTTTTCAGCATCGACGACCAGATCGCCCACAACGACGCAGGCTATTTTCCTTATACCCCCAACACGGCTATGTTGCACGGTCTAAGGCAAGTGCTTAATCTGCTTTTGGCCGAAGGAATGGATCAAGTGTATGCCCGCCACCGGCGTCTGGCCGAGGGGGTGCGACGGGCGGTGCTCGACGGCTGGGGAATGAGGTTATGCGCTCAAGACCCCAAATGGTATTCAGACACGGTCTCGGCCATCGTGGTGCCAGAGGGCTTTGACGCCCGCGACGTGATCCGCATCGCCTACTACCGCTATAACCTGTCTTTAGGCTCGGGACTCTCGGAGTTGGCCGGGAAAGTTTTCCGCATTGGCCACTTAGGGGACGTCAATGAGCTGATGCTGGCGAGCGCCATCGTCGGCGCTGAGATGGCGATGCGCGACGTGGGAATCCCCGTCCAACCGGGCAGCGGCATTGCTGCAGCGATGGAATACTGGCGGGCCACCGCTTCGGAAGCTCCAGAGCGCTGAGGCCACCTTGGTCGGATCGGAGCTGTCATTTAGACATCGCCATGAGCACCCGTGAGATGCTGCAGATTAGATCGCGCCACTTGATGAGGATCGGGTTTGCTTCCTGGTTGGCGCTTGTACCGTGGAGTTAGTTTTGACGCCAACAACGTGTAGGAGAGGGGCTTCCCAAGGCGGTCGATAACGATTACCTCTCGTGATCAATGAAAGTGATATTTGCTTGGTTGCAGTACCTCCTTCCCCAACACGCTCTCTCGCGACTGGCAGGAAAGATCGCCCGCTGCCGCGCACGTTGGTGCAAAAACGCCTTAATCGCCTGCTTCTGTCGCCTGTACCGGATTGATCTTTCGGAGGCCGAAAACCAAGATCCTAAATCTTACGCGTGCTTTGACGAGTTTTTTACCCGCGCCTTAAAGCCTGGCGCAAGGCCCATACCTCAGGAACCGGACGCCATCCTCAGCCCAGCGGATGGCGCTTTAAGCCAAGTCGGAAGTTTGACCGGTGAGTGGCTAATCCAAGCCAAAGGCCGCGATTACTCGGTGGCAGCCCTATTGGGCGATGCCAACTTGGCTCGACCGTTTATGGATGGGGAATTTGTAACCGTCTACCTTGCGCCGCACAGACTACCACCGCGTGCACATGCCGTACCCCGGCATCCTTAAAGAAATGCTCCACATTCCTGGGCGCCTATTCTCTGTCAGCGAATCCACCGCTGAGGAGGTAGAAAATCTCTTCGCCCGCAACGAGCGAGTGGTGTGCTTGTTTGACACCGATCTCGGCCCGATGGCGGTAGTCTTAGTAGGGGCACTGCTGGTAGCCGGCATTGAAACCGTCTGGCACGGTCTAGTCACCCCTCCCTCTTCCAAGCAAATTCGGCGCTGGTCCTACGATCGCCAACTGCGCTTAGAGCGGGGAGAAGAGCTTGGACAGTTTCATCTAGGCTCGACGGTGATCCTGCTGTTTCCCTCCGCAAGCATAACCTGGTCCACCGAGGCCGGACACAAGGTGCGCATGGGAGAAATCCTGGGCAGAAAAAACCCCGCCTGAAAGCGGGGTCACACAACCTAGAAATAAAGGCGTGCTGAGGCTTCGAAAAAGTCCGGATTAACCCCTTTGAACGTGCCCTTATTGATGTCCAACACGCGCACGTAGTTGAACATCAGCTTGGCGTTGGGGTTTACATACCAGTTAAGGCCAGCTGTGAAGTTGCGCTCAGCAGCACACTGAGGACTGTGACAGTCGCCTAGATTGGCCTTGCTGTAGCGGGTCGCCAACTCCCATGCCCCCCAACCTCCTTTGCCAACCAACGTGTTGGGGTGGGGATTGCGGATCAGCGCATTCTCAAAATCGTACTCCCTGGGCTCCCCCGTCAAAGTCCAAGTAGCTTGAGCGTACCAAGCATCGAAGGTAAAGGCTTGCTTACCGTCTAGTTGAGCGCGCTGATATTCTCCCTGCAAGGAGAAGGGACCATAGATCACTGCCGCCTCCGGCATCAGGCGCACCACAGTTTCAATTCCCCCCAACTGACCCGTATCCAAGAATCGGATCGCCTCGCCAATCCGTTCTTCCGGGACGGCGCGAAAGCGCACGTTGCTGGGGCCATCGAATCGGAGCCAAGAGCCTGCCATGCCAAGGTGCACGATTTTTCCCTCCTCATGCCAAGGCGCCACAGTGAAACGGCCGGTGAACACCAAGGGGTCGGAGTCTTGATCTTTACCGAAGTCGTTGCCCGCTGCCCCTTTGCCGAACACTGCTGCCTGGGCCGTCCACAGCTCGTGGCCGTGGGTAAACAAACCGATCCCCACCCGCCGGCCATCGCTAGAGCCACCGAAGTCGTGAAACACGCGCGAACCTAGAGCGCGCTCGATGAAGGTCATATCGTTAGAGCTATTTAGACTCTCTAGCCCCAAAGGCTCTTTAAATTGCCCCAACATGACCATGAGCGGCCACTTCTGGGGGAGATCTTGAAAGCGATAGGCAATGTAAATGTCGCGCAAGCCCGCGTCGGCTTCCGGATCAGAGCCGGAAAATTCGTAATGGAACCTGAAATCCCAGGCTTTCCAGACTGTACCCAGCACCTCTACGCGGGCGCGGCGCACATCCACCCCATCCTCGAACTGGGAGCGCACGAACTGCCCGTCGTCGTTGCGCGCAAATCCACCGTTTAGATGCAGACGGCCGCGGATGCGCCACCTGAAGTCACCGTCGGGGCTAGCGACTTCAAACCGCCCTTTGGTATCGACTTTGGGCTGCTCTTCGATCTTCTTGACTGCCTCCTGAATTTTTTGCTCCTCTTTGCGATCTTGCTTGAGCGCCTGCTCGACCTTCTGGTAAGTCGCCTCATCGATGGTCCCCTGAGCTTTAAGCGCCTTGAGGAGCTCCAACACCGCCTCCGACTCGGCCGCAAGCCCTAACGAAGGCGCCAAGATCAGACCCAAAGCCAATCGTTTAAGCCGCATTTGCACATCTCATCATTATTTAAAATTTTTGGATTTTCTCAGCCAAAAATTACAAAAAGATGACAGCCGTTTTGATCATCTTGATTGCCGTAAAAAGCGCGGTTTCCACCGACGGCGAGGGGTCGAACTGCAGCGAAAACCACACTTCACAAGGCAAATCAGCGGATGTCCCAAAGCCCCATCATGCCGATGTCTTCGTGCTCCAAGATGTGGCAGTGAAACACAGTCAGACCGGCAAAATCCTTGACAGGCACGAGCAACCTCACGCTGCCCATGGCGGGAACGATCACCGTATCCTTCCAAGCTGGAGCAGTGGTTAGCAGGTTGCGGTAGCTGGCATCACCGCCGTTGATGGCAAGAACCTGAGCGTGATTGACGTGCTGATGAAACGGATGATCCATCATGCTTTGGTTGTAAATTTCCCAGATTTCATACCCGCCCAAAGTAGAATTTAAAGTAAAAGCGCTGGTGTCAGAGTACACGATACCGTTAATGCTGGCGCTCATGCTTCCCCCCATCATTCCGCCCATCATGCCCATGCGCAAGGTGAGCTGACGCACGGGAATATTCGATGGGACGCTCAAGCGCACCGCGCTGGGATTGATGGAGCTGGGAAGGCTCTGGCTGACCGCAGAGCCGGTAACATTCACCGTCATCAAGGTAATTTCCTGGTTGGCCGAAGCGCCCGCGCCGCGGTTATAAGGCAGCGCCTTGAGCTTGTAATAGCCTTTGGTGGTCGTAGCCTTGACCAAAATATCGACTCGTTCTCCCGGAGAAAGCAGCACAGTGCTCTGCGCATAGGGCTTATCGAGCAGCCCCCCGTCCGTGCCTACCACGTGCAGGTTATGGTTGGCCAAGTTGAGTTTGTAGAAGCGAGCATTGCTGGCGTTAACGATCTTCCAACGTTGGATTTGCCCCGGTTTCATGGTTAAGACCGGATTCACCAGGCCGTTGACCATGACGACGTTACCTTCTTTGCCGTTCATGAAGTCGGAATTGCTGTGCAGTGTCGGGGCGCTGTTGCTTAAACTGATGTCTTTTAACACTAAGAGGTGGGTTTCATAGCCAGCCAGCATTGGGGTTGCGTCTTCCACCTCCAATGCTCCAACCAGTCCGGCCCAGACCTGCTCGGCGGCATTGCCGTGAACGTGGGGATGATAAAAATTGAAATTGCCCGCTGGATGAAGGGAGAGATCGTAGACAAACTGAAAGCTCTCCCCTTCCCCAAAATTCAGCATCACGTTGTCGGAATTGCCGATTGGGGAGACGTGCAAGCCGTGGGTGTGTAGGTTGGTAAGATTCCGGGGATAGCCGTGCATGTTGTAGCCACTGAAAGGCAAAGAGTTGCGAAAGTTGATAACAAGGGTATCCCCCCTTCTCACCCGAATGGTAGGGCCGGGGAAAACGCCGTTATAAGTTTGCAGATTGGCCACCGTGCCGTTGACGTTGACCGGTGCGACTTTCGCCTCCAAGTTCACCTCGACCACGCCCGGCGTGGTAGATAGGTTAGGAGCCAGCGGGGGATCTTGAAAGGGCCTACCGCGCGGTGGATCGATGACGGTGACTCCAGAGGAGCAGCCCATCATGCAGCCTCCGCCCCCTCCCATCATCGCCATAGCCTGCGTAATCCACAACGCCGCAACTATGATCCAGCTCAGTCTCCAAATCGCACACCGTTTCGTCATCGTACAATCCTCCTGCAAATCGTTATAAGTTCTCAAACAACCCGCCGAATACAGCGGGGCCAGACTGGATTTAGCAAGTTTTGAGCCAAAACAAAAAGTTTTTGTGTCTGCTCAAGGTCAGGAAGGCTAAGCGCTTGACTCCAACGTGGGATATGCCGCATGACTGTGCGATCTGACCGATCTTTAGTCTATGCCAGCACTTTAAGGCTGTATTAACAAGAAATCCTAGTTGCCAAGCCGCAGGGCAATGCGCGATGATAGAGTCCAATCGCCAAGATCTAGGAGGAATGCGATGGTGTCTCGAGCAGTGGGTTGGGCTGCTTTGGCGGCCTCGCTGTCAACTTTTGCCGCTGAGGTTACCCTGCCGACCCCGCAGGACTTGCTTGGCTTACCGCGGGTTCCCGTGCCGCAAGATAACCCGTTGACTCTTGAAAAAGCCGCTTTGGGTCAAAAATTGTTCGAAGACAAGCGCTTTAGCGCCGACGGTACCATCAGTTGCGCTCACTGCCATAGGCCGGACCTAGCGTTCCAGGACGGCCTGCCAGTATCGATGGGCATCAAGGGGCAAAAGGGCACGCGCAACGCCCCGACGGTGATCAACGCGGCTTATTATACGACGCAGTTTTGGGACGGCCGGCGCACCAGCTTGGAGGAGCAAGCCAAAGACCCTCTTCTTAATCCGATCGAACACGGTCTAAAGAGCCACGACACCGTAGTCGAGGTCGTACGCGGCGACCCCAAATACCAGGCGCAGTTCCGTCAAGCTTTTAGCCTCAAACCGGAGCAAATCACCATCGATCATGTAGCTCAAGCCATTGCCAGCTTTGAGCGTACCTTAGTGGCCGGCAATAGCCCGTTTGATCGCTACCTGTATGGAGGCGATAAAAATGCGCTCTCGCCGGCTGCTGTCCGCGGCCTGGAGCTCTTCCGTGGCAAGGGTCGCTGCGTCAGTTGTCACGTGATTGAACAATCTACCGCTTTATTTACCGACAATCGCTTTCATAATCTGGGCGTCGGTTTTGCTAAGATCGGCGACCGCCTCCCTCAAGTCGTCTCGGCTTGGCGCAAAGCCAAGGCGGAGGGTCGGGCGGCAGACGAAGCGGTGCTGACCCAAGCTGAGCTGTCGGAATTGGGGCGCTTTGCCGTCAGCGGGGAAACTTCGGACATTGGGGCTTTTAAGACTTCTAGCCTGCGCAACATCGCACTGACGGCGCCATACATGCACGACGGCAGCCTTAAGACCCTAGAAGAAGTGGTGAACTTCTACGACCAAGGGGGAATAGATAACCCAATGCTCGACAGTGGAATTCGTCCTTTAGGTTTGACCCCGCAAGAAAAATCCGACCTAGTCGAGTTTTTAAAATCCTTGACCAGTTCTCGTTTTGCCCGTTCTCCAACCAAGAGGTAACGCCATGCAGCGCCGAGATTTTCTCAAAGGCATAGGCCTAGCCAGTTTAACTGCCGCCTTGCCCTTCAGCTTAGTGGAAGTGGTCTTCGGCATGGGCAAAAAGCCCCTAGCTCAGCACGAATCTTTCACTTTTGCCTACATTTCCGACTCGCATTTGACCCATCTGACTGGGGCACGCTTCACCGCCAATTTCGATCAAGGCCTAAGGCGGGCGATCGCCGAGGTTAACCTCATGGATCCGCCACCCGATTTCGTCATCTTTGGCGGCGACCTGGCCCAACTGGGAAAGCGCGAGGAATTGGACCACGGCTTAGAACTCCTGTCGGCGCTGCGTCCGCCCCTCAAGTGGGTGATCGGCGAACACGATTTTTACCTCGATATGGGGGAATATTGGCAAGACAAAATCAGCCCCCTCTACTACAGTTTTGATCACAAGGGTGTCCACTTCGTCGTCCTCAACAGCATTCTGACCTATGAGGATTGGATCAATCGGTGGTCCACGCCGATGGAGCGCATGTTACAGATGGCCAGGCTCGACAATCCTCAAGGTTCTCCATTTATGGTCGGCGAACCCCAGCTCAACTGGCTCAGGGAGGACTTGGCCAAATACGATGACAACGTGCCCATCATCGTGCTGTCCCACTCACCCCTTTACAAGATCTTCAAGCCCTGGAACTTCTGGACCGACGATGCCGAAAAGGTGCAAGCTTTACTTAAGAGGTTCCACCGGGTCACAGTGCTCCACGGCCACGTCCATCAGGTGCTCTATAATCAGATCGACAACATCACTTTCTACGCCATGATGGGCACCGCCTGGCCTTGGCCTTATCCGGTCAGTTATACCCAACAACCGAACCAGGTCCCGAAGCTGACGGTGTTTATGAATCGTGCCGATCCTTTCCACCCACGCGACGGAACCGGCTGGGACATCCTCGACCTCGACCGCGGGATCATTACTAACCACTATCAGCTGTGGATGAATGAAAATCGGACCGTAGCCTTCGACTTCAAGTTAAACCATCCGGTGGACCTCAAATATCAAGATCCCCAAGCTCGCATTCCGCCCCAAAACCACTATTGAGGAGAGAAAAACCATGCGCTCCGTGACTTTTAGCTTATTTCTGGTCGCTGCCTCGGTTGCAGCCGACACGTTTACTGAGGAGGACTTAAAACGCTGGCAGGCAGAGTACGAACAAGTAGTACAGAAAGGCGAGAAGCTGTTTCACTCAACGCTCGGCACCAACAATGTCTCCTGCGACCAGTGTCACCCAAACGCGGCCAATACCCATCCCGAAACTTATCCCAAATTCCAGAAGCAACTGGGCAAAGTAGCCACCTTGCGGGAGATGATCAATTGGTGCCTGCAAAATCCCCTGGAGGGCAAACCTCTCCCTCTGGACAGCGAAGCGATGATCGCTCTTGAAGCGTACATTACCTCAGAGCGCCGAGGAGTGCCTTTGGCGCCTGGAAAACACTAAAGTCAGACTATTACTAGGGCCGAG
>JAOAHI010000017.1 GCA_026415315.1 Methylohalobius sp.
CCCTAAGACTGTAGAGGAAGTTGAGGCCTTGATGGGGGGAAGATGAAGACCTGCGACGTATTGATCGTCGGCGGTGGCTTGACAGGAGCAAGTCTAGCTTTAGCACTGGCTGAGTTGGGTCTGAACATCAGCCTCGCCGAGGCTGTCTCGGTGAGAGAGCGCTGTGACTCTTCCGGTGGCGAACGTGCTTTAGCCTTAGCTAAGGGGTCAGTGGGGATTTTTTCCCGCCTGGGGATTTGGCCAAACCTTTGTGAGCGGGCAACGCCGATCCGCCACATTCACATATCCGACCGCGGGCACTTTGGCAAGACCCGCCTGAACGCCTCGGATCTGGGCGTGGACGCCTTCGGTCAAGTCTTGCTGGCTAAGGATTTGGAGCGAGTGCTGGCTGAGGCTTGTGCAAAGAAAGGAATCGAAATCCTTTGTCCGGCCCGATTGATCAAACTTGAGGTTAGATTTAATGCGGTGGAAGCCAGTTTGATCCAAAATGGACAGCGGCTGATCCGACGCGCACGTCTTCTGGTGGCAGCCGATGGTGGCAAATCTCAAGTGCGCCGCTGGGTTGGTATTGGTCAGACGACACACGACTACGGACAAACCGCGGTCATTGGGACTGTGTACCCCGAAAGTCCGAAGCTTTTCACCGCTTTTGAGCGGTTTACCGCCACTGGTCCTTTGGCTCTTTTGCCTTTGCCCCGGGGCCGCAGCGCTTTGATTTGGACTCTTCCCCATAAAGAGGCTTGCTCCATCCAAGCTATGCCTTTAAAACAGTTTGAACAACATCTGCAAGAAGCTTTCGGCTGGAAGCTTGGACGTTTGCACTTGGATTCGCCACTTTATGGTTTTCCCCTGCGTCTCATTCGCGCTGAGCGCTTGTTTGCCGAGCGCGTTGCTTTAGTGGGAAATGCTGCCCATCAACTTCACCCTGTGGCCGGGCAAGGACTTAACTTAGGTCTGAGGGACGTTGCCGTTTTGGCTCGGTTGTTGGTAAAACATCTCAAGCGTGGAGGTGATCCAGGAGCGTTCACCGTGCTGGAGCGCTATGCCAAGTTGCGCTCTTACGATCATGATCGCATCATCGGCTTTAGTCATGCTTTGGCTTTATGGTTTACCCCTACCGTATTGCCTTTGGTTTTGACTCGCAATCTTGGCCTTTTGGCGTTGGATCTGTGGCCTTTGGGCAAGCGGTTGTTGGTCGAACAGGCGATGGGGGAAATGGACCTGGGTTAAATCTACAGTCGGCGGATGGTTTTGATCCGCTTCCGATTGATCCCCACGCAGATTACAGCGAGGGGCAGAGAAGCCCATCAGCCTATCGTAGTCCCTGTCCAAGGAGGAGCATCGCTGGCTGGAAAGCTCTCTTCCAAAGCCTCATTGATTTTGCTCTCACATTTCTGAGCATCGGCGGAAAGCTCCGCCGCCAGGGCCTCAAAATCTGCCGCCTCTATGGCTGGCCAGATCTCGCTGTGGGCTATTCCCAGCGAACGCGCTGCTATCGCTACCTTCATAGCTGTGGCGTTATCGGGAGCTTCTACGAGGTAAAGCAGGTCGTAAGGACCAAGCAAGGCATGGCAACTTGTTAAGGTAGCAGCGGGGACTATATCTTGCAGTTTGTGCTGAAGCTTGCGGACTAGCTCGCCTAGTTCGGAGGGACAGATCAAGATTTTGGATTCAATGCGGCAGGCCATGAAGTATTTCATCGTCTGTTCCTCTGCTTATCCATTGCTTTGATTTAAGGTGAGGACGGTTTGTGGCTCGCGCCACCCAATCCGGGCCAAAAAATCGCCAAAGCTCTCTCCGTTTCGACGCTCATTAGCATATTGCTGCAAGCACTGAGCAAGTACAGCAAATATCCTATTTTCGTCGATGTTTTCCAAGTGCAGGACAGCCAGCCGTTCGCCACTTGGGCTGCCACCCAGATACAAGTTGTATTTACCCGGAGAGCGGCCACTTAGACCAATTTCGGCCAAATAAGGGCGAGCACAGCCGTTGGGGCAACCGCTGATGCGTACAGTGATCGCTTCGTTGTCTAGACCGAGAGAAGCCAAAAGCTGTTCAAAGCGCTCCATAAACTTAGGAAAATAGCGCTCCGCTTCAGCCATAGCTAGATTGCAGGTGGGAAGGGCTACACAAGCCAGCGAGGCGCGGCGTGAAGGAGAGCTTGAGTCGACAAGTCCTAAGTCAGAGAACTGCTGCCGCATGCGCGGTAAGTCTTGTTCCTCGATTCCGGCCAGGATTAAATTCTGGTTGCAAGTTAGGCAAAAATAGCCGTTAAATTCCTGGGCTAAGGCGCGCAGGGCACACATAAGCTCTCCCTTGACCCGACCGCATTCGATGTAAAGTCCATAGTGCCATTTACCGTCTTCCCCTTGAACCCAGCCAAAAGGATCTGTTCGGCGGGTAAAAGCAAAAGGGCGTGTAGGCTCTAGCTTCCATCCTAGGCGCTGTTCAAGCTCACCTATAAACCACTCTTGGCCGTGGACGTCCAGAGTATATTTGAGGCGGGCGCGCGAGCGATTTTGGCGATTGCCAAAATCACGTTGGATCGAGACTACTTTCTCGGCTACCTGAATCGCTTGTTCCAGCGTGCAGAAGCCGATCACCTCTCCCAACTTCGGGTAGGTTGAGAGATCACCGTCGGTTCGACCCATACCTCCCCCGACCGAGACGTTGAAGCCGGCTAACTTTCCCCCCTCGACGATGGCTATGAAACCTAGGTCGTGGGCGAACACGTCCACGTCGTTGTCGGGGGGAACAGCCAAGGCGATCTTGAATTTGCGCGGCAAGTAAGTCGTGCCATAAATTGGTTCCTCTTCGTTTTTCGGGCCCTCTGCTAATTTCTCGCCATTCAGCCAAATCTCAAAATACGCTCGGGTTCGGGGCAAAAGATGGGCGCTTAGGTCTTTAGCCAGTTGCCAGACGGCTTGGTGTACGGCGGAGCGGAATGGGTTAGCGGTGGCGATCACATTGCGGTTGACGTCCCCGCAGGCGGCAATACTGTCTAGATGGATTAGGCGTAAGGCCTGGATAAGAGGTTTTAGGTTCCACTTTAAAACGCCGTGAAACTGGAAGGTTTGGCGAGTAGTCAGGCGCAAAGTGCCATTGCCGTAGCGTCTGGCTAATTCATCCAGCCTAAGCCATTGCTTGGGAGTGACTACCCCACCGGGTAGGCGCAGGCGGACCATAAATTCGTAGGCTGGTTCTAAACGCTTTTGGCGGCGTTCCTGGCGTAGGTCTCGATTTTCTTCCTGATAAATGCCATGAAATTTCAACAGCTGACGATCGGCTTCCTCAGGTAGGCCAGCGGTGATCCTGTCTTCAAGCCCTTGATCAATGGTACCCCTCAGCCCCCGGCTCTCATGTTTAATTCTCTCGTTAGGATGAAGTTTTTCTAAGGGTTGGGAAAGGTCGGCGTCGCGTTTGAGCATATCAGTACACGTCTTTGAGATAACGCTTTTCTTGCTGAAGCCTTTTGATGTACTCCTCGGCTTGCTCGCGGGAGCACTTTGCTGCCTGTTGCACCACTTGGATTAAGGCCCTGTGTACGTCCGGAGCCATTCGGCTAGCATCGCCACAGACGTAAAAATAGGCGCCGTCCTCCAGCCAGGCATACAGTTCGCGTGCTTGCTCGATCATCCGGTGTTGAACGTATATTTTCTCCGGGCCGTCGCGTGAGAATGCCACTTCCATGCGGGTTAGAACGCCGTTCTTAAGCCATTTCTGCCACTCCACTTGGTAAAGAAAATCGCTGCGGAAGCGCCGCTCGCCGAAAAACAACCAATTTTTACCTCTGGCTCCTGAAGCCTCCCGTTCTTGCAGAAACGCCCGAAACGGGGCCACTCCTGTGCCTGGACCAACCATGATGATAGGAGTGTTTGGGTCTTTGGGTAAACGAAAGTGCTTATTCGCTTCGATGTAAATAGGAATTCGATCTCCTACCTTGACGCGCTCGGCAAGATAGCTCGATGCTGTTCCTTGGCGCAGTTTTTCATTCACTTGGTACTCTACCACCGCCACCAACAGATGGATTTCGTCTGGATACGCCGCTTGGCTGGAGGCAATGGAATACAGCCTAGGCTGCATAGGTCTCAAGCAGGAGAGAAAGTCCTGAGCACTAAGGCCGGGGACTGGAAACTGGTGCACCAAGTCGATAACCCAGCGCCCACGGGTAAATTCCATGAGCTCACGGCGGTTTTCTGGCAGGCTTAACCGTTTCAACTCAGGATCCAGGCTGAGTTTAGCGTAGTTTTCAACAAAGGTGGGAGTCAAACACGCGATTTCATAGCCAGTTCGCAGGACCTCGCTTAAAGGGATTGCCCCTTTTGGGGTCTCCACCAACTCACTTGGAGAAAAGCCAAGCGCGTCGAGCAACTCGTCCACCCACTGTGGGGCGTTGCTCGGCAAGACGGCCACAGCATCGCCAGGCTCGTAACTTAGCCCGGATCCTTCGATAGATAACTCCAGATGATGAGTTTTTTTCTCGGAATCGCGTCCATTGAGGTTGATGTTCTCAAACACTAAAGCGGCAAACGGATACTGACGGTCATAACGAGAGGTCGGAGCCGGCCGAGTTTTAAATTGGGTTGTTGAGAGGATGGGTTGTTGATCCAGGAGCGCGGCCAGTTTTGCCGTCACCGCAGCCATCCACTCTTCCGCTGGTTTTTCATAGTCTACGTCGCAATCCTGGCGCGGCTGAATTCTCTCCCCTCCTAATGCTTCTAGGCGCCCGTCTATGACTTTGCCGGCCTGACAGAAAAACTCGTAGCTTGAATCGCCAAGCGCTAGGACAGAGAACTTGAGGCCGTCGAGCCTGGGTGCTTTAATTGAATGGAGGAAATCGAAAAACCCTTCGGCAGGCGCCGGCGGATCCCCTTCGCCATGGGTGCTAGTAATAACCAGTAGGAATTTTTCTTGTTTAAGCTGGCGCACATCGTAGTCTGCCATGTCCACTGTTTTGGACCTAAACCCGCGGTCGATAAGGAGTTGGCACAACTTTTCGGCTAAAGCTTGGCAATGGCCAGTTTCGGTGCCGTACAGAACGGTGATTAACGGCGCTCGGGTTGGTGCTTGAAGCGCCTCTTGACGGGCCAACCCGGCCAGGTAACCGCTAACCCACAGCCGTTGGTCGGAAGACAAAGTGGCGATGAGGCGCTCGAGAAGCTCAGTTTGTTCAGGGGTTAAAGGACAATAGGGTGATCCGGTCATGAGTTTTTCTTACATCTATTCCCGCCGGGCAGGCAAAGTATAAAATTTGCTGTTAAATAACTGAAAAGAATAAGTTTTTATTTTTATATAATTTTTGAATCTATAAGAGTTTTGGCGACCCGAATTCTGTCTTCGATAGAGGCTGGAACTTTGTCTAGGGCCTCGATTTTTTTGAGCCGCTGGTGCAATCCCGTACGGTTGGCGATCTGGATGGCAAGACCTGGACGCGCGTTCATCTCCAACATTAAAGGACCTTTGCTTCGGTCCAGCACTATGTCCACACCGATATAACCCAAACCCACCAGGTCCGCGCAGGCTGCGCTCAAACGCAGGATGGTGTCCCAATGGGGAATTTTAAGCTTTGCGATTCCTCCTCCAGTATCGGGATGTTGCTCGAGCAGGGCCCCTTTCCAAGTCCCCGCTAACGTGCATCCACTTTTAAGGTCTATCCCTACCCCGATCGCTCCTTGGTGCAAATTAGCCCGGCCATCCGAGATTCGCGTGGGCAGGCGGATCATAGCCATGACCGGAATTCCGCGGAAGACGATGGTACGGATGTCGGGGACACCTTGATAGCTGACATTTTGAAAGATGGGATCGAAATCGATGCGTTGTTCAATCAATATGCTGTCTGGAATTCCGCCCAAGCTGTATAAGCCGCTTAAGATATTAGAGAGGTGGAATTCAAACTCTTCTTTGCTGATCAAGGCGCCGCTGCTCTTGCGGTAGCCGCCTTTAACCTCTCCGGTGATCACTAAGATCCCTTCACCTCCACTGCCGCGGGTAGGTTTGACTACGAAACCTTCGGGGTAACGACCAAGTTGCTCATGGAGCGCTGGAATTTGATACTGGGTTTCCACTACTCCATAGAGTTCCGGAACGGGTACACCGGCCGCCAGCGCCAACTGTTTGGTTTTTAACTTATCGTCCACTAAAGGGTACAGATGCCTGGGATTGTAGCGTAGGATATAGTCAGCGTTGCGCCGGTTCATGCTTAGGATGCCTAAGGCCAGGAGGCGGCGCCAAGGGAGGAGGCGGTCAAGGCGGGAGGTCATTGATTGCCCTGGGAAAGAAAAGTCCGAAAACGCCACAGCTCAGTCAGTCGGTAGCCAGCATAACGCCCTAAAAGCAGCGTTAAAGCGAGAACGATCAATAAGAATTCAGGGAAAACAAAGATTACGTGTTGGAGCACGTCGTTTTTCATCAGCAAGAACGCCAGCACTGCGACCATCAAGCTTCCTAGACCTTGCTTTAATGCCTCCCCTGGCCCATGTTCCTCCCACAACAGAGCCATTCGCTCAACCGTCATCGTTAAGATGACCATAGGAAACAACGCTACCGAAAGCCCGCGCTCCAAGCCAAGTTTATGGCTGAGCAGGCTGATGAAAACCATCAAGATGATGACGATGATCAACACCGAGGCGAGCCTAGGCACCAAAAGTAGCTTGAGATATTCCAGATAAAACCTAAAACTCAATCCTAAAGCTACGACTGCGGTGAACAGCACCACTCCCCAGAGCAATTCGGTCTCGCGGAACGCTAGAGCGATGAGAATAGGCATAAAAGTGCCGAAGGTTCTGATTCCCACCACGTTGCGCAAAAACGCGATCAAAAGCGCCCCCACCGGAACCATGAGCAGCACCCGGTAAACGTGCTGGGTCTGAATCGGCAGACTGAACAAGGAAAACTCCATCAGGCCGGAATTCAATTTACGCGCGCGTTGCTCAGCGATGCGGACAGCCTCCTGAGTGTGGCGGCTGACGGCCAGATCGAGCTTGATGCTGTTGGCTCCCTCGCTCATGGCCACAGGTTCGTTGCCTATGGCCCAGATTAGGGCATTGTCAGGAACTCCGCTGGCTCCGCTTTGCGGATCGAACGTCACCCATTCTTCTCCGTTGTGCACTTGGAGCCAAGGCATAAGCTCACCGTGGCGCATTCCCTCCTGTAAGGTTAAAACTTGGATTAAACGCGAGGAAATCTTAGCACCGGCTAAAAGCTCTTGAATTTTTATTACTTTTTCGTGTGGCGTCTTGACGTCGCGCAGTAGGATTTGCACGTTGGCATCCTGGGAGGGTGCGAGCAGGCGAAGCAGCAGCTCACGAGTGAACGTGACCGTATCGGCCGATTTTTGGCGCACCTCGTCCAACAACGCGGCTATGGCTGGAGCGAGGTCGGGAGGATATTCCGGCTGCGCCGGCACGGCCGGAAGTTCACGCCGATTTTTTTTGTCCGCAGGTTTGGCCTCAGTTTTAGGCTCAGGGGGGCGCGTCAGCTGCAAGTGATAATAAAGAGCTTGGTCGCCTTTGGCTCGGCGTACCACCCACTCAGCGATGCGGTTGTGCTTCTCTTCATGGATGGTCAACCCGTATCGACCCGACACAAAGTCCTCATCTAAGATCAAAAATCCAGGAGGGGCTTTGGGCAGGATAAGGCGAACTTTGACCGGCTTGTTTTTCGCTTTGAAAGATAGCCTCGCCTCCACGCTCCAGACCTCTATTTCTTCGGAAGGCAAAAGCGGTAGTCCCAGCCGCACGACTTTATAGGCACCTAAGGTAAGGGCGATGGCTACCAAAATTAGAGCCAGAAGGTTGAGATGCAAGTTTTTCAATCCGCGTCCTTACTTGTTTGCTAGTTTGGGTTGGATGGTTGCAGCGATTTAGCTAAGGCCTTGCAGCGTCGGGGGTCTAAGTCGAGGGTATACGTAGTGCTTGCGTCGACTAAGATTTTTTCCTGTTGCAGCAGGCGGCGGCCTAAAAGCACTGGGTAGTTGAAGCGCCCTCGGTCGATCAGGCTGAATTCAGCATTGATCATGCGGTTTCCCAGACAAACGTCTAGAGTTACTACCGGGCGTTCCTGATGGGCGGCGGTATGGCGTTTGATTTTTACATCCCGAAGCAAGGGTCGCTCGACGGTTAAAGTTTTGCTTTTGTGGCGTGGATTGAAGGTCTTAAATCGCACCCAATCTTGGCCGTCCCGCTTGAAGTACTCGATGTCGACCGCGTGCAGAGAGGAGGTTTTAGCCCCTGTATCCAACTTTCCTTTAAGGGTGAGCTCCCAGGGTTCGAGTATTACCCATTCCACCCAACCGGCGATCAGGCGGCTTTGAGTGGAGCACCAGGCTAGGGTTCCAAACAACAGTCCAATTAAGAGCAAGCTGGATCTAAAGAGTGCGTCCAAGAGCAATTCTCCCTTATCGGCTGAGAGGGTCAGTAAGTTACCACAGCTTAGCTTTTTTCTGTATGACTTTGAATGTTCCACGTGGAACATTCAAACTAGACGCTGGCGTAGTTTCTCTAGAGTGAGGGCGCAAATATTGCCGAAGCTGCCGTTGCTCATGAAGACGATGTGATCGCCAGGTTGAGCCAGGTCTGCCAGGGTGCTTACTAAGTCTTTAAGATCATGGAAAACGCGCAGAGACGGGGACCCAGCGGCCAAGCTTGTTGTATTCCAAGGCAGATCAGGAGCGGCATAGACGAAAGCCAAGTCAGCCGCCGCCATGGAAGGGGCCAAACTAGAAGCGTGGATTCCCATGCGCATGGTGTTAGAGCGCGGCTCAATTACCGCAATCAGGCGCTGGTTCCCAATTCTGGCGCGCATTCCTTCCAAAGTAGCAGCAATTGCAGTGGGATGGTGGGCAAAGTCGTCGTAGACTGCCACTCCTCCTACTTCACCGCGCAGTTCTAGTCGCCTTCTGACCCCTTTGAAGCGAGCAAGAGCCGAACATGCGAGCTCAGGATCGATGCCGACCTGGTAAGCGGCAGCAGCAGCGGCCAAAGCATTTGCGACATTATGGCGTCCGACAAGTGACCACGAAACAGAACCGACTCGTCTACCTTGATGAAAGACCTCAAAGCGGCTGCCGTCCTCGGCATGCAAACAGGCGCTCCAATCGCAAGCCTTATCCTCGATAGCAAAGCGCTCGACCGGAGTCCAACACCCACGCGCGAGCACGGCTTGCAGATTTGAGTCACGGGCAGGCACGATCAAGCAGCCATTGCTAGGCACTGTGCGCACGAAGTAATGAAATTGGAGTTGAATGGCGGCCAGATCCGGGAAAATGTCGGCGTGGTCAAATTCCAAATTGTTAAGGATAGCGGTTCGCGGCCGGTAATGAATGAATTTGGATCGCTTATCAAAAAAAGCGCTGTCATACTCGTCGGCCTCCACTACGAAGAAGGGGGCTTTCCCTAACCGGCTAGATCGGTCGAAATTGTGTGGAACTCCACCGATCAGGAACCCAGGGGTCTTTTTAGCCACCTCCAAAATCCAAGCGAGCATGGAAGAAGTTGTGGTCTTGCCGTGAGTGCCAGCAACGGCGATCACCCAACGGTTTTTAAGGATGGCTTCGGCTAGCCAGTGGGGGCCAGAGGTATAGGCTATTCCGCGATCTAAAACGGCTTCTACTTCTGGATTACCCCGCGAGAGAGCATTGCCGATGAGCACGAGATCCGGTTGGGGATCAAGGTTATTAGGGGAGTAGCGATTGATCTTTATGCCTAAGTCTGCAAGCTGGGTACTCATAGGGGGATAGACGTTTTGATCAGAGCCAGTGACTGTGTAACCTAATTCACAAGCCAAAGCCGCCAACCCTCCCATGAAGGTGCCACAAATACCAAGGATGTGAATGTGCATAGAGCAATATAGTACTGGAAATGGGAGAATTTTTCTTTAAGAGCCAGATGTTTGCAGCTTATTAGTTAGGAGATTGAGTGGCAACCTCTTGGGAGGCTGGGGAGGGCTCTTGGTCCGAGGATGGGATGGGATTTCCGCTCGGTTGCGGGGTCTCGTTGTCCGGCTTAGACGATGAAGAGGCTGCTTGGGTCAGCAAGTTGAGAATCTGGGGATGGCCGGTTTGCCTGGCTTTATCTAGAGCCGACTGCCCAGCTTTGTCCTTGGCGTTGGGTTCAGCGCCGGCGGCTAGCAGCAGCTTGACTATCTCAGGCCAACCGCCAACCACCGCGTCCATCAGCGGAGTGATGCCGCGGTTGTCAGCAGCATTCACGTTGGCACCATAGCTCAACAGCAAGCGCACGCTTTTCTCGTTGCCAAAGAAGGCGCTGGCCATCAATGCGGTGCGGCCTGAGGCTGTTCTGGCATCGACATCTACTCCTTGGGCTAACGCTGTCTGAATTTGTGAGATCCGTCCTTGGCTCGCGGCGGTGAACAATTCCAAGGCGGGCTCTTCGGCTTGCGCCGGCCAGGAAATCAACGCCATCCACAAAAGACAAAAGCACCACATCATATATTCCGAAACTGGGCTCGCTTTAAAGTATAGCCCGTAGGCAGCTAAGGGCGTGGGTGCGTTGCCTTGAGGGTAAGCTTAGGTTACAAGAGAATTTTGAAAAGCCTCTACTCTAAGGCATGAGAGCATTCGGGGAGTTAAACGTATGGCGCATTACGCAATCGGTGATGTTCAAGGGTGTTTCTTTGAACTCAATAGGCTGCTGGACAAAATCAAGTTTGATCCTGCATCCGATTTTCTCTGGTTCACCGGTGATTTGGTCAACCGTGGGCCTCATTCCTTAGAGACCTTGCGTTTTGTCAAATCCCTGGGTGACCGAGCCGTAACCGTGTTAGGCAACCACGACCTTCATCTGCTAGCGGTTGCCAACGGTCAAGAATACCGCCACAAGCAGGATTTGGCCGCGATCCTGACGGCCCCGGATCGCGACGAACTCATCGATTGGCTTAGACGGCGTCCGCTGCTGTACCAAAGCGGAAAGTTTTGCTTGATTCACGCAGGTCTCCCGCCACAGTGGGATCTAGATACGGCCCGTCGCTGTGCTCGGGAAGTAGAGTCAGTGCTGCAAAGTGAGCGGTGGCACCCGTTCCTGCATCATATGTACGGCAATGAGCCAGATATTTGGTCAGAAGACTTAACCGGTTGGGCAAGATGGCGTTTTATCGTCAATTGCTTTACTCGCTTGCGTTATTGCGACCAGCAAGGGCGGCTGGTTTTAGAGCCCACCGCCCAGCCGCAGGAAGTACCACACCTTGTGCCGTGGTTCCGCTTTCCAAGGCGAGCAAGCCAAGGTCAAGAGATTATCTTTGGTCATTGGTCCACGCTTGGGTTTGTGGTTGAAAATGGGTGCTATGGAATCGATACCGGCTGCGTTTGGGGAGGACAGCTGACAGCGCTGCGCCTGGACGGGGAGATGTACCGGATCAGCATAGACTGCCCTTGTTATCGCCGTCCGGGCTGAATCCGCTGTAGAAGAAGGAAGCTGTAAGCGTGGGGAAAGTGATCGGAAATTCGATCCTGACGGTCGATTTCCTGCCATTCCTCTTGTGGCCACTGGGGAAAAAACACATCGCCCGGATACGGGGCGTGGATCAGCGTAAGATACATCCTGTCTGCGCTGGGCAGCAAGACGGCATAAAGCGAAGCCCCGCCGATGACCATCAGTTCTTCTCCTCGGGCTGCCGCTACCCCTTCCTCAATCGATCTCACTGTCTCACAGCCATGAACACGAAAGGCAGCCTTTTGGGTTAGGACGATGTTGTGCCGCCCTGGCAAGGGGCGACCTATAGACTCGAAAGTGCGCCGTCCCATCAAAATCGACTTCCCCCAGGTCAGCCTGCGGAATCGGCGCAGGTCTTCAGCTAGATACCAGGGTAGCTTACCGCCCAAACCTATTGCTCGGTTAGCGGCGATCGCAGCGATCAAGGTAATGACTGGCTTCACACTGCCACTTCCGCCTTGATGTGGGGATGAGCTTGGTAGTTATGGAGTTTGAAATCCTCAAACCGATACTCGAACAGCGAGTTTGGCCGACGCAGGATCTCCAGCCGCGGTGGAGGATAGGGAGTTCGCTCCAATTGAAGTTTAGCCTGATCTAAATGGTTGCGATATAGGTGAACGTCGCCGCCGGTCCAGATCAATTCCCCCACTTCAAGATCTACTTGATGGGCAACCATGTGGGTCAATAGGGCGTAGCTGGCAAGGTTAAAGGGCAACCCCAGAAACACGTCTACTGAGCGCATGTGGAATAGGCACGATAGACGCCCATCTTGGACGTAAAACTGAAATGCATAATGGCACGGGGGCAGGGCCATTTTGGCCAGATCCGCTACGTTCCAAGCGCTCACTACTAGACGCCTGGAGTTGGGATCGCGCCGTAAGGCGGTTATCACTTGACTCAATTGATCTATAGTTTCTCCATTGGCTGCTTGCCAGGCGCGCCATTGCTTGCCGTAGATGGGGCCTAACTCCCCCGATGGGTCGGCCCATTCGTCCCAAATAGTCACTCCGTGTTGGTTAAGATAGGCGATGTTAGTCTCTCCCCGCAGGAACCACAAAAGTTCATGAACGATGGAAGGCCAGTGCAGCTTTTTAGTAGTCAGAAGCGGAAAGCCTTGACGCAAGTCCAAGCGGAGCTGGCGACCGAACACGCTCAAGGTGCCAACGCCAGTACGGTCTTCCTTGAACGCGCCATGGTCTAGAATATCCTTGAGTAGCTCAAGATAAAGGCGCATTGCTCACTTTTCTTGGAGCGAACTGAACTTGGGATGCTGATAAGCCAGGACCAACAGCAGGAAACCGGCCACGATCATGGGAAAAGACAAGGTTTGCCCCATGGTTAGCCAACCGAGAGCGAGATAACCGATATGAGCATCCGGCTCGCGGACGAACTCTACGAGGAAACGGAAGCTGCCGTAGAGTAGCAAGAATAACCCTGACACCGCCATTTGCGGGCGGGGCTTTGCGGAGTAGAGCCACAAGAGCATGAACAATACTACTCCCTCCAAAAGGGCTTCATACAGCTGGGAAGGATGGCGCGGTAGATTGCCAGCTAAAGGGAACACCATCCCCCAGGGAAGGTCGGTTATTTTCCCCCATAGCTCGCCGTTAATAAAGTTGCCAATGCGTCCAAAAAACAGTCCAATAGGCACCAAAGGAGCGATGAAGTCGGTGACTTGGAAAAACGGTCGGGCGTATTTGCGGGAGAACCACCCCATTGCGGCCAAAACGCCTATGAGCCCGCCGTGGAAAGACATTCCGCCTTCCCACACCCGAAGCAAACTTAGGGGATCATGGAGAAGCAAGGATAAGTTATAGAACAGCATATAGCCTATGCGTCCCCCAAACACCACGCCTAGAGCACTGTAAAAGACCAGGTCATCTATTTCTTGCTTTTGCCAGTGGCACCAGGAAGATCTGTGCCGCGCCAACAGCCAGGCGCCTATAAAGCCAAAAAGATACATCAGACCGTACCAGTGGACCTTGAGGGGACCAATTTGAATAGCAACCGGATCGAAATTGGGATAAGGCACCATAGCTAGATGTCTAGGTTTTCCACCGCTAAAGCGTTCTCCTCAATGAAGCGTCGCCTGGGTTCTACTTCATCGCCCATCAGGGTAGAGAAGATCTCATCGGCAGCTACAGCGTCTTCTATAGTCACTTTCAGAAGCCGGCGGCTGTCCGGATTCATGGTTGTCTCCCACAGCTGCTCTGGATTCATTTCTCCCAGGCCTTTGTAGCGTTGAATTTGTTGGCCTTTGCGCGCTTCCTCCATCAGGAGCGTAAAGACCTGTTTAAAGCTTGAAACCTTGGGCTTGCGTTCACCAACCACGAGCACGCTTTCCTCGCCAAATAGGCCTTGGATCTCCTCGCCAAAACGGGCGAGCTTTAGATAGTCTGCAGAGGAGAAAAAGCTTGGCGTAAGCTCGAAGCTTTTTACCACTCCGTATAGGCGCCGCGAAACGATGGCTTTGAAGCGGCTTTCGTCGTCTTCGCCCAATTTTAAAGCGATGGTGTAGCGGGTCGCGCGGGCCGGATCCTGGTTGAGGCGTGCCTCCAAGGCCGCAAACCACTCTCTACACGCGTCTTGCGAGCGAAGAAGTTCTCCTTGCAGGGGAGGCAACGCCAAAAGCGTCTCCAAAAACACTTCATCATAGTGAATGCTGTGCCGGCGGATGACGTCCTGCACTGCAAGGTACGCCCGCACCAATTTTTCTAAAGCCACTCCTTGGATCGGGGGCGAGGCTGTGTCCGGCAGCAGCGCGGCCTGGGCGAGGGCTGATTGCAGTAGGTATTGGTTGAACTCCATCTCGTCTTTAACGTAATGTTCTTGTTTGCCTTTTTTGACTTTGTATAAGGGCGGTTGAGCGATATAGACGTGGCCCCGCTCGATCAACTCCACCATCTGCCGGTAGAAAAAAGTAAGCAGCAATGTCCTGATGTGGGATCCATCCACGTCGGCATCGGTCATGATGATGATCCGATGATAGCGAAGCCTTTGAGGGTCGTAATCGTCTTTACCTATCCCGCATCCTAAAGCAGTGATCAGGGTAGCGATCTCGTCGGAGGATAGCATCTTGTCGAACCTAGCCCGTTCCACGTTTAAGATTTTGCCCTTGAGAGGCAAAATCGCTTGAGTGCGGCGGTCGCGGCCCTGCTTGGCCGATCCTCCTGCCGAGTCCCCCTCGACGATGAACAGCTCGCACAAGGCCGGATCCCTTTCCTGACAGTCGGCCAGCTTGCCGGGCAAGCCTCCTATATCCAAGGCGGTCTTACGGCGCGTCATCTCACGCGCCCGGCGGGCGGCTTCACGGGCTCTAGTGGCCTCTAGGATCTTGTTGGCTATAGCCTTGGCGATCGAAGGATGCTCAAGCAGAAATTCTTGGAGCTTGTCGGCGACAACCGCTTCCACTACCGGCTTGACCTCTGAGGAAACCAGTTTGTCTTTGGTTTGGGAGGAAAATTTGGGGTCTGGCACTTTAACCGAGAGAATCGCGGTCAGACCCTCGCGGATGTCATCCCCGGTTGGGTGAACTTTATGCTTCTTGGTGAGCCCCTGCGCCTCGAGATACTGGTTGAGGGTACGCGTTAAGGCCGCGCGGAAACCGGCTAGATGAGTACCACCGTCTTTCTGCGGAATGTTGTTGGTGTAGCACAGGATGTTTTCCTGGTAGGTGTCGGTCCACACCAGCGCCGCCTCGACCTCTATGCTTTCCCTTTCAGCCCGGCAGTAAAACACCCTGTCGAACAGCGGCGTCTTGTTTTTGGCCAGGTGCCAAGCAAAAGCTTGGATTCCACCGCTGAATTGGAAGCGGTCCTCGCGATCGCTACGCTCATCATAGAGCCTGATGCATACCCCGGGGTTGAGGAAAGAAAGCTCACGCAGGCGCTTGGCTAGGATGTCATAGTGGAATTCAGTATTGCTGAAAATCGATGGACTAGGTCGGAAGCGCACGCGGGTTCCCGGGGTTTTGGCCGTACCGATCACTTCGAGCGGCGTAACCGGTTCACCTAAACGATAGATCTGGCGATGGAGCTTGCCATCGCGCTTGATTTCCAAGATCAACTCTTCCGACAAGGCGTTGACTACAGACACGCCAACGCCATGCAACCCGCCGGAGACCTTATAGGCGTTGGCATCGAACTTGCCGCCCGAGTGGAGGGTGGTCATGATTACCTCCGCGGCCGGTCGTCCTTCCTCTGGCATCACATCAACTGGAATGCCGCGGCCGTCGTCCTCCACCGACACCGAGCCGTCGGCATGGATGACCACGGTAATATTTTTGCAGTAGCCGGCAAGGGCTTCGTCAATGGCGTTGTCCACCACTTCGAAGACCATGTGATGAAGGCCCGTCCCGTCGTCGGTGTCGCCGATATACATTCCGGGACGTTTGCGCACTGCATCTAGACCTTTTAAAACCTGAATGCTGGAGCTGTCGTAAACCTGAGTTGCTGGTTTGGACATAGCTGCTTGTATCTCAACTTTAGAATACCGCACCCCTTAATTTGAACGGTTCCTTCCCATCAAGTGCGGTTTGAGAAGGGTTATGAGGAAAATTCAAAGTCCTAAGACGAGCGATTCCGTCAAAAATGTCCAGATCATTTTATCGCATTTCCCTATAGACTGGGCAGGGTTTAGCTCGTAAAAACCACACAAGGCAGTATGACGATGCTTTACTGGGGATAAGTTAGGGCATAAGCGCAGAAATCGTCACTCCATTCCAGCAAGCGAGTAACCCTGGCTTCGCGATCGCCGATCACAATCGATTCACCTGGTTTAAGCCGCAGTTGCGGTGGAAAGCATGCAGCAGAGGCCCTCTCTTGTCCTCCGTTAATCCAAATCGCTTCAATCGGTCCTCGCCCAACGAGGATCGCTTTGAAGTATTCGACCGACCCTCCAAGCAAGTCTAATCCGAGCCGGATTCCGCTCTCTGCGGTTCGGATCCAGCGGACGGCGGCAGCTTGCAAAGTTTCGTCGAGCAATTTCAGCACCACGAGATCGCCAGGTTGGATGGTTGCGTTGTCTATGTCCAGTACGGCTAAGGTGTCGCTTTGGGATAGCTGCAACAAGCCATCCAAGCGGCGGCGAATCCTCGCTGTGGAATTCTGGCCGGAGGGCGGGGTACTATCCAAAGGGGCTAGCTCGAACTGTGGCACCGTCAGCCAGTCCTTGGCTGAGGCAGATCGAAGCTGGTGCCGCTTGAGTTCGGCCACGATGCTCTCCCAGCCCCACCACAACTCATCGACCCGACGGGTCAAGGGGTAGTTAGCCTCTGAAGGAGGAATGCCTAGATGATGCTGCAGCCGCGGCCAGAAAGAAGCTGCGGTTTTTACTTTGGAGGGCTTAAAGCTCAGGTATACGCAGCGATCTAAAGTTCTCTTGCCTTGGCGCCGCGGCCCAGCAGTGCTTAAAAGATCAACAAACCAACCGGCGGGTTCCGGCATGTGGCTCAATACTATGATTTGGTGGTGTGCAAGCAAAAATTCAAATATCTTTCCCATGAGCTGCGGTTTAAACCGCATAGGCGAGAGCGCCGCAAAGGCCAGGGCACACTTGAACCGGTCCTGAGCTGTCTCCTTCACCTCGCCGGCTAGCGGCTCGCTTACTGCCAAAGTCAACCAGCCCTCGTCTTCCCCCTGGCGGTAGATGCTGTATAGTCTCCTCCACACGCTCGCGCTTACAGGCTCTCCCAACTGCATGATTCGCACTAGCATCCATCCTAGTGAAGTCAAGGCCCTATGACCAGCGAGTGGCGCCATTGCAGCTAGAATCTTGACATAGCCTAGGGCCATCTCGTGGTGTAGAAACGCGCTGAGCTTAGCTGTATTTCTCGCTCTTTCCGATTGGGGATCAGCAAGGTGCAGCGAATCTAAAGCCGAAACCTCCGAGGCAACAAACACCGACGGCCTTAGCGCCTCAAGCAAGGACAGACGGACTGGGTTGACCAAATCCATAGCGTTTAGGGTTTTTAAGACAGCATACAGATGCCGGCTGCGGGTTTTAGCGGGAGCCGCGTGCAGTTGTTCCAACCACAAAGCAACTGCTTGGGGCTGGGGGGCAAAAGGCAGAGTGGACATAGCGTTGTGGCCATGCGCTTTGCAATTTCTCTATCGCTAAGTCTAGTCTACTGCCAACGGCAAAGTTACGGGACAAGAACGATTTTGCCGATGTGCTCGTAGTTTTCCAAAATCCGGTGGGCTTCGGCCGCCTGCTCCAAAGGCAAGGTTGTATAGATAATCGGACGCACTTCTCTCCGCTCGAGAAGTGGCCAGACGTGTTTTAGGAGTTTGCGGGCGATGGCGGCTTTGTCGGTCAGCCTTCGGTTGCGGAGGGTGGACCCGGTTACGGTCAGCCGCTTTAAGAAAATGCAAGGCAGATGAATTTCGCTTTTGGCGCCTCCCTGGACAGCGATGATCACAAGTCTGCCGTCAGTGGCCAAGGACTTGAGGTTGGCTTGAAGGTATGGGCCGCCGATGATGTCCAAAATCACATCTACTCCCTCGCTGGCCGTCAATTCGAGGAGGCGCTCAGTAAAGTCCTCTTGCTGGTAGTTTATGGCTTTTCTGGCCCCAAGCGCCTCGCAGAAGCTGCGTTTAGCTTCGCTGCCACAAGTGGCATAGACTTCGGCTCGGCGCAGCGCCCCGGCGAGCTGAATCGCCGTGGTGCCTATGCCGCCGGCGCCGCCATGCACCAAAAGGCGCTCGCCCATTTTGAGGCGGCCGCGTTCGAACAGATTGGTCCAGACGGTGAAAAAAGCCTCAGGTAGCGCCGCCGCCTGGATGAAGTCTAAGCCCTGAGGGATGGGAAGACAGGTTTGGGCCGGTGCCAGGCAGTACTCTGCATACCCGCCGCCGGCGATTAGCGCACATACTTTATCTCCCACCCGCCATTTGACGTTTTTCCCCACCTCGCAGATGGTACCGGCTACTTCCAACCCGGGGATGTCTGAAGCACCCGGGGGCGGTGGATACAGCCCTTTGCGCTGGAGAATGTCTGGCCGGTTAACGCCGCAGGCTTTGACTTGAACAAGCACCTCGCCATACCCCGGCTTGGGTCTTGGCCGCCGGCTTAGCTTGAGCATTTCGGGTCCACCTGGAGCCTGAATTTCAATAACCCGCACAAAAAGCCTATTTTGTCTAAAATTGACACGCGGTGTTTCTATTTGACGACAAATTAATCCTATGATTTATAAAAAATAATTTTCAGAATAAATAAATAAGGTCGTTTTTTGGCAGCCGAATACACAAAAAATTAATCCTTAATAACTAGGTTAAACAAGGCATTTTTTTTGCCTAATTAAAGGTGGCGCATTGGACCGCTGGCTCTATGCCATGTTCATTATTTTAACTGAGGAATTAGGGGGGGATATGTTTGACAGCCACTATCTTGCTATTTTGGCCGACACGCCAGAAAGCCGTTCGCTTCATTATCGCTTGCGTTATCAAGTCTATTGCTTGGAGAAACAATACGAGTCTAAGGATCGCTTCAACGATGGCTTGGAAACCGACAGCTTTGACCGTCACTCTATCCACTTCTTGATTCGCCACAAAGCAAGCGGCTGTTGGGTAGGAGCAGCCCGCTTGGTTCTCGGAGAGCCAGATCAACTGCCTATGGCCAGGCTCGCCAAATTTTCCTTAGCAGGATATCCGCGCGCGGGGAAAACTTTTGCCGAACTGTCGCGCTTGTCCATTCTTAAGTCATTCCGCCGCTGCGGCAAACAGCAAACGGTCAGCGAACCTGAGGTTCTGCTTGGGCTGATCCGAGCAGCTAAGGAGTACAGTGAGCAGGCTAAAATCGATTACTGGCTGTTTTTGTGTCGGCGCTCGATTATGCGCATCGTCGGCAACTTGGGCATGCACATGGATGTGATCGGCGAACCTTGTGAACACCGGGGTGTGCGTGTCCCTTATCTAGCCGTCTTAGCTACGGCTTTTGATGGAATTGCTCAGCGGTCCGAGGCTGTCCATGCTATGTTCTCGCGGAAAAACACGTTAATCCCGTATTCTCGACTGCAAAGCGGTAAAGCGCTGGCGCTTGCTGCTTAAGACCGTCTAAAGCGGCTGGGTAGCGGGTTGTATAATCTGCGTTTTGAAACGCAGAGAGACTTCTTCATGCCCGAGTATGCCTTCAGCAAGCTGAACGATCCTATCTATGCCCTGCGCTGCTTAGGGCAGGGGCTGGTTTTTTTGGCTCAACCACAGCTTCGCAAATTTATTTTGATTCCGCTCTTGATCAACGTAATCCTGTTCGCCAGTGCGCTGTTGGTGACCGCTTACTTTTTTGCCGACTTTTTGGATTGGCTGATCCCAGCTTGGCTTGTCTGGTTGCGCTGGGTGTTATGGCCGCTGTTTGGCTTAATGTTTATTTTGATGGCTTCTTTTGGTTTTACTTTAGTGGCCAATTTGCTCGCTTCTCCTTTTTACGACCGGCTGGCCGAGCGCACCGAGGAACTGATCGGTCGTATCCCGGTAGTGCCTTCGGAGGCGGGGCGCACGCAAACGGTAGTGCAGGAGATAGGGGCAGAAATTCAGCGTCTTGGGTATTTCTTGCTGCGAGCTTTTCCCTTGGCGATTTTAACTCTAATTCCCGGAGTAAACTTGATCGCTCCCCTGTTAGGGCTGATGTTCAATGCCTGGTTCTTGGCGCTAGAGTACTTCGCCTACCCTTTGGCCAATCACGGCATTTTGTTTCCACAGGCCAGAGGATTGCTAAAGCACGCCTGGCTCGGACAACTGACTTTCGGCACTGTAGTTCTGTTGGGCCTTGGGATTCCGATCGTCAACGTTTTTCTGCCGCCGGCGGCAGTGATTGGGGCAACCATCTATTTTGCTGGTGCTCGCTTAAGATAGGCTCCGCCACCAGTTTATCCCCTTGCGGGGTAATGTTGCCCAGACGTACTGGTAGGATAGTGTTGGTCAGATCCACTCCTGCCGGCATCACCATTTGTACCCTAAGGTAATGAGGGGTATAACCGAAGAAAACCCAGTCGTTTTCTAATGCCTGATGTTTTTCCCACAACACCGGCTCGATCCGCCCTAGATGTTTCTCCAAAGCAGCTCGGCGCAGCCTCGCGGTCAATGCGTGCAGCGTTTGGCTGCGTGCTCGTTTAACTGCTTGAGGGATTTGATCGGAAAAGCGGGCTGCCACCGTCCCGGCACGCGGGGAGTAGGGAAAGATATGGACGTGGGAGAACCCAACCTCTTCCACCAAAGTCAGCGTTTGGTCGAAATCCGCCTCGGTCTCGCCGGGGAAGCCGACAATGATATCGGTGGTCACGTTCAGATCGGGGCAATAACGGCGGGCCAAAGCCATGAGTTCTATGAAATCCCGCCTCCGGCAGCGTCGTCCCATGCGCCGTAACACCCTGTCGGAACCGCTCTGCAGGGGAAGGTGCAGGTGTGGCATTAGGCGCGGGTTGTGAAACAACTTAAAAAAGGCGGCGCTGATCTCCCAGGGCTCCAGTGAGCCAAGCCTGAGGCGCGGCAGATCGGTGTCTTCTAGCACCGCGGCGATCAAGTGCTCAAGCCTAACTCCCAAATCGCTGCCATAGCCCCCAAGGTGGACCCCGGTTAGCACGACCTCTTGGACTCCATAAGCCTGAAGGGTGCGTATTTCCTCGACGACTTCGCTGATCGGTCGGCTGCGTTCTTGCCCTCTGGCCACAGTGACGATGCAGAAGGTGCAGCGATGGCGGCAGCCGTCCTGAACTTTGACGAACGCTCGCTGCCGACTGCGCGGAAATACGGCTTCGCTCTCCTGAAAAGTAAAGTTTTCCTCAAGCCAGGCTTTGGTCAGTTCTACCAGCTGGTCTTTGTCGCGGTTGACGATCACTAAATCGGCTCCTAAAGCAGCGGCCGCCTCGCTTGGATGCAAGGTAGCGTAACAGCCGCTGACTACCAGCTGAGCGCTGGGGTTGGCACGCCGAATGCCGCGAATAAGATGGCGTGACTTGCGCACAGCCTCCTGAGTGACAGCGCAGGTGTTCAGCACCACCACTTCGGCTTGATCCACGGGCACGATCCTGGCGCCCCGCGCAGCAAACTGCCTTGCCCACGCCTCGGCCTCTGCTTCGTTTAAGCGACAACCTAGGGTTTCAAAGGCAACGCGCATCTTCACCTTAACAAAAACCCCCGGGAGACCTTTTTAAGTGTCTTCCGGGGTGAAGCCGCCGGCGGTGGCAGTGGAGGGAGGAGGGGATAGAGGGCAGATACACTGCCACGGTGCACGGCGGCCACATGCTTAAGGTTAGCAAGCCCATAGATTTTCAATGTGACGGGGTTCACAGAAGCATTAAATGTCCTCTGCCAGACGCTGGGCAAGACCGAGGTAGTTCCTTGGAGTTAAGACTATCAGCTTGGCTTTGACTTCGTCGGGCAGCGGCAAATCAGCCACAAAAGCTCGCAAAGAAACAGCATCGATCTGGCGGCCACGGGTCAACGCCTTGAGCTTTTCGTAAGATTGCTCGATCCCATAGCGGCGCATAGCGGTCTGAACTGCTTCAGCTAATATTTCCCAATTGGCATCAAGGTCTTCAGCCAACCGCTCCTCATTTACCTCAAGCTTGGTCAGCCCCTTGCGCGTACTATGCCAGGCGATTCTCGTGTGGGCTAGGATTAACCCTAGGTTGCGCAGCACAGTGGAATCGCTTAAATCCCGCTGCCAGCGCGATATGGGGAGCTTCTCCGCACAATGGCGGGCCAGGGCGTTGGCTATTCCTAGATTTCCCTCTGAGTTTTCAAAGTCGATGGGGTTGACTTTGTGCGGCATAGTAGAGGAACCCACCTCGCCAGCGATGACTTTTTGTTTGAAATATCCTAAGGCGATGTACCCCCACACGTCGCGATTGAAGTCGATCAGAATGGTATTTAGCCGACTTAGAGCATCCAGCCACTCGGCTAGATAGTCATGTGGTTCGATCTGGGTAGTATAGCGGTTCCAACATAGGCCCAAATTCTCTACAAACCTTCTAGCAAGCGCTTCCCAGTTCACTTCAGGAAAGACCAGGTAGTGAGCGTTATAATTGCCTACAGCCCCGTTGATCTTGCCCAAAATCTCAACGCGCGCTAACTTCTCTCGAGCGCGCCGCAAGCGATGGACAAAGTTAGCTATTTCCTTGCCCAAAGTGGTGGGGCTAGCCGGTTGGCCGTGGGTCCGGGCCAGCATCGCCAGTTGGGCAGTGCGGCGGGCGATAGCGGCCATTTGCTCGATGACTTCGTCGATTAAGGGCAACAAAGCCAAATCACGCCCCTCCTTGAGCATTAGGCCGTAGGCTAGATTGTTGATATCTTCAGAAGTGCAGGCAAAGTGAATAAACTCCGAGACCTTAGCCAACTCCGGCATGGCGGCGACCTTTTCTTTGAGGAAGTACTCTACCGCCTTTACGTCGTGATTGGTGATCCGTTCTATCGCTTTGATCCGCAAGGCATCGGCTTGGCTGAAATTGGCGACGATTTCTTCCAAGAAGCGTTTGGCCTGCAGTGACAATGGGGGTACTTCGACAATTTTTGGTTCCTGGGCAAGCGCCTTGAGCCACTCGATCTCCACTAGAACCCGGAAGCGAATCAGTCCATATTCGCTAAAAATGGGACGCAGCAATTCGTTATACTCGGCATAGCGACCGTCGATGGGGGAGAGGGCAGTCATCTCAGTAAGCATGGCAATAACTCTCTATAGATGGTCTATCCAATCGCTGCGATCACCCCGCCGCCTAAAACCACTTCGTCTGCATAAAATACCACCGCCTGCCCCGGGGTGATGGCGCGCTGGGGTAGATCGAAAACGACTTGTACGCGGTCGGAGCCTGACAATCTCACCCAGCAGGGTTGATCGGCTTGCCGGTAGCGGATCTTGGCTTGGCAGCGAAACTGTTCCGCCGGCGGTTCCACCAACCACTCGATTTGCTCTGCCTCGAGTTTGAAGTGGTACAGCAAGGGATGGTCGTGGCCCTGGGCGACAATCAATAAGTTGCGCTGTGGGTCCTTTCCCACTACGTACCAAGGCAAGTCTTTAGCACCAGCGCGCCCGCCTATGCCGAGTCCCTGGCGTTGGCCTAGAGTGTAGTACATAAGTCCTTGGTGCTCACCGATGACCTCTCCAGTCGGGGTGACGATGAGGCCGGGATTGGGGGGCAAGTAGCGCATAAGGAAAGCGCGGAATTTGCGCTCGCCTATAAAGCAAATCCCAGTGCTGTCCTTCTTGGCATAGTTGGGAAAGCCAGCCCGGGCAGCAATAGCACGCACCTCGGATTTGCGGCGTTCTCCTATCGGAAACCAAGTCCGAGAGAGGGCTTCTTGCCCCATGGCATAGAGGAAATAGCTTTGATCTTTGCTGTCATCGCACCCGCGCAACAGTTCGAGCCGACCAGGGCGTCGGCGGATCCTGGCATAATGGCCAGTGGCGATAGCGGAAAAGCCTAAATCTAAGGCGT
The DNA here is from genome assembly GCA_026415315.1 of Methylohalobius sp. Classification (GTDB taxonomy): domain Bacteria; phylum Pseudomonadota; class Gammaproteobacteria; order Methylococcales; family Methylothermaceae; genus Methylohalobius. The sequence goes on from JAOAHI010000017.1 coordinate 23,875, forward strand.
AATCCAAAAATGCCTTAAACTTGATGTGCTTGTTACACAAGGTATCTGGGTTGGGAGTGCGGCCGGCGCGATACTCGGCCAAAAAATGAGTAAACACCGATTCCCAATATTCAGCGGCGAAGTTTACCGTATACAGCTCAATGCCCAGACGATCGCAAACTTTTTGGGCATCTTCTAAGTCGCGCAGCGCAGTGCAGTACTCAGTACCGTCGTCCTCGTCCCAGTTTTTCATGAACAAGCCAGCCACTTCATGGCCCTCCTCCAAAAGCATGAGGGCAGCCACCGAGGAGTCTACCCCACCGGACAAACCAACGAGGATTTTCATTCTAATGAGCGCAAAATCTGCAGAGGATAGCGGTGACCGCTCTCGTAAGCAGCGATCGATTCTAAGACCAAAGGGCTGCGCAGTTTGTTTGGCATCGCTTCGATCTCTGCCCGAGTCAACCAGTGGTTAGCTAGGATGGCCTCATCTAGGTGGTGATTTGGGTCGCGGTGGGAAACGTTGCCGGCAAAGGCAAAACGCAAAAAAGTCAATGAATCTGTGGCGCGATATAGTTGGACAGCCACCAACGCCTTAGGTTCGAACCAAAACCCAGTCTCTTCCCACACCTCCCTAATTATCGCCTGCGGCAGAGATTCGCCCTGCTCCAAATGACCTGCAGGCTGATTCAAAACAGGCCGGCCCTCGACTAGCTCCTCAACCAATAAATAGCGCCCGCCCTGCTCTATCACGGCAGCAACGGTCACATTAGGTTTCCAGACCATGGCTGTGGATGGAGTAAAATCAATGAAACGATTTTACTGTATTTCCCTTGTTGCCATCTTGCCAAATCAGTCTTTTGGGGAAAATAATGATTTTCAAATTACCTTATAGCCTCAGGATCGTGCAATGCCTTATGAGTTAAAAAGCTTACCGCTTTCGACCAAAGTTTTGTTTTCCTCTTATTTGATCATCATCGCGATCGGATACTTCGTTGCGGTATTGCAGATCCTGTTTACTCATGGCATGGCTGACACCAAGTTCGGCTTGTCGATTGAGGACATCGTTTACAGCTATTACGGCCACCGCTCTGGATCTAAGCTAGAGGCCATGCTCAACGGCCCGATGCAGCCTTATGCTCCGCCTGAGGAACGATTTCAGATCATCCAGTGGGTGCGCGATGGCGCTTCGCGCACAGAGTATGAGCAGGCAATCCGGCCAATTATTGAGAGCCGCTGCGTGATGTGCCACGGCCCCAATTCCACCCAACCGGATTTCACTCGCTTTGAAGAGGTGCAAAAGCGTGCTGTGACTGATACTGGGGCTACCGTGCAATCGCTGGTTCGCGTCACGCACGTGCATCTATTTGGTATTTCGTTCATTTTTATGTTCGTCGGCATCATTTTTTGCTTTGCCAGCGGCGCGCCTGAGCCGCTTAAAGCGTTGGCCGTGGCGATGCCGTTTATTTTCCAGTTAACCGACATCGCTTCCTGGTGGCTGACCAAGCTTTCGCCCTACTTTGCCTGGCTAGTAATCGCCGGTGGGGCAGGGATGGCGATGTCGTTCGTGTTCATGTGGATCGTTTCGATGTATGAGATGTGGATTTTGCCGCTTAAATATCGTCCGCAGGGCATCCAGACAGAATCCTATTTGCGCTATTTGCGGCCAAAGAAAGGTTGAACCTGTGCCCTGGAAGACGGTCGAATGCGCAGGATGAAAGCAGAGTTTAGGCAGCTTCTCGGAGCGCTTAACGTATGTCGCAATACAATGATGAACAAATAAGTGACAGCAACACCAGTGCTGAGGTTCAAGAGGCGAGGCCCAAACTCAAACAGCCGCCGCTGTATAAAGTCATTTTGCTCAACGACGACTTCACCCCTATGGATTTCGTCGTTGAGGTGCTGATGCGGTTTTTTGCTATGAGCGAGGAGAGAGCTACCCAGATCATGTTGCACGTGCATACTCGCGGAGTGGGAGTGTGCGGGGTGTTTTCTCGCGATGTGGCTGAGACCAAAGTGCAGCAGGTCAATGAATATTCCAGGCGCCATCAACATCCTTTATTGTGTACTATGGAAGAAGCTTAGATTAAAAACTCAAAAGCCATAAAGAGTCTCATCATGCTGAGCAAAGAATTAGAGCACTCCTTAAATGCGGCGTTTAAATACGCTCACGACAAGCGCCATGAGTACATCACTGTCGAGCATCTGCTTTTGGCGATGCTGGACAATCCCTCGGCGGTCGAGGTGCTCAAGGCATGCGGCGGTCATTTGGATCAGTTGCGCCGGGAGTTGGTGCAGTTTTTGGACGAGACTACCCCTCTGCTTGCCCCTGGTGTGAACCGTGAGACCCAGCCCACCCTGGGTTTCCAAAGAGTATTGCAGCGGGCGGTGTTCCACGTTCAGTCTTCTGGCAAGAAGGAGGTCACTGGGGCCAATATTTTGGTTGCCATCTTCAGCGAGCAGGATTCCCACGCTGTGTATCTGCTGCACAAGCAAGACATCACCCGCCTGGATGTCGTGAACTATATCGCTCATGGCATCTCTAAAACCAAAGACGACGCCCGAACCCAAGCTTCCTCTCAAGATATGGGCGAGGCAAGCGAGGATTCCCAAAGCGGCAGTGCCGCCGATCCACTGGAGAAATACGCTACCAATCTCAACGAGGCGGCGCGCGCCGGCCGCATCGACCCCCTGATCGGCCGCGAGGCGGAAATCGAGCGCACAATTCAAGTATTGTGCCGGAGGCGCAAAAACAACCCCTTGTTGGTAGGGGAGGCCGGAGTCGGTAAAACTGCCATCGCTGAAGGGTTGGCGCTGAAGATCGTGCAGGAGGAAGTGCCAGACATCCTCAAGAATGCGGTGATCTATGCCTTGGACTTAGGGGCATTGGTCGCTGGGACCAAGTACCGAGGTGATTTCGAAAAGCGCTTAAAATCCCTGCTTGCCCAACTCAAGCGGCAGCCGGAGGCCATTCTGTTTATAGACGAGATCCACACCATCATCGGTGCCGGTTCGGCTTCAGGGGGGGTAATGGACGCTTCCAACCTGATCAAGCCGGTGCTGGCGTCTGGGGAATTGCGCTGTATTGGCTCGACCACTTATCAAGAGTATCGCGGCATTTTCGAGAAGGATCGCGCTTTGGCGCGCAGATTCCAGAAGATTGACATCCACGAACCGACCGTGGCGGAAACTTTCGAGATCCTCAAAGGACTCAAAGCTCGCTTTGAGGAGCATCACCAGGTCCGCTACACCGAACAGGCGCTCAAAGCGGCTGCCGAGCTTTCTGCCCGTTACATCACAGACCGCCATTTGCCCGACAAAGCCATAGACGTGATCGATGAGGCGGGAGCCAGGCAAAGGCTGCTACGCCCCGAGCAACGCAAGGTGGTGGTCGATACGGAAGAGATCGAATACATCGTCGCCAAGATCGCGCGTATTCCTCCCAAGACGGTGTCGGCTAGCGACAAGGACAAGCTTAAGGATCTGGAGAAGAATTTAAAAATGCTGGTGTATGGCCAGGATGAGGCGATCGAAGCCCTCGCCTCCGCGATCAAGCTGGCGCGCGCTGGCCTGCGCACTGAACAAAAGCCCATCGGCTGCTTCCTCTTCGCAGGTCCGACCGGTGTAGGCAAGACCGAGGTTACCCGTCAGTTGGCTAAATTGCTGGGGGTGGAATTGATTCGCTTTGATATGTCCGAATACATGGAGAGGCACACCGTGTCGCGCTTGATCGGTGCTCCGCCCGGGTATGTGGGCTACGACCAAGGGGGACTGTTGACCGAGGAGGTCAACAAGCATCCCCATGCAGTACTGCTTCTGGATGAGATTGAAAAAGCTCATCCCGATGTGTTTAACCTGCTGTTGCAGGTGATGGACCACGGTACTTTAACCGACAACAACGGGCGCAAAGCCGATTTTCGTAACATTATTCTGGTGATGACCACTAACGCCGGCGCTATGGAAGCAAGTCGCGCCTCAATCGGATTCACGCCCCAGGATCACAGCTCCGACAGCATGAAGGCGATCGAGAAAACATTCACGCCGGAGTTTCGCAACCGGCTCGACGCCATCATCCTGTTCCGACCGCTGGACCGCAAGATCATCGCCCAAGTGGTGGACAAGTTCATCTTCGAACTCGAGTCCCAACTCGCCGAGCGCGGTGTGACTTTACAATTGACCCCGCAGGCACGCGAATGGCTCGCTGAACGCGGTTATAACCCCCAGATGGGGGCGAGGCCGATGGCGCGCGTGATTCAGGAATATGTTAAAAAACCGCTGGCGGAGGATTTGTTGTTTGGGCGCCTGGTCGAAGGCGGACACGTGAAGTTCTACGTTCAGAACGGGGAGCTTAAGTTTTTAATCGAAGAGAAAAAACCGGTGGCCCCTGCGTGAGGCTATTTGAGGCGAAAAGTGATTCGACCTTTGGTTAGGTCATAAGGGGTCATTTCCACTTTGACCCGATCGCCGGTCAGGATACGGATGTAGTGTTTGCGCATTTTGCCGGAAATGTGGGCGGTGATAATGTGCCCGTTGTCTAATCGGACCCGAAACATGGTATTAGGCAGGGTCTCGATCACTGTACCCTCCATTTCGATGACATCTTCTTTAGCCATAGAGTAGGTGGCGGCTTGCTTTGCAGTAGAAAACGCGACAAATAGTATCATAAAGCTTGCTTTTTTAACCAGTTCGGCTGAATATCGTAATTTCCTTTTTTGCTCTCTCCGAGGTTGGTTTGGCGCCATATGGATTCAACCCAGTGCGGCGTGATTTGCCAGGCGCCCTCCTTAAGCCAGACTGCGATAAATTGGGCGACGTTTGGATACTCTATTTGTACCGCCTGCGACTTCTCCAGCCAAGCGGCAATCTGGGTGGAATCGAGTGCGGTCATCGCCTCACCCCAGCCCAGTTGTACTAAGGCCTTAGCATTACAGCATTGCTCCCATTGACGGCCTAGGGGTTTGACTAAAATTTTCTTGCCCGCTTGCAGCGCTTCTGAGATTAGCTCGAAGCCGGCGTTACATAACACGCCGCCACAGTTGGCCAAAGACTGTTGGAACTTTGGCCGTGACAAAGGATTCAAGCGGATATGACGGCGGTTTTGGGGAATGGTTATCTCTCCGCTATAGACCTCAAAGCGGTACCCTGCAAACCGATCGAGTAAAGCACAGACGGTCTTGAGGGACTCAAACGGCAAATACACTAAGATCCTTTTGGGATCGTACTGCTCGCTTATGGGCGGTTTTTCGACTAAAGGCGGCAAGATCGATTGGCCGAAGTGATGCCAATGCAAGCCAAGGCTGATAGAGGCTGGGGCATACCATCGGAGCAAAGCACGTGCGATCCATCCGCCTCGGCATTTGGGGATAACATGGCGGAATGCGTATTGGTGGCCTAATCCGATCAAAGGCTTTTTGTTAAGAATCGCAGCCCAGGCGCTGATCGGTTCAAAATCGGTCAAGACCAGATCGAATGAAGCAAGATCTAGGGTTCGTATAGTACGAATGAATGGCAACGCATCCGGAACTTTACCTAAGGTTCTAAAGTAGCTTATCCTGCCGTTATAGGTGGCAAAGGTTAGCCCTGGGTGCCACCACCAATCTCCAAATACCTCCATGTCAAAAAATTTTTCTTTGGGGCGGCCAGAGAACAGATATTGCGCTTTGATGCCAACCTCGGCTAGAGCCTTGGCCATGATGCGGGCACGGGTCAGATGACCATTGCCGGTCCCCTGGACGCCATACAGCAACCTCACTGTGCCACCGACCAAATTCCGACTAAGGCACAGGCGCTGCCCATCAGAGCGCCGACGATGACGTCAGCAGGGTAATGAACTCCAAGGAATATCCGCGATAACCCCACTAGGGGTGCCCACAGAAACGCCCATAGGGCCGTGTTCGGATAAAACCAAGCGCACAATGCAGCGACCAAAAAGGCAGCTGAGGTGTGGCCGGAAGGAAAGCTGAATTCGTCGGCGGGGACAATGTGGCTTTGGAAACCCAGGATCCTAGTCTGCGGTCGGCCGCGCCTTAAGCTGTTTTTGAGCAGAAAGTATAGAGGCCGTTCTAACGAGAAGGCGGCCATGCCGCTCGCTAGAAAGAGGGGACCATAATTCGGTTCTAGCAGATAGACTGCAGCCCCCAAACACACATACCAACCCCCGTCGCCTGTCTTAGACAGCCAGTAGCTCAACGCTACTAGTTGGGCATAATGCTTGCGTCGTAAGAACCAAATAAAGAAGTTTTGATCGTAATGCAGTATGGCCTGAATCAGGCGCATCTCTCCCACCTTTAAGCATAATGCCTCGAAAAAATAGGTTACTTAGATGACGTGACTGTGACCGTTCAGTTAAGGTTTGTTGACGAAGAAGGACATGATGCTAACCGAGTTTAAACAGTACACGGCGGGGATGGCCTCGTTCGTAAAATATTTCTGGCGTTGTTTCCACGAGAGCCACTGTATCGACAGCGCCGCCGCACTCTCTTATACCACCCTTTTAGCGCTGGTTCCTCTGCTGGCCGTATCGCTTGGAATTTTTACCGCCTTCCCGGCGTTTCAGGAGATAAGCGATCAAATTCTGGATCTGGTGTTTGAAAACCTAGTGCCAACAGCGCGGGAGACCATACAGGAGTACGCACGCACTTTTGCCGATAAAGCTAAAAGGCTTACCGGCCCTGGAGTTTTATTTTTGATCATCACTGCCTTAATGCTGATGAGGGCCGTTGAAACCTCACTTAATGAAATTTGGCGTGCCCCGCCCTATCGCGCTCTCCACCGCCGCCTCTTGGTCTATTGGGCGGTGTTGACCCTAGGCCCTCTGTTGATCGGTGCCGGGATCGGGGTCACCTCAGGGTGGTTGGCCACGGCTCACATTTCGGCTGAGGCAGAAACAGCAAAACTGAGCGTCGTTAGGCTGATTCCGTTTTTGTTAGAGGCCGCTGCTTTCACTTTGCTTTTTCTCTTGGTTCCCAACGCCCGGATTAAACTGAAGCTGGCGCTCTGGGGAGGGAGTTTAAGTGCAGCCCTGTTCGAGATAGCCAAAATAGGGTTTGCTTTTTACATCACTCGTTTCGTTAGCTATGAGGCTGTCTATGGCGCTTTGGCGGCGGTGCCGATCTTTTTAGTTTGGCTTTATTTGTCTTGGCTGGTGACCTTGGCTGGCGCTCAATTTACCTACTGCCTGCATGCCTTTCGTCATGATATCTGTCGGGCAGAACCTCAAGTTCCTGAGCACGATCTCTTCTTAGCCTACACTGTGCTTTTGCATATCTGGCAAGGCCAAAGGGCTGATAAGCTTGTGGATGAGGCTGCGTTGGCGCGCCTTTTGCCTGAGGTTAGTCCAAGGGAATTGGATAAGGTGTTGACCGTCCTGCGCCACAACGGCTGGATCGCACGCGATGAGGAAAATCGCTGGCTGCTGCGCCGCGACCCTCACTTAACCACGTTATTGGATCTTTATCGCAGCTACCATTACGTGTTGCTGCCCGCAAGGGCTACCGGCCCACTCCAATATCTGCTTGCCCAAGTGGAAGATGCAATCGACCGGAGTTTAGACGTGACTTTGGCGCAGCTATTCACCGTAGAGGAGTTAGGTCAATTCAGCAAGTAGCCGCCGCACTGGTGCCGGCACGGCGAGTTGGGGGAAGTCCTCAGGTTTGAGCCAGCAAGCGGGACGGTCGTGGAGAGCCGATGGCGGTTTAAAGACCTTGATCAACGCGGGTGTGTACCGAAGCAAATAATGGCTGAACGCATGGCGCCTGGCAGGTAGCCAGACGAGGTTTTCAAGCTGTATGCCTAAGTTTTGGCATTGCTTTTCTAGTTCCTCTCGAGAGTCCCATTGGGGAGGCGCCCACAGCCCGGCCCAGACTCCAATAGGAGGTCGTTGTTCCAAATAAAAGCGATTGTTCCCGTCGCACAAAAGCAACCAGTAGCTCGATTTGATCGGTTTGTTTCGGCGCGGGCGGAGGGCAGGAAGCATCCCCACTCGCCCAGTGCGCCAGGCTAGACAGTGGCTTTGGAACGCGCAGCCCGAACAGTGCGGACGGGCACGCGTGCATACGCTGGCACCAAAATCCATCAAGGCTTGAGTGTAATCGGCTACGCGCTGCTGGGATAAATAATGTTCGCTCAAAGACCAAAGCCGTCGTTCGGCAGCCTGAGTATCCAGGCTATCTTCGATACCGTGCAGGCGGATCCATAAGCGCTTAACGTTGCCGTCCAGAATCGGCGCTGGCTGTTCGAAAGCCAGACTTAAAATGGCTCCAGCAGTAGAGCGGCCAATACCAGGCAGGCGAAGCAGGGCGTCGAGATCGGCGGGGATTTTTCCTCCGTACTCGGCAACCAGAATGGTTGCTGTCCGGTGAAGATTTCTAGCGCGTGCATAATAGCCTAGGCCTGCCCAATGGCTAAGGACTTGGTCGAGTTCGGCCTCAGCTAATACCTGAACTGTGGGGAATGCGGCCATAAACCTCTGAAAATAAGGGACGACTGTGCTGACCTGAGTTTGCTGGAGCATGATCTCCGACACCCAAACTCGGTAAGGGGTACGGGGTCGTTGCCAGGGCAGGTCCTTGCGCCCGAACTGATCGTACCAAGTGAGCAGGATGGATTGAAACGCTGCAGAGGCAATCATCTTAAAATTAGCTTTTGATGAGGAATTTCAAAGCTGTGCAATTGCGTTTTATGATGTAATTGCTATGTAAGGTGCACAATTAGAAAAATTCGAGAGGAGGTGAGCTTATGATAGGCGGGCTTATGGCAGTTGCCATCGCGGTCTGGTTTTATCGCACCGCGATCCAAATCCATGACCCCAAGCCTTTCGTTTGGGTGTTCAATAGCGTTGCGGCTTACTATTTAGTTGTATTTTTGTGGTGGTTCCTAGTGTTAAGACAAGTGAGCGCTTCTTTCCACCACAAAGGCGAATTTAGCACTTTGATCTTGCTGACTGAGCTTGCAGGCTATGCGCTGGCACTTTTAGTTGTTTGGCTCATCCGCAAACGCTGGGTAGCTAGCGCAGCTGGGAGAGTGTCCTGATCGAAAAAGCTGTCAGGCGGTATGCCTGACAGCTCAGCAGCTATAATCAGAGATCCCCGGCATGGGCCCCCAAAAACTGGGCTACTCCCTCTGGAGTCGGCTTTAAGCCCGTTTGCCCAGGTTTCCAATTGGCCGGGCAGACTTCTCCATGCTTTTCAAAAAATTGAAGGGCGTCGACCATGCGGATCAATTCGTCCATGTTGCGCCCTAAAGGCAGGTCATTAACGACTTGATGGCGGACTATGCCTTCCTTATCGATGAGGAAGCTGCCACGATAGGCCACAGAGACTCCCTCTGCTTCGACGTCATAAGCGCGCACCACTTTGTGGCCGATGTCTGCTGCTAAAGTGTAGCGTACCGGACCAATTCCGCCCTTTTCCACCGGAGTATTGCGCCAGGCATTATGAGTGAACTGAGAATCGATCGACACGGCAATCACTTCAACGTTGCGCCTGGTGAACTCATCCATCCGGTGATCCAAGGCGATCAATTCCGTGGGACAGACAAACGTGAAGTCTAAGGGGTAAAACACCAGGACGGCATACTTGCCCCGAGTGGCTGTGGAGAAATTGAATTCGTCTACGATTCGGCCATCGGCCAATACGGCAGGCACAGTGAAATCGGGAGCTGGTTTGCCTACTAATACGCTCATGAAATCCCTCCTGATATTAACCTGTGGTTATCTGTGGTCTTCCCAGCAGGAAGATGTGGACAGCGCTAATTTTACACTAAATTAGTTGGAATGATTGCAAGCTGAACTTAAGCTTAGGAATCAATTCTTTACGAACGTTTACTTGATTTTGTAACATGTGTAAGACGGTAAGAAAAACCAGGGCAAACTCATTGCCCGACAAAAAAGAATAACAGTTAACTTGGCTTCCAGGAGAAGAGGCATATGGCTGAACATAAACACATCACCGAACCCGATCGGTTCGGTTTTCAGGTTCGTATTGTACGTCGCGGTGTTGAGCACAGTCGCTATTTTTCGCACAAGCTGTGGGGGGGGAGGAAAAAAGCCCTGAAAGCAGCTATCCGTTGGCGGGATCAGATGTTAGTTGTGCTTAAAAGCAGTCGGACCCGCTTCATGAAAACTCCATGCAATAAAGTTTCTACTGGAGTTACCGGGGTATCCCGCACGATCAAATACGACAAGCGAAAAGATAAAAGCTATTTGTGTTATACCGTCTTCTGGATCAAAGACGGTAAGCCGTGCAACAAAACCTTCCAGGTCGGCAACGTTAAAACGGTGACTGCCGATCAAGAGCTACATGCTTTTCGGACGGCAGTTTTATTTCGTAAATCATACGAATATGCGATCGACCACGATCTACACTTTGATGATGCAGTATTTAAAAACTGGCGGAAAGCCCGCTTGTATGAACATGGAATAACAGGCGGGGCTGCAACCAATGATGAGAGGGTTCTAACGCCCGGATCGAGAAGGAGCGCCTCTTGGGCGAGGCCTTAAAAGAAAAGCCCCCGGCCGCTTTGCAAGCCGGGGGCCGCACTTGCACCGCTTAACTTATATGCTTACTCCGGCCAGGTAGCGGCATCTCCGCCCCGATAGACGGACTCACCACACAACTCCCGAC
>JAOAHI010000018.1 GCA_026415315.1 Methylohalobius sp.
TCCTAAGTGGTATTATGTACCTGTCACCTAATCGTCGGGGCTAACCCCGCTTTGCCCGCAAGGAGAAGCCAAATGAGCCAAGGCGTCTATAACGTCCTGTTTTTGTGCACCGGAAACTCCGCCCGCAGCATTATGGCTGAGGTGCTGCTCAACGCCTTCGGACAAGGGCGGTTTCGGGCATTCAGTGCCGGCAGCCACCCGACCGGATACGTCCATCCTTTGGCCTTGGACAAGCTCGCCAAGGAAGGCTTGCCGACTGAAGGGTTGCGCAGCAAGAGCTGGGAGGAGTTTGCTCGGCCTGAGGCGCCGCCGCTTGATTTTGTCATCACCGTCTGCGATCAAGCCAAAGGTGAGCCTTGCCCCGTCTTCCCAGGCCGCCCGATCACCGCCCACTGGGGGGTTCCTGATCCAGCAGCCGTCGTAGGCTCCGAGGGCGAAAAACGGCTTGCCTTTGCCAAAGCCTACGCCCTGCTCGAGCGCCGGATTTCCCTGTTCGTCAACCTGCATCCCGAAAACTTGGAGCGCCTGGCCCTGGAACAAAAAGTGCGCGCCATCGGAGAGGTGCAGCTATAGGCATGCCTCACTTAAGGCCGCTTTCCAGCACCGAGATCAAAGGACAACAAATCTGACCTTCGGCCCGGTCACAGCGTTGGATCAGATCATCCAAGGCCGCCTCGATCCGCTTAAGATCTGAAATCCGCACGCGCACGTCTTCGAGCTTGCGGCGCGCTAACTCGCGCGCCTCAGCGCAGTGGGTACCGTCTTCCAGTTTCAGCAACTGGCCGATTTCCTCCAAGCTAAACCCTAAGCGCTTAGCCGCTTGAATGAACTTAAGGCGCGCCAGCGTCTTTTGGTCGTAGCGGCGGATGCCGCCATACGGGCGCGGCGGGACCGGCAATAACCCTTTGCGCTGGTAGAAACGGATGGTTTCTACGTTAACCTCGCCCGCTTTAGCGACCTGACCGATCGTCCAAAGTTTGCTGGCCATGGAGCTAGGCGGCACAGCACGAAAGTCGCCGAACATCCTTACGAAAGGCCTGGGCGCACAGCTTCAGCCCCTCGACCATCGTCAAATAGGGGAAAAATTGGCCGGCCAACTTATCCACCGTCATCTGCGCACGGATCGCTAAAGCCGCAGCCTGGATCACCTCACCAGCGTTGGTCGCCAGCACATGGGCGCCGAGCAAGCGGCCGCTTTCGCGCTCGGCAACGAGGTGGATAAATCCCCGCGTGTCGAAATTGACCAAAGCGCGCGGTACCTCGTCCAAGCTTAAAGTGCGGCTTTCCGCCCTCAACCCCAAGCGGGCCGCCTCCTGCTCGGTAAGCCCAACGCTGGCCACCTGCGGATCGGTGAAAAACACTACCGGCAAAACTGTAAGATCCAGTTTGGCATGCCCCCCGGTCATATTGACCGCAGCACAATGCCCAGCGGCGGCCGCTACGTACACGTGCTGGGGCAGGCCGGTGCAATCGCCTGCCGCATAGATGTGCTCGGCTGAGGTGCGAAGAAAAGCATCCACTAAGATCGCACCGTTTTTATCGGTGGCCACGCCAGCCCGGGACAGCTCAAGCCCAAAAGTATTTGGCCTTCGGCCGACGGCGATGAGCAGCTTATCACCAACGATAACTTGGTTGTGGCTAGTAGTGACCTCAAACCGCTCTCCGCGGTAGCGCACGTCAACCAGCTGCGTATGGAGCATTATCTGCATTCCCTCCTGGGCAAGAATCTCCTTAAGATAGGCCCCTAATTCAGGAAAAAGGCGAGACAGCAAGGTGGAGCGGGCGATCAGCGTCACCCTTGAGCCTAGGCGGCGAAAAGCCTGGGCGAGCTCTAAAGCCACCGCTGAGCCACCATAGACAATCAGATGTTCGGGCAAGGTCTCTGCCGCCAGCGCTTGGGTCGAGGTCCAATAAGGGGTCTCTTTAAGCCCTGGGACTTGGGGGAGCGCGGGCACTGCGCCAGTGGCGATCAAAATCCGGTCAGGTTGCAGGCACTTCTCCCCATCTTGGCCGGTGACCTTTAGCGTGTGGGCGTCCTCAAAGCGGGCCGTGCCGCGCAGTAAATGCAGGTTGGGATTCGTCTCCAGAAGGCGTTGGTATTTAGCGGACCGCAATTCCTCCACCCGCGCCTGAAGTTGAGCCAGCAGCGCGTTCCAATCGACTTGCGGTGGTGCATGATCTAAACCAGCAAAAGGGTGATAAGCCTTGAGATGGGCTATCTGCGCGGCCTGGATCAAGATCTTAGACGGCACGCAGCCTGTGTTGACACAGGTGCCGCCTAAAGTGCCAGGCTCGATCAGAGTTACTCTTGCTCCTTCCTCTGCAGCGCGCAGGGCGCAAGCAAATGCCGCCGCACCGCTGCCGAGAACGGCGATGTTCAATCCACAACCATTTCCTGGACGCGCCTTTGGAGTTTGGGCGAGCGGTTCGGCGCTGAAGTCTTTGGCCGCTTCTGCTTCAGGCAGCCGCGAGACAGGCAGCGAAGAGGCCGCTTCAACGCGCGCCAGCCCCTCTGGATACGAAACTTGCGCTGCCATGCTTGTCAGTTCTTGCAGCGCTTGCTCTACTTGCCGAGCGCCGTGGTCGCAAGTTGTGCCACCGACGCGCCCAAGAATACCCATCGACCCCTCCTGACCGATCTCTAAGCTTACCCGTTTGGTAGAATTTTCTCTCATTCGCTCACCCATCATGAAGGCAAACTTAAGCGCGTAGTCAGGTACGGAGTCAACCGTCAGGTGCAACGGTAGCTCATGGGGCAGACGCTTTTGGTGCTGAAAACCACCGTCCTGTTCGTCCTGACTGCGCTGGCCGAGATCATCGGCTGCTTTTTGCCTTATCTTTGGCTACGCCAAGGCGGGCCCCTGTGGCTATTGGTTCCGGCCGCGGCGAGCCTGGCGCTTTTCGTCTGGCTGCTTACCCTACACCCTGCTGCCAGCGGGCGAGTCTATGCCGCTTACGGCGGCGTCTATGTAGCCATGGCCTTGGTCTGGCTCAAGGTTGTGGATAACGTGGAACTGACTCCCTGGGATTGGGCCGGGGCCGGCATCGCCCTGCTGGGGATGGCGGTCATCGTGCTCGGCTGGCACCAAACCTAGGGCGGGCAGCCCTACTGGCGCACCGCCGATGGATAGCCAGCATCGGTTGTCGCCTGGATTAAGGCTTCAGGTCCAGCTTTGTCTGGGTCATAGGTAACGGTGGCGGTTTTGGCCGCAAAATCGACCGCCACAGAACTTACCCCAGAGACTTTTTCTAACGCCTTTTTGACCGCCAACGGGCACAGCTCACAGGTCATGTTCTTGACGTCCAAAGTGACCGTTTTAAGCTCGCCGGCACCCACCCCAAAAGGTAAAGCAACGAGCACAGCCAGCAGCCACTTACGCATAAACACCTCCTCTCAATCAATAAAGCAATAAGATAAGCCGAGGTGCGGCGAGAAGAATCAAAACGAAGCCCGCAACGATCCAAAATATCCGGCGTTGGCGCGCCAGAGCGGAAGTATCGGCGCACGGCACACCTGGCGCGCACGCCCTGGGCTTGAAGTACAGCCGGTAGCATGCCAATGCCAAAAACAGAAACGCAAACCCGATGAAAAATGGCCGATACGGCGCCATCGCCGTCAGCGCGCTCAGCCAGCTCCCCCCGATTCCCAGTATCATCAAAACAAAAGGCAGAACGCAGCACGTCGACGCGCCGATGGCCGCGACAACGCTCGCGATCAGCGATCCATTCCCGGGCCGATGCACCACCTCAACCTCGCTAAGACTCTTTCTCTCTTAAAATTTAACTCCCGTACCTGTATACGAAGTCAAGGATACTCCAAGCGTCTAGACTGCCTTCTTCCCAGCAGGAGGATCTTTAAACTGCCGGCGCTTTCCAAGTCTTAAAGCAAGCAGCAGAAAACCAACCGCTGCCGCATACGCGCCCCATTCGCTTAAGCCCCACTCAGCCGGCGCCCTGAGCGTCGCCCACCATTGAGTCAAGTCTCCTCTCACGCTCTGCAGGCGCAAGCCCAACCCTAAGAGCAAAAAAATAACTGCTAGAATCCAGCACATGGACCGCCAAGGCAAAAGCCAAGGTGCATGAGCAAGAGGCTCTCCGCGGCCCAGATGATGGCCGCAAGATACGTGCGGTTCATGCGCCTCGACTAGGCAAGCCAGTCCCCCGTCCGGGCTTTGAAACTCAAACTCCAGCGTGGAATGGTGGATTTCATAATTTTGGGCCAGTTTGCGCTTGAGGCGCCTTTTGATCTCCTCAATCCTGCCGGCATCCTCAAAGTCGATCACCACATGGCCTTCCAGTGAACGGCGATGCTCGTCGATCTGCCACACGTGCACGTGGTGCAAGCCCTGGATGCCCGGCTCGCTCTCTAGGGTGTGGATCAGTTCGGCCAGATCGATGTCAAGGGGAGTGCTCTGCATGAGAATGCGCACGGCTTGCTGGATATCGGTCCAGCCGTGGTAGAGCACATAGGTCGCAATCAGCACCGTGCAGACCAAATCGGCCAGCGTCCAGCCATAGAGCACGATCAGGCTGCCCGAGACGATCACCGCCACCGAACCCAGAGCATCGGCGAGGTTGTGGAGAAAGGCGGCGCGGATGTTGAGGCTGCGTTTAGCGCCGGCGTAGGTCAAAAGCACCGTGACTGTGTCTACTACCAGCGCAAAACCCCCTATGTACACGACCGGCCATCCAGCGATGGGTTGGGGGTTAAAAGCGCGCACCACCGCCTCATAGAGCAAATACAGACCGAGCAAAATCAAGGCGGTCAAGTTGATCAGAGCGCCGATCAATTCTGCGCGCTGGTAGCCAAAGGTGCGCAGGGCATCCGCTGGACGCCTGGAAACCCGGCGCGCCACCAGCGCCACTCCCAAGGAACCGGCATCGCTCAAATTATGCAGAGCGTCGGCCACAAGAGCCAAACTACCGGAAATCACCCCACCTAAAACCTGCACCGCCGTCAACAAGACATTAGCCAGAAACGCCCAAATCAGGCGAGTCTCGTCGCCGTCGGCAGGCAGATGGACGTGATCGTGGTGGGCCATATCAAACCGAGCTCGCCTCTCCCTTAAAGACGGCTTCGAACACGCACGAGTAATCCTCGCGCCCATGGCCAGCCAAGGCGCGCAGGTACAAATCGCGCGCTGCCTCGAGCATCCGCGTATCGGTCGCTTTTGCCTCGCAACGGAACAAGTCTATGTCCTTGAGGAGATGCTCGGTCGGAAAATTAGGATGGCTATAATCGTGCGCTTGCATTCGGCCAAGCTTTTTATCGAACGTGGAGGCGTACAAAGCGCTCTTGCGCAAGATCTCCATGAAAGTCTCCACCGCCACTTGATGCTCCTGCACAAAGGCCAAACTCGTGGCAAAGGCTACGGTTAAGGTGGCAATCAGCTGATTAAGCGCCAACTTCAAAGCGGCAGCTTTTCCTACCTCACCTATATAGTGCACCTGACCCAAATGCTTCAACACAGGGCGCAGGGTTAAAAACGCCCTTTCCTGTCCACCCACCATAATCAACAAATTTCCGTCTCTCGCCTCGGGAATACTGCCTAACACCGGTGCCTCAAGATAAGTACCGCCGGCGTGCGCCACCCGCTCAGCCAGTCTCCGGCTCTCAGAAGGGGCGATGGTCGCCATCTGCACCAAGGTTTTGCCAGCCAACTCCATCCCGCGCAGGGCGTCCTGGATAGCGGCAAAATCGCTCAGCATGGTAAAAGCAATACAGCTTGCGGCCACTGCCTCGGCTGGAGTCGCTGCCAATCGCGCTCCCTGTTCCACCAGCGCTTTAGCCTTGGCTGGAGTGCGGTTCCAAACCCAAAGCGTGTAGCCCTGGGCGATAAGGCGCTTGGCCATAGGCTCGCCCATAAGCCCTGTACCTAGCCAAGCAAACGAGAAGCTTGTCTCCGTCATTTAAGATTCGCCTACAGATCCCCAATTTTTTGGGGAATTTAAACCCAAAAACCGACTAGGACAAGTTGCTGCTTTAGGCAGCACAACAAACCACTCCCTTTGGAGAGTATCGACTCTCCTCCGGTCGTGGCCCTGCCGGTCCTCTCTTGGGATCGCTTCTTAAGCATCACAGCTCTATCGCTCCCGAAGGCTTCTCCTTGGACTTCAATTGCTCCAACTCTTGACGCAACTTTTCCATTTCCCGCTGAAGCTGAGGAAGGACGTCCTGCTTAAATTTTTCCTCCGCCTCGCGCATCTGCCGCGCCAACTCATGCAACCGCTGCTCAAGCTCGCGTAGCTGCGGTGACTTGGGAAGCTCTTCCAATTCCCGGTTAAGTTCCTTCAGCTCTTTTTGCAGGAGTTGAACCCCCTCCCCTAACCCCCTGAGCAGCGGCCCAAGCAACGAGGAGGTAGGTTCCGTGCCTTCGACCACGGCACCGTCTTCCAGGGGCTGGCATTGGGGGTCGGACAAGACAAAGACGCCTTGCCGGCCAGGGACGGCTGGATCGGCCTCAACTGTGAAGCGAGAACAAACGGTGATCTGAGGGCGAAACGGCGCGCGTACTGTCACCACGACGAGGTTTTCCCCTGCCACCGGCTCAATCGCCTGCACTCGACCAACCTCGCGCCCAGCTAGAAAAACCGGATCTTTAGCCTTTAGCCCAGAGACCTCGCGGAAGCGGATAGAAAAATTCAAATCGCGGCCTTGACAAGCATAGAGCTCCAAGACAAACAGCCACCACCCATAACGAGCTTTCATAAGCAAGTCTCAACCGCAAGAAGATTTTGAAATTCTGCCACCGATTGCGGCCTTTCTCCAGGGTCCAAGCACAGCGCCCAATCGATGGCTTCAAGCAACCCCAGCGGGTAGCTTCCCCGATATTGACGCACCGCAGGTTTAAGGGTGTCTCGCTCCAAGCGATCGCGGGCGGAAGGGGGAGGACGAAGGTCCAGGCAGGCCCTCAAGGTGGCGCCCAGTGCGTACAAATCGCTCCAGGGGCCTAAAGGGAATACGTGATGGTATTGTTCGGGAGGGGAGAAACCCGGAGTGCGGATTTTGCCTGGACGCCGCCACAGCTCCCCCTTGCCATAGGGTTGGGCCGCTCCGAAGTCCAGCAGCAAAGGATCGATCCCAGGCCGGATCAAGATATTCTCAGGCTTTATATCCAAATGCAAAAATCCATGTTCGTGGAGGACTGCAAGTCCCTGCAAAAGTCCCAACGTCACTTGGAGCAGAAATCTGGCTTTAAGACGTCCTGGCTGATGGGCGATATACCAGCCCAGATCCTTACCGTAGTCGTAAGTCATGACCATATACACGGTAGCGTTGGCGTGGAAGAAATTAATTACTTCGACAATATGATGATGCTTAAGTCCGGCCAGCATGCGCGCCTCTTCCACGAACAAGCGCCGCCCGCGCAAAAACAGCTTTTCCGCTTTGGCCGAACGCGCTACCACTTCCCCTTCCCAGTTGCGGTAGGCAAGCCGACGCGGCAGATACTCTTTGATCGCCACCTGTGTTTGCTCGCGCAACTCGCGGGCCAGATAGACGATGCTGAAACCGCCATCGGCTAAAGGCCGTTCGATAACATAGCGATCGATCACGGTCCCCAGCGGCAAGTAGATCAATCTGTCGATTAAAGACTCTTCTTCCGGGGGTTTCATCCGCGAGCGTTTACGCTTACTATGCTGTTATGAAAAGCATAGCCTTGAGTTTTTGTTTATGCCGTACAGCATGACTGCCTTCGCTGAGCACCAAAGTCAGACCCAGCTGTGGACTGCGCGTTGGGAGATCCGCGCCACCAATGCCCGTTACCTGGACCTGACTGTGCGCCTGCCAGAGAATTTGCGCTCACTCGAGCCCGATATCCGCCATATCCTCGGTCAATACGTGAGTCGCGGCAAACTGGAATGCTCTCTCAGAGTGGAACCTGCACCCGGCGCCCAGCTCGCCTTTGAGCTCAACCGGCCTCTGACCAATGCGTTGATCCGGGCGTTGGGAGAGCTCGAGTCTTGGCTTAAAGTGCCGGCCTCGGTCTCGCTATTAGACTTGGCGCGCTGGCCCGGCGTGTTGCAAGAGCCTAAGCAAGACTTACAAAGCTTGCGCGAGATGGTCTTGAGTGGGCTTAAAACCGCTCTTGAACAGCTGGTCGCCGCCCGTCGACAAGAGGGGCACAAACTGGCTGAATTCTTAAGTCAACGCTGCGGGAAAGTGCGCGAACAGGTGCTCAAGGCACGAGAGTTGCTGCCCGTCGCCTTGAATGCATTAAAAGCTAAGCTAACGTCCAAAATCGAGGAAATCGCCACCAAGCCCGATTATGAACGGCTGGAGCAAGAGCTGGTCTATCTCGCGCAAAAGCTGGATATAAGCGAAGAACTCGACCGACTCACCACCCATCTGGCTGAGGCCGAACGCCTGCTCGAGCAGGATGTGCCTATAGGTCGTCGGTTGGATTTTCTGTGCCAAGAAATGAACCGGGAAGCAAATACCCTAGCGGCCAAAGCCGCTTCCACGGACCTCATCCAATGCGCGATCGAGATCAAAGTCCTGGTCGAGCAAATGCGCGAGCAAGTTCAAAACTTGGAGTGACTATGGCCAAGGGCAGCCTTTTCATCGTCTCGGCTCCCTCGGGGGCCGGCAAGACCAGTTTGCTCAAGCGCCTACGGAACGAGCTGGAAAACGTGGTGATCTCTGTCTCCTACACCACTCGCCCCAAGCGCCCGAACGAGGCCGAAGGCCAGGATTATTTTTTCGTCAGCCGCGAGACTTTCCTCAAGCTGCTGGAGGAGGGGGCTTTTTTGGAACACGCCCAGGTTTTCGACCATTATTACGGAACCTCTTACCCGCAAGTCATGAACCACCTTGAGCGCGGCTTGGACGTGATTTTGGAAATCGATTGGCAAGGCGCGCGCCAAGTCAAAGCCAAACTCCCCGACAGCCGCTCCGTCTTTATCTTACCGCGAGCGTTGGCAGTGCTGGAGCAACGCCTCAAAGCGCGAGGTCAAGATAGCCCTGAGACCATCGCTAAGCGCCTGGCCGAGGCACGCAATGAGATCTCTCATTATGCCGAATACGATTATTTGGTGGTCAACGACGATTTCGAGCAAGCGGTGGCCGAGATTAAAAGCATCCTAATCGCTGACCGCTTGCGCCTGTCCAGACAACAGCAAAAGCTCTCGGAGTTGCTGCGTGCTTTGCTCACCTGAGCTTACCGCAACAAGCTTAGCGCCTCTTGAACCTGAGCTTTGGCCTCGTGCAGGACTTTGAGCGAGTATTCCGGCGACAGGGTGCCGTCGCGCAGCTTGCCACACGCCGGAATGGCGTTAATAGCTGGTACCTCAGCGATCCGCCCTGTTTCCAGATAGCGGTGCAGCCTGGCCAGCATAACGATGTCGCTCACCGTTAGCGTCGGGCCAGAATCGTAATGCCAGAGGGCGGAGAGCAAGGGAACGTTCACTAACTCTTCTGGAAAACTCCAGCGCTTGAGCAGGTAATAACCTATAGGCCCGCAAACCACCAAGCACACCGGCTCGATTTCCTGAGGGCGATATTGGTCTTTGGGAAACCCGTCGGCAAAGGCCAACAGTGGAATTTGGCCTATGTCACACACTAATCCAGCCAGCAATGCCTCCTCCGGGCTGGGCCAGCGGTTGTCTTTGGCCAACACATACGCTAAAGCAGAAACATGGACGGCTTCCTGCCAGAGAGCGCGCATTCTGCGGCCCAAAAACTCGTCTTTGGATTTGAAGAGACCGCTCAGGCAGAACGAGACGACCAAGCTGCACGTGGCTTTAAGCCCTAGGCGGCTCACCGCCTCTAAGCAACTCTTGGCCGGTTGCGCGCAAAGATACAAAGGGCTGTTAGCTACGTGCAGCAACTTGGCCGCGATGCTGGGGTCGGCCTGTACTATTTTGGCCGCCTCAGCGACCCCGATCCCATCGCGCGCTATGGCTTGACGCAGCCTCAAAGCGACGTCCGGCAAAGTAGGCAAAGCCAATTCTTCATTTTGGAAATTCTGACAAAACGCCTGCAGCAGCCGGCTGCTTTTAAGCTCCAATGGCACTTCCCAGCGGCTTGGATCGAGCACCCGGTCTTCCTTAAGCTGAGCGCTTAAATTTTTATGCATGACCTGGGCCGACACCCGAATGACCTCGACATCGGTTATAGCGATGGCCGTGGCGCGGTGGGACTCGCCGTAAGATAAAGGGAAACGAGCCTTAGCTGTACCGGCTATTACTTCATAGCTCTGTTGGTCGTTGAGTGCCATTCTGACCGTGCCGGTCAACAGATACAAAACGCAACTTTCGCTCTCGCCGCGTTCAAACAAAATTGAGCCGGGACCGTAAGTCTCGGTCGTTTGCGTGAGAGCAAAAGCGCTCAATTCCTCCTCGCTGAAATTGCGCAGCGGGATCAGCTGTCTAAGTTCTGCCACCGTGACGGCACGCGGCGAAAGAGAAAGGGCTGGCTTAAGCCTTGCTTCAGAAATTTGGGTTTTGCGCCAAAACCGCTCGAGCATCCAGGCCGCACTCAACTAGGAGGGTATTACTATCTCCGCATTAGGCAGTATAGGTCAAGCGCTCATACTCGGGTTCAACCGCCAAACAAACGAATTCCAGCCAGCCCCTGGGCGCCCAAACGGCGCGCCCGGTCCAAGTCGCAACGCGCCAGGCCACCCATTAGGTATGTCGGCAGGGAAATCTTCTCCAGCCAATGCGCGACTACCTCCCAACCCAAAGGTGAAGCTTCGGGATGAGTCAAGGTGGCTTGGACTGGAGACAGGACGGCAAAATCTATGCCCAAGCGCTCGGCCTGCTTGAGGTCGTACAGGCTATGGCAGGCGGCGGCGACCCTCTGCCAGCCATAAGGCCGAAAGCTCAAGTTATGCAACTGGCTATGAGTAAGATGCAAGCCCAAGGCTTGACCTGGGCCTTGAGCGCCATCTATCGGGCGGATCATTAAGCAACCGCCGGCGGTTTTTAAGGCGTAGCCAAATTCCTCAACCAGACTCAAATAAGCCGCCGTAGGCAAGTCGCGAGCGCGCAAGTACAACAATCGATGACCTTGCTCGAGCAAGCGGTAAAACTGCGCGCGATAACCTTCTTCTTCGCCCTTACCTTCTAGCACTGGATAAAAGGCAGGTAAAGTGAGAGCGCCCACAATCGGCCGGTCGGCTGCCGGCAAATCGTAGCGATCGAGCTCACTCGGCCCTACCCACGCCAAAGGTTGGTTCTCGCGGCCATGCGGAACGCCCGTGAACCGAATGACCTCAAAGACCCAAAGCGTTACCCTCAGCTCGGGATAGCGATGGCGAACACAGATCAAAAAACGCGCCTCTTGAACTTTTATCCCAAGCTCTTCATCGAGCTCACGCCCTAACCCCGCAAGGGCCGACTCCCCTGGTTTTAACTTGCCGCCCGGAAATTCCCACTTTCCTCCCTGATGGACCTGCTCGTGGCGCTGGGCAAGGAGAACCTGGCCTTGGATGTTGCGGATCACGCCCGCAGCGACTGCAAGGTCAGCTTCGGTATTCGGCATTGATGCGGACATATTCGTAGGACAGGTCGCAGGTAAGCACTTTTGCTTCGGCGCGGCCCCGCCCTAAAGCGATGCGCACGGTAATCTCATTGCGCGCCATGATGGCTCTTCCCAACGCTTCGGTGTATTCCGGCGCCCTACCGCCGGCGGTGACGATGCAGGCTTCATCGAGCCAAATCCGAACTCGGTCGATGGCAAAATCTTCAGGCACGGCGCGACCCACAGCCGCCAAAATCCGTCCCCAGTTGGGGTCGCCGGCGAAAAAAGCGGTTTTGACTAAAGGTGAATTGGCCACCGCCATTCCGACCCGGCGGGCCTCGGCCGAATCTTGCGCCTCTTCCACCTGGATCCGGAGCAGCTTAGTCGCCCCTTCGCCGTCGCGAACGATAGCTTCAGCCAACTGAGTGCAAACTAAACGCAACCCGTCCAAAAAAACCGCAAAATCCAAGCTCTCCTGAGAGAGCTCAGGGCCTCCGGCCGCCCCGCTTGCCATCAGCACGCAAGCGTCGTTGGTCGAGGTATCGCCGTCCACGCTGATCGCGTTGAAGCTGAGCTCGACTGCCTCACGCAGGGCAAATTGCAAGCTGTCCGGCGCCACAGCCGCATCGGTAGCGATGAAAGCTAGCATCGTCGCCATGTTCGGAGCGATCATCCCCGCTCCTTTGGCGATGCCGGCGATGGTCACCCGCCTGCCGGCTACAGAGAGCTCAACTTTGCTTCCTTTAGGCTGGGTGTCGGTGGTCATGATCGCCCGCGCCGCCCGCGACCAGCCAGATTCGCTTAAGCTCTCGAGCGCCTTGGGTAAGGCTGCGCAAATCTTCTCTACTGGCAAAGGCTCACCTATCACTCCGGTTGAGAACGGCAGAACCTGCTCGCATTTGCCTCCGACCAGATCGGCTAAGGCGGCGCAGGTGGCGCGCGCGGCCTCTATTCCTTGTGCACCGGTTCCCGCGTTGGCATTGCCAGCATTGACGAGGAGCCAACGCGGCGCGCAGGCTAGGTGTTCTTTAGCCACCCTGACCGGTGCGGCGCAAAAGGCGTTGCGGGTAAACACCGCCGCCACCCTGGCACTTGGAGCAAGTTCAATCACCGTCAGATCATCCCCAGCGCCGGAGCGGATCCCAGCGCACGCCGTCCCCAACCGCACGCCGGCAACGCACATGTTTTGAGGGAAAGGAATAGGTAAAACGGCCATCAGCTCAGCTTTCCATGACAGTGCTTATACTTTTTGCCGCTGCCGCACGGGCAAGGTTCGTTGCGCCCAATCTTGCGCCCGGGCCGCACCAAAGGCTGCTGGGCGACGGCCACCGCCCCCTCTTCTTCTAAAACGGCCAAAGGCGGATCTTCTTCGACCATGGCCGAGACTTCGGCGTGCTCGTAGTGGACCTCATGGGGCGTACTCTGGCGGCGCTGCGCTTCCATGGCGTCTACATCTTCTGCGCCGTGGATCTGGACCCGCGACAACACGCTGATCACTTCGTGCTTGATGTTGTCGAGCATAGACTGAAACATCTGGAACGCTTCGCGCTTATACTCCTGCTTGGGATCGCGCTGAGCATAGCCGCGCAGGTGAATCCCCTGGCGCAAGTGATCCATCGCCGCCAGGTGCTCTTTCCAAGCGTGATCCAAAACCTGCAGCAGCACCGATTTTTCAAACTGGCGCAGAATTTCTGGACCAATCAGCCGTGCTTTGTTGCGATAAGCGCTCTCGGCCGCCTCCAAGATCTCACGCTTTAACTCCTCGATCTGCAGATTCGAATCTGCCTCAAGACGCTTGCGCACTGGGAAGGAGAAACCAAACTCGGCCTCCAACGCCCTTTCTAACCCCTCGATATCCCACTGTTCCTCAAACGTGTCAGGAGGAAGGTGCTTATCCACCAACTCCAGCAGCACGTCTTGGCGGATTGAGTCGAGGATGGGCGTAACGTCGGCGGCCTCGAGCAACTCGTTGCGCAGCTCATAGACCACGCGCCGCTGGTCGTTGGCGACATTGTCGTATTCGAGCAAAGTCTTGCGGATGTCGAAATTGTGCGCCTCCACCTTGCGTTGGGCGTTTTCGATCGCGCGCGTCACCCACGGGTGCTCGATCGCCTCCCCTTCCTTCATTCCCAGCTTCTGCATCAACACTGCAACCCGATCGGAGGCAAAGATCCTAAGCAAATTGTCCTGCAAAGACAGGTAAAAGCGCGAGGAACCAGGATCCCCTTGCCGCCCGGAGCGGCCGCGCAGCTGGTTGTCGATCCGGCGCGACTCGTGGCGTTCCGAACCGATCACGTGCAGCCCGCCGGCAGCGACTACCAATTCGTGGCGCCTTTGCCATTCCGCCCGAACTTTTTCCTTGAGCTCTTCGGGTGCTTCCTCGCCCAACTCCTGCAGTTCCGCCTCTAGGTTGCCCCCTAAGACGATATCGGTGCCGCGCCCGGCCATGTTGGTGGCGATCGTCACCGTCCCGGGTCGGCCTGCCTGGTCGATGATTTGCGCCTCGCGTTCGTGGTGCTTAGCGTTGAGCACTTGATGAGGAATGCCTTTGCGTTTGAGCAACGAAGAGAGGTATTCGGAGTTTTCGATCGAGGTGGTTCCGACCAGCACCGGCTGCTGCCGCTTGAGGCATTCTTCTATGTCTTTGACGATGGCCTCGTATTTTTCCCTCGCGGTCAAAAACACCACATCGCTTAAGTCCTTGCGGATCATCAGCTTGTGCGTGGGAATCACCACCACCTCCAAGCCGTAAATCTGGTGGAACTCGAACGCTTCGGTGTCGGCAGTTCCGGTCATGCCGGCTAGCTTTTTATACAGACGAAAGTAATTCTGAAAGGTGATTGCAGCCAAGGTCTGATTTTCCTGCTGAATCGGGACTCCCTCTTTGGCTTCGATCGCCTGGTGCAGCCCTTCCGACCAGCGCCGACCCGGCATGATCCGGCCGGTGAACTCATCGACGATGATCACCTCTCCATTGCGCACGATGTAGTCCACGTCTCGGTGATACAGGTTATGGGCGCGCAAAGCGGCATTGAGGTAGTGGAGCAGGCGGATGTTAGCCGCATCGTATAAGCTTGCGCCGGACTGGATCAGACCAGCTTTCACCAGAAGTTGCTCGACTTTCTCGTGCCCCCGCTCGGTCAGGAATACCTGCCGGGTTTTTTCATCCACTGTATAATCGCCGTCGCCCTCCTCTCCGTGCTGGCGGGTGAGGTGAGGGACCAGCTCGTTCATCTTAAGATACAGATCGGTGCGCTCCTCGGTAGGCCCAGAAATGATCAGCGGGGTGCGCGCCTCGTCGATGAGAATGGAATCTACCTCGTCGACGATGGCGTAAGCATGGCCACGCTGGACCTGGTCCTCCTTGCTGAAAGCCATGTTGTCACGCAAATAATCAAAGCCGAATTCATTGTTGGTGCCATAGGTGACGTCAGCAGCATAGGACTGTTTGCGTTCCTTCTGGCTTAGACCGCTGACAATGACTCCGACCGAGAGTCCTAGGAAATTGTAGAGCCTGCCCATCCATTGGGCGTCGCGGCGGGCTAGGTAATCGTTGACTGTGACCACGTGCACGCCCTTACCCGGCAAGGCGTTGAGGTAGGCCGCCAGCGTCGCCACCAGGGTTTTGCCTTCGCCGGTGCGCATTTCGGCGATCTTGCCGTCGTGCAGGACCATGCCGCCGATCAGCTGGACGTCGAAGTGGCGCATGTTGAGCACTCGCCGGCCTGCCTCCCGCACCGTAGCGAAGGCCTCGGGAAGAAGGTCGTCTAGGGTTTCCCCACTTGCCAGGCGAGCGCGGAACTCATCGGTCTTGGCGCGCAGCTCAGCATCGCTTAAAGCCTGAAACTTAGGTTCTAGAGCATTGATTTGAGCAACTATCCTATATTTGCGGCGGATAATCCGGTCATTTCTGGAACCGATGACTTTCTTAACCAACTTGCCTAACATTATTGGCTTCCAAAATGTGCTAAGGTGCAAAAAAATCAAATCATTTTAACCTAAAGAGAGAGCAGCGTTTGCAAACTACGCGCTTTCTACCCCTGGTGTTTGACGCCCAGAGCAAGGAATCGTTCGCGTTATATGGCCAACTTCAAATCTCTGCCCGTTGCCGCCACCTTGCAACAAGACCCAGATCTATCTGCGTTGCTTGCCCAGGCCCGATGGCACGCGCAGCTACTCGATCGCATCCGGTCAATGCTGCCGCAAGGCTTGAGCGATCATTGCCGTTATTGCCTGCTGCGCGCGAATGGTCGGCTCATCCTGTATGTCGACAGCGCAGTGTGGGCTTCCAAGCTGCGCTTTTACCAGTCCGAGCTGAAATCAGCGCTGGCCGAGTTGGGTCCAGTAGAATCGATTCAAATCCGCATCCTGCCCCCAGCAGAAAACACAAAAAAGCGGACAACAGCGAAAATTCCTTCCCCGCAATCTTTAGATCTTCTGGCCAGACTCGCCGCTGCCAGCGAGGATTTCGAAGTTAGAGCATGCTTGCAACGCCTGATCTGCACCTTGCAACGCGCAGCGAAACGAAGCCCACATGGTAAAATGCAATCAAACCCCACTTAACGACAACTATGCCGCTTGATCCCCTTCCCCCTGAGCGGTTGTACGCCGCAATCGATCCAGCTGACCTGGATTTTGCCACTACCGCCGAGCTTCCCGACGCACCCCTTGTGTTCGAGCAGCTGCGGGCGATGCAGGCCTTGCGCTTTGGGATAGACGTAGACGACCCTGGCTTTAACGTGTTCGTTCTAGGTCCTACCGGCATCGGCAAGCTGACAGCAGTGCTGGACGTAATCGGCGCCCATGCGGCAAACAAGCCGGTCCCTGACGATTGGTGTTACGTCCACAACTTCCAGGATCCGGTCAAACCTAAGGCGCTCAGGCTGCCTGCTGGCCGAGGACGAAAGCTGAGCCAAGACCTGGCGCATTTGATCGAGGAGCTGCGCACCGCTATTCCAGCCGTATTTGAAGGGGAAGAATACCGCGCGCGGGTGGAGGAATTGGAGCAGCAGGCCAAAGCGCGCGAGGCGAACGCCATCGAGGAGCTGCGCCGCGAAGCTCAGAGGCGGGGGATTGCCCTTCTGGAGACTCCAACCGGCTTTGCTTTTGCTCCTCTCACCCATGACGGGCAGCAGGTGATGAGCCCGGAGGTCTTCCATCAGCTTCCCCCTGAGGTGCAACAGCGTATCGAAGAGACGGTAGAGGACCTTCAGCAGCGCCTGCAAAAGCTGCTCCGCCAGTTCCCTAGCTGGCGTAAGGAGGCGCGGGAAAAACTGCGGCAGCTAAACCGCGAAATCATTCAATATACGATCGGCCCCCTAATCGAAGGGCTAGAACAACAGTATACGGATCTGCCCAAGGTGTTGGCCCATTTGGACGCGGTGCGCCAAGACATCGTCGAGCACGTAGAAGACTTCCTGCCTCAGCCGCCTTTACCTATCCCTTTACCTTTTTTTGTCTCCAAATCCGAAGAGCGCCTTAAGCGTTATCAGATCAACCTGCTGGTGGACCACAGCGACCAAAAAAAAGCGCCGGTTATCCATGAAGCCCTTCCCAACCACGCTAACCTAATCGGGCGCATCGACTACCACGCTTTCATGGGCACGCTGGTGACCGATTTCAGCCTGATTAAACCCGGAGCCCTACACCGGGCCAACGGTGGGTATCTGATCTTGGATGCGCGCACGGTGCTGCTCCAACCTCATGCTTGGGAAACTTTAAAACGCACTCTAAAAGCGGGCGAAATCCGCATCGAATCGTTGGAGAAGACCTTAAGCCTAATCAGCACCGTACCGCTAGAACCCAGTCCGATCCCGTTAAAGACTCGAGTAATCTTAGTCGGCGACCGGCTGCTGTATTACCTCTTGGACGCGCTCGATCCTGAATTTCAAGACCTGTTCAAAGTAGCAGCCGATTTTGAGGAAGAATTACCCAGAAAACCACAAACCCTAAGGCTTTACGCCCAGGTCCTTGCCACTTTGGCGCGCAAGGAGAAACTACTTCCCTTAACTCGCGACGGGGTGGCCCGCCTGATTGAGCAGGGTGCGCGTGAATTGGAGGACACCCAAAAGCTCAACATCCATCTTCGTAGTCTTACCGACCTTCTCAAGGAAGCCGATTACCAGGCCAAAAAAAACGGACGCGAACTGATCACCCAAGCCGAGGTCCAAGCAGCGATTGATGCCCGTACCTTCCGCCACGACCGCCTGCGCGCCAAAGTGCAGGAGCTGATCGAACGCGACATGCTTTTAATTGATACCACCGGTCAGCGGGTCGGTCAGATCAACGGTCTAACGGTGATCTTGCTAGGAAGCTTTAAATTCGGCCGACCAGCAAGGATTACTGCGACGACCCGGTTAGGAGAAGGTGAAGTGATCGACATCGAGCGCGAGGCCGAACTGGGCGGCGCCATTCACTCTAAGGGCGTCATGATCTTATCTAACTTTTTAGCCTCCCGCTATGCCCGAATCCAACCTCTGTCCATGGCCGCCAGCTTAGTGTTCGAGCAATCCTACGGTCCAGTGGAGGGAGATAGCGCTTCACTGGCAGAGTTATGCGCCCTCATCTCCTCGCTTGCGGATTTGCCGCTCCGACAAGACCTGGCAGTAACCGGCTCGGTCAACCAACTAGGCCAGGTTCAGCCCATAGGGGGGGTCAACGAAAAGATCGAAGGCTTTTTCGACGTATGCCAGCGCAAAGGCCTGACCGGACGTCAAGGGGTCATCATCCCAGCGGCCAACGTCCAGAACCTGATGCTGCGCCAAGATGTGATGGTAGCCGCCGCTGAGGGCAAATTTCACGTTTATGCAGTCAGAACCGTGGACGAAGCGCTAGAACTCTTGCTCGGCGTGCCCGCCGGTGAGCGCGGAGAAGACGGGGGTTTTCCGCCGGAGACGATAAATGGACGGGTAGAACACCAACTTGGGAAGTTTGCTGAGCTTAGGAAGCGCTTTGGGCAGCGCGAGGAAAAAAAGCATGGCTGAAATTCGGCCTCAGGTCATCGTAGCCCTTGACTCTCTGTATTTGCGGCGGCAGGCGCTAGAGCTCGGTGCCCAGGTGGCGATGCGGCAAAGGCGGCCACTCACCGTCCTGGTAATTGAAAACCCAGCGCTTTTCCACGCTGCTGAATTGCCTTTCGTGCAAGAGATCGATCGTCTATGCGGCTTTCTGCGGCCGTTTGACCTTCCGCGTCTTGAAGCGCTTTTCCAACATCGCATCGCTCAGATCCACCGCTGGCTGATCGAGATCGAGACGAGGCTGGCCTTGCCCGGTGGCCTGGAAATCCGCCGCGGGCATTATCTGGAGACGGCTTTGGCCGCTGCCCAGGAAGGCGACTTTTTGGTCTTCGGTACCTACCGCGAGTGGCAGACGATCCGCCGCGCGCCAGTATGGGTCTGGTATGAGGACAGCCCTTCTGCCGAACAGGCCCTGGCACTAGGCCGCGAACTGGCCCGCGAAGAAGGTTGCCGGCTCAGGTTGGCAGGCCCCGCCTCTTTGCCTATAGGCGAGTTCGTCCCTACCGACAGCGAGGGCTTTCTGAATCTGCTCGAGCGCCAGGGATGCACAGCTGTAGTCTGTCCTAAAACCAGCCCCTTAGCCAAGGAGCTTCCCACGCGCGCCCGCTGTCCGGTGATTTTGGTCTAGGGTCTATCCTCCGCTGTGATCCCGCTGTGGCGGAGCAAAGCGTCGATTTTCGGCTCGCGACCGCGGAAAGCGACAAAGGATTCCACAGCTGGGCGGCTGCCGCCAGTCTCCAAAATGTGCTCTAAAAACGCGCGGCCGGTGATTGGATCGAACACCCCCTCCTCCTCGAAGCGCGAGAACGCATCGGCCGAGAGCACCTCGGCCCACTTGTAGCTGTAATAGCCGGCTGCGTAGCCGCCGCCGAAGATATGGGTGAAACTGTGAGCAAAGCGGTTAAACTCCGGCGGCTTAAACACCGCGACCTGATCGCGAACCTGATCTAATAGCTCATAGATTCTCCCTCCCCGGGCCGGATCGTACTCTAAATGCAACCGGAAGTCGAACAGGGCAAACTCAAGCTGCCGGACCATCTGCATCCCAGCCTGAAAGTGCTTAGCCGCAAGCATTTTGGAAAACAGCTCTTCCGGCAGCTTCTGGCCATTTACATAATGGCCAGAGATCAATTCTAGGGTCTCTTTTTGCCAGCAGAAATTTTCCATGAACTGACTGGGCAATTCCACGGCATCCCACTCTACCCCCCGGATGCCGGAGGCGGCAAGGTAATCCACCTGGGTTAGAAGATGGTGGAGGCCGTGGCCGAACTCATGGAACAACGTCAACACCTCATCGTGGGTCAGAAGCGCCGGAACATCCCCAGTCGGCGGGGTGAAATTGCAGGTGAGAAAAGCCACTGGGATTTGCACCTGGCCATGCCGCTTGCGCCGGGCAATGCACTCGTCCATCCATGCACCGCCGCGCTTTTTCGGCCGCGCATAGAGGTCTAAGTAAAATCTCCCGCGCACCTCGCCCTGGGGGTCTAAAATTTCATAGCAGCGGACTTCGGGGTGCCAAACATCTATACCTTCAAGCTGCTGAATCTTAAAGCCATACAGCTTCTCCACCACCTGGAATAGGCCCGAGACCACTCTGGTTGCCGGGAAATACTGCTTGACCTCTTCCTGAGAAAGCTGGAATCGATGCTGGCGTAGCTTTTCCGAGTAATACATCAGATCCCACGCCTCCAATTTCTCAACCCCATATTGCTGGCAGGCAAACTGCCTCAGTTCAGTTAATTCGGCAAGCGCCTTAGGTCTGGAGCGAACCGCCAGCTCCGTGAGAAATTCCAGGACTTGTTTGGGAGTCTCGGCCATCTTGGTAGCCAAGGACAATTCGGCGAAGTTGGCATACCCCAAAAGCCGGGCTTTTTCATGGCGCAGGCTTAAAATCTCCTCCATGCAAGCGGTGTTGTCAAAACGCCCAGCTGTGGGCCCCTGATCGGAGGCACGGGTAACGTAAGCCTGATACACCTCGTGGCGCAAAGCGCGATCGTCAGCAAAGGTCATCACCGCCGCATAGCAGGGAAACTCCAAAGTCAACAGCCAGCCATCTAGACCCCTGGCTGCAGCGGCCTGGCGCGCTACGGCCAGCGCGGTCTCGGGCAGGCCAGACAACTGCTCTGGGTCAAGAATATGCTTGGTCCAAGCGTTGGTGGCATCGAGCACGTTTTCTTCAAACTGGCTGGAGAGCACTGCCAGCCTTTGCTCGATCTCCTTAAAACGGGCTTTATCGGCTTCCGGTAGCGCAACCCCAGCCAAGCGAAAATCGCGCAGGGCATCGCGAAGGATCTTCTTTTGCGCCGGGTCGAGCTTCTGGAATTCCTCGCCCTCGGCGAGGGCGCGGTGCGCCTCATACAAAGCCCGATTCTGGCCTAACTCGGTGGCGTATGCGCTTAGCTTGGGCAAACAGGCATGGTACGCCTGGCGCAGGGGGTCGTTGCTGATTACAGCGTGCAAGTGCCTGACCGGTGCCCAGGCCTTGTCTAGGCGATCGTCTAAGTCCTCCAGGGGACAGATCAGGGTGTCCCAGGTGGACTCTCGTCCAGGCTGCAACAATTCCGCCACGCGTTTGCGGTTTTCCGCCAAAATTTGGTCAATAGCAGGCTCGACGTGTTCAGGTTGGATCCGGGAGAAAGGGGGGAATTCAAAACTTTCAAGCAAGGGATTGGTCATCAGGCTGCCAGCAAAAAATTAGTTAATTATCTCATCTTAACCAGGGCGCGGGAAAACACAACCAGGACAAGCGGTGTATAATTGCACCAGTTGCAAAACATATCGGCTTAACATGCACCAATATTCACAGTCCAAGCCTCTGGAGGAGCTACGCAAGTGGTTCCAGCACCGCCTGGAGCAGGATAAGGTCTGGTTCGACCCCAACCGTTTGAGCTACGATGGCAACACTCCATACGATCTCCTGTGCTACCGCTTACAGGCCGAAGCTGCCCGTTACTGGCGAGAAACGTATGGATTTGAGCCGACACCTGGTCAGTTGAGCCAAGCGTTCTTCATGGCCGAGTACGAGCGCTTCCAAGCCGTCCATCCTAAGCTTTACCGAACCTGGCGCAAGCTCAAGTGTTGGTTTGGATTTTTGCTCCTAGCCAGCCGAGGGCATCTCTAAGAGCGAGCACGTGATGGAGCAGACCATTGAACTGAGGCGTTCCTTTTTAGAGCGCTATCCTCGCTTGTTTTTTCTAGCGACCCCGAAGCGGACAACCGAAATCGCGAGCACTGGCAAGGCTGTATTATCAATCTGAAATCATCACTTCCAAAACGAAGTCCAAAAGCGTTTTTACCCCATGAGCTTGGCAAAACCTGAACAGTTGCGCCAGTTGGGATTGGAGGTCATCCGCCTGGAAGCTGAGGCAGTGGCCGCTTTGGCCTCGCGCATCGACGAGAACTTCAGCCGCGCCTGTGAGCTGATGCTCAAGTGCCGCGGACGCGTGATCGTAACCGGCATGGGCAAATCCGGCCACATCTGCGGCAAAATCGCCTCGACCCTGGCCAGTACCGGCACCCCGGCCTTTTTCGTCCATCCGGGTGAGGCCAGCCACGGAGACTTGGGGATGATTACCGAGCACGATGTAGTGCTGGCTTTGTCCAATTCGGGCGAAACTGCCGAACTGATCACCATCATCCCCCTCATCAAACGCCTAGGCGTGCCCCTGATCGCCCTGACTGGCCGCCCAGACTCGACGCTGGCCCAGCAGGCCACCGTGCACATTGACGTCAGCGTGCGCCAGGAGGCCTGTCCCCTAGGGCTGGCTCCTACGGCCAGCACCACCGCAGCTTTGGCGATGGGGGATGCGCTGGCCGTAGCCTTGCTGTCGGCGCGGGGATTCACTCAAGCTGATTTCGCCCGCTCCCACCCAGCAGGCAGCTTAGGGCGCAGGCTGCTTCTCAAGATCGACGACCTCATGCATACCGGTGCCGACATCCCCGCTGTCCACGAGACCGTCAGCTTGAGCGAGGCTTTGCTCGAAATGACGGCAAAAAAACTGGGCATGACGGCCGTGGTTGATGAGGAATGGCGGGTCAAAGGCATTTTCACTGACGGAGACTTAAGGCGGCTGTTTGAGCACGGCAATTTCGATCTGCGCCAAACCCCAATCTGCGAGGTCATGACCCGCGGCTGCACCACTGTTCCGACTGGTATCTTGGCTGCCGAGGCGGTGAAGCTGATGCAGGAGAAAAAGATCAATGCCTTGCTGGTCGTCGATACTACCGGCTGTCTGGTAGGAGCGCTCAACATGCACGACCTGCTGCGCGCGGGGGTGTTTTGATGTATGACCCAAAAGTCTTGGAACGAGCCGCTGCCATTCGCGTGGCGATCTTCGATGTGGATGGCGTATTAACCGATGGGCGCCTTTTCTTCGATCACGAAGGGCGCGAGTACAAAGCCTTTCATGCTCGCGACGGGTATGGCCTAAAGCTGTTAGCTGAGAGCGGGGTCGAGACGGCGGTGATCTCTGGGCGTATCTCGCGCAGCGTGGCGCTTCGTTGCGCCAGTCTCGGAATACGCCACGTCTATCAGGGCTACGAGGACAAACTGGCTGCGCTTTCTGCGCTACAACAAACCTTAGAGATCGAGACTGCCCACATCGCCTATGTCGGCGACGATCTTTTAGATTTGCCCGTCATGCGCCGCGTTCATCTGGCCGTCGCCGTGCAAGATGCGCATTTTGCCGTCAAAAAACAAGCCCATTGGATCACTGAAGCCGCAGGAGGCATGGGGGCAGCGCGCGAAGTATGCGACCTGATCCTATACGCCCAAGGCAAGTTCGATCGTCTGCTCGACCGGTACTTAAAATGAAGCAATGGATCGCATTGTGGCTTGTAGGTTGGGCGGTTTTCGCGCAAGCGCTTGAGAAAGATTCCGAGCAGCCAGTGTATATCGAGGCCAACAGTGCTTACTACGACAAAAAAACCGACCAAAGCACTTATACCGGCAACGTGATTTTGATTCAAGGCAGCTTGCACCTAAACGCCGACAAGCTTGTAGCCCACAGCCCAGGAGGAAAGGTAGAGAAAGTCATTGCCTACGGTAACCCAGTCCGCTTCCGGCAAAAACCCAAACCGGAGGCTGAGGAGATGCACGGTGAGTCCAAGCAAGCAGAATACTACATGGAGCGTAAATACATTGTCCTGATCGGCAACGCGGTAGTGCGACAAGGAAAAAACGAATATGCCAGCGACCGGATCGAATACGATCAAGTCAACGACGTCGTCAAAGCCGGCGAAGCGAGCTCCGATACCAAACGGGTCAAGATCATTCTGCATCCCAAGACCGAGTCGTCTCCTCCGCCTACTCCAAAAGGCAATTAACCCTGTATGGCGATCCTCAGAGCTGAGGGACTGACCAAACGCTTCCGTAAGCGCACGGTGGTCGATGGCGTCTCGCTGGTAGTGGCAGGCGGTGAAATCGTCGGCCTTTTAGGCCCGAACGGCGCTGGCAAGACCACCTGCTTTTACTTGATCGTCGGCCTGATCCAACCGGATGCAGGGCGGATCGAGCTGGACGGTCAAGACATTACCCGCCTGCCTATTCATGGGCGAGCTCGCTTGGGGCTGGGATACTTGCCTCAGGAGGCCTCGGTGTTTCGCCGTTTAAGCGTCATCGAGAACCTGCTGGGAGTACTCGAGTTGCGATCCGACCTCAGTCCAGGTCAACGCGAGTTAATCGCTTCCGAACTGCTTCAAGAATTCGGATTGGATTCTACGCGCGAACAGCCTGCCGCCAGTCTCTCGGGGGGGGAACGCCGACGCTTAGAGATTGCCCGAGCTTTAGCCTTGGAACCACGTTTTTTGCTGTTAGACGAACCTTTTGCCGGGATTGATCCGATCTCTATCCTAGACTTACAGAAAATCATCCGTCAGCTGAGCGATAAGGGCATAGGCGTGTTGATCACCGACCACAACGTGCGCGAAACTCTCGGAGTGGTCAACCGCGCTTACATCATCGACCGTGGACGAGTGATCGCTGCCGGAAAGCCGGAGCAAATCCTTATGCATCCAACGGTGCGCCAGGTCTATTTGGGGGATCATTTTTCCCTTTAATTCTAAAACAAGCTATCCATACCGGCACTGAACTTTGACCAGGTTCAAACCCGAAATAAAAATGGTCGATAATGAATGCGGCTGTTGCACCGCCGTCGCTGTAATGCACGACTTATTCCCACAGGAAAAAACAGTAGCCGATGAGGTACATATCCCTATCGCCTCGGAGGCCGACATTCTAACCGCGCGCAAGCGCGGACGGGAATTGGCTGAAAA
Organism: Methylohalobius sp.; assembly: GCA_026415315.1. Classification (GTDB taxonomy): domain Bacteria; phylum Pseudomonadota; class Gammaproteobacteria; order Methylococcales; family Methylothermaceae; genus Methylohalobius. Next base: position 24,754 of record JAOAHI010000018.1, read on the forward strand.
GCTTGGCTTCTGGTCAGTGGAGAAAACGTTCATCGCCATGGCCATCTCGGAGCTGGCGCTCAATATCTTGCAATACGCCGGCCAAGGCGAAATCGTCCTGAGCATAGCCGAGCGGGGGGATGGCACCCAAGGTATTTTAATCATCGCCCGCGATCGCGGGCCAGGAATCACCGACGTGGAGCAGGCCATGCAAAAAGGCTATGGCCTGTCTGGCGCCAAACGGCTAGTAGATGAGTTTGAGATCCGCTCTGAACCTGGTAAAGGGACAACAGTGATCTTGAAAAAATGGGTGCGCTAAGAGACGAAACGGACCGGGAGTGGACCGAGCCATATCAGCGAGCGCTTGCAGACTATCTTGCTAGCAGGCAGGAAGGGACCTTACAACGCGCCTTTGACTTAGGACGGCAAGCCGCATACGGGCAAGCCGATCTCACGTCTCTGGTCGAAGCTCATCATAACATGCTGGCAAAGCTGTTGCCACAAACGAACATCCTGGACCGAGCCGCCATGTTTCTAGCTAGGACTCTCCAAGGTTACGCCCAAGCGGTGGAGGAGTTACGCACGAGCCGCCTGGATCTGGAGGACAGACTCCATCGACAGACCGCCCAACTGGCGGCAGTCCAAGCCACCCTGCAAGCTGAGATCGCCGAGCGCCGGTTAACCGAAATGGCTTTGCGCGACAGCGAAGCTCGTTTTCGCGTCATCTTTGAAAAGGCAGGTATCGGCATCGGCCTGCTGGACAAGGACGGAAAGATTCGGGAAAGCAACCCCGCTCTTGAGCACATGCTCGGTTACCGCAGCTGGGAACTGCACGGTCGGACTCTGTTCGACCTCACTCATCCCGACGACCAGGAGATCAGCCGCAGGCTATTTAGAGAATTAGTGGCCGGTAAACATACTCATTATCAACTGGAAAAGCGCTTCCTAAGAAGAGACGGCTCATTGCTGTGGGCGCGTAAGATCGTCTCTGGGGTATACAGTACCCAAGGTGAGCTGCAGTTTGCCATCGACATGATCGAAGACATCACCGACAGCAAGGGCGCGGAGATGGCCCTCAAGGAGAGCGAAGCTCGGTTTCGCCAAATTGCTGACTTGGCTGGAGAGTGGATTTGGGAACAGGACGCAGAGGGGCGCTATCTTTACTCCAGCTCGGCCGTCAGCGAAATACTGGGATATCAACCGGAGGAGATCCTTGGCAAGTACTATTACGAGTTGTTTACGGCTGAGGACAGACAACGCATCGCCCCATCCGCCCGGCAGATCATTGCCCGCAAACAAGGTTTTCGCAATCTCATCAACCGCTACCAGCATAAGGACGGCCATGAGGTCTTCACCGAATCCAGCGGCGCACCGATCTTAGACCACCAAGGAAAGGTAAGCAAATGGCGAGGGGTGGATCACGACATCACCGAACGAAAGCGCTTTGAGGATGCCCTGCGTCTGCGCGATCGGGCCATTGAAGCTTCCAGCGTGGGCATTATCATCACCGATGCTTCCCAGCCAAACTATCCCATCATCTATGCCAACCCTGCCTTTCTCAGAATGACCGGTTATAGCTTAACCGAGGTGCTCGGCCAGAACCCGCGCCTTCTGCAAGGACCGGACACCGACCCTAGGGCGATCGCCGAAATCCGACAAGCCTTAAGAGAAGGCCGCGATTGCCACTTGACTTTAAAAAATTACCGCAAGGACGGCACGCCGTTTTGGAATGAACTACTGATCTCTCCTGTCCGCGATGAGAATGGCAGGCTGACCCATTACGTGGGCATCCAGACCGATGTCAGCGAACTTAGGCGGATAGAGGAACAGCGCCACGAGATGGAAATCGCCAAACAGATTCAATTGTCTTTGTTGCCGCCTAGTTCCTTGCATGTGGATGGCGCCGTGATAGCTGGATTTTGTCTTCCGGCAGCCCACGTAGGGGGCGATTACTTTGATTACTTCTGTACCCCAGATACGGTAGATTTGGTAATCGCCGACGTCTCAGGCCATTCGGTCGGAGCAGCGCTGATCATGGCTGAAACCCGCAGCGCCCTAAGGCTGGAGACCCATCGGCTGCGACGAGAGAGAGAAAAGCAAGTGGCTAAGAGAGCGGCTGAGACTCTAGTTGTTTTAAACGATCTTTTGTTTGAGGACTTAAACCGGGCCGATCTCTTCATCACTATGTTTTACGCTCAGTATCATCCAGCCACCCGCACCATCACCTACGCTAATGCTGGCCATAACTGTCCGTTACTCCTACACCGGGGTGAAATCCTGGAACTGGACGCCGAGGGTCTCATCTTGGGCGTGAAAAAAGGCGTAATGTTTGAGCAGAAAGAGTGCGTTTTGGCTTCCGGCGACCTCTTGCTGCTTTACACCGACGGCGTCACCGAGGCTCAAAACAGGGCTGGTGAATTTTTCGGCATCTGTCGGCTGAGAGAGCTCTTTGCCGCCTATGCTCACTCTTCGCCGCAAGACCTCATCGAGGCCGTCGTTCAGGAGCTTAGAACCTTTTGCCAAAGCCAATCCTTTCACGATGACATTTCCTTGGTAGTCCTGCAAATCACCTAAAGGATTTTTTCACTCACTCTTCCTGTCTTAATCGTTGTTCCTCCACGCGTCAACCGACAGCCATGGATCCTCAAGCCGCCCTGCCTTTGTTCAAAACGAAGAATCTAGTTCTGCCCCTTTTGGGCCTTTCCATTGTTTACCTTGGGGCCCGTTGGTATCAGGCAAGCTACGGCTGGTCAACAGGGTTAGACGCCTTTGCTCCAGAGTTTGAGCGCTACTGGATGAACTTGCTGTATGCAGAGCTTGTGCTGGAGGTGGCCGCTGCCGCAGCTTTGTGGGGATTTTTGTGGAGGACGCGAGACCGCTATCTAGAGGGTTATTGGCAGCACCTTTTGGCCAAGGAAGCCGTATTGGAAGCCGGGACCGAGCAGTCTCTGAAGAGATTGCTTTGCGAGAGGGCACAGTGCGGTCTCACGCTAATGACCCCGCGCGAAGAATTACAGCGCAACCTGACTCACCTTATCTGGCTGGCGACCTACGCCTGGGCCTTGTTTTGGGGCCTGAGCTTTTTCACCGAACAAGATGCCACCTGGCATCAGACGGTAATCCGCGACACCGATTTTACTCCTAGCCACATTGTAGTTTTCTATCTCTCCTACCCCATTTACATCATTACCGGCATCGGGGCCTTTTTATATGCCAAAACCCGATTACCGTATTTCGTTAAAGGATGGTCTATCCCTTACTTGATGTTGGTGGCAGGACCATTCATGATTCTACCCAACGTCGGCCTCAACGAATGGGGCCATACCTTCTGGTTCATGGAGGAGATTTTTGCCGCTTCGCTCCACTGGGGATTTGTGGTTTTAGGATGGTTTGCCTTAGCGATCTTAGGCGTCTTGCTACAAGTTTTTGTCAGCGTCTCGTCCTTGATCATCCACGACTTGTAAGGTGATTTTCTCCCGTCCATTTTTACGCTGGGTGTTGCTTTTTGCTGTTTGGAGCACAAGCGCCCAAATTTTTGCCGCGTCCCAAGCCACGCAACCGGAACCGATAGCGCTTTATTTTTTCTGGTCCGCCCATTGTCCTCACTGCCTGGAAGCGCGCCCGCACGTGTTGACGATGGCCCAACACCATCCCTGGATCGAGCTGCACGACCTAGAACTAACCCAGCACCCAGAAAATGTCCGCCGCTATGTGGAAATGGCAGCCGCCTTGGGTCAACCCGCCAATGCCGTGCCCGCTTTTTTGTTCTGCAATCAGCTGTATACTGGCTGGGACCGCCCCGAAACCACGGGGGCTTTTCTTTTGGAACGGCTTCAGGCGTGCAGACAGAAGTTGTCCTCCCAAGCACCCGAACTTTTTTTACCCTGGCTGGGGAAGATCGACCCTGAGCGCCTGTCGCTACCCGTCTTCACCATCCTCATCGCTGGCTTAGACGCTTTCAACCCTTGTGCTTTTTTCGTGTTGTTGTTTTTACTTGGATTGCTCACCCATCAGCGCAACCGGCAGCGCATGCTCATCATCGGCCTGACGTTCGTATTCGTCTCCGGCTTGTTGTATTTTACCTTTATGGCGGCCTGGTTAAACCTGTTTTTATGGCTAGAAGATGTGCTCTGGATCACCATCACCGCCGCGCTGCTGGCGATTTTCATCGGGCTGATCAACCTCAAAGATTTCTTTGCCTTCAAACGGGGCTTGAGCCTGACGATTCCAAAGTCCAGGCTACCTGGGCTTTATCAGCGCGGGCGTGCTGTGCTTGCTGCCGCCAGCCTGCCGGCCATGCTCGCCGCCACTCTAGTCCTAGCGGCGGTGGCTAACCTTTATGAACTTTTTTGCACCGCTGGCTTTCCGATGGTGTACACGCGGGTGCTGACTCTCCATGCCCTATCCCCCGCCAGGTATTATCTTTACCTAGCTTTGTACAACCTGGTCTACATCCTGCCTTTGCTAATGATTGTGCTCATAGTTACTGCCACCCTCAGCAAGCGCCAACTGAGCGAAAGGCAGGGTCGCTTGCTTAAGCTCCTGTCCGGATTAATGATGCTAGAAATAGGAATTGTCCTGCTCGTCGCCCCTCAGTTTTTAAGCCACGTCGGCGCCGTGCTTGTTATGCTGGGTTGCGCTTTGGGAACAACGTCCCTGGCTGCCTGGCGAATGCGGTGAGCTAAGTTAGCGCGCCTTATGTTTTACTCTACCGTCACCGACTTGGCGAGATTGCGCGGTTGGTCCACGTCGGTACCGCGGATGACCGCTACGTGGTAAGCCAGCAATTGGAGCGGTACGGTAAAGATGACTGGCGAGAGCTCATTTTCTGCTGGCGTGACAGTAAGGACGTGGGTATGTTCTTCCGGTTGTACGTCTAAGGTCTCGTCGGCGAACACGATCAACTCTCCCCCCCTGGCCCGGACTTCTTGGAGGTTGGACTTGAGTTTTTCTAACAAGCGGTTGTTGGGGGCGACGGCGATCACCGGCATCTCGCTGTCGACCAAAGCCAGCGGCCCGTGTTTTAGCTCTCCGGCCGGATACGCCTCGGCGTGGATGTAAGAGATTTCCTTAAGCTTTAAAGCCCCCTCCATGGCGATCGGGTAATGGCTGCCGCGCCCTAAGAACAAGGCATGGTGCTTGTTGGCAAAGCGCTCGGAGAAGCTTTTGATCTGATCGTTCAGCTCCAAAACGTCTTCTACCCGCGCTGGCAGGGCAAAGAGCTGAGAAGCGATGCGCTTCTCTGCCACCCGGTCAAGCTTATGGCGCCGCCCCAAAGCGATGGTCAACATCATCAGTGCGGTCAGCTGAGTGGTGAACGCTTTGGTCGAGGCGACCCCGATCTCCGGTCCAGCGCGGGTCAGAAGCACTAGATCCGAGGCACGCACCAGCGAGCTCTCTTGGACGTTACATATGGCCAACGAGGAGAGGGCACCCAGCCGTTTGGCCTCCTCCAACGCTGCCAAGGTATCGGCTGTCTCTCCCGACTGGGAGATGGTCACTACCAGGGTGCCCGGGAGTAGCACCGGCTCACGGTAACGGTATTCGCTCGCTACCTCCACTTGACACGGAACGCCGGCCAAAGACTCCATCCAGTATTTGGCCACCAGTCCTGCGTGGTAGCTGGTGCCGCAGGCTAGAATCTGAACGGCTTTAGTCTGATCGAAAATCCCCGGCGCGCGGTGACCAAACGCTTCCTCCAAGAGCTTTAAGCCGTTGAAGCGCCCTTCTAGAGTCTCGGCAATGGCACGCGGCTGCTCGAAGATCTCCTTGAGCATGTAGTGGCGATATTGTCCCTTTTCCACTGCATCCAGACGGACCTCGCTCTCCTTTAGGGGCCGTTGGACCTCTCGGCCAGTCTCATCGAAAATCCGCACTCCTTCCGGCGACAGCTCGACTACATCGCCCTCCTCTAAGAAAATAAAGCGTTGGGTAACAGGAAGCAGCGCGGCAATGTCGGAAGCGATGAAGTACTCGCCGATTCCCATCCCTACCACCAGCGGGCTACCCCGCCGGCACGCGACCAACTTATCCGGTTCACGCGTGCTGATCACGCCGATGGCGTAAGCCCCTTCTAGGCGTTTGACTGCGGCTGTGACCGCCTCGAGCAGCGAATCAGTGTATTTGAACTGGTCGTAAATCTCATGAACAATGACCTCGGTATCGGTCTCGGAGCTAAACTCATACCCTCTTGCGATAAGCTCCTCCCGCAACGATTCGTGATTCTCAATGATGCCGTTGTGAACCAAAGCTACCGCATCGCGAGAAACGTGGGGGTGAGCGTTGCGCTCGCTGGGAACGCCGTGAGTCGCCCAACGCGTATGGGCAATACCCGTCATGCCGGCAAACGGATTGTGCTCAAGCGCCGCCGCCAGCTCTGCCACTTTACCCTGCTTGCGGCAGCGCTGAATGCACCCACTCTCTATGACGGCCACGCCGGCCGAGTCGTAGCCGCGATACTCCAGGCGCTTTAAGCCCTCGATCAGGATGGGAACCACATTGCGCTGCGCGACTGCACCGACGATTCCGCACATAGGAATTACCTCCCTTTAGGTTTGACAGGACGTTGCCAATGCTCGATGGTGACCTGTTGACAGCGGCTTAAGGTCAGTTTACCTGCCGGAGCGTCCTTGGTGATAGTGGAGCCGGCACCAATAGTAGCCTCACGCCCCACTCGCACCGGCGCCACCAACTGGGTATCGGAGCCGATAAACGCGCCGTCCTCGATCACTGTCTTGTGTTTGCTCACTCCGTCATAGTTGCAGGTAATAGTCCCCGCCCCGATATTTACCCCGGACCCCACTTCGCTGTCGCCGATGTAGCTTAGGTGATTTACTTTAGAGCCAGAGCCTATGCTCGATTTTTTGACCTCAACGAAATTGCCGATGTGGGCTTCTTCGGCCAGTACGGTCTCCGGGCGAATTCGGGCAAACGGCCCGATGCGGCAACGCGCACCGACCTTTGCCTGCTCAACCAGGCTGTTGGCCAAAATTTCCACCTCATCGCCGATCTCAACGTCTTTGAGGATCACGTTGGGGCCAATTCTGACCCGATTGCCCAGGCGAATCGAGCCCTCTAATACGACGTTGACATCGATCTCCACGTCGCGGCCAATAGCTTCGATCTGACCGCGCAGGTCAAACCGATCGGGGTCGCGCAAGGTCACTCCTTTGATCATTAAGTCTTCCGCCTGGTGACGTTGATAGACTCGTTCTAATTGTGCCAGCTGGCGCTTATCGTTAACGCCGGCAACTTCCTCCGCCGGAGCGCTGATAGCTTTGACTGTCACCCCCTCTTGGACTGCCATGGCAACCACATCGGTGAGATAATACTCTCCTTGCGCATTGTCGTTGTTAAGCTGCGCCAACCAGGTCGCCAACCTGCCTGCTGGCGCCGCCAGGATACCGGTGTTCACCTCGCGGATTTGCCTTTCTTCAACGCTAGCGTCTCTCTCCTCCACGATCCTGAGGACCTGACCTTGTCCATCTCGGACGATGCGGCCGTATCCTGTAGGATCTGGCAACAGAGCTGTCAGCAAACCCAAGGCAGGTACATCTTCATCCACGACGGCAAGCAGTTTCTGTAAGGTCTCTTGCCGCAACAGAGGTACATCCCCGTACAACACTAACACCGTTGTGTTGCTCGGAAAGTGCGGCAAAGCCTGAGCCACCGCGTGGCCAGTACCTAACTGCAAGGCTTGTTCGACCCAGATCACAGGCCAGGCGGAAAAGCGACGCAATACTGCCTCCCCACCATGGCCGTACACAATGGCTATGCGTTCAGGATTCAGTTCCCGAGCTCGCTCACAGACGTGCTCTAGCAAAGGCTTGCCGCCTAGGATATGTAAGACCTTTGGCAACGCAGAACGCATCCGCGTCCCTTGACCCGCTGCGAGGATGACGACGCTTATTGCCATATTTCGTGCCCTTTCTCTAACAAGGGTAGTCGAAAATTCCTGCCTAGAAAAGCAGCAAGCCTGAGGAAGAAAGTTTTCTCCCCCAGGCTTGAAGCCGCTCAGGCACAGCATGCCGTGCCCTCGCTATTTTTCGAATTTGCCTTTGTGTTTTTTGTAATACTCCAGCACCTGAAGCTGGCGTATGGCCTCGGCCAGTTCCGCTTGGGCGCGAGCATAGTCGATTTTACCGCTTTTGTCGCGCAATGCCTCTTCGGCCCGCCGCTTGGCTTCCTGTGCTGCCGCCTCGTCGATGTCGCGAGCGCGGATGGCAGTATCGGCCAGAATCGTGACCACATGGGGCTGGACTTCGATGAGACCGCCTGAGACGTAAAACGGCATCTCCTCCGAAGCCGAAAGCTTAACTCGGACCGCACCAGGGCGCAGACGAGCAAGGAAGGGGGCATGGCGCGGTGCAATTCCTACTTCGCCTAACTCGGCTTGGGCGATTACCATTTCCGCCTGACCCGAATAGATCTCCTCCTCCGCACTGACAATGTCGACGTGGATGGTCATGGCCATAGCCCTACCCTCAAGCTGCTAGTCTCTTGGCTTTTTCCAACGCCTCGTCTATGGTCCCCACCATATAGAACGCCTGCTCCGGAATAGCGTCGTACTCGCCATCGACGATGCCTTTAAAGCCGCGAATCGTCTCCTTCAAGGGGACGTATTTGCCTGGAGTGCCGGTGAATACCTCGGCCACAAAGAACGGCTGCGACAAGAACCGTTGAATCTTGCGCGCCCGGGAGACGATCAGCTTGTCTTCTTCGGACAGTTCGTCCATTCCCAGGATGGCGATGATGTCGCGCAACTCCTTATATCGCTGCAAAGTCGCTTGGACTCGCCGCGCTACTTGGTAATGCTCATGGCCGATGATTAAAGGATCGAGCTGCCGGCTGGTCGAATCCAAAGGATCAACGGCTGGATAGATCCCAAGCTCAGCGATTTGGCGCGACAACACCACGGTCGCATCGAGGTGGGCAAAGGTAGTCGCCGGCGAGGGGTCGGTTAAGTCGTCGGCGGGCACGTTCAC
>JAOAHI010000019.1 GCA_026415315.1 Methylohalobius sp.
AGATGTGTATAAGAGACAGCTGTACTACTTCACCTTCCGCTCGGTCGCAGAAACCCTGATGGTCATGCTGGGGGTGCCGCTGGCGCTGGTCGGCGGCATCTGGGCCTTGTACGGGCTTGGCTACAATTTATCTATCGCCGTCTGGGTGGGACTGATCGCGCTTGCCGGGGTGGCAGCCGAGACCTCGGCGGTGATGCTCGCCTATCTCGACGAGGCCGTGCGGCGACGCCAAGAGGCGGGGCAACTGAACTCTTCGGCGGATTTGCTGGAAGCGGTGCAGGAAGGCGCCAGACAAAGGATTCGGCCGGTGATGATGACCGGGCTGGCCAACATCGTGGGACTTACCCCGACCATGCTCGCCACCGGCGCCGGAGCCGACGTGATGAAGCGCCTGGCCGCCTCCATGATCGGCGGAGTCGGCTCGGCCATGTTGCTCACCTTGTTCGTGATTCCGACCCTGTACGTCTTGGTCAAGGGCCGCTTTCTCCCAACGCCCAAGGAGTCTATAACCCGTGAGAAGAACTGCCCGTAAACGAAGGTTGTGCAGGCCAGCCGGAAAACCCGGCACGATCGACCGATCGAAGCCTTGGTTGCCGAGCTCGGCGCCGCTGGCCAATCGGTACTGCAAAGTGTTTTAGAGAGATATTGACCCTCAGGGAAGGCCGGCACGAAGAACGTGCCAAACTGTGTGAAATCAACCGTCTAACTTGGAGGAACCCATCATGAAAACCCACCCCAAAACCTTAAAGTTGATTGCCACCGCCTCCTTCCTGGGTATATCGCTGGCGCTTTCGTCTTGCGCCGAGCGGGCCGCTCGGCCGGAGCGGGGGCATCATCGCGGGCCTGCCATTATGTCTTTGGAGCAGGCGGTAAAGCAGGCCACAACGCCGGCCGACCACGAGCGGATAGCGGCCCGCTACGAGCGTAAAGCGGACAAATTGCTCAACAGCGCCCGCTACCACGAACGCCTTGCGGAAACTTACGCCAGGACCGACAATCCCAAAATGGCCGCCGATTCCGCCCGCCATTGCCGCGCTATCGCCCAAAGGCTCAAGGAAGCGGCCGAGGAGATGAAAGCTCTGGCTAAAATGCATCGGGAAATGAAAGGGCAGTAAGAGTCAAAACGCAAGGGGACAGCCTGCTTAAGGTTGTCCCCACTTCCGCAAAAGGTGATCTGATGCGCATCCCGCCCAAACCCCAAAACCGCTACCCCTGGTGGCTTAGGCCATTTTTCTGGAACCAGAGGCGCAAATACGGCCAGGTGCTTCTGCCCGCCTTGCTGTGGGGAAGGGTGCCACGCCTGTTCGCTGCGGTCGCCCTGCTCTACGGCGTTCTCGACCGCAGGCGCTCGCCGCTCGATCCTGTCCTGCGCTGCCTGGTGACGGTTCGGGTCTCCCAAATCAATCACTGCTGTTTCTGCATTGACATCAATTCCTGGCTGCTGGCCCAGCGCACCGGCTCCGAAGCGAAGGTGCAGGCGCTGGCCAGCTGGCGCGAGAACGAACTGTTCGACGAACGGGAAAAGGCGGTCCTCAAATATACCGAAGCGATGACTTATCCCGACTTTCCAGCAAGTTCAACGCTGCCCTGGATGTGCCCCCTAGGTTTTGCAAGAACCCAAAAAATTAGGTGATTTTTAGGCCGCCGGACTATAGGCTAAAGTATCCATCAAGTCGATCATAAATTCGACCTCCTCTGGGGCCACTTTGCCCCAGCCAGTAAAGCCCAGTTGCGCAAGCAGCGCCTGGCCTTTGGGTTCTTGTGCAAGCTTCACTAAAGCCGAAGTGAGCGCATCGATTTTGTCTATAAGCCTTGGGCCAGCCATCAGTGCGTGATGGATTACCTGGATGTCGCTACGCACTAAAACCTTAAGCTGACTGCGCACGGGACGGCTTAATTCATCAAACGCCCTAGCTAAAAAAATCCCAACCTCGCATTCGCCTTGGAGCAATTTTTTGGCTACGAGCACATAATTGCCTGCGATTTCTAATCGGACGTTTTCTTTATGCAAACCGGCGGGCTCGAGCAAGATCATGCCAATCAAGTGCACGTCCGGGTCATCGGTACTGGCCACCCGAACCCCTGGCGGCAAATCCTCCACAGCCATCGCCATACTGTTGGCTGCCACCGCGATCACCACTTCATCAGCTATGCCTTGGGGTTTGGCCAAAGCAGTAAAGCCTTTTTCACGTACCAAAAGTGCGGCGTCGTAGGGATTGGCATAGATCAGATCGATTTTGTCCGCAGCGATCGCCCGATGAAGCCGTTGAAAATCCTCCATCAGTTCTAAGTGAAAGCGACAATCTAAAGCTTTTTGCAACCACGTGTTGAACACAAACCAGCCTGAGAGATACTCTGGGCTAAAATCAGGACTGACGGTGAAGATGTACGTCATAAGCAATCTAGCTGCTCTTTGGCACGCATTTGCGCGTATAGCATTTTGCATTCCTCCACCTTGCGGCGGTCGGGTTTGCGCCTGACCGAAGTGTAACCTATGATACGTCCACAGCGCACATTGGGGATCACCGTGGCTTTGACCCAGTAGTAGCGTCCATCCTTGCGCAAATTTTTAACATGCCCCTGCCAAATCTGCCCACGTTGGATTGTATCCCACAAGTCTCTGAAGGCCGCTTTTGGCATGTCGGGGTGACGGAGGATGGAATGAGGAGCACCGATCAATTCCTCTTCAGCATAGCCGGACATCTCGACAAAAGAACGGTTGACGTGGGTAATGACACCTGTGAGATCCGTGCGCGAAACGATCAGGCGCCCATCGGGATAGGGCACTTCTTCGTCCACCACCAACACTCGACGCACGCCCAGGCCATACAGTTTGATTACCTTCTCTTGAAAATCGCCCGTGACCCATGCCGGATTCATATCGGCCAACATAACTACTTCCTCAATCAACCGCGCGCCTCGTGCAACATTTTATTTATCTCCAGCTCCAACATGCGCGCCACCAGCGAGCGCTTAAAGCCCACCGTGCGCTCCAAAGCAATAAAGTAATTTTCAAAATATCCTTCAGCGATGAGCCCAGCTACTACATCAGTGACGCGTTTGAACGCCATATAGAGCGCCACCGCCTCCGCCAACGGAAGTTCCTGAAAACACTTGCTTAAAAACACTTGCTGAACCTTACTCATCATGCCCAACATAAACGCATTAGAGACCTGGCGCTTAATGTGTACCAGACCGACCATCCATTGCTTTCGCCAAAAATCTGAATCGATCCTGCCGCTTGCCACTTCGTGGTACCAATCGCGCAAGGTCTGCTCGCGGGCCGCACGCTCTCCGTCTTGAAACACTTTGGCTGTTGGCTCGTAAGCAAACAGCGCCTCGTAAAAAGTCTGAACGATTTCCTCCGTCCATTGACTCGTAGTCAAATAATAGGAGGCCAACAACTTTGCATCCTGCTCGGAAAAACCGCTTAATTCCACTAGATCGGCCAAGGACCGTTCAGCGTTTTTTGAAAAAAGTATTGCACTCATTTCTCCTCCTTATGTTGACCTAAATCAACTCGGCGATACTTTCCGCTGCCCGCTTGACGTCCAGAAAGATCAGCCCCAGTTTGGCTTGTGGCTTGGCTAAAACGGTTAGCACGGCCTCTTTACCGGCGTGGGTCATAAGCACATAACCGCGGCTGCCTTTAATTAGCACTTGTTCCAGCTCCCCGCGGGCCAGTTCCTGAGCAGTACGGTCGCCCAAAGACAACATCGCTGCGCTCATCGCCCCGACCCTATCTTCGTCCATGGTCTGGGGCAAAACCGCTGCCATCATCAGCCCGTCAGTAGAGATGACGCCAGAAGCTTCGATGTCAGCAGAGGTTCCGTTGAGTTCCGTCAAAATCGAAGTCAACATGTCAGCGCGCATTGTTTACCTCCTTAAGTTGTGAATCAAATCAAAATCGATGGGGTGTATCGGGTCATCAAAATCCAAACAAGGTGAACGAAATCGGGATGATTAAAGTGCGGAATGCCAGTCATAATCAGAGCAAACCGATGCTTACCAATATGCATCGGCCAAATGCCCAACCGGCTGTTTCCGGCAGCGTCGATCACCCCCCAAGCCTGAGATCCCAAATTCAAGTTGCCAAGCAGCAATCCAGCATGCCTGTCTTGCAGGCTCAACAGATCAGCACTTAAAGCCGCCAACTCCTCCGCGGTCTCATGGGGAAAACCGCTAGTAGCCAAGTAAAACCCTTGGTGGTCAGCGAGCAAAGCTTTTCCGTCCTCGACCAATTGCGCTAAGAGTTTTGGCAAAATGTCTTCCAAAGGCTTGTCTGAAACAACAAGTGGATCCTTTAATCCCTGGACCCATCGCAGGGACTGGATTCTGCCCAGCAGAGAAAGCGACTGGGAGAATGTCTCGCCTAAAAGCTCTAAGCTTTCTCGATTCAAGCGTGGAGTTTGCTGGCAACGCAGCAAGTTCACCAGCCACCTGCGGGGAGGAGTCTCCACCGCCTCAGCTACCGCGTAATAAGCCCCGGCCGGAGTAGGCAACAGAAACAAGTCCTTATGCAGTTTAATCTCCTCCATCGCTAGCCTCCGCTTTTAAACCCGGGTCCAAGGTAAATAACAGCGCCTGCACTAAAAGGGAAACGTCGGCTCGTGATCGGGCATCGACCTCAAACAATGGGGCACGCACTCCGAGTTCATCCAAAAAGCGATGATACGTGTCGAGACTCGGCTCAGCCTTAAGGTCCATCTGAGTCACTCCAATCACAGCCGCAGTCGAACGGATAAACGGTTCAAAGCGATGCCAAAAAAATTGAAGGTCTTGCAGGGGATTGGGGCGAATATTGCTGACGAGCAAAATCAGGCCTACTCCCCCGGCGGTCAAAATCTCCCACATGAAATCAAAGCGTTCCTGGCCTGGAGTACCGTACAGATGAAGCTTTTCGCCTCCGGCCAGGCGCATCACTCCGTAATCTAGAGCCACCGTAGTTTCAGGCTTGAGCTTGCACGTCATATCGCTAGCGGCCGCATCGGTCTTGATCGGCGGTTCGTCGCTTAAAGTGGCTATGGCGGTCGTTTTGCCCGCCCCTACTGGTCCAGTAAATAACAGCTTGTACTGCCCCATGTTTTTTTATCCTTTCACTAAACGCTGCCAGATCCGTCGCAGAAGCCCTACGTTTCTTATCGTTTGGGCCGATTCTTCACGTGGCTGAGAGGGTTCTACAACTTGTTCGACCAATCCCAAAGCGCTGGCGGCGCTTAAAAAAGCAAACACCTCACCCGGCGCAAGCCCTAACAACTCCGCTGCTTTCAAAGGCGTAACCGTTTTTTGGAATAGAAACGCCGAAATCCGTACCGCGTAAGGCGGGCATAAATAGCGGGTCAAGTTGGGCCAACGTTTTAAACGCACTGGCTGGTCTGGCGCAAGACCAAAAGGCAAACGTCCTCCGGAACTCCACCAAGCTGCTTTCCACAAAAACGCGTCCATGGCCTGCAAAGGCCTAGGAAGTTCTGAGAAAGCCGCTTCTGGTTGTGGCTTGATGGCCACGTTTGACGCAGCTGCATGACCGTTGAAGCGAGCGAAGGTCTTAAGCGGCACCCGGCAAAAAGCATGCAGCATTTTGTCGTCGCCACTAGTCCAAATTTTTTTAACTTTGGGAAAAACCAAGATCGGCTCCCATCCGGTCTCCAAGCGTAAAACAATACCCGTCAGCATGGCTTGGCGGTAAGCTTTAACCAACCACCCTTGCAAGTAATCCGCTGGGTTATACTGCCGGTTGGGATTCTCAGCCCAATTATGGCGAGCGTATAGAGTTTCCTTCTTATTCTTCTCCGTCAGGCCAGCGGCGGCCCGGTGCACAGAATCGTTCTCCTCTCTATGTCCTATTACCAACTTGGTCCTAGGAGCGCATGCGCGTTCTAAGGCTTGGGTTAAGTCCTCCATGCTAAACGGCTTTTTCACCCAAACTACGCTCTCATCTTCGGGATCACGCAAAGATAAAACAATCACCGGCCGTTCCGGATTGTGACGGCGCCAGCTTTCGAGCCACTTGTATCCCTCATAGGCGTCCAAATCAATAATGGCTGCCTCAGCCTGCTCGGCCTCTACTAACGCCCCATCTCCACAGCTCCTGCGCACAAAGGCGCGCACGATTTCCAGGAACTTGGTGCCTGACCCTAAAACCGCGATCTTTGCTATCCCACTCATGGATTCTAGACTGCTTCCTCAAACCGACGACTTGCCGCCCGCCAAACCTCATCCAAACAACCGTTAGCCTCAAGCCACAGGTAGCTTTGTTTAAAACCTTCGGCGTCTTGAACGGCAAGGTAAATTTCTAGCAGCATGTGTCTGATTTCCTGACGTTCAGGTTCGACCTTTAGCTGCTCACTAAGAATCTCCTTTGCTTGCTCGAGCTGACCTAGTTCTAGACAAAGGCGGGCAACAGCAAGCAAGTCCTTTTTTCCTTCGGCAGCGTCAAAAGACCAATCCAATGGCTGTCCCCATAGTCCATCGTGCAGCACTGAGTAGCCCGAAAACAGTAACTGCTGCGCCGTGATCCGTCCCGCAAGACATTCTTCAAGCGCAACCAACCTGGCTGGAGCCAGGCGCCTGCGGGACCATTCCAGCATGCGCTGCTTTAAGCTCTGTCCCTTCTCTCCCAAAATCCAGAATAGATCCAACAGTGCCGCATAAAGTGCCTCCTTCTCAAGCGCGGCAGCAGCGCGGATGCGGCAGACGTGGAATTGAAGCTTGTACGGCCAACGGCGGATCTGACGGGTCAGGAACGCATAGACTGCGTCGAGGTCAGCGTTGGCAGGAAGCCTGAGCATGAAAAACCCATCAAGCCAAAAAGCTCCCTCCCAAATCAAGGAAAACCGGTTATCAATTCGCATGTTTTTCACAGATAACGCTTGGACTCTGCCTAAATTAAAGCGTAGTCCAAACCGAAGAAATTAGAGGCAAAAGCGGCGCGTTTGAAAACTTGCCGAGGCGATAAAACGCAGTGAACTTTGGAAAACCTCAGGGACGGTTTCTGCCGGGAAGCTTGCCTAAGTTGCCCAACTCAGAGAAAGGAAAAGGCATTTGGTCAGTATTGAACGTCAAAAACAACACGATTTGATACAAGTAAACGGCCAATTGAGCGCCGAGTTGACGGGCGTGGGGATTATCCTGGCCAGTTAAAAGCTTGCTTCCTACCTGGAACAAGATCACTACCCACAGGATCAAGCGCACAAAGCTCAAAATAAAGGCGAACACGAGCATAAAAAAGATGCGCTGCCAGGTGCTCGTAGCCTTGAGGTGGCGGCTGAACTCGTTCTCCATATCAAATGCTAAGCAGCGCCCTAAGATCGATCAGCGCTGCGTTGGCGTGGGCGATATAGGTGGCAAGAGTCAACGAGTAATTGGCAAAGACGCCAAAGCCGCTGCCGTTGAGCACCACTGGGCTTAAAATCGTAGCTTGGGTGGCCTCCAGTTCGCGGATGATTTGATGAATTGGAGCGTCGGCGCCTTTCACGCGCAAAATCTCATCGAAATCTTTCTCGATCGCCCGCATAATATGGAGCAGGGCCCAGCAATAACCGCGCGCTTCGTAAAAGTGATCGTCCACCTCCAGCCAAGGGGTGCGCTCCAAAGGAGTGAACGCAGTGCTCGGTTGACCGCGGATCATTACCGGCGCCTCTTCGTGCAGTTTACTGCTAGCGCTCAAGCGCTGGGTATAACTTCCTAGACGCTTAGCGAGGATATCGATGTATTGAGTCAAGTTATCGGCACGGGCATAAAAATTGGCCTGGCCTTGCTGAAGACGCCGAATGTACCGGCGGAACAAATCTATCCCTTTTTGGTATTGGCTCTCGGTAGCCGGCAAAATCCAAGACTCGGTCTCAAAATAGAAATACGGCTCGGCAATCCCCAAATCTCGATCTTCAGGCGACTGCGACTGGGCCCGAGAAAGCTGGTTGCGCAAGGCGGTAGCCAGATCTCGTGAGGCGACCACCACACCGAATTCCCAGTTGGGCATGTTGTCGAGCAGCACCCCAGGCGGAGTGACGTCGTTGGAGAGATATCCTCCCGGTTTGGTAAGTAGGTAGTCCATATTATGGATCAGCACAGCAGTGGTCTTGACTCCCGGGAGCAGTTCCTTAGGATCGGTCAGGCCGGTTTCTCGCAGGGCGACTTCCGTAACATCATACGTGCTCGGGCTGAAGCACTGATAGCTCCAATACCAGCCCAGCCCAAACAACACCAATCCCAAAGCGCCCACGACCCCCCCCAAAGTCCACAATCGGCGCTTCTGGCGCGATTCTTCCACTGCCTCCGGCCCAGACGGAACCGTGGGAATCTCAATCGGCGCTTCGTTGTTCAAAGTCACTCCACTCTCGGACGATGCATGTGGCGCGGTCATCGCTCAAACCTCACTGGCCACTAAATTTTACCTATACTTTACCACGTTTTTCCGATCCGCGCCGCCGTGCCCGCGGATGAGCTTGATCGTAGACCTTGGCTAAATACTGAAAGTCCAAATGCGTATACACTTGCGTCGTGGCAATGTCGGCATGGCCGAGCAACTCTTGCACGGCACGCAAATCGCCGCTGGCCTCAAGCAGATGGCTGGCAAAAGAGTGGCGCATGAGGTGCGGGTGAAGGCGACGATCCAATCCCATTTTGCGCCCCCATTGTGCCAACCGGAGTTGAACCCCCCGTCCGCTCAGCCTCCCCCCTCGGCAGTTGATAAACAGCGCGCGCTCACCCAGCGGGGCTAGAGCTGCACGAGCTTTAAGCCAAACGACGATCGCCTTTTGCGCCGGTCGCCCAACCGGCAGGACCCGGTCTTTTCCCCCTTTGCCCGCGCGCACCCGCACCCACGTCTTATCGGCATCTAAATCGTCAAAGTCCAAAGCGACCAACTCGCTCAGGCGCAAGCCGGAGGAATACAGAAGTTCCCACATCGCCAAATCGCGCGCTTCCCAAGCCGAAGCGGGCGTCACGTCTAATAACACACCCAGCTCTTCAACGCTGAGCGTCTCCGGCAAGCGGCGGCTGGCTTTAGGCGGCTTTACCCGGCGCACCGGATTGTCCTCAATTTCGCGCATTTTAAGGAGATAATCCAGTAGCCCCCTAAGCGCCGACAACTCGCGCCTTAAGCTCGAAGCTGCAAGACCGGCCTGGCGGCGCTGGCTGACGTACTGGCGGACGGCCCCTTCGCTCAGGTCTTGCCAACGCTCAAGGCCAAGCTTTAGACAGTAATCCAGCACCCGTTCAAGATCGCGGCGATACGCCTGGAGAGTATGGCGAGAGACGCGCCGTTCGCACTCCAGCGCAGTTAAATAACGTTCAAGCGCCGCCGTCAACTCGGCCATTCGATCTCCCCCTCGAACACAAATTCCGCCGGCCCCGACAGGGTGACCTGAGAGCCTCGTCCGTTCCAAGTCACTCTCAATTCTCCCCCTGGCAATTCAACCACAGTCGGACTGCGCACCAGACCTTGTTCCATTCCGATCACCACGGCAGCGCATGCCCCGCTGCCACAAGCCAACGTCTCTCCTACGCCGCGCTCAAACACCCTAAGGCGAATGCGCCTGGAAGAGATCACCTGTCCAAACCCTACATTGACCCCTTGGGGAAACAAGCGATGGCTACCAAGCGCTGCCCCAACCTCAGCCACCGGCGCCGTTTTTACCTCAGGCACCCAAATCACCGCGTGCGGATTGCCCAAAGAGACCGCCCCGAAGCAATAGTTCTCTTCGCCAATCTTGACTTGATATTCAGGCATCTCTTCGTGGACGGCAAGCGGAATCGCTTCGGGAGCAAACTGCGGCATTCCCATCTCGACCCGGACATGGCCGCCCTCTTCAAGCTCTAAAGTCATGCGGCCGGCAGCGGTGGCCACGCGGATGAGATCGCGCTCTATCAACCCCTTGGCCCGAACGAAGCGGGCAAAACAGCGCGCTCCGTTGCCGCACTGGAAAACCTCTGTGCCATCCGCATTGAAAATGCGATAGCGGAAATCGACGCTCTTATCCGGTGGTGGCTCAACCACCAGCACCTGATCACAGCCCACGCCAAAATGGCGGTCGGCCAAACGTTGGATGTGCGCTTGAGTCAGAAGGACGGGACGGTGCGTTGCATCGATCACCACAAAATCGTTGCCTAAGCCATGCATCTTGGTGAACTTCAAGCGCATCCCGGAACCTCCTCGCCGCGCCATAAATCCTCTATGGCCTCACGCCTGCGCACCAGGTAAACCCGATGGCCGTCCACCAGCACCTCCGCTGGCCTAGGCCGAGAGTTATAGTTGGAGCTCATGCTAAAACCATAGGCGCCCGCGGAACGCACCGCGAGCAGATCTCTCGGGACCAACGCCAAGGAGCGCTCGCGACCTAAAAAGTCGCCGCTCTCGCACACAGGCCCCACGATATCGTACACCCGCGGTGGCACATCATGCCGCAGCCGGATCGGGACGATTTCCTGCCACGCCTGGTACAAAGAGGGCCGCAATAGGTCATTCATGCCCGCGTCGACGATGGCGAAGTTTTTAGTTGGTGTGGCTTTAAGGTACTCCACCCGGGTTACCAGAATGCCGGCATTGCCAGCGATCGCCCGCCCAGGTTCCAGCCATATTTCGTAAAACCTTCCCGCCAACTTTTGCAAAATCGCCGCCACATACTCAGCCGGTTCAGGCGGAGCCTCATCGCGATAGCAAATCCCCAATCCCCCGCCTAAATCCAGGTGGCGTAGGGTTATCCCCGCTGCCTCGAGGCGCTCAGCCAGGACCAATACCTTGTCCAGGGCATCGAGAAATGGAGAGAGCTCCGTCAACTGAGAACCGATGTGGCAGGAAATCCCCACGATTTCCAGTCCGGGCAGATCCGCTGCGCGCAGGTATTCGTCCAGCGCTGACCCCATGGCGATGCCGAATTTGTTCTCCTTCAAACCGGTGGCAATGTAAGGATGGGTCTTGGCGTCTACATCCGGATTCACACGCAGGGAAACCGGCGCTTTGACCTTGAGCGCGCGCGCGATCCGGTCGAGGCAGTCCAGCTCTTCGGCCACCTCGACGTTGAAGCAGGCGATGCCGACCTCGAGGGCGCGACGCAGTTCATCCTCGCGCTTGCCAACCCCGGAAAAAACGATTCTGTCGGCCTGCCCCCCCGCCTTAAGCACGCGCTCTAACTCCCCGCCCGAAACGATGTCAAACCCGGAGCCTAAGCGAGCTAGAAGGTTTAGCACTGCGAGGTTGGAATTGGCCTTGACCGCATAACAGATTCTATGGGGATAGGCTCCAAATGCCTGGTCAAAAGCGCGCCAATTATGCTCCAAAGCCGCTCTAGAGTAGACATAGACCGGTGTGCCATAGCGAGCGACGATCTCGGCGACCGGGACTTGCTCAGCGTGTAACTGTCCAAGGCGGTAATAAAAAGCTTCCACTTACCGCCTCTCTTCTACCTGATCTTTTTCGGGCTCCGGCAGATAAAGCGGCCCCTTCTGGCCGCAACCTACGAGTTGAGCGGCCACGAGCACCCATAGCGTCAAAACAATTACGCTCCAACTTTTAGCCATCGGTATCAACCCCATTTCAAATCGGTGACTCTATTTCGACTCAGCGGCCGTAAATTTGCTCCGGCAGCCAGGTAGCCAGGGCCGGCCACACAGCCAAAATCCCAAGCATGAGCAGCTGCAAGGCGATAAAGGGAATGACGCCCAAGTAAATTTGACCGGTTGTGACTTCGGCTGGAGCTACTCCGCGCAGGTAGAACAGAGAAAACCCAAACGGCGGGGTCAAAAACGAAGTCTGCAAGTTCACCGCCATCATCACCCCCAACCAGATGGGGTCTAACCCAAGTCCCAATAACACCGGCCCGACAATGGGCACGACCACAAAAGTGATCTCGATAAAATCCAGCACAAATCCCAACGCGAACATCACGGCCATTACAACGGTCATCGCCCCAAACGCGCCGCCAGGAAGCTGCGACAGCCATTCGACCACCAGTTCATCGCCGTAAAACCCCCGGAAAACGAGAGAAAACAACGCCGCCCCGATCAAGATCAAAAATACCATCGAGCTCATCCGCGCCGTGCCCTGCATCACTTCGCGCAGACAAGCAAAACTAAGCTGTTTGCGCAACCCGGCCAGCGACAACGCTCCCACCGCCCCCACCGCGGCCGCTTCGGTAGGAGTAGCCAGCCCGCCTAAGATGGACCCTAACACCGCCACAATCAGCGCCAAAGGAGGAAGCAATCCTTTGATCACGCGCCTAAGCCGCCAGCCATCGGGACAGTTCGAGGCCGGCATCGTCGGCATCCAAGCCGGTTTGATCCAAGCCAGAAGCAACAAAAACACAAGATATAACACTACCAATCCTAACCCCGGTAACAATGCTCCGGCAAACAAATCTCCCACCGATACGGTCTTAGGATTGAATACGCCCTGATCCAGCTGGGCTTGACTGTAGGCGGAGCCGATTACATCTCCGAGCAAAACTAACACGATGGAAGGCGGGATGATCTGTCCCAAAGTCCCAGAGGCACAGATCGTCCCACACGCCAAAGGCGGATTATAGCCACGCTTAAGCATGGTCGGCAGGGATAAAAGCCCCATCGTTACCACTGTCGCACCAACAATACCGGTGCTGGCCGCCATCAACATCCCCACTACCGTTACCGATAGACCCAGGCCCCCGCGCACGGGACCAAATAGTTCCGCCATGGTATCGAGTAGATCTTCGGCGATTTTGGCCCGATCCAGCACCATCCCCATGAACACAAACAGCGGCACTGCGATCAGGGTCTCGTTGGTCATGATGCCGTACAGCCGGTTCGGCAACGCCAACAAGAACGCCGCATCGAATAGCTCCAGCCACGTTCCGAGGCCAGCACACAGCAACGCCGTCCCACCCAAGGCCAACGCTACTGGATAGCC
The DNA here is from genome assembly GCA_026415315.1 of Methylohalobius sp. Taxonomy (GTDB): domain Bacteria; phylum Pseudomonadota; class Gammaproteobacteria; order Methylococcales; family Methylothermaceae; genus Methylohalobius. The sequence continues at coordinate 12,881 of JAOAHI010000019.1, forward strand.
GCTCAGCAGGACAACAAACACCGCCAAAAACATCCCCACCGCCCAAGCGGACTCGGTCATCGCCCATCCTTCCCCAGCGTTTGGCCGAGGATCACCAAAAGCGCCTTGCTCCCCTCGGCGACGCCCTGTAATCCCAAAGTCACAGCCAAGCCCAAAATCGCGCTCTTGAGCAAAAACACAGCATGCAGCCCCCCGGCTTCGCGCGAAGCCTCCTGGATTGCCCAAGAGGCGGTCACATAATCTAAACCGCTCCAAAATACAAAGCCGCACATTGGAAGCAAGAGCAGCCACGTGCCTAAAAAATCGATCCAGGCACGCACTTTCGGCCTAAAACGCCGATAAAAAATATCCACCCGCACGTGGGCACCGTGCTTTAAAGCGTAAGCCGATCCTAACATAAACAGCCAGGCATGCATGTAAATCACCGACTCCTGAACCGCTATCCAACCCTGGTTGAACCCATAGCGCAAAACCACGATCAAAAACGTAACGACTACCATCCCTAAGGACAACCAGGCAAGTACCCTTCCTAATCCTTCGTTCAGGCCATCGACGAGCCGGATGAAACCGGCGATAATTGTTAAAAAAACGCGCATCGCTAAGCCACAGGCTATCAAACGGCGCTCATTATAAAGGGAAAAACCTCCTCGCATGAACTCGCCTCGTCACCCCCCTCTGCCCTGGGATCGGCTGCCGCTCACATCCACCGAAGGCTTGGATTTTGTCACCACCGCCGAATTGGAACCTTTGACTGGGGTGTTAGGCCAAGCGCGGGCCGAACAGGCGCTGAACTTTGCCATCGCTGTGCCGCTTCCCGGCTACCACGCCTACGTTATGGGAGAGCCTGACACAGGCCGTCTAACGCTGACTAAAGCTTTGCTTGAGGAGGCAGCACGCACCCGCCCCACGCCGGATGACTGGATATACCTCAATCATTTCGAAGAGCCGCGTACGCCGATCGCTGTAGCTCTGCCGGCGGGGCTTAGCCAGCGATTTGCCGCCGATATGGACAGCCTGATCGAAAAGCTCTTAGACACCTTTCCGGCGGTGTTCGAGAGTCCCTCCTACCAGCGCCGTCGGCACCACATCGAGCGCGAATTCAACCAGCGCTACGAAAACGCCTTAAACTGGATAGAACACAAAGCCCTGGCCATGAACGTCGCCGTTCTGCGCGACGGCGATGCGATCAGCTTCACACCGCTCAGAGAGGGAAGGGCGCTGGACGAGGCCGAATTCGCTCAGTTGCCCGAAGCCGAGCGGGAAGCGTTTAACCGTGCTGTGGCCAAGCTCGAGGATTACCTAGCCGATCGCCTGGCCGAGCTCCCTCAGTGGCGGCGCGAAATGGCGGAAAAGCAACGCGAGCTGGACCGCGCTACCATTCGTCAGGCGATCGACCCTTTACTGTCCCCGTTGGAAAAAGAATACGGGCCATTTTCAGGGATTGGTGCCTTTTTTGCCGCCCTACGCGCCGATTTGGAAGCCAACGCCCAAGAAAAATTATGCGCGGAGGAACTAAACGAAGCCGAGCGGCGCAAGCTGCTTAAGGAAAGCTATGCCCCAAACCTGTTCGTCTGTCATAGCCAAGACCAAGGGGCACCGGTGATTTACGAGCCTCACCCTACTCTTCCCAATTTATTCGGCCATATCGAATATACCGCCGAGCAAGGCGTGATTGAAACCAATTATCATAGGATCTACGCCGGATCTTTGCACCGCGCCAATGGCGGTTTTCTGATTTTAGAGGCCGACAAGCTGTTCTCCGAGCCCCAGGTCTGGCCAGCTCTGAAGCGGGCGCTTAAGCGCCGCGAATTGGTCATCGAGCGGCCATATATGGAACCGGCCACTTTGCTGCCGGCGGCCTTAAACCCCAAGCCAATTCCACTGGAGATCAAGGTAATCGTGGTTGGCGACCGCGAGCAGTATTTCCTCCTCCAAGAACTCGATCCTGAGTTCAGCCAGATTTTTAAGGTGCTGGCCGACTTCGACGACGATTTTCCCCGCACTCCGGAAACGCTGCGCCTGTTAGCTCGATTTTTAGCCCAGCACAGCCGGCTCCACCGCACGGCCCCCCTCACCCAAAAGGCTACGCTGCGCCTGACCAATTACAGTTCGCGCTTAGCCGAATCTCGGCGCAAGTTGTCAGCACGCCTTGGCGAACTGGTCGATCTCTTGTGCGAGGCCGAATGGTGGCGCAGCCGCACCCAAGATCATTATATCGACGCCCGCCATGTGGATCTGGCCCTGAATGCTAAAGAGGAACGCGAAGGTCGATTGGCTAAGGTGGTACTGGAGGAAATCCTGAGCGGGACCATTCTCATCGCTACCTCTGGCTGCGCCGTCGGTCAAGTCAACGGGCTGACCTTGATAGAGACCGGCAAATTTAGCTTCGCTGCTCCAGCCCGGATCACCGCTACCGCCTATCCTGGATCCAAAGGCATCGTGGACATCGAGCGAGAGGCAAGCCTGGGTCAAGCAATCCATTCTAAGGGGGTTATGATCTTGTCTGGCTACCTCGGTTACAAGTATGCTCAAAAGTTTCCCCTTGCCATTTCGGCTCACATCGCCATGGAACAGTCTTACGGGTATATAGACGGAGACAGCGCCGCCCTGGCTGAAGTTTGCGCCCTAATCTCGGCCCTCACTCACATTCCAATTCAGCAATGCTTTGCGGTGACCGGCTCGCTCAACCAATACGGCGAGGTGCAGGCGGTCGGCGGGATCAATGAGAAAATCGAGGGCTTCTTTAGGCTCTGCCAAGCAAGAGGACTGGACGGAAGCCACGGTGTCATTTTCCCTCAAGCCAACTGCGAGGATTTAGTGCTTAAAGACGAAGTGATCGAGGCTGTCGCCCAAGGTTTGTTTTACCTTTATCCGATAAGCTGCGTGGACCAAGCGTTGGAGCTACTCATGGGCCTTCCTGCCGGGACTTTGGACGCTCAGGGCAATTATCCAGAAAATTCGATTAACGGCAAAGCGGTAACGCGCCTTAGAGAAATCTCCGAACTGTACGCCCACGAAGAAGAGGAAGATCCTAAACTCTAACCGCCTTTAATGGTCATATAGGTAAGCCGCTATGCGTTTGATTCTCCTGTTGCTTGTCCTTGTGCTCACCGGCTGCGCTGATCTGTCTGCTTTTCGCCACCCCCAAGTCTCGCTGGTCGACATGCAGCTTCGCGGCGGTAGGCTCTTGGCCCAGGATTTTTGGCTCACCCTGCGGATCGATAATCCTAATCCTTACGGTTTTACGCTCAACGGGGCGATTGCCGAGGTATTTCTCAACGGGACGCCTTTGGCGCGCGGCCTAAGCCATAGGCCAGTTAAAGTGCCAGCTTACGGCCAGGCCGATTTGGATCTGATCGCCACCGTCCAAACCTTCCAGCTCCTAAAACACATCTTAAACATGGGTCTGCAGCACCAACCGATCGATTACCGGATACAAGGCCATCTAAGCGCCAACCGTGGCTGGAGCCGAGACGTTCGGATCCCGTTCTCCGACCAGGGAGCTTTGGATTTTTGGCACTTCCTTGGCGAGCGGGCTGCTCCTAATCCAGCGCCGGAATGAATTCCAACGTAAAAGCTCTGACCACCGCCAATCACTGCCGCGACCTGGCCGGCTTGACTTACGTTTACCCTGTAGTCTCGCGGCGCGCTGGCGGACTGTCGGTAGGGATCAACTTTAATCCTAACCGCGCCTGCAATTGGCGCTGCATCTACTGTCAAGTGCCCAACCTACAGCGCGGTGCCGCTCCAGCCATAGATCACAAACAACTCCGACAAGAACTGATCGATTTTCTCACCCAGATCCTAGAAGGTACTTTTTACCAAAGGTTTTCTGTGCCTGAAAAGTATCGGGCCTTGAAAGACATCGCCATCTCCGGCGACGGCGAACCAACTACCCTCCAGGATTTCGATAGCGCCGTTGTTACCATCGCCGAAGCCTTAAACGATATCCCTTTGCCGGCCATCGCTAAGGTCATTATCAGCAACGGCAGCCTCATTCACCGCCCGGCAGTGCAGAGAGGGTTAGCTAGATGGCAGGCGCTGGGAGGGGAGCTTTGGTTTAAGCTCGATCGCGCCACCTCGGCAGGGTTAAGGCAAATCAACCATGCAGCCATCAGCCCCAAACGGGTACTGGCCAACCTCGAGCTAGCTGCCTCGCTTTGTCCGGTGTGGCTGCAGACTTGCTTGTTCGCCCTCGACGGCCAACCACCCTCGCCAGAGGAGCAGCGAGCGTATTTAGACTTTGTCCATCAAGCGCTCAAGCAAAAGATTCCCCTTCAGGGTATACTGCTTTACGGCCTAGCCCGCCCCTCGCAGCAGGAGGAGGCCAAGCGCCTTAGCCCTTTGCCAACGGCGTGGATGCAGGGCTTTGCCGAGCAAATCCAGGCACTTGGCATCCAGGTCAAATTGACTCCTTAAACCTTATCGATCTTAAGCTTTTTTTGGCGTACACTGTGCGGCATTCAATCCCTTAAAACGTAGAGGTTATTCCATGCAGTACCGCGTCTTCGTCCACACCAACCACAAGCAATGGCTGGGAGCGGTGGTATCCGCCTACAGCATGAAGCGCAATTCTCAAAATCCCGACAAGTTCGAGGTAGAGATTATCCACCACAAAGACTACCCGTGCCTGCATGCCAAAGAGGGCCAGATTTACTTGCGCGACGGGCAAAAGCGGGTTTGGCTCAACGACGATTTGCAATCGTTTACGCCTTTGCGCTTCATGCCGCCGCAGCTCATGAATTATCAAGGCCGAGCGGTGGTCGTCGATCCTGACGTGTTCGCCGTGGGCGATGTGTGGGAGCTGCTTTCGCGCGATATGAAAGGGGCTGCCATCCTGTGCCGCCCGCGTACTGGCCAAAAGGGCAAGGAAGGGTGCCTGGCGAGCAGCGTGATGCTTCTGGATTGCGCCAAGCTCACGCACTGGAACGCGGAGGAGACGTTCAACAAACTATTTACCTTTGAAGTCGATTACATGGACTGGATTTGCCTCCGGCTTGAGCCGCGCGAGGCGATCGAGCTGTTTGAGAACGAGTGGAACGACTTCGACAAGCTCACCCCCAAAACCAAGATGTTACATACTACAAAGCGCAAGACCCAGCCGTGGAAAACTGGTCTTCCGGTCGATTTTCGCCCAGCAGAAAAGAAAAATCTGTGGGGGTGGATCCTGCGCGCCCGCCGCCATTTGCTTGGCGAATACGCCCTGCTCGGCCACTACAAAAAACACCCCGATCCCAACCAGGAGCGCTATTTCTTCGGGCTGGTGCGGGAGTGCTTGGAACAGGGGATTATCAGCGAAGAGCAGATTCGCCACGAGATGGTGCAGAACCACGTCCGCCACGACGCTCTCGAAATCATCGGGCGCATCCAGCCTTTGGCGCCGCCGCCTGGGCATCCTTTGGGGTGGGACGTGCCTGCGACGAGGGTGGCTTAAACCACAATGCTCAGGCTAGGAGGGGGTCGTTTGCGCTCTCCTGGCCCAATCCTTCTAGGGCCAAGGTGCGGTCATCTTCTTTACGATGGCTATCTTGCGCAACAAGCTCATAAATCGTCTGTCCGCTGGTACTCTAATGGGCCTTGCGGTTCTTCCGTTCCTCCTTTGGCCCGCCGTGCTCAATCGCTATGGCGTTTCTTTTCCGATCGAAGATCAATGGGACACTCCGTATCACGCCATAATCGAGGCCTTTGCTGGTCGCTTTAACCTCGAGACTTACTTCGTCCAGCACAATGAGGCACGCAAGGTCTTGCCCACAGCTATCTCCGTGGCTTTCGCGATGCTGCGCGGACGCTAGGATGTGCAGACAGAACTTTACTTCGGTTTTTTCTCTGCCTCGTGCTGGTATTGCTACTCTATGGCTTGGTTCGCGCTACCCCTGACCTCCAGCGTTTCGATCACGCTTTTTTGACCTTTCTCTTTTCCTGGCTGCTTTGGTCTCCCCTCACCTGGTACTTCCATACATGGAGCATTACTCTCGAGCGCCTGATTCCAGAGGCTGCTCTGCTCGGCGGGGCTTGGCTGTCATTGGGACGTCTCGGCCTGATGCGCAAAGCGGCGGGGTTTGCCGCCTTAGCAGCGGCGGGACAATATAGCTTTCCTGGAGGAATTGTCCTCTGGCCGCTGCTTGGCCTCCTATTTCTGCGCGAAGCGATACAGCAGCGGGCATTCTTGGCGCTGCTGGCTTATAGTGTCTCGTTTGCTCTGTCTACAATATTATTTTTTACGGGCTACCAACACCCTCCCCATCACCAGCCTTTATCCGCTATCTTCGAACAATCGCCCGCGCAGATCGTTAGCTTTTTTCTGATCGTCCTTGGGCTCCCTTTCGCCGATGGGCCATACGTGGCGGCTTTCCTCGGAGGAGCAAACCTTTGTCTGTATGCGCTCGGAATAAGGCGCGTCTGGCGCTGCAAGCAGAACGATGCGGTCTCTTGGGCGTGGACAGTCATCGGGGGATACGCGCTATCGCAAGCGCTTTTGGCCACTGTTGGACGCCTCCCTATGGGCATGGGGCACGCCCTGCGACCAGACTATATCACATACGGAATTTACCTTTTGATAGCTGGAAGCGTGTTGATGCGCCGCGCCTTACTCGCTTCGGGCGCCGATAGAAGCTCTCATCTCGTGCTCATCGCAGGCGGGGCCACGCTTGGGATGGCTTTTTTGCACGCCCCTTCGGCCTTGAAACAGATGCATGCCCGCTACCATCGGCTGCGCGCCGATATAAGCTGCCTCCAGCTGATGCTCGCTTTTCCCGGCGAGCGGTGCCCAATAGCCTTCTACCCGGATCCGGAGCTTGTGTTGTCCCGAGCAAGATCGGCGCATGCGCTAGGAGTACTCCAATTTCCGCCGGTGACTGTGATCGCTCGAACCGATGACAGCTTGGGTTTCGTCGATCATCACGAGCCTTCCCCAGAGGGTGGACCGCTGCAGACGCCGTCGTTTTTGCTAAAAACGGGGGGCACAGATTATCAGCGGTCCTGCCGACGGGAGAAGCTCGGCCGGACGTAGCACAGACCCTAGGGTGGAATTTTGCCTTTTCAGGTTGGTCGGGGGTGATTCCAACACGTCCATAAGAGATATGCGATCTTCAGGTTTACGGGTTCTCGGCAAAAAAGGGCGTTCTTGTCCCCTTAATTTGGCCGCGATCGACCTGTCGATAAGCAAGCTGGCTGCACGACTACGTGACAATGCTGAATGCGCTCCCGAAATTCCGGACTCGCCCTAGCCCATTCCACAATATCGACCCGATGGGGCAGATCCGACTCACAAAACGCTTCGTTAAGCTCTACCCGCACCGCAAGCGGCAAAGGTTCATCGCCTAAAATCACCAAGTCGAGGTTGGAGTAAGGTTTTACCTGTCCGCTGACACGCAAACCGAAAGCCCAGACTTCGCATTCGGGCACGAGACGATGGACATTATCCCTGACGATAGCGAAATGCTCTGGAGCAAGATACAGCTCAGACATGAAGGCGTTCTGTCAGCCGGTCGCGCAAATAAGCCATTTCGTCTAAAAAGACAGAAATTTCGGCCACGACCTCCAAGGCCATAGCTTCATCCTAGGTACGGCTGGTTTTGTTGCGCATCTCGCGATAAGTTCTCCACTGTGGCCAGTCGCCCTTGAGCAAGTCCTGTTCGCTCGCCGTACGAATAAGATCGGGGAAAGTCAAGCGGTCGATCTCCTCTGGCGCCGGGGAAGCCCATTCGAGATAACGCTTTAAGGTCTTATACGCCATCTCGTAGGTGAATTCAAAACGCTGGATGAGTCCGCGCGGATCAGGGTATGCCTCGGATTGGACTGGTATTCTTCTAGAATTTCCTGCAGGCGGGCGAAAGCCGCTTCTAGAGGATGCAGGTCGACAGGCTTCACTACTCCTCGGCAAAGTAGTCGTAGTCGATTTTCTTGATCTCGTAAGCGGCTACCGGCGCAACCCCAACGTTGTAGTCGATCATGAGCTGTACCAGCCGTTGCCCGTCTATGGGGACGATCTTGGCGTCTATAAGCCGAACATACTCCAAAGCTTCTTTAGTAAAATTAGAAGTAGTGATGAATACGCCCTTGCGCGCCTTATGGCCCTGCAAAGCGCCGGCAAATTTCTGCACTTCGGGCCGTCCCACCGATCCCTCCCAACGCTTGGCCTGGATATAGACCACATCTAAACCGAGGCGGTCTTCGTTGATGATACCGTCGATGCCGCCGTCGCCGCTTTTACCGATGGCAAGTCCTGCTTCTTGACGCGTGCCGCCATAGCCCATTTTTACCAACAAATCGACCACTAGGCGCTCGAACCCCGCAGGCGACATGACTTTGAGCTTCTCGAGCAGCTCCTCGGCCAGCACCTGGCGAAAGCGATCATAAGCAGCCTCGAACGACTCTTCCGGCGTCTCCTCCACACCTGAGAGGCTAGTCTCGCGCCGGCCAGATTTAAACTGGCGAAAACTCTCGAATCGTTCAAGAAAAGATACGTCGATTCGGAGTGGCGACTGGGCGAGCACCTGCTTTCCCAACTCGGTAATGCCGATAAAACCGCGGCGCGGGGAAGCGATAAGACCGGCCTTTTTCATATAGGTGCGCGCCCAGCTCACGCGGTTGTCAAATATGCGTTGCTGACCGCTAGGCAGCAAAGCTTCTCTCTCTTCCTCCGTCAAACCGAGCTTCTCGGCCAGGGCTTCGATCGCTTGGCCCATCGGACGCTCTTGGCCGTCCTCCAAAAATTGCAAAAGCGGAAGCATCAAGGATTGATAATCTGGAATCGCCATATTTCCCCCTGCCTAGCGAAAACCTGCCCGCAAGCTCGTCTAATATTAACATTATGAAAATTTCCATCGTTGGCATCGGCCGCGTCGGCAGTACCTTGGCTTACACCATCGCCCTGAAAGGGCTGTGCAGCGAGCTGATCCTGGTCAACCGCAGGCCAAAGATCGCTCAGGGCGATGCCTATGATCTGCGCCATGCGATGTCTTTCCTCGACCGACCGTTTGAGGTGCGCCACGGCGACCTCAGCGCCACCCGTGGCTCGGATTTGATCGCCCTGTGCGCCTCGGTGCCGACCCCTGCGGGACTTAAATCGCGGCTGGAGCTATTGGAAGGCAATGTCAAGCTGTTTCGTGAACTCATCCCTCCCCTTGCGGCTTTAAGCCCGCACGCGGTGTTGCTTATCGTCTCCAACCCGGTAGACGTGCTGACTTATTTTGCTTTGAAGTTCTCCGGCTTTCCTCCCGCCCGCGTGATCGGCACCGGCACCCTGGTCGATTCGGCCAGGTTCCGCGCCATGCTGTCTGAAGAAGTCTCGATCCACCCCGAAGACCTTAGGGCCTACATTCTAGGGGAGCACGGCGACCACCAGTTCCCCTGCTTGAGCCAGGCCCAGGCGGGCGGCGAGCACATCGTGGACAACGAACGCCGCCGGAAAATGTTCAAAGAAGCGGTAGCAGCTGGCTACCAAGTATTTTCTTACAAAGGATACACCAATTTCGCCGTGTCTTTAGCCGCGGCCCTGATCATCGAAGCCGTTGCTTTCGACAGCAAACGCACCATGCCCGCCAGCGTATTGATCGACGGCTTTCATGGCATTAGCGGAGTCTGCCTAAGTTTGCCGGTGGTCATCGGCCGGCCAGGGGTAACGCGGATCCTGCACCCAGAGTTCAACCAAGAGGAAATCGCAGCTTTCCAGCGAGCCGCCGCGTCGGTGCAGGCCGCAATCAAACAAGCAGAGGCGATCTTAGCTTCCTAGCAGCGCTTTGACACAAGTTACGGTCTGCGCCAATTCATCCGTGGGCGCAGGCGCAGGCTTTCGGAACTCTTCCCCTAGCCACACCGCTCGGCCCGATTCGATCGTTGCCCAGAGGATACAGCGAACGTCGCGTTTTAAGCGGCGCGGGGCTAAAGTCAAGGCTAGGGCGCTGCGCAAAGCGCGTAGCCTGTCCCGATGCCAAAACGGCACTTGCGAGGCGAGAGGTGCTTCAGGGCGCATGGCCCAGCGCCCGGCTCCGAAGGGAAAGATGTGGACAGGCTTTCCGGTAAAACAGGCTTCAGCCAGCATCGACATGCTGTCGCCGGTGACGATGATCTCCTCAGCCAATGCGAGATACCCTAAATAAGGGTTGTCCTTATCCGGTTGCCAAAGGTGGACCTCAGCCGGTACCTCAAGCGCTGAGACCAGCGCCTTAGCTGCCTCAGGCGCAGTTCGGGCGCTGGTTGTGACCAGCAGAGAAGCACTGCGCTTTTGAGCCAATGCGCTCGCCTGCCTGGCTAAGATAATGGCGGCTCGGCGGTCAAACACATAGGGGCCGCTCGATCCGCCCACAAGCAAAGCCAGCCACGGAGCCGGGACATGGATCCTCTCGCGCCAGGCTTGGGCGGCCTGCTCGAGCTTGGTCTGAGTCAAGTCGTGCAAGGGAAAAGTGTTATAGCGCACGTTTGGCCAAGGCGGTAAACAATACTGGGGCGTGGTCACAATCAGGTCAAAATGCGACAACTTCGCCCATGGTCTCCCTATATGAACAATGCGCACCAAGTGGCCAATCTTTGCTGCCTGCTCTCGGATCCACAGCGCCACCGGCTCATTGCGGCGACCTGCGGTCAAAATCAAATCCGGCCAGGGCGGAGTTAAAGGATCGCTGCGACGGCGATCGATCCCAAGCAACGTCGCCTTCCAGCGTCCTACCAAAAGCTCATAAGGCCGATAAAAAAAGCGCTTGGCGGAGTACGGCCAACCTAGAGCTTCGGCTAAGGCTAAAAGTTGGCGGTTATCGCCAAGCTTGTGGCCGCACAAAAACCAAACTCGCGGAGGTTTTCCTAAAGCGGGATCGAAGTAGGATCGGGTATAATTTCCAAGCTTTTCGGTCATGATTATGTGGATTTGCGCGCTTATCGCTTTCCTCTGTCTTTGTCTGTCTTCAGCCTATGGCCAAACGCTGTTTATCGCCTATATCGGTCAGGAGCGAGCAGACCTCAGGCCGGCCACGGCCAACATAGAACCCCTCCCCCAAGACTTGGGACTGCGCGGTGCAGAGCTGGGTATCGAGGACAACAACACCACTGGCCGCTTCACCAACCAGTCGTTTCGCCTGCTGGGAGCAGTTGTAAAGCAGGACGAAGATCCAGCCCGTGCGTTTTATTTTCTGCGCCAAGAAGGCGTGCGCCACATTTTAGTCAACTTACCGGCAGCGAAGTTACTCGCGCTGGCCGATTCCCCCGAAGCTAAAGACAGCTTACTGTACAACGTTGGTGCCTACGACGACCGATTGCGCGGTAAAGACTGCCGCGCCAATGTCCTGCATACCCTCCCCAGCCATGCCATGCGCGCCGACGCTATAGGTCAATACCTCAAGAAAAAGCGCTGGGAGAAGTGGTTTCTGGTGCCTGGACCCTGGCCGCAGGATCAGCTGTTCGCCGAAGCGCTCAAACGCAGCGCCAAGCGTTTTGGCCTGAAAATCGTCGCCGCAAAGCCCTGGACCCACACTTACGATGCCCGGCGCACTGCCGAGTCGGAGGTAGCCGTGTTTACCCAAGGAGTCGACTACGATGTGGTGCTGGTGGCCGACGAGGCCGATCTGTTCGGCGCCTACTTCCCTTACCGTACTTGGTTACCGAGGCCGGTAGCTGGCTCGCATGGACTGGCCGCTACCGCCTGGCACCCCGCCCACGAGCAGTGGGGAGCGGTGCAATTGCAAAACCGTTTCCGTAAGCTCGCCGGGCGCCGGATGCAGCCTGAGGATTATGCCGCTTGGCTGGCGGTGCGCGCCATCGGCGAGGCCGCCACCCGCACCCAAAGCACGGACTTTACGCCAATCCGCGAGTACTTGCTCAGCGACCAATTGGCGCTTCCCGGATTTAAAGGGGTGCCGCTGTCGTTCCGGCCTTGGGACGGCCAACTCCGCCAACCCATCCTTCTAGCCAGCGCGTACGACATCGTCGCCGTCGCGCCCATCGAGGGCTTTTTACACCCCACAAACGAACTGGATACCTTAGGCTACGATGCGCGCGAGACCGAATGCCATCTTAAACGTTAAACTTTAGGGAAAACCTATGCGTCTTGTAACAGCGATCCTGATTTATTTTTCCGCAACGGCGTTAGCCGATACGGTGCTGGTCAGCTTAGAAAAAGACAACGCCTTAGCTATCGTCGACGGTCAGAGCCTGAGCCTGATCCAGACGATCAAAATCGGCCGCAGGCCCCGCGATATTAAGCTCAGCCCGGATTTGGCCAAAATCTACGTCGCTGCAAGCGACGACGATGCGATCCAGGTGCTCGATGCGCGAACTTACCAGGTGCTTGGCACCTTGCCTTCGGGCAAAGACCCCGAAACCTTCGCCATCGACCCTAAAGGCGAACGCCTCTATGCCTCTAACGAGGACGATAACCAAGTGACGGTCATCGACCTTAACAGCAGCCAAGCAATCAAAACTATCCCCGTGGGAGTAGAGCCGGAGGGGATCGCCGTCAGTCCAGATGGGCGATGGGTCGTGAGCACCTCCGAGACTACTAATATGGTCCACTGGATCGATCCCGTCACCCTCGAGGTCGCTCACAATACCTTAGTGGATCCAAGACCTAGAGCAGCCACCTTTACGCCGGACGGTAAACAGTTGTGGGTAACTTCGGAAATCGGCGGCACCCTGACTATTCTGGATACGGCTAGCAAGGAAACGGTCAAAAAGCTCAAGTTCTCGATTCCGGGGGTCAACCAAACCCTTGTGCAACCCGTGGGGGTACTAGTGGACCAAAATCGCCGCTACGGCTATGTGGCCTTAGGGCCCGCCAACCGAGTAGCCGTGATCGATGCCCAAAAGCTGGAAGTAATCGACTATCTGCTCACCGGTAAGCGTGTCTGGCAGATGGCTTTTACCCACGACGGCAAAATGCTCTTTACCACCAACGGTGCCAGCCACGACATTACCGCAATCGATACTCAGAAACTCAAACCTATCAAATCCATCGCCGTAGGCCATTACCCCTGGGGAGTAGCGGTTAAGCCATGAACTTAGCGCTGGAAGTGGAAAATTTAAGCTTTGCCTACGGGCCTAAAAAAGCCTTAGACGAGGTCAGCTTTGCCGTGCCTCAGGGAGTTTGCACAATCTTGTTAGGACCCAACGGCGCTGGCAAGACCACCTTGTTCAACTTGATCACCCGCTTGTTTGACAGTCCAACCGGTACCATCCGCATCGCCGGTTTTGACCACCTGCGCCGGCCCAATCAGGCTCTGGCCAGAATGGGAGTGGTGTTCCAACAGCCGACCTTAGATTTGGACTTGACGGTGGAACAGAACTTGCGCTATTTCGCTGCCCTGCACGGTTTAAGCCGCAAGCAAGCCGGCTCTCGCGTCGGTGAAGAGCTGGAGCGATTCGATCTGGTACCGTATCGCAAAAGCAAAGTCCGCGCCCTAAGCGGCGGTTACCGGCGCAGAGTCGAAATCGCCCGCGCTCTTCTGCATCGCCCCAAGTTATTATTATTGGACGAACCGACCGTAGGCCTGGACATTCCAAGCCGCAAGGCTCTAGTCGATCACGTTCACGGACTGGCCAGCGAAGGCATAGGCGTCTTGTGGGCCACTCACCTTCTGGATGAAGTCGAAGCCGGAGATCAATTGATCATCCTGCACCGCGGACGCATCCGCGCCATTGGCTGCGTTACCGAAGTCATCGAGCGCTTGGCGGTGACGAGCTTGAGCGAGGCTTTTCAAGTGCTGACAAAGGAGGCGGCCTAATGCACGCGCTACGCGCTTTTTGGGCTATCACCTGGCGGGAATTGCTGCGTTTTGTCCATCAGCGCGGACGTTTTGTCGCCGCCCTAGTGCGACCCTTGGTGTGGCTGTTCATCTTTGCCGCCGGTTTCCGCGCCACGTTGGGGATCGCCGTTACTCCACCGTATCAAACCTATATCCTCTATGAAGAATACATCACCCCTGGGCTGACCGGCATGATCCTGTTGTTCAACGGGATGCAGAGCTCTTTGTCTATGGTCTATGACCGAGAGATGGGCAGCATGCGCGTGCTGCTCACCGCTCCCTTGCCGCGCTGGTATCTGCTTTCGTGCAAGCTGTTGGCCAGTACCTTCGTCTCCGCTCTTCAGGCCTATGTGTTTTTGGCCATCGCCTGGGCGTACGGCGTTCAACCGCCGCCTTTGGGGTACCTTAAAGCGTTGCCGGCGCTGATTCTGGGGGGACTCATGCTTGGCGCTTTAGGCATGCTGTTGTCTTCGTTCATCCGCCAGTTGGAAAACTTCGCCGGCGTGATGAACTTTGTCATCTTTCCTATGTTTTTCCTCTCTACTGCCCTGTATCCCCTGTGGCGCCTACAGGAATCAAGTCCCCTTTTGGCGACCCTGGCCTCCTACAATCCTTTCTCTCAGGCTGTGGAACTGATCCGCTTTGCCCTGTATGGCCAGATCCACCTGTACGCTTTGCTTTACACCAGCGTCAGCATGGCGGCGTTCTTGCTCCTTGCCGTGTGGGGATACCATCCCGCCAGAGGCCTTACGGCAGCGCGGCGGGGATGAATACCTCGTTGATCGCACTATAAGATCCCCCGGGCCTAGTTCCACCGCACAAGGCGTACAGACGCTCCCCAACGGCAGCCGCAGCCAAACCATGGCGCGCGGTAGGCAGGGGCGGCAGGCCCACCCAGATGCCAGCTTTTGGCCAGTAAGCTTCGTTTTCCTTAAACGTTCCCGTCTCGCTCTCGCCGCCCAGAACTACGATCATCCCCTTCAGTGTGGCAGCGGCCATCCCGCTTCGAGCAGTAGGCAGCGGTTTGACCTCCTTCCAACGGGGGGCAAATGGATCATAGGCTTCCACCACCGCCAAATTGCGGCGGTAATTGAGGTCCACGCGCCCACCGATGGCATATACTTTGCCGTCCAGCGCTGCAGCCGCCAGATGGTCGCGCGGCACCGATAACGAAGGCGCCGGCTGCCAGCTATCAGTTAGCGGATCATAGACCTCCACCACCGCCAAGCTCTTTTGTCCATCGTAGCCGCCGATAACGAAAATTTTGCCCTGGAGATCCGCTGCTGCCAGCGCTCCGCGGGCTGTGGGCATAGGCCGCCTTTGGAGCCAGCGGTTCTCCTGCGGCAAGTATTCAAACACCGTATTTACCGGCTTCCAAACCGAGGTTAAACCAGCGGCAAACCCACCGAAAACGAACAAACGCCCATTCACCACAACCGCTGCAGCGTGATGCACGGGCCTGGGCAAAGGCGCCGCCGTTTGCCAGCGGTCTCTGGCCGGATCATAGGCTTCCACCGCATCGCTCACGCTCAACTTGAGCAAATTGCCAAAGCGCAGCGGCGCAAATCCGCCGATCACATAGATCTTATCCTGTAAAACCGCTGCGGTCACTTCGGTGCGCGCGGTCGGAGCAGAAGCCACCTTGTGCCAAGTGCCCGTGCGAAAGGGCGGTGTCTCCTCAGCAGCCCTCGTCCAAGGTGTAAAAACCAGGCATAATAGAAAAATAACACAGCGCATGATTGCACCTCCCCCGCAATCTCTGTAAAGGCAGACTCGTATGCCCGCCCTTTGTTCGGGTATTGTATAGGGGTCGGCATGAACACGATTCTACTTTTGACCGGCGCCCCCGGCATCGGCAAGACTACCTTGATCAAACGCATCGCCGCGCGGCTTGCTGGCTTTCCCCTCGCTGGGTTCTACACCGAAGAGATCCGGGAGGATGGGCGTCGGGTTGGCTTCAGGCTGGAAGACTTTGTCGGAGGAGAATCCGGGGTAATCGCCCACGTGGGTTTTCCTTCCTTTATGCGCGTTGGCCGCTACGGGGTCGATGTGACTGCCATCGACCGCCTGGTGGGGACAGCCTTGAGCCGGTCAGGCGAAGTTTATCTGATCGACGAGATTGGCAAGATGGAATGCGTGTCTTCGGTGTTCGTGCGCTGCCTGGAGCTGCTCTTAAACGAAAAAAAGCCGCTGATCGCTACCATCGCCAAACAGGGGGGCGGATTTATCCAAAAAGTCAAACGCCAGCCTGGGATTGAGCTATGGGAAGTCACCTTAGGCAACCGCGATGCACTGGTGGAACAAGTGTTGACCTGGCTTACAGAACGAGGGGGGCGCTGTGACTTTGCCTGCTCTGGCTGAGGCTTTGCGCCGGCACGTGGAATACCTGGCCGGTGAGATCGGCGAGCGTAACGTTTTTCATCCGCAGGCTCTCCAGGCCGCTGAAAACTATCTTGCTCAAACGTGGCACGACCTCGGGTTGGAAGTACAACGCCAGGTATACGAAGCAAAAGGAGTAGCTTCGGCCAATTTAGAAGTTACCCTTCCAGGCCGAACGTGGCCCCATGAGATCGTGCTGCTTGGGGCGCATTATGATTCGGTGCAAGGCTCTCCCGGGGCCAACGATAACGGAAGCGGCGTGGCCGTCTTGCTTGCACTGTCGCAGCTTTTACAATCTTTCTCTTTACCTCGAACCGTGCGTTTGGTTGCCTTTGTCAACGAGGAACCGCCGTTCTTTTTTACCTCCAAGCAAGGCAGCCGGCAGTATGCGAAAATGGCGCGGGCGCGCGGTGATAACATTCGCCTGATGCTGTCCTTAGAAACTATGGGCTACTACTGCGATAGGCCGGGCTGTCAGCGTTATCCACCGTTGTTTCGCTTCTTCTATCCAGCCACGGGCCATTTCATCGGCTTTGTCACCTGTTTCAAATACCGCCGCCAGCTTAGGCGATTAACGCACCTCTTTCGCGCCGTCTGCGATTTTCCGGTCGAGCAGGCCGCGGCTTTTGCCTGGATCCCAGGGGTGGCTTGGAGCGATCATCTGTCGTTTTGGCGCTATGGGTATCCGGGCATCATGGTGACCGATACGGCTCTGTTCCGTTACCCCTGGTATCACCATCCAGAAGACACCCCGGACAAGCTCGATTACACGCGTCTGGCCCGAGTCACTGAGGGGCTGGCGAGTGCTATTCATCAGCTGACCGTCGAGGGGATCTGATGGCCCGTTACCGCAGCGCGCCTTTGGCCATCGCCACCATGCCGCCGGGCATCCCCTTTCTCATCGCTAACGAGGCGGCCGAGCGCTTCAGCTATTACGGCATGCGCGCGATTTTAGTGGTGTTCATGACCCAATATCTGGCCGATGCAGCCGGCCATCCCGACCCTATGAGCGAAGAGGAGGCTAAAGGCTGGTTTCATCTGTTCGTAGCAGCAACGTACTTTACCCCAATCCTCGGGGCGATGTTGGCCGACGGATGGCTTGGCAAGTACCGCACGATCGTCCTGTTGTCGCTGGCGTATTGCTTAGGACACTTGGCTTTGGCCTTAGACGCTACGCGCACCGGCCTGCTTCTTGGGCAAAGCCTCATCGCCTTGGGGGCTGGCGGGATCAAACCTTGCGTTTCGGCGCATCTGGGCGATCAGTTCGGGGCCACCAATCGCCATCTGTTAAGCCGAGCGTTTGCCTGGTTTTACTTTGCCATCAATTTGGGGGCCTTTTTCGCCATGTTGGTGACCCCGTATCTACTTAAATACCACGGGCCAGCGCTGGCGTTTGCGGTGCCAGGTCTCTTGATGGCTTTGGCGACTTTGATTTTCTGGTGTGGACGCTTTCGCTACGCCCATATCCCACCGCGAGGGCTTAGCTTCATCCGCCAAACGCTGGGTTGCCAAGGGCGCCAAATTCTAGCCAGACTAATCCCCATCTACTTGTTTGTGGCCATGTTCTGGGCCTTGTTCGACCAAACCGGGTCCAGCTGGGTATTACAAG
>JAOAHI010000001.1:0-105889 GCA_026415315.1 Methylohalobius sp.
CTGGGAACGTGCGCCAGCTGCAAAACCTGGTGGAACAATGCATCGCCCTCTCCAACTCTCCGCTGATCTCTTTGAGCCTAGTGCAAAAATCCTTAAGCAAGGAGAGCGAAGGCGGTGCGTTGCTTCCTTTGCGCGAGGCCAAGCGCAGCTTCGAGCGCGAGTATCTAGTCCGCCTGTTACAGATCACCCGCGGCAATGTCGCGCGTGCAGCCCAGCTCGCCCAGCGCAATCGGACCGAATTTTATCGCTTGCTAAGCCGCCATCGGCTCGATCCAAACTCATTTAAGTCCTAGCCGGGCTTTAATTATTGCCAGTCTCTCCTCCAAAGGGGTTTCCCGGCTGGTGTCAAAAACCACGCACAGAGCTTGTTCCCAGGTATCCAGCGGGTCGTAGTGGGTAAGCTGATGATCTAAGACCTCAAGGCTGGCTTCGGAAGGATCACGCCCATGCCTTAAGCGCTGTTGGACCCGCTCGCGCAGGATCTCTTCTTCGGCTTGGAATTCCAGAATAAGGAAGGGAAGCCTCAAATTCTCCGCTAACCTGTAAAACCTCTGGCGATGAGCACGCTTTAAGAATGTGGCATCGACGATCGCTGGAAAGCCAGAAGTCAAAATGGCGCAAGCCTCTTCTTCCAGTTTCTGATAGGTGCGTTCGGTGAAATCCGGCCGATAAATGCCGCCGGCAATTGGGGCGTGGGTGCGAGCGGTGGCTTCTAACCCCGCCAGGCGCTTGCGTTCCAGATCCGAGCGCAGGTGCAATGCTCCCAAGAAAGAGGCCAGCTGGCGGCTTAAGTATGACTTGCCGCTGCCGGAGAAACCGTAGGTGATGCAAAGAAAAGGTTTGTGACCTTGGCTGAGGGCTTTGGCCAGCCTTAAGTAGCGCTGGAAGCCCTCCAGGTGGGAGGTTTCTTGCGGATGCTGGCGACTCGTTAAATAGGCGATCTTGGCCCGCACCATAGCCCGGTAAACCAGGTAATAAGTGAGTAGGCGTACGCCGCTGTAATCGCCGGTTAGTCCCAGGTAGCTGTTTAAAAATCCAAACCCGAGGGGCCTAAGGCCATGCGCGCTGAGATCCATCACGGTAAAAGCGATTTCGCAGATCGTGTCTATCCAGCGCAGCGTAGGATTGAATTCGATGCAATCGAAAGGCAAGACGCTGCCCTGCCATAGGACGATGTTGCCGAGGGGAAGGTCACCGTGGCACTCGCGGATAAAGCCTTGGTGTTTGCGCTCTGCTATATCCGCCTCCAGCGCACTGAATTGCTCCTCGCTCCAAGCTGCAAGCTCGGTCAGCAGGAAGAGGCTCTCTGGCTCTGAGCAGTCGATTTGGGCGAAGTTTTGTCGCACGCTTTCCTGGATTTGCTTCGGATCACCGTAGGGGTCCCGGGCTGTGGCCTGAGGGACGGACTGATGAAAGCGGGCGATTTTTTCAGCCAAGACCTCCAGGTGGGTCTCGGTCAACTCTCCACGTTCAGCCAGCGCGGCGAGCAGGTGGTGCCGGTTAAACTGCCGCATCTTGACTGCGTATTCCAAGATTTGGCCGCCACCGCCTATGCGCGGGGAGGAGGGGTCGCCGGTGATAGCCACCACCGCCAAGTAAAGCTGCGGTGCCAGGCGACGGTTGAGGCGTAGCTCCTCCCAGCAATAGAAATGGCGCTTGTCGAGAGTAGAAAAATCGAGAAAGCCTAAATTAACCGGTTTTTTGATTTTGTAGGCGTAAGGACCTGTGAGGATAATCCAGGAGATGTGGGTCTCTAGACAGCGGATGGAGGTAGTTGGATGATCGTAAACCGAAGGTTTGAGCAAAGACGAGATCAGAGGAGGCAGCATCAGCTCAGACACGGCCTTCCCTCTCGGATATGCAAGGACTTTTGGCCAGCTAAAAAGTCCAATAACGGCTGTCCGACCACCTCCCGGCGCCAGTCCTGGCAAAGCGTTGCAGCTTCTGGATGGATGAGAAATTCCGTCAGCTCTGCGCGTGAAGCCAATGCCTTCGGATTTAAGCCGTGTTTGGCTGCCTGCAGGTATACGATCGCCTCAAACAGCTTAAGCAACGCCGACTGTTCGGCGCTTGGTACCGTTTGCTGCCGAGAGGTATCGGCAACGGCTGGAGTTTGAGCGACCAAGCGACAAATGGTCTCTGCATGAAGGTTTAAAAGTTTTTTGTCTACCTTTTTGATCTGTGCCAACGCCTTAGGCGTTTGGGGTTTGAGTTTAGCAATCAGGCATAAGAGCTCGTCTTTTGCGACCCAACTGCGAGGGCAGTTGGACGCGGCGGCGGTTTGTTCTCGCCAGGCGGCCAGCCGTTTGAGAATGGCCAGCTCTTGGCCGCCAAGTTTGGATGCACCGGCGACTCGGCGCCAGGCTTCCTCAGGGGGATTAGCGTAGGTGACGGGATCGGTAAGGGGAGAGCAGAGCCTGTCTAGCCAGCTGAGCCGTCCGGCCTGTTTGAGGTGCCAGTGCAGCTCTAAGTATAAAGAGCCAAGGTAGCGCACGTCGTCTGCGGCGTAGCGGAGCTGTTCCGGGCGCAATGGGCGTTTGTGCCAATCGGTGCGGCTTTGGTCCTTAGCTAGGGATACCCCTAAAACCTCCTCCACTAACCGGGCATAGCCTACCTGTTTGGGATAGCCCAGAAGAGCGGCGGCCAGTTGGGTGTCAAACACCGGTTCGGGCAGCTTCTTGTGCAGGTGGTAGAAGATCTCCAAATCTTGGCGGCCAGCATGGAAAATTTTGAGCTTGTCGGGCCGGTAGATAAGTTGCCACAATGGAGTTAAATCGGAGAGCAGCAAAGGATCCACACAGGCCAGTTCACTTTGGCCTGCGATTTGAAGCAGACAGAACTTGGGATAATAAGTCGATTCGCGCAGGAACTCGGTGTCTAACGCCAGCCATGGACTCTTGCTTAAGGATTGGCACAGATGTTCAAGCTCAGTTGGCGTAGAAACGTAGAAAGCAGCCATGGATTGATTCAAAGTTAGAATAACCCCTCATTGCTCAAAGTTTATTAAGAATCCACCGATGACACAAAATTCCCGAATGGTGGTATTGATAGATGGCTCCTCGTTCTTCTACCGCGCCTATCATGCTTTGCCCCCTTTGAATAATTCCAAGGGCGAGCCCACCGGGGCGATCTACGGCGTGGCAAATATGCTGCGCAAGCTGCTTAAGAAATACGATACCCCTTATTTTGGCGTGGTGTTCGACGCCGCAGGCCCTACTTTTCGCAATCACCTGTTTAAGGCTTACAAAGCTCATCGCCCACCTATGCCAGAGGACCTCAAAGCGCAGTTGGGGCCTTTGCAAGAATTGATTGAAGCGCTTGGCATTCCGCAGATCAGCCAAGAAGGGGTGGAGGCCGACGACGTAATCGCCACTCTCGCCAAGAAGGCCAAAGCCCAAGGTTTCTTCGTGGTGGTGGCTAGCAGCGATAAGGATTTGGCGCAATTGGTAGACGAGCGTTTGATTTTGGATAACACGATGGCTGAAACCCTCTTGGATGTAAGAGGAGTCCAAGAAAAATTCGGAGTGCCGCCGGGCAGGATTGTCGATTACTTGGCGCTGGTGGGCGATTCCTCTGACAACATTTCTGGCATTCCTGGGGTCGGCCCGAAGACGGCCGCCAAATGGCTCAATCAGTACGGCAGCTTAGACGGAATCGTAACCCATGCCAGTGAGATTAAGGGCAAAGCGGGCGAGAGTTTACGCGCCCATCTGCGAGAGCTCGACCTGGCAAGACAGTTAGCAACCATACACAACGATGTGGAGCTGGCTATCGGAATCGAGGACCTTAAAAGGCGGCCGCCCGATTATGCGAAGTTGGCCTGTTTGCTCAAGCGCTTGGAGTTTACCTCCTGGCTGCGCCAGCTCGATCTGCCTACGGCTCACAGCCAAGGCTCACGCTATGAGGCGGTGCTTAGCCGGGCCGATCTGAACATATGGCTTGAGGCCCTGCGCCAAGCTGAGTTGTTCGCCTTCGATACCGAGACTACCGATTTAAATTATCTCAACGCGCGCTTGGTGGGGGTATCGTTCGCAGTAGAGCCGGGAAAAGCTGCTTACGTTCCCTTGGCCCACGATTACCGAGGAGCACCGCCACAGTTGGCAGTGAACGAGGTGCTTGCAGAGCTGGGTCCACTTTTGGCGTCGGAAGAGGTACCCAAGCTGGGTCAAAACCTCAAATATGACGCCCACGTGCTTGCCAATTATGGCATGGAACTTAAGGGGATTGCCCACGATACCATGCTCCAATCTTACGTTTTAAACAGCACCGCTACCCGCCACGACTTGGATTCTTTGGCCTTGACCTATCTTGGGATCAAGACCACTCGCTACGAGGAAGTAGCCGGCAAAGGCACAAAGCAGATTCCTTTCCAGAAAGTTAGCCTAGAGAGGGCAGCCGCGTATGCGGCTGAGGACGCCGATCTCACCCTGCGCCTGCATCGAGTTTTGTGGCCTAAGCTTGAGGCTGAACCTAAACTCAAAAAAGTGTACCAAGAGATCGAAATGCCGCTGGTTCCCGTGCTGATGCGCTTGGAGCGTAATGGAGTTAAGGTCGATAGAGAAGAACTTCACAGCTTGAGCGCCGAATTGGGCCAGCGCTTGGCCGCCATAGAGGAACAGGTCTATTGCCTGGCGGGAGAGGAGTTTAACCTGGCCTCGCCCAGACAGCTGCATCGGATTCTATTTGAGAAACTGAGCCTGCCGGTATTGAAAAAAACCCCCACCGGTCAACCGTCTACAGCTGAGGAAGTCCTCAGCCGGTTGGCGGAAGAGTTTGAACTGCCTCGTCTGCTTTTGGAGCACCGTACCTTGAGCAAGCTCAAAACCACTTATGCCGATCGGCTGCCAGAACAAATCCACCCTCGCACCGGCCGGGTCCATACTTCTTATCATCAGGCAGTTACTGCCACCGGCAGGTTATCCTCTTCCGACCCTAACCTCCAGAATATCCCTATCCGCAGCGAGGAAGGGCGAAGAATTCGGCGGGCCTTTGTGGCTCCCCCGGGAGCTAAGCTGGTGGCCGCCGATTACTCTCAGATCGAGCTTAGGATTATGGCCCATTTGTCCCAAGATCCAAACTTAGTACGCGCTTTTGCCGCTGGAACCGATATTCACCGGGCCACGGCAGCCGAGCTTTTTAACCTTGCGCCGGAAGAGGTTACGCCAAATCAGCGCCGTGCTGCCAAAGCGATCAACTTCGGGCTGATTTATGGCATGTCTGCTTTTGGTTTAGCCAAACAACTGGGGGTGGAGCGCGAGCAGGCCCAGGCCTACATCGACCGTTATTTCGAGCGTTATCCTGGGGTGCGCGATTACATGGAACGGACCAAACAGACGGCTTACCGAGCAGGCTATGTCGAGACTTTATTCGGGCGTAGGTTATATCTGCCTGAGCTGAATGCCAAAGACCCCAGGCGTCAAAGCCAAGCCGAGCGCGCGGCGATCAACGCGCCCATGCAGGGAAGTGCGGCTGATATCATCAAGCGGGCGATGATTGCGGTGGATCATTGGATTCAAAGATCTCGGATCGAGGTAAAAATGATCCTACAGGTCCACGACGAATTGGTATTTGAAGTTGAGGAAGATTGTCTCGACCAGGCGATTTTAGAGATCCAGACTCGTATGCAACAAGCCGCTGACTTAAGGGTGCCGCTGGTGGTAGAAGTCGGGGTGGGGGCGAACTGGGACGAGGCGCATTGAGTTTAGGGAACTTTTGACCCATTTTGCCCTCTAACGGAACAAGTGTCTGGAACGACGCCAAATCTACTCATTTCCTCCCTTATGAGTAGCGAGCGGCTCCGGTTCCCCCAAGCCGGAGCATCATTGGCCCCGAAGCCCTCCCCCTTTGGCTTCGGGGTTTTTTTTGGCTAAACTTCAAGCCAGCGGTCAAGCATCGCATGGGCTTGTTCTATGCCGGTTTTTTTAGTGGCCGAGAACAGCTGGCAAGTTAAGGCATAAGGCTCAAGCATCTGTTGTACTTTAAGGAGAGTGTTTTGGGCTGAGCCGTAATTGAGCTTGTCGGCTTTGGTCAAAAGCACGTGCACAGGCCGCCGATAGTGCTTGCACCAATTTATCATATGAAGATCCATCACGGTCAAGGGATGACGAATATCCATAATCAAGAATACCCCTGCAAGGCAGCGGCGTTGCCTGAAGTAACCCTCCAGCGTTGTGCGCCAACGCTGTTGAAGCGGGCCGGGCGCCTGGGCAAAGCCATAGCCAGGCAGGTCTACCAACCGGCGAGTTTCATCTACTTGAAAGAACACCAATGTCTGAGTGCGTCCTGGCGTTTTGCTGATGCGGGCGAGCGCTCTCTGGTTGGTAATGGCATTGATAGCGCTGGATTTGCCAGCGTTGGAGCGGCCAGCGAAGGCGACTTCCCACCCAGTATCGGGGATATCCTGGAATTTCAGGGTGCTGTGCAGAAAGTGGGTTTTGGAGTACTGCGGATTCATGGTAAAAATCATAACAGTGGCGGTATTAAGACAACAAAATCGGTACAATGATTTTCGCATTAGGTTGCGTTGAACTCTTTGAACAAGGAGTCGCATGAAAACTATACTGACCGCTGTCGGCGTACTTGGGCTGATGTGGAGCGCATCGCTTTTTGCCGCCCAATTGGGCACAGAAAAGACCGCGTTGTGCGTTGGCTGCCACGGTGAAGCCGGTAAAGGCGCAGCTCCGCTGTTTCCGAAACTGGCTGGACAAAACGTGAAGTACCTAAGCGCGCAACTGCGCTTATTCAAGAATCAGGCTCGCTCTGTTCCAGCCATGAACGCTATAGCTGCGCCCTTGAGCGAGGAGGATATACGAGCTATTGCGGCCTATTTTGCCGGGCAAAGACCGCTCGCCGAAGTCGAGAAGGCACCGCCTGAGGGGGAACGGATTTACCGCGTCGGGATTGCGGCCAAAAATGTGCCAGCCTGCTCTGCATGTCATGGCCCACAGGGGCAGGGGAATGCCCCGGCTGGTTTTCCGCTGGTTAAAGGCCAATATGCTGCCTATACGGTCAAGGCACTGAGCGATTATGCTTCTGGTGTCCGCGGTGAGAACACGCCCATGCGTGCCATCGCTGCACGCTTAAGCGAAGAAGAGATGAAGCAGGTTGCGGCTTATATGGCTGCTTTAAAGTAGGAGGAGTTGGCGATGAAAGCGCGGCTGCTGTGGATTTTCTGGCTGCTATGGGGGGGGTGTTTAAATGCTTTGGCCCAAGGGTACCTAGAACTAAATCCACCTCGGCCTACCCAGGATCCCTCCAAAGTCGAGGTGGTTGAATTTTTCTGGTATGGCTGTCCCCACTGTTTCCGCTTTGACCCATACCTTGAAGAATGGGCTAAAAACCAACCTGCCGACGTGGTGCTCAGACGCCAGCCGGTGATCTTTGGTGCCAATTGGGCGCCGCAGGCGCGGGCGTATTTTACCGCCGAGGTTTTGGGCGTGGTGGACAAAATTCACAAAGATTTCTTCAATGCCATGCACCTTGACAAGAAGCCTATGGCGAGCGAAGAGGAGTTAACTGAATTCTTTGCAGCTCACGGCATAGATCGCAACGCGTTTAAAGAGGCTTTTCACTCGTTTGCAGTCGATATGAAAATGCGTCAAGCCGAGGCTATAGGAGCCGATTATGGCATCACGGGGGTACCAGCGCTCGTAGTCAACGGAAAATATGCGATTACCGGCCAGACAGCTAAGAGTTACGAGAAAATGATCGAGGCGCTCAAGACTTTAGTCGAACGCGAACGGAAGCGCCTGACTGCTCGCTAAGCTTACGGGCAACGGGAGGGGGAATGGGACGGGAGCTCAAGCTTGCCAGCTTTAACATCCAGACCGGCATTCGCACCCGCCACTCGTCCGATTATCTGCTCAAAAGTTGGCAGCACTTGTGGCCTTGCGATCGGCGCTTTGTCAATCTGGAGCGGATCGCTGAGTTTTTGCGTCCTTTCGACGTTGTCGGCCTGCAGGAGGTGGACGGCGGAGGAGCACGCAGCCACTACGTGGTTCAAACGGAATATTTGGCGCGGAGGGCAGGATTTCCCTATTGGCACAACCAGGTCAATCGGCGGATCGGTCGCCTGGCTTTGCACAGCAACGGTCTCTTAAGTCGCCTGGCCCCCGACTGCATCTATGAGACACCGCTACCCGGCTTGCCTGGCCGGGGAGCAATCTGGGTCCATTTCGGCCAAGGCGAGTCGGTTTTGCTCGTGTGCATCTTGCACTTGGCCTTAAGCCCTCGTGCACGGCGCTGCCAGCTGGACTTTGTTGCCGAGTATCTTGGCGGATACGATCATATCGTGGTGATGGGAGACCTAAATTGCGGGTCCAACGCGCCGGAGCTGAAAAGATTCTTGGCTCGTACCAGGCTGGTCGATCCAATTCCTAACGCGCGTACTTTTCCGAGTTGGCGCCCGCAGCGCAAGCTGGACCACATTCTGGTCAGTCCAAGCCTTAAGGTTAGCCGTATGCAAGTGTATGATTTTGTCTGTTCCGATCACCTGCCGATTGGGGTCGAAGTGGTTTTGCCAGAGGCTTTTGCGTTGGCAGCATAGAGAATGGCTGAGTCCGAGCTAGACAAATGGAAGAAAAGATGTCTGGCGCTGGCCGAGGAGGTAGATGATTGGCAGACTCGCTGTGAGCGCATGGGGAGGCGTCTGCAGAAGGTGCTGGCGCGCCTGGTTTGCGCCTTTGAGGGTCAGTCTCAAGGCTTAGATCCTTATCTTGTCCCGCTGCGCGAAGCCTTGCGCGGCCACGTTTTGGATGAAAACCGCCTGGAGAATTTAGATACTTCCTCGGACGTCTTGCTGCGTGTCAGCGAGCAAATTCGCTGCGAGCAGGCGGCGCGTGATCAGGATTTGCATAGCTGCTTGCTGCGGCTTTTGCAGGCGGTCGAGATTCCGCCGGCATTAACTGATCTGGGCGAACAGGTAAGCGCTTGTCTAAAGCAAGGGGAGGCAACGAAGGAGGCCATAGAAGGAACGGCGCGCTTGTTGGCCGAGGTCTATGTCAGATTGCGCCAAGAGCGGGCTGAGCTTGAGGTTTTTTTAGGACAGTTGACGGCGAGGTTGCAACTGCTTACAGTCCAGGCCCAAGACGTGGGGCAGTTGCTACAAGCAAGTGAAGGGGATAGGAGCATGACCCTAACGGCCCAGGTCGATCATCTGCGGGCCAGCACGCTCGGTGAAACTAGCCTAGAGGCGCTCAAGCTCATCATTGCGGAGAAATTAGACGCCTTAAGCGCCCAGCTGCACGCTTTTCTCCAAGAAGAGGCCAAGCGCAATGCGCAGGCGGCTGAGCAGATCGGCGCCATGACTGAGCGTTTGCAGGAGCTGGAGCAGGAGTCTTATGGGCTGCGTCAAAAATTAAAACAAGCTTATCACCAGGCACGGTATGATCCAGTGACCGACTTGCCCAATCGCAAGGCAACAGACGAGAGTCTGGCTCAAGAATTTGCCCGTTGGCAAAGGTTTAAACAACCTTTGAGCGTGTTGCTGTGGGACTTGGATCATTTCAAGCAGATTAACGACCGGTTTGGTCACCAAGCAGGCGACAAAGCCCTGCGCGTCGTTGGCCAGATCTTGCGGGAGGGAATCCGAGCAGTGGACTTTGTGGGACGGTACGGTGGTGAGGAATTTCTTATGCTGCTGCCCGGCACCGAGTTGGCAGGGGCGACTAAACTCGCCGAGAAATTGCGCGAGGCAGTCAAGCGTTGTGGCTTCCACAGTCGTGGAGAGCCGGTTCCAATCACCGTTTCGTGCGGACTTACCTGCGCCCGTGCAGGCGATACGCTGGCTTCCTTGTTCGAGCGAGCAGACCAAGCTTTATACCAGGCCAAACGCACGGGCCGTGACCGCTGCGTTGGAGTGTAGCCTAACGTCGGGCTGGTTGCTGCAAGCGTTCAAGAGCCTTTTGGCGTATGGGCTCGGGCAGAGGCGCAAAGCGCCGGCTGAGGATAGCCTGTCCTTCAGGCAAAAGCACAGTGCGAGCAAAGGCCAAGGCTAGGGGGTTGGTTTGACTTAAGTATAAATACAAATAATATGTCAGCGGGTAGTGTCCGCTCAATAGGCGGTCGGTGGAGGGTAAGACCACGCCCTGAGACGATAAGGCAAGAGG
Source organism: Methylohalobius sp. (assembly GCA_026415315.1). GTDB lineage: Bacteria > Pseudomonadota > Gammaproteobacteria > Methylococcales > Methylothermaceae > Methylohalobius. The sequence goes on from JAOAHI010000001.1 coordinate 10,107, forward strand.
AACGATGCGGACCTCAGTACTCGCTAAGCTGCGGCTGGCTAGTCCCAGGGCCCCTGGTTGGCGAGCAATCTGATCGATCACGGCCCGATCGTCTTCCAGCAAGACGACCTCTCGGCGCGGCGAACTGCCGCACAGAACTTTGGTTTGAAAGTGGAAGTAACCGGCTTGGGCTGGCGCTGGGCTATAGAGGAACTTAGGTGTGAGGGGAGTCGCTGGCGGACCGCGCTGGCAGAAGTGAGTTCCGGCATACAGATATTCCAATTCAGCCAGGCCGATCGCTGGTCGGGGATCATTTGAATGAACGAAAACACCCAAGGCATCTAATCCTATTGGTAAAGCCAGGGGGAGGCTGCCGTGACGGTTTTGGAAAGCCGAGGTCTCAGCGGGCGTTAAAGCCCTGCCGATGGCAATCAGTTCGGTCTGGCGGTTGAGCAGAGCCTGGATGGCGGTGAGGGTGTTGGCAGGTGTTGGGACGACGGTGGCATCTGGATAGATAGCCTGGAAGTGAGCAACCCAATCCGAAGAAGTCTCAGCTAGCAGCCGATCGCTGTAGATACGTAGGTTATCCGCTATTCCGCTTTGCCACAGCAGCCAGCCCAGTATTCCGAACCATCTGCTCAAGAAACCGTATTTCATGGCGCAGCTGCGGCGGTCTTAGGCTGCACCACGCGCTCGGCTGGAAAACAGCAGCGAAACGTGCTGCCTTGGCCTATCTGGCTGGTGACCTCCAAACGCCCTTGGTGGCGGTTTAAGACGTGCTTGACGATCGCTAACCCTAGACCAGTGCCGGTAGGATTGAGGAGTTCGGCGCCAGGCACGCGATAGAAGCGCTCGGTCAAGCGTGGGAGGTGCTCAGCTGGGATACCAGGGCCGGTGTCGGCAACTTCCAAATACCCCCCTTGCCTGCTGGTATGCCAGCGTACAGTGATGGCGCCGGTAGCTGGCGTGTATTTAACCGCGTTGACGATCAAATTGGTAAAAGCGCTGCGTAACTCTTGTTCGTTGCCAAGCAAATGCTTTTGCGATTCGAGTTGAAGTCTAATCGGGGCATGCGGTTCTTTAAGCTGATCAAGCTCGTCTATAATGTCGGCTAAAAGTTGCTCCATGTCCACCGGCTGCATGGCGCTGGGTTTGTTTTGGCTGGTCTCTAGACGGCTTAAGTAGAGCAGGTCGTCGATCAAATACTGCAGCCTTTTAAGCTGGTCGTCCATACGCTTGAGCACGGGCCGGAACGTAGGGGAGAGGCTAGCCTCCTCGCTATCCATCAAAGTTTCCAGATAGCCTTTAATTACTGTGATCGGGGTGCGCAGCTCGTGGGAGGCGTGAGCGACGAAGTCGCGGCGCTGACGCTCCAACATGCGGATCTGGGTGACATCCTGGGCTAGGAGCAGATAGTGATCGGGCAAATAAGGAACGACGCGCACTTCCAGTTGTATATCTTCGCGACTCGGCGCTTGAATGGTGATGGTTTGCCCAAACTTAGCGTGTTCTAGGTAGTTGACAAAATCGGGATGGCGAATAAGGCTGGTAATGCGCAATCCTTTATCTTTGGGATAGAACCCTAGGAGATGAGCGGCGGCTTTGTTGAACCACTCAATCTCAAGTCCGTCACCGAGCACTACGGCCGCATCTGGCAGGGCCTCGGTGGCCTGGCGAAAGCGCTTTAGAATTTTAGCCAATTGGCGCTTGCGCCGGCGATAGCGGCGTTGGCGCAGGCGCAACTGGTGGAAGATTTCAGTCCATAGGCCGTTGCCCTCGGGCAACTCGTTTTTCTGCCCGTGGGACCAAGCCAGAAAGCACCAGCAATAGTAGAGATGGCGGATTAGGTAACCCAAAATATAGACTGCTACAGCTAGTTTAAGATATCCCTGGGACCAACCGATGGTGAGCGCCGCCGCCAAACCAAAAGCAAACAGACTCAGTTCCGACCGCAAAGCTCTAAGCATAAAAATTTTAGGCAAGAGCTGTGAAGCGGTAACCAAATCCCCGCACAGTTTCAATCATCGCATCGCGTCCGTACTCTGCCAGAATTTTGCGCAAGCGGCGAATGTGCACGTCCACGGTTCGTTCCTCAATGTAGCTGTCACGTCCCCATACCCGGTCTAAAAGCTGACTGCGGCTGTATACTTTATCCGGATGGATGAGAAAGAATTCGAGCAACCGGTATTCGGTGGGGCTTAAGTTGATCGGCTGCCCGTCAATTTCGACTTTGTGCTGCTCCGGATTGAGGAGGATGCCCCCGACCTTGATCAAGCCGGGTTTTTCGCCTTTACCAAAGCGCCTCAGTACGGCGTTGATGCGGGCGATCAGTTCACGCGGAGAGAAAGGCTTAGTAATGTAATCGTCGGCTCCGCTGTCTAGTCCTAAGACCTTGTCCTCCTCCTCGCTGCGAGCAGTCAAGAGAATGATCGGGATGTCGCTGTAAGCCGCATTCCGACGCAGTCGTTTAGCCCACTCAACCCCGCTCGTACCAGGCAGCATCCAATCCAAAAGGATCAGATCGGGGAGGTGGGACTCCATTTCTTGCGAAGCGGCTTGGACGTGCGCGACTGGACGAACATCGAATCCCGCTTGCTCCAATACGAGCTGGAGCATGTCGCGAATGGCTGCCTCATCTTCAACGATCAAAATGCAAAGTTTTTCCATGGCAGTTAAAAATCTGGAAGTTGGATCAACCTGTCTACCTAACATCCTCAAGTTACTAGATTATGACCACCTGGGATTTAAGGTGGCTGCGTCATAGGATGGACGCGAATCTCCACTCGCCGGTTCTTAGCCCGGCTAGTCGGAGTGTCGTTGGGCGCGATGGGCTTACTGTCTCCCATGCCGCGGTCTAACAGCCGGGAGGAAGCTACCCCTTTGGCGGCTAGGTAGCGGGCGACGCTGCGGGCACGCTTTGCTGACAACTGCTGGTTGAACTTGGCATCGCCGGTGGCGTCGGTGTAACCGGTCACTTCCACCAAAGTTTCAGGATATTCTTTAAGCACGCTGGCCACTGCGTCTAGTGCGGGATAGAACTTTGGGGTCAGCGCTGAAGAGGCTGGGGCAAAGGTCAGGTCACTGGGCAGGATCAAGCGCAGATTTTGTCCTTCGCGGACTAGGTGTATCCCACTACCGGCTAATTTCTGACGCAGAATCGCTTCTTGCCGATCTAGGTAAGCAGTCACTTCAGTCTCGGCCAGCGCGTCCTCTCGTAGGTCGGATGGGGCGGTAACCGCTTGCAATTTGACTTGGGGTTGGCTGGTAACGCAGCCGGTTAACAGCAGCGTAGTACCCATGAGCATGAGGTATTTGGGCATAATGGGTTTGCGCTTAGCTAGGATAATGAAATCAGAAACTTATTTAATAAAACGAGTTGGATTATTGTGGCGAGTTTCTGCACCCTACTCGTTATTAGGTTAAAATATAAACTAAAAATTCCATTCAACGAGACAAGGGTTGCAAAGTGGGTCAAGATTTTATTTTTACTTCCGAATCGGTCTCCGAAGGGCATCCGGACAAAATCGCCGATCAGATTTCCGATGCTATGTTGGACGCTCTTTTGGAGCAGGACCCCAAGGCTAGAGTAGCGTGCGAGACGTTAGTCAAGACCGGAATGGTGCTTTTAGCCGGTGAGATTACCACCAGCGCTTGGGTCGACTCTGAGCATTTGGTTCGGCAGGTGGTCAAAGAAATAGGCTATGACGATCCAGCCATTGGTTTCGATTGGCAAAGCTGTGCCGTGTTACAGGCGATAGGCAAACAATCGCCTGACATCGCCGTTGGAGTGGACGAGACCGAAGACAAAGAGCAAGGTGCTGGCGACCAAGGTCTGATGTTCGGCTATGCGTGTAACGAAACTGATGTTTTGATGCCAGCTCCGATCTATTATGCTCACGAACTGGTTAAACGTCAGGCGCGTTTGCGCAAGTCCAAGGTCTTGCCGTGGCTTAGGCCAGATGCCAAAAGCCAGGTTACAATCCGCTATCAGGATGGAAAACCGGTAGCGGTTGAGGCGGTGGTGTTGTCCACTCAACACGCACCGGAAATCCCCCAGCCTGCCGTGCGGGAGGCAGTGATCGACGAGATTATTTTGAAAGTCATCCCCCGCGAATGGATTCATAGAGGGACGAAGTTTTTCGTCAATCCTACCGGCCGGTTTGTAATCGGTGGGCCGGTTGGGGATTGCGGCCTGACTGGACGTAAGATCATCGTCGATACTTATGGTGGAATGGCGCGCCACGGGGGGGGTTGCTTCAGCGGCAAGGATCCGACCAAAGTGGATCGCTCGGCGGCCTACATGGGCCGTTATGTGGCTAAAAACATCGTCGCTGCGGGTCTAGCTGAGCGCTGCGAGATTCAGGTGTCCTACGCCATCGGGGTAGCTGAGCCCACATCGATCGCGATCGAGACCTTTGGTACCGGCAAGATAAGCGAGTCGCGTCTAGTCCAGATCGTGCGCGAGCATTTCGATTTAAGGCCCAAAGGATTAATTCGGGAGCTTGATCTTCTGCGGCCGATTTTCCGTAAAACGGCTGCATACGGCCATTTTGGTCGCACGGAACCCGAATTCACTTGGGAGCGCACCGACAAAGCCGAAATTTTGCGCGAAGCGGCGGGTCTTCCGCCGCGCAGTTGAGCCAATTACAGCTATAGGAGGTTTCAATGAGCCAAGTTGCCACCCATCTGCATCCTCATCGGGATTACAAAGTGGCTGATCTATCTTTAGCCGAGTGGGGGCGCAAGGAGATCCGCATCGCGGAAACCGAAATGCCAGGGCTAATGGCGCTGAGGGAGGAATATCGGGCTCAGAAGCCCTTAAAAGGAGCCCGTATTGCCGGATGTCTGCACATGACCATCCAGACGGCGGTCTTAATAGAGACGCTGGTGGAGTTAGGAGCCCAAGTGCGCTGGTCCTCGTGCAATATTTTCTCCACCCAGGATCATGCCGCAGCTGCCATTGCCGCTGCTGGGATCCCGGTTTTTGCTTGGAAAGGGGAGACCGAAGAGGAATACTGGTGGTGCATCGAACAGACGATATTCGGCCCCAACGGCTGGCGCCCGAACATGCTGCTCGACGACGGCGGCGATCTGACCAAAGTAATGCACGAGAAATACCCTGAGCTCCTCAAAAACGTGCGGGGGGTGTCGGAGGAAACCACCACCGGCGTTCAGCGCTTGTATGAGATGATGAATGAGGGGCGGCTTTTATGCCCGGCGTTTAACGTCAACGATTCGGTGACCAAGTCTAAATTCGATAACCTCTACGGTTGCCGTGAATCCCTACTGGATGGCCTAAAGCGCGCCACCGACGTGATGATCGCTGGCAAGATCGCAGTGGTCCTGGGCTATGGCAATGTAGGCAAGGGCTGCGCTCAGTCTTTGCGCGCTCAAGGGGCTCGAGTCTGGGTGACCGAGGTCGATCCGATTTGCGCTTTGCAGGCGGCGATGGAGGGCTATCCGGTGGTGACTATGGAGGAAGCCGCTCCAGTCGCCGATATCTTTGTGACCGCCACCGGCAATTACCACGTGATTACCCACGAGCATATGTTGGCTATGAAACACAACGCCATCGTCTGCAATATCGGCCATTTCGACAATGAGATCGATGTTGCCTCCCTGCGTCAGTATTCGTGGGAGAACATCAAACCCCAGGTTGACCATGTTATTTTCCCGGACGGCAAACGCATTATTTTGTTGGCTGAGGGGCGGCTGGTGAATTTGGGATGCGCGACTGGCCATCCCAGCTTTGTGATGTCTAACTCTTTCTGCAATCAAGTACTGGCGCAGATTGAGCTGTGGACCAATCCCGGAAAATACGAAAATAAGGTATACGTGTTGCCTAAGCATTTAGATGAGAAAGTTGCCCGTTTGCACTTGGACAAGTTAGGGGTCAAACTCACCCGCCTGACTCAGGCTCAAGCCGCCTATATAGGCGTACCCGTGGAAGGGCCCTATAAGCCGGAGCACTATCGCTACTGAAGATGGCGAGTTTGAGCTTTGAGTTTTTTCCGCCTCGTACCCCGCAGGCGGCCTCTCAGCTGCGGGAGACTTACTTGGCATTGGCCCAGCTTAAACCGGATTATTTTTCGGTTACTTATGGAGCAGGAGGGACGACGCGCTTCAATACCTTCGAGACGGGCTAGAAATCCGCCGTGAGACCGGATGCGAAGTAGCGCCGCACTTGTCCTGCATAGGCTCTAGCAAGGAGGAAATTCGCCAGATCCTTGAGGACTATCGCGCCCACGGTATCTCAAGGATCGTCGCCCTACGCGGCGATCTGCCATCGGGAATGTACAGGGACGGCGATTTCCGCTATGCCGAGGAGCTGGTTAAATTCATTCGGGCTGAGACGGGGAATCACTTCCACATCGAAGTGGCAGCCTATCCCGAGATCCACCCTCAAGCCCCAAGCTATGATGCTGAGGTCAAGTATTTTAAGCGCAAGATAGAAGCGGGGGCCAATGCTGCTATCACCCAGTACTTCTATAACGCCGATGCCTATTTTTATTTTTCCGAATGCTGCCAGCGCCAGGGGATAGAAGCCCCCATCGTCCCTGGAATCATGCCTATTACGAACTACAATCAACTGGCTCGGTTTTCTGACCGTTGTGGAGCCGACATTCCGCGTTGGATGCGCAAGCGTCTAGAAGCCTTTGGCGACGACTCAGAGGCGATCCGCGCGTTCGGTATAGAGGTGGTGACTAAGTTATGTCAGAAGCTGTTAGAGGGAGGAGCGCCAGGGCTACACTTTTACACCATGAACCGAGCTGAGCCAACTTTGACCGTCTGCCGCCATCTCGGCTGGGCCTCAAACCTAAGCTAAGTTGCGCGTTTTTAGGCTTTATCTTCCTGAGGCGCTCAAGACTGGCGCTGAGCTCGTTCTTACCGGCGAGCGAGCGCACTATGCACTGGTTGTGCTAAGGCTCAAGGTCGGAGACTGTCTGACCGTGTTCAACGGCCAAGGTGGGGAGTACAGCGCGCAACTGGTTGCCGCCAGCCGGCGTAAAGCCCAGCTTAAGATCGTGAGCTTTACGAGGCGCGAGGCGGAATCGCCATTGCTCATCCATATAGGATTAGCGCTTGCCAGAGGCGAGCGCATGGACTTGAGCGTCCAGAAAGCCACTGAGCTTGGCGTGAACGTGATCGCGCCGCTTTTGACCGAACACAGCAATGTGGGCGTAGTCGACAAAGCCGAACGCAAGCGCGCGCATTGGCAGAAGATCGCTATCGCCGCTTGTGAGCAGTGTGGGCGCAACCGGATTCCTCAAGTCCTTGCGCTCCAAGATTTAAACCGGTGGCTGGCCGCCCAGAGAGGTGGGATACTGCTTGACCCCGAAGGAATCCCTTTCTCGCACTTGCCTGCTCCCGGCGCTAGCCTGACTTTGCTGGTTGGTCCAGAAGGAGGGCTAAGCTGCGCTGAGCGCAGGCATGCCCAAGCGCAAGGGTTTATTCCAGCCAGCTTAGGGCCTAGGATCCTGCGGGTGGAAACGGCGGTGGTGGCGGCCTTAAGCCTGGCGCAGGGGCTGTGGGGAGACGGGCGAGAATCTATTTTGGCCACGAGCAAGGAGACGTAATGCGCATTTATAATCTCTTCCCCTTACTGGCAGGTCCTTTTTCGGCTTGGCGACCGCACTTGGAACGGGCAGCCAATCTGGGGTTTAATTGGGTTTTCGTTAACCCCATCCAGCAGCTTGGTCGTTCTGGCAGCCTGTATTCGATTAAGGACTACTTTAAAATTCATCCGTTTTTCATCGATTCTATGTCGGCCAAATCGCCCGAGGAGCAAGTTCGGGCAGTGGTAGCAGAGGCGGAGAGCCTGGGGCTAAAGATGATGCAGGATCTAGTGCTCAACCATTGCGCCTATGACTCGCCGCTAGTTAGGAAATACCCGCACTGGTTTGTTAAAGAAAAGGGGCGCATCGCCCATCCGTTTTGCCTACACGATGGGCAAAAGGTCGTGTGGCGCGACCTGGCCTGCTTTGACCATCGCCGCACTTCCGACCCAGAAGGGTTGTATCGATACAGCCGGGCTGTAGTTGAGCATTTGGTCGGGCTTGGATTTAAGGGGTTTCGCTGCGATGCCGCTTATCAGATCCCGGGCCCGTTTTGGCGACGGCTGATCGAGGAGACTAAACGCGCTTATCCTGAAGTGGTGTTTGTCGCTGAGACCTTAGGGTGCAGCGTTGATCAAACCCGAGAGACAGCGGCGGCCGGGTTTGACTACATTTTCAACAGTGCCAAGTGGTGGGATTTCGAAAGCCCTTGGCTTTTGGAGCAGTACAATTTGACCCGAGAGCTTGTTCCATCTATTGCTTTCCCCGAGAGCCACGATACCCCTAGGTTATTCGCTGAATGCCAACGCAACGTGGACGCTTTAAAACAGCGTTACTTGTTTACCGCTTTGTTTTCCGCAGGGGTAATGATGCCTATGGGCTACGAGTTCGGTTTCGAAAAACCCCTTCACGTGGTTAAGACTACGCCAGCCGATTGGGAGCAGACCCACGTGGACATTTGCGAGTTCGTCCGTAAAGTCAACAATATCAAGAGTCAGTACCGAGTTTTTCAGGAAGAGAGCATCACCGAAGTACTAGATCATCCAAACCGCGCCATTTTGCTCTTGTGGAAAGCCTCTTTCCGCAATCACCAAGAAGCGCTCATTATTCTTAACAAAAACGTTTGGGGGCGAGAGGTATTCTATACCGATAACCTGTATCAATACGTGCAGAGCCCACCGCCTTTGGTAGACGTCTCGCCGCAGTGGCCGCAGGATTATTTGCCCACGCCCTTCCACTTTGAGCTAACTCCAGGCATGGGGCGCGTGCTCGTGACCGGCCGGTGAATAAATCAATCTTTTTTAAACTTAGGAAGTTGGCTTAAACTGGAAAACTTAAAATCATAGCAAGGTTAGTCGATGACTAAAAAGAAAACCGCATCTCCCCCTTCCACTCAACCCAAGGATAAAGTCTCCCAGGCCGACGCTGAGTCCAAGGCCGATCTAAAGGAGAAGGCCGATTTGAAGTCTCAGGACGTGCTTCTTCTAGCAAAGCCTCAAACGAATGAGGCAGTCAAGCTTGAGGGGGAAGAGCAAGCGGCAAAAACAGCCGAGACTCAACAATCGGAGCAAAAAGAGGTCGAATTCTCGTCCCAGGTTCAATCCAGGACACGCAAGACTGAGCCTGCCCAGCCTCAGCCAGCTGAGGTGGAGGAGAAGACCTTCCTGGCTGAAGCCCCGGCAGTGGAAGAGACCCAGCCCGTGGCCGCTGTCTCTGTGCAGGCGGAGCACGCTCCAGTCTGTACCATTCCCTCCTTGTTCGTCGTGCACATCACCCCCGAGCTCACTTGGGTGGCTAAGGTTGGGGGCCTTGGAGACGTGGTGTTTGGCTTGAGCAATGAGCTGGAGTTGCGTGGCCATCACGTAGAAATCATTCTGCCCAAATACGATTGTCTGCGCTATGACCACATATTCAATCTGACCGAGGTCTATAAGGACTTATGGGTGCCTTGGTACGGAGGAGCCATTCATTGCAGCGTGTATTTTGGCTTTGTTCACGGTCGCAAATGCTTTTTTATCGATCCTCATTCTCAGGATAATTTCTTCAACCGCGGCTGCATTTACGGTTTCAACGATGATGTCATGCGCTTTGCCTTCTTTTCGCGGGCAGCGATGGAGTTTTTGTGGAAATCCGGCAAACATCCTGACATCATCCATATCCATGACTGGCAAACGGCTCTAGTTCCGGTCTTTCTTTACGAGATTTACAAATACCTAGGCATGACCCATCCTAGGGTGTGCTACACCATTCACAATTTTAAGCACCAGGGGGTCACCGGCGCTGAAGTCTTGTATGCCACAGGTCTCAACCGACCTGAATATTACTTCCATTACGACCGGCTGCGCGACAATTGGAATCCGCATGCTCTAAATCTCATGAAAGGCGGCATCGTCTATTCCAATTTTGTCACTACGGTGTCTCGCCACTACGCTATGGAAGCTAAGGATAAAGGCCAGGGATTTGGCTTGGAACCGACGCTGCACATTCATCATATGAAATACGGCGGGGTGATAAACGGGGTCGATTACAGCGTCTGGAACCCGGAGGTCGACCATTACATCCCTTTTCGCTACGGTTTAGATAATCTGGACGACAAATACAAAAATAAAAAGGCGCTGCGCGAGAGACTCTTGCTTGCTGATAATGAGAAGCCAATCGTGGCTTTTATCGGGCGCTTAGACCCGCAAAAAGGCCTGGAGCTTATCCGTCATGCGATCTTTTATACCCTACATCGCAGGGGTCAGTTCGTCCTGTTGGGTTCCAGCCCCGACCATCAGATCAACGGTTATTTCTGGGGGCTCAAACACCAACTCAACGACAATCCCGACTGCCATCTGGAAATCGGCTTCAACGAGGAACTGTCCCACCTGATCTACGCAGGGGCGGATATGATCGTAGTACCAAGCCGCTTTGAGCCCTGTGGCCTGACCCAGCTTATCGCCATGCGATATGGCACGATTCCCATCGTGCGCGAGATCGGTGGACTGGCCGATACCGTCCATGACAAAGATTTTTCCTCAAAGCCACTTCATGAACGTAACGGCTATGTGTTTCGCGATTACGATTATCCTGGGCTAGAATCGGCTCTAGGGCGGGCGATCAGTTGCTACTACGACTATCCCGAGCACTTCCGAGAACTCATAAAAAATGCCATGCGCTGTGACTACTCCTGGAAGAATCCGGGGCAAGATTACCTCAATATTTACGATTACATCCGCGACAAGTAGCGCGGGGCGTTAGGATCGATGCACCGGCAGGTGTTGGGCAGGGATGTCTTTAAGCCTCCTTCCGCACCGATCTTTGTCGGAAAGCAAAGGGTCGATGACCGGCCACGTGATATCGAGCTCTGGATCGCTCCACAGTACGCTATGTTCAGCGTTTGGGTAGTAAAATTCGGTGCACTTATAAGCAAACAGCGCCTCATCGCTCAGCACGCAAAAGCCATGGGCAAAGCCTTCAGGGATATAGAGCTGAAAATGGTTTTCCGCGGAGAGTTCCACTCCTACCCACCGGCCAAAAGTGGGGGAGCCGCGGCGAATGTCCACAGCTACATCGAACACTGTCCCGACCAGCACCTGCACCAGTTTGCCTTGGGGATGGGGCCACTGGTAGTGGAGGCCGCGCAGGATACCGCGGCGCGATAAAGACAGGTTATCTTGGACGAAATTGGCTGTAAGACCCAGTTCGCGATAGCGTTTTTGGTTCCAGGTCTCCAGGAAAAATCCGCGCGCATCGCCGAACACGTCCGGCTCGATCAAGAGCACGTCCGGAAGGTCAGTCGGTGTAACTTTCACCCGATAGCTCCTTGTTCTAGAACTCGCAGGAGATAAGCGCCATAGCCGTTGTTTTTAAAGCGCGCTGCCTGCTTTTCGAGTTGGGTAGCATCGATCCAGCCGCGGGCATAAGCGATTTCCTCCGGGCAGCACACTTTCAGTCCTTGCCGCTCTTCTATAGTTTGGATGAACTGGGAAGCCTGCATTAAGGAATCGTGGGTGCCAGTATCGAGCCAGGCGATGCCGCGGCCGAGCTTTTCTAAATGTAACTGACCGCGTTCTAAATACAGGCGATTCAAATCAGTGATTTCCAGCTCACCGCGGGCAGAGGGAGTTAAAGTTTTGGCCAGTTCGCACACTTGGCTGTCGTAAAAATACACGCCGGTCACTGCCCAATGGGATCTGGGGGCTTTGGGTTTCTCCTCCAAACCGATAACGCGTCCCTCTTGGTCGAATTCTGCCACACCGTAACGCTCGGGATCTTTGACCCAGTAGCCAAACACTGTGGCCCCTTCAGTGCGCTCGCAGGCCTGAGTCAGCAGCTGGGTCAACCCGTGACCATAGAATAAGTTGTCACCTAGAATCAGGCAACTGGGAGCACCTTTGAGGAACGGCTCGCCGATCAGGAACGCCTGGGCTAACCCCTCTGGCTTCGGTTGTACTGAGTAATGCAAAGCGATGCCCCATTGTGAACCATCGCCCAACAGGCGTTGAAACAAAAGGCTATCTTGAGGGGTGGTGATGATTAGGATTTCACGGATCCCGGCCAGCATCAGGGTGGCCAGAGGGTAGTAGATCATCGGCTTGTCATACACGGGCAGAAGCTGTTTGCTCACGGCCAAGGTCAGGGGATGCAGCCGGGTGCCGGCGCCTCCGGCGAGAAGAATGCCTTTTCTCATGCTAAAGTGCCCAGACGCTCGCGGTTGTACTTGGCGCTGACCTGGCGGCACCAGTCCCGATTATTTAGGTACCAGCGCACCGTTTTGCTAAGCCCCGTGTCGAAGTTTTCTTGAGGGGACCAGCCCAGTTCGCTCTGGATTTTCGACGTGTCCATGGCGTAGCGTAGGTCGTGGCCAGGACGGTCGGCGACGAAGGTGAGCAGTTGCTCATGAGGGCGATAAGGAGAGTCTGGCAGCAGTTTATCTAGAATATGGCACAAGGTGGTGACTACCTCTAGGTTGGTTTTTTCGCTGTGCCCGCCTATATTGTAAACTTCACCGATTCGACCGGCCTCAAGCACCCGTTCGATAGCTCGGCAGTGGTCTTCTACGTAGAGCCAATCGCGCACGTTTTGTCCCTGACCATAAATTGGCAGAGGTTTCCCCTCCAGAGCATTAAGGATCATCAAGGGGATGAGCTTTTCCGGAAACTGGTAGGGGCCGTAATTGTTAGAGCAATTGGTGGTCAAGGTCGGCAAGCCATACGTGTGGTGGTAGGCTCGCACTAAGTGGTCGGAGGCAGCTTTAGAGGCTGAATAGGGCGAATTGGGGCGATACGGGGATTCCTCGTTGAATTTCCCGGTTGGCCCCAGGGAACCGTAGACTTCGTCGGTCGACACGTGGAGAAAACGAAAGGTGCGCCGTTCGCTTTCTGATAATTCGGTCAAATAATGGCGAACCGCTTCCAAAAGCTCAAAAGTGCCGATCACATTGGTCTGGATGAACTGACCGGGCGAGTCGATAGAGCGGTCGACGTGGCTTTCAGCGGCGAAATGGATGACAGCGATGGGTCGATGTTCGCGCAACAGCCTACGTACCAACGCTCGGTCGGTGATGGAGCCGTGGACGAATAGGTGGTTAGGGTGATCCAAAACTTGAGCCAAGGTAGCTAAGTTACCGGCATAGGTAAGAGCGTCCAAATTGACGACCCGCGTTTTCCCGCGGGCGATCTGGCGCAAGACAAAATTGGCGCCGATAAAGCCGGCACCGCCAGTCACTAACCAAGTGGGTAGGGGCATCTTCCTCTCCGCCGCGATTTTAAAAAAATTATAACTTGAATCTTAAGTTTGATGCTGGCTTTGGCCGACGATTTTAACCTCCAGCGGTCTTTGGGTGTCCAAATGCACGTCGTGTTGCGGGAAGGCGAACGCAATACCAGCGGCGTTCAATTTTTCGTAGATAGCTTGGTGTAGATCGGTGATCGTAGCTAAGCGATTGTCGAGCGACCCTAAGTAAGCCCTAAGCACCAGTAGGAGTGAGTCGTTGCCAAAGCCTTCGAAGCTGACCAGGGGTTTGGGTTCGGCCAGAACTTCTGGGTGTTCGGCTGCTGCCTCCGAGATCAGCTGCATGGCTCGAGCGACATCCGAGCCATAGGCGATGCCCACATCGATGCGGACGCGATTGATTGTATCGGTAAGGGTCCAGTTGATGAACTGCCCGGTGATAAAGCTTTTGTTAGGGATGATGAGCTCTTGCCGATCCCAGTTGAGAATGGTGGTGGCGCGGATGCGGATTTTAGAGACTGTGCCGGTGATATTGCCGATGGTGATTTGATCGCCGACCCGAATCGGGCGTTCAAACAGGAGAATCAAGCCGCTGATAAAGTTGGCTACCACTTCCTGTAGGCCAAAGCCCACGCCTACCGACAGGGCGGCGACCAGCCATTGGATATCGCCCCACTGTACTCCCAACGAGGAAAAAATGAGGTAAATACCCAAAGCTGCGATGAAATACTGAGACAAAGCCGTCCAAGCATAGCGCGCTCCTTTATTCAAAGGCAGGCGCCTTAACACGGTGTATTCCAGCAACCCGGGTAAGTTTTTAGCCGCTAAGACGGTGACCAGGCCCAACAATAAACCGAAGGCGGCATCGGCTAGAGTCAAGGGAACTTCTTTACTGACCCCCCCGACCAGTTTGGTCGTGGTCAAAGGTAGAGTGACCTGTTGCAGCAGGCTCAATGCTGGCACGGCGTCTTTCCAAATCCACCACAAGCCGATCAGGCCGCAGGTTGCTAAGCCGACCCGCAGTAGCCGACGGGCCTGATCGCTGAGGCGCCCAAAGTCCACTTGCGGCTCCTCAACCGCCGGTACTTCGCTTTCCCCCACCTCCTCGGCTTTTGCCTTCATCTCCTCCCGGCGCCGCAGAATTTCCTGATAGCGTAGTTGGCGTTCAGTGACGTACAGCCAGCGCAGGAGAAAATCCTTAACCAGCATCAGGGCGATAAAGTAGGTCAAGACCCGAAACAGGCCATCGGCGAGATAAAGCGCAGCGTAGTAGTAACCGATTGTCGCCCCCAGCGCTAGAGCAAGAGGTACAGCCACTGCACACGGAAACCACAAAGGATGATACGTTACTACCCAGCCGGGTCTAGTCGAAGCCAGTTCGCTGAGTATGGTTCCAGACCTGCGCCAAAGATAGAAGGCGAGGGCGCAGGCTGAAAGCATCAGAATTACAAAGGCCCAACGTCCTAGTCCCAGCGAAGTTGGAGTCAAAGAGAGTCCCCCGCTTGCGGCGATGACGAAAGCACAAGCGCCCGCCCAGTACTGAAACCAAGAAAGCTGATGCCAGAGCTGGGTGCGAGTTGCCGCCAGCCAGCGCAGGTGGCGATGAGCCAGGCCCTCAGGACGGCAAACTTGGCGCAGGAAGCCTAAAACAGCTGCGGGTTTGGCGGCAGCGATCAAGCCTTCAGCGAAATAGGCCAAAGGCGAATCTGCTATATTGCTATGTCTAAGCCACAGGCCAAGCCCGACTAGCGCCGCGGGCATCGGGGTAGCCAACAACAGCGTATCGAGCAAAGCGCGCAATGTATTAAGAAAGCGGTCGCTCCGGATGCTGCGGATCGTGTGGGCTAAGGTAGCGAGATCTTGTTTTAGCTTAGGACGTAGCGCCAGCAAAGCGCCCTCCGCCACCAATACCAGGATAAACAGCAGTGGGTAGTCCGTAAGATGTTGTCTGATCCCCTGGCCAAATTCCAGCAACAGCCCGGGCGATAGCTGCCCAAAGAAGGCAAGGGTGTGCGCCAGCGAGTGGGAGGTTCCCCGATAACGGATCCAAAGCAAGTTGCGCTCAATGTAGGCGCGATAGGCTTTGCTTAACCGCAGCAGTTGCTTTTCGTTCTGCTCCAGTTCCGAGAGCGTACTCAAGTAGCGAGTGTATTCCTGTTGTAGAGCCTTTAACGCTTCGCGCCGATTCTGTAGCGCTTCGCGCCACTGAATCGCGAGTACTGTCCGGCGTCCTTCGTTGACTTGTTTGGACAAGTCCTGCAATTTGGACTCAACCAGACCGTCTAAGTCGCTTAAGCGTTGCAGCCTGCTCTCAATTTCAAGGCGGCGGGCAATGGCTTGTCTTAAGCGGCTTTCGCGGACTTTGGCAGCTTCTTGGAAAGCGGTGGGAGCCGGCAAAAGCGCAAGGCGCTTATGTAGCAGCTGAGCAATTGTCTCGTCGGCCCCAGCCAAAGCGATGGCCTGTTGGGTTTTGTCGAAATCGGCTTGCCAACTCTCCAGCAGGTATTTGCGCCTTTCTGCCTCCTGTTTGAGCGTCTTTTCTTCACCGAGCAGATTCTCGAGCTCCTCCCAAAGCTCAATATTCTTGCTCCAAGCGGATTGGACTTCCGGCTCTTGCGTAGCTAAGGCCTGTTTGGCTTTGGTGGCGGCACCTAAGACTTGACGTTCTCGTGCAGTCTGAACGGCTTGCCTGAGCCTGTTGACCCGCATCTGACGCTCGGCCACCCTGAGCGCTAATAGATCGCGTTCGGCTCGGCTTAGTTCGGTCAAAAGCGCCAGATTCGGCTGGCGCAGCTTAAGCCGATCCAACTCGGCCTTTAACCAGGCGCGCCTGGCTTCCAGCAGAGAACGACGGGCGCGCTCCATGGGAGCAGCCGGAGCTTCTGCCGTAGCCTTCAGTTCAGCCTCTACCTCAGTCAACTGACTTTCCAGTTCGGCGAGCTGATTGCCACCGGTAGTAGCAGCGCCCAGAAGTTCGGTAAGCTTAAGCTCTTTGTTCTCTAAAGCTGCCTTATCTTCATCGAGCGCTTTTTGTTCCTCGGCTAGCTGGATTTCTAGCCATTCCAGAGGGCGGGAGAGTTCCAACGCGGGTAAGGTACGGGTTAGCTTCTCCGGCCGCTCGAGCACTGATTTGATCTCGGCCAGGCGTTTAGGCGCTTCGCGTATCGCTTTCTCCAAACCATCGCGCTCGCTTTTGGCAGCTTGTGCCTGATGCAGCCACTGCTGGGCCTGGCTTAGCCAATCGGCGGCTTTTTTGCGTTGCTCTTCATTGAGATTGGCCGACTCTAAGGCTTTTTGTTCCCCGAGCAGGGTTTTGCTCAGGCCCTCCTCCCCTAAGCCGGGGGAGGCCAGCGACACAAGGCATAAGATCAAAAGAAAACGGGGCATTATTAAGTTAGCTCAAAGATGCAAGTTAGCGTCAAATGGATAAAACGATAAGATAGGTAAATAGCCTCTCGGAGAGAGGCGTCTGATGACTTAGAATTTGCTACGGAGTGCAGACCATCCTTGAGAAGCCAATGTAGTATATTTAAATTTTGTCATTTATCTAAAACTTTAGATGGACTATCTAACGCTGGCCAAGTTCGTCCTGGGACTAACTCTGCTCACTTTAGGCGCCGAGAGCCTGGTGCGCGGCGCAGCGCGCCTGGCGGGGGCGTTAGGGGTGTCGCCGTTGGTCGTAGGGCTGACCGTGGTTGCTTTTGGCACGAGTTCGCCCGAACTTGCCGTTAGCGTCATCGCTTCTTTGGATCATCAGGTGGACATCTCGGTGGGCAACGTGGTCGGCAGCAATATCTTTAACGTCTTATTTATCCTTGGGGCGTCGGCGGTGGTGGCGCCACTTACCGTCGCCGTCCAGGTCATCCGCGTGGATGTGCCTCTGATGATTTTAGCCTCAATTTTAGTGTTGGCGTTTGGCTGGGATAAAGTGATTAGCCAGTGGGAAGGGGGAGTGCTATTTGTAGGAATCCTAGCTTATACCGCTTTCCTTATTCATAGGGCGCGTGGGGAACGCAACACAGTGCAAGAGTTT
Organism: Methylohalobius sp.; assembly: GCA_026415315.1. GTDB lineage: Bacteria > Pseudomonadota > Gammaproteobacteria > Methylococcales > Methylothermaceae > Methylohalobius. The sequence continues at coordinate 27,390 of JAOAHI010000001.1, forward strand.
GAGCGCGAGTTTGGCCATGCCGCCTCCGGCTTCTGGCAGGGACTTATAAACTGCTTCTTGGTTGGGGCAGGGCTAGCATTGTTGGTCTTTGGTTCGCGCTGGCTCGTGGAGGGAGCGGTGGCAATCGCCAGAAGTCTAGGAGTAAGCGAGTTGGTGATTGGCCTGACCATCGTCGCCGCCGGCACTTCGCTTCCGGAGGTGGCTACCTCAATCGTCGCTAGCCTACGCGGTGAGCGTGACATCGCAGTAGGAAACGTCGTGGGCAGCAACCTGTTTAATATCCTAGCCGTTCTGGGTGCAGCCGCATTGGCCTCGCCCTACGGTCTGGTGGTCTCCGAGAGCGCACTGCGCTTTGACGTACCGGTGATGATTGCCGCTGCTTTTGCCTGCTGGCCGGTATTTTACAAAGGATTTAATATTTCCCGCTGGGAGGGGGCGGCCTTTGTGCTGTACTATTTTGCCTATGTGGGGTACCTGATTCTCGCTGCGCTCAGGCCGCAGATGTGGCCGCAAGCTAATTCCGCATTGCTTTTCTTCGTCTTGCCCCTGACGGTGCTGACTTTAGGGGTTATATTGTGGCAGGGAGTACGCGACCAGGGACTCCCTCATCGCGCGCTGCGTAAAAACCCTCCATGAAACTGTTTCCCAAACGCTACCATCCACCAGGCACTCCTCCCGGTACCTTGGTCTCGGTGCCTTTCGAACGTCCGATCACGTGCCAGTGGATTGAGTGCGAGCAAGGAGAACTCAATCTCCACGATGGTTTAGAAGTGGATAAGATATACGCTCGGATCGAGGCAGGAGCTATAACTTGGGTTCGGGTTCAAGGTCGGCCTTCAGCCGAGTGGATGAGGCGCTATGGACCATGCCTTAAACTCCATCAATTAGCCCAAGAAGATATTTTAAACGGCGGCCAGCGCCCTAAGCTAGAGCCTTACGACGGCCAGCTGTTTTTAGTCCTGAACGTTCCGCGGGAGGAGGATGGCTGGATTAGGCACCAACAGCTTTATCTGTTTCGCCATCAAAGCTTATTGGTGAGCTTCTTCGAAGGTGATGCAGATCCATTTGCATCTCTAATCGAGCGTCTTAAAGAGAGCCGCGCCAGACTCAAGCGGCTTGGCCTGGATTACTTGCTCTATGCGCTTGTGGATACGGCGATCGACCATTCGTTTCCAGTTTTGGAGTCGCTGGGAGAGAAAATCGAACGCCTAGAGGAGTTCTTGGTGGAGCACCCTGAGCGGCAGGTGCTGGAGCAAATCTATGCGTTAAAGCGCGAGCTTATTTTGTTACACCGTGCCCTGTGGTCGCACCGGGAAGTGCTGGGAAAGCTGCTTCGCAATGAGGGAGACTGGTTTGACGAGGGAATTTTGGTCTATCTCCGCGACTGCTATGACCACGCTTTTCAGATTTTGGGGCTTTTGCGTTCCTATCGCGAGATGACCGCTGGGCTGTTGGAAATCTATCTATCCGGCGCTCAGGTGCGGCTGAACGAAGCGATGCGGGTGTTGACCGTGATCGCCACGATCTTCATGCCGATCACTTTTGTAGTTGGGGTGTACGGCATGAACTTCCGCTACATGCCGGAGCTCGAGTGGCGCTATGGCTATCCGGCGGCACTAGTTTTGTGCGCCCTGATCGTATTAGTGATGATGGCCTGGTTCCGCCGCCGCGGGTGGTTTTGATCAGGTAAGGTTGCCATCGCGGCGCTCCTCGATGCGGCGGATAAAGTCGGCGATGATCCGCCGGTAGATCTCGTCCCCCAACACCTTGTCTTCAATGCCAGCGTCAATGTTGGGGTTGTCGTTGATCTCGATAACGTAAATCCCGTTTTCGGTCTGCTTGAGGTCCACTCCGTACAATCCGTCGCCGATCTTATGCGCCAGTTTAAGGGCGATCTCGACTACGGCTTTGGGTGCTTGCTCTACTGCCAGGGTCTCGAATCCCCCTTCCACAATCCGGCCAGAGCGCTCGTATTTGACGACTTGCCAGTGCTGGCGCGACATATAATAGCGGCAGGCGTACAGGGGGTGGTGGTTAAGGATGCCGATGCGCCAATCGTAAGGGGTGTAAACGAATTCCTGAGCCAAAATCAAATCGGATTCTTTGAACAGTTCGCTGAGCAACTGCCGAAACTGGTACGGGGTGTCGGCTTTGAGCACACCGCGCGAAAACGAGCCATCCGGAATCTTGAGCACGACTGGGTATCCTAAAGGGCTGGCTAAAGTCTTCGGATCCCCTCTCTGCAAGATCACCGTTTTGGGATGAGGCAAGCGCTCCTTAGCCAAAAGTTCAGCCAAAAACACTTTGTTGGTGCAGCGGATGATGGAGTTGGGATCGTCGATCACCGCCATTCCTTCAAGGAAGGCTTTGTGGGAGAAGCGATAAGTGTAATGATTGATGGCGGTGGTTGCGCGGATGAATAAGGCGTCAAATTCCGACAGGCGCCCGTAGTCTTTCTTCTCGATCAACTCGACTTCGACGCCCAGTTTTTTGCCGGCTTGGACGAACTTACGCAAGGCGCTGGGATTGGAAGGGGCTTTCGGCTCGCTTGGATCGTGTAAGATCGCTAGATCGTAGCGAGCTGCCCGCTTAAGTTTAGGCAGCCGCCATGGCTTGCTTAGGTAAGAGGTTAAGGCACGGGAGAAGTCCTCATGTTGCGGAGGGGTGAGTTGGTGCAGATGCAAAGGATGGATGGCCGCAATCTCCCAGCGGTGCTGACGTCGGAACGTAACCTTTAAGATCGGACAGGGGAATAGATCGAAAATCTGCCGTGCCAGATTTTGCAATTCCGGGTTATCGGCTTGGCCAAAATAAATTGCCAACTCCAACTCTTCAGGGGAGTCAGGAGGCTGGCGCTTGTGCAGGGTTTTCTGCACGGTTTGGTCTAGGTCCTCTACGTCTAGATTGTAAAGGGACTTGCGGCTTAAGGCGGTGAGCGTGTTGACCGAGGGCAGTGCCTTGTGGTGGCGAGCGCCGGCGAGAAGGGAGCAGTAATAACCGGTGCTCAGATAGCGATAGCTGCGGCACAAGTTGATCAGGTGGATCCCTCGGTATTCCAGGCGGGACGCTTGACCTAGGTATTCCCGCGCGGTTAAGGTTTGCACCTGAGGAAAAGAAGGCAGCCAATCTTCTTGCTTCTCGATCAGGACGATGTGCGATGACATGCGAAGATCAGGTAAGGGCCAAAGGGGCGATCGCGCCTATGGGATTAGACAGGATGAGAACGGCTTTCTGACCGGTTTTGCCGTAACGCGCCATGCGCTCGAAATCCTGTTTTAAAATCGGCAAGTTGGTGCAATCAGTTTGGGTTTTGCCCGCCTCTTCATCCACGTAAGGATCGTGTAGGTAAACAAAAGAGGAGTCGTGGCCAGTCATGACCACCCAATGCGGAAATTTCTCTCCGTAGATTCGATAGGAGCTGATTAAGACCACCGGGATGCCGCCGCGATCGAACTTCTCGCTTAGCTCTTCTACCCCGAGTGCTCGGTATTCCAAATGAATAGGCAGAAATTGCAATTCTTCCAAAAGATCTTCCTGCACCAGACGCATGACCTCGCGCTTTTCCGGGTCGCGTACCGAAGTGATGAACAAGGCGCCTGGATCGTTGACGTATACCTCCACGTTGAACCCCCGCCGCCAAGCCGACAGAGCCAGCCCGTAAGGGCCACAGCCGCCGTGTCCGGAGGTCATAAACACGGTAGTCGATTCGCGCCAGATCCGAAGCTCCAGCTTACGGTCTAAGGCAAGAGAGGGGTCTAGGGTTTTCATGGCCATCATCAAGGCAGCCGGCCCACAGGTAAAATCCAAAGTTTGCTGGTAGTAGGGGACGCGCACCAGCGATGGCTTAAGGTGCGGAGCTAAGAATTTTTCCATCCGCAGGGCATCCATGTGATCTTCGTAATAATCCGGGATCGTCTCCTGCGGTTTGTAGCCGTGTTGCTGATAAAGGCGGATAGCGCTCGCGTTGTCCTGACGCACCTCCAAGCGCAAAGTGACACAGTTGTGGGCTAGCGCCAGCCGTTCAGCGGCCTCGATCAAGCGGGAGCCTGCCCCTAGACTGCGGCAGGCCGGATCGACTGCGAGCGAATATAGGCGTGCCAGAAAAGTGCCGCGGTGGAACAGGACCATGGCGTAGCCTATGATTTTTCCTTCTACCTCGGCGACTAAGGTGGCGGCGTTAGCACGGGTGAGCAGGTAACGGAAGGTACGGCGCGAAAAGCGGTCGGTGGCAAACGAGAGGTTTTCAATTTGTAATAATCGATCCAGGTCCTCCATCCGGGCGGGGCGAACGGTGATCGCCTGGTTGGGTGGAGAAAGCTTAAGCACAGAAGCCTTGACCATAGCAGGTTATTTCTCTGACTCCTCTAAAGGAAAAGTAGCGACTCCAGTGCCAGTGCGAGTTTGATACTCCCGTTCAGCTTGTTCTATCAGCTGTCGTCCTTGCTCGATCATGGCTTGTCCTTGCGCACGTTGCTTTTGGCCTTGCTCGATGAGCCGGTCGCCGGATTGGATGGCTGCTTCGCCTTGCCTGACCAGGGCTTGACCCCGGGACCACTTTTCCCCTATGGCCGACAGCGCCTTGCGCTCGAGTTCAAGCTGATCGACAAAAGTACGAGGGGATTGGGCGGCAGGCGCACAACCTGTAAGAAACAGGACGGTCAGGCTCAAGGCAAGGGCTGGCTGCATGAGGACCTCGTTCGGAATACGTAATCGTTTAGATGGAAAGATACTCGATTGAATACTTTGGCTCAATGTGTTGCTAGCATATCCTGTGACGGAAATTGCTCATAGCGAGTTCTGGAGTGAAACCAGCTGTAACCATTTTATCCCAGCCAGTTCGGTGGCAGGTTTTAATCGGCTTGCTCGTACGGGGAGGATGGCTGCTTACTGCCTTGACGGCTGTGCCGGCGTTGTTTGCCCTAGCCGGTGGGTTTTGGTCCACAGCCCTTAGGTATTTTGAAGTTATCTTCGTGTTGGGAGCGGTGTGCTGGCCGTTGACTCGCTTTGCTCTTCCCACCGATATACGAAGCAACGAAGGAATGGTCGTGACGGCTTTGGCTTTCCTTCTGTCTCCGCTGGTTATGGCTTACCCTTTGAGCGGAACCGGCATCGGGTATACCGCGGCCTTATTTGAGGCAGTGTCGGCGGTCACTACCTGTGGTTTGACGGTTTTACCGACGGTGGCGGATAAACCGGCGGAGTTTCTGTTCGCTCGTGCCTGGATGCAGTGGTACGGAGGTTTAGGATTCGTCGCTCTATTGCCCCTATGGCTAGAGCCTGGCCCACTGCCTAGGCAGCTTCTGGGATTGGAGAACGAGATGGCACCTCTTACCTCGGCTTGGATTTATACCAGAGGGATGGTCGTGGTCTATCTCTTTTTGACGGCGAGTGGTTTCCTCTTGCTGTGGTTGCTGAGCGGCGATCCTTTTGCTGCCCTGGTTCACGTTTTGGCGGCGGTTTCTACCGGTGGTTTTTCCTCCTTCGACCAAGGGCCTGCCGAGTTAGGCAAGCCTTTTGCCATGGGCGTTATCGGGGTCAGTGTGCTAGGGGCATTTCCACTTTCGGCTTACCTAGGGGGTGTGCTTTGGCGCGACCTCCAGGTTCGGGCTTTGCTTATCGGTGGGTTGGTAGGGGGATTATCGATCGGTGCTAGCTTGATCTGGCTGCAGGGACAGCGCTTGGATCACGCGTTGTTTTACGGGCTCTTGACGGCCTTTTCCGCTCAGACTACGGCCGGTTTTTCCACTTTGAGGGTGGATTCTTTGCCGCCTGTAGCGATCGGATTGCTGCTGGGGCTCATGCTGAGCGGCGGTGGTCTGGGGTCGACCGCAGGCGGGATCAAGGTGTTTAGGCTGTTAGTTTTGGTTTCCGCTTTGAGGTTGCAGTTTCGGCGCTTGGCGCTGCCTCCCCACGCCTGGGTCCAGTTACGCTTAGGTAAGTTGGCTTTAGAAGAAGCGTTGATTGCTCGTGCTCTGCTGGTGTGTTTTTTATACGGGTTGACGGCGTTTTGCTCGTGGCTATCGTTTCTCGCGTTGGGGTACGATCCGCTGCTTTCCCTGTTTGAAGTCGTCTCAGCCCTGGGAACGGTTGGCCTTTCTGCTGGCATCTGCCGCGCCGATCTGCCTGGCTTTTTGCAGTTTGTTTTAGGGCTGGATATGTGGCTAGGACGAGTGGAGATTTTAGCCGGCTTAGTGTTGTTTCATCCTGCTACTTGGAGGTCTCGATGAGGGTGGTGTTCGTGGGTGCCAGCGCGACCAATGTGGCTTGCGCGAGGCTGCTGATCAAGCGCCGGCATGAGGTGATCATCATCGAACGCGATCCAAGGCGCATCCAGGAGCTCAGTCAGGAATTAGACTGTGGATTCATTTTGGGCGATGGTACCTACCCCCATATTTTGGAAGAGGCCTCTCCTGCCTCGGCAGACGCGCTAATCTGCACAACCGGTGTCGACCAGAACAACATCCTCGCTAGCCTGGTGGGTAAGACTTTAAAAATCCGGCGGGTGTTCACCACTTTGGAAGATCCAGAATTCGAGAAGGTAGCCCTGGCGTTGGGGCTGACCGAAATCCTAGTCCCGGTGCGCACCATAGGCCGCTATTTGGCTGACGCGGTTGAGGGTCGCGACATCCTCCAGTTGGCCACTTTGCTCAAAGGCGACGCCTACTTATTCTCACTGGCTATTCCTGCCGCGTGGGCAGGGCCGGTTCACCGCCTCTCTTTGCCCGAGCAAGCCCGGCCAGTCTGGCTGTACCGGAGCGATAAGCTTTTGTTCGCCGATCCAGAGCTGGAACTGCAGGAGGGCGACGAGTTGGTAATCCTGGCGCAAGACAGCCAAGTGGCCGACAAAATTCGGCGAAGTATGGTATCAGTGGAGCTCATCCCTAAAGCCTAAAGCCTGAATCAGGATTAGGAAGGCAGAAAGCAGGGCTACGCCTAGCCCAACTTGCAAAAACAAGCCGATTCCTGTTTGCTGCCGACGCACTCGGCCAAGCACGTCCACTGCTGCTACATATAGGAAAGTGCCACCGGAAAAAAGCAGCCACAGCCCGACCCAGAGGTGAGACAGGCGCTGAAGGAGCAGGAAGGTGATAAGTAAACCCAAGGGAGTGGCCAAACTGAACACGACCAAGGCCCGGAGCGGATGAGAGCTCTTTTCCTCAGGACGCCACAAAAAGACCCCTAGGCTGAAAGCCACTGGAATTCTGTGGGCCAGAACCGCTGCTAAGATTGGCAAAGTAAGGATCAGGGAACCTGCGGCCAGACTGGCCCCTAAAGCCAGCCCGTCGGTGAGTTCGTGGATGCCAAGGCCTAGCGCTAGAGGATAAAGGGAATGCTGTTCTTCAGTCGGTTCATGACCCATTCCGCCGCTTTCCAGACCCAGCATGAACAAAAACCCTCCAAGCACGGCCAAGCCAGAAATCAATCCTATAGGAAGCACAAGGGGAGGATAAGAGGCGTCGAACACGATGGCAAATCCCTCTGGGAGCACTAGCCCTAAGGCCGAAGCAAGCAAAATCCCAGCAGCGACTCCTGACACAAAACGGGACAATCTTTTCCCTGGTGACAAACAGCGAGGTAAAAGACCTGCCAGTAAAGCACCTAAAAAAGTGATCGAAGCGATGGCAAAAGCAGCAGTCCATCCTGGCATGTTTGAGTTTCCTCAAGGTGATAAATAACGGCGGCGAGTATACCATCCTTATGGTCTTCTGCGAGAAACGACGGCGAAGAAGTGGTATGCTAAAAAGCTTTAAATTAAAGCTGTTGCCGGAAAGTTAGAGTGAGCGAGTCGGATACATCGCCTTTTAAATACTGCACCGTACCTAAACCGCCTGCGCCGGAGCGGCGCGAACCCTTGCCATGGCAGCTCCCTCGGCCTCTAGAAGAAGACCCAGATGCTTGGCGTCGGGTACAGCAGATTCGAGCCAGTGCCAGCTTTTTACCAGTTGTGCGGGATCCCGATTTCTTAGGCCGTTATGAAACCCGGCCGGTGCGCCTTCAGCTCGACTATCTCAAACCGGAGTTGGAGTTGCAACGCGCAGGAGTCAAAAACACCGTTGTCGTTTTTGGTAGCACTCGTATCTCTGAGCCAAAAGTAGCAAGAAATAAATTGCAGGCTCTTAAGGCAGCGCTCGAGAAGTGCCCGGACGACGGGGAACTCAAACGACGCGTTCAGGTGGCCGAACGAATCGCTGCCAAAGCTAAATATTACGAAGTCGCTCGAGAGTTCGGGCGACTGGTTGGCAACTCCGGCCAAGGGCCTTTAGATTGTCGATTGGTAATCATGACCGGAGGCGGGCCGGGTATTATGGAAGCGGCCAATCGTGGGGCATTCGACGTAGGGGCCAAAAGCGTCGGCCTCAATATTACTCTGCCTCACGAGCAATTCCCTAATCCCTACATCGCACCAGAACTGTGTTTTCAATTTCATTATTTTGCCATGCGCAAGCTGCATTTCCTGCTGCGCGCTCGAGCTCTGGTAGCGTTTCCCGGCGGATTTGGCACGATGGATGAGTTGTTTGAGACCTTAACTTTGATTCAAACCCGTAAGATCCAGCCGGTGCCAGTGGTCCTGGTAGGCAGGGAATACTGGCAGCGAGTGATCGATTTTGAGTTTCTGGTCGAGGAAGGTGCCATTGATCCAGAAGATTTGGAGCTTTTTTGGTATGCCGAGACAGCCGAGGAAATCTGGAACGGCATCGTATGGTGGTACCAAAGCAAAGGGGAGGATTTGATCGAGGGGGAGCCGTGCCGGTCGCTACTTTAACTTTGAATCCGGCAGTAGACGTGACCTACGAAATAGGCTGTCTGATCCGCAACCAGAAGGTTCGCGCCCGAGCGACCCGCTTTGATCCCGGTGGCAACGGCGTCAACGTCGGGCGGGCACTTAAACGGTTAGGGATAGTCGCGAGCAATTTCTGCGTATTGGCAGGAGAGACGGGCCTGCTTTTGGAGCGTCTTTTGGAACGGCATCTGGACAATCCGGTATACGTGTGGGTGGAGGGGGAGACGCGCATCAACGCTACCATCTTGGAACAAGAGACCGGCGTCCAATACGAAGTTGTCGGCCAAGGACCATGTGTGTCGCAGGCGCAGTTAGAGTCATTGCAGGAGCGCTTCGTCGGCCAAGTTAAGAACAGCTATGGGGTGGTGACCGGCTCGGTTCCGCCCGGCGTGGCCAATGACGCCTATGCCGTTTTCGTTCGTCGGATCCATTCTCAGGGTGGGCGCGCCGTGCTAGACGCCCACGGTGAGTTGCTCAAGAAAGGGATAGAGGCTGGACCGTTTCTGGTCAAGCCGAATCGCTACGAACTGGAACAGTTGATCGGCAAGGCTTTGCCCGATTTGCCTTCCGTGCTGGCCGAAGCGCGGGCAATTTTGGCTTATGGGGTGACCTATGTGTGCGTTTCGCTCGGAGAAGAAGGGGCGCTGCTGGTCGGGCAGGAGGTGAGCTTCATGGCTACTGCGCCAAAAGTGGCGGTGCGTTCCAGCGTCGGGGCAGGCGATTCGCTGGTAGCCGGACTGGTAGCCGGTTTTGTTCAGGGTCTGGCCTTGCCGGAGATCTTGCGTATGGCAGTAGCAGCGAGCGCCGGAACGGTCAGTCAGCCGGGGACGGAGCTATTTTTAGCCGAGCAATTGCCTACGCTGTTGGAGCAGGTTCAGGTTCGAGAGCTGTAAGCCTGGTTAGCGTAAGCTAAAAAGACAGCGGCAGAGAGGGCTGTGCCAGCGGCAGAGACAGTGAATGCCCAAGAATCTCCTTGCCATTGCCACAGGCTGCCGAACAGAACTCCGCCGGGAAGTGCCGCCAGCCCCACCGCCATGTGGTAAAGGCCATAAGCAGTAGCACGCAGGGCTTTGGGGGCGCATGCACCGACGAGCGCGCGTTCTGGCCCTTCGGTCAGAGCCAAGGAGGCGGCATAACCTAGAAACAACCCCCAGGTTATAAGCGTTCCATCTTCAGCTAGGGCTAAGGCGCTAAGCATTCCGATTCGTATTCCCCAGCCGAGAAACAGGGCCGACATGCGGCCGATACGGTCAGATAGTTCCCCGCCGATGAGCGCGAGCGGGGTTTTGACGGCACTGGCTGCGGCCCACAACAAGGGCGCCCAGGCGATTTCCAATCCGCGATCAGTGGCCCATAAAACTAAGAATACCTCAGGAGCGGTTGCGAGCTGCAACCCGCCGCTGGCTAGGATCAATCCTTTAAGCGGTGGATCCAGCGCGCCCCAGCGCAGGGTCGGGGGAGAGATCTTAGGGGGTCGCTCAGGTTCCCTAAGCCCAAGCAGTAACAGCAGCACACCGATCCCCGGTATCGCCGACCACAAAAAAACTTCCGGTATAGGCCGGCCAGCGTTGAGCAACCAAAATGCCGCTATAGGACCAAAGACGGCTCCTGCATTGTCCAATGCTCGATGGAAGCCAAAGGCACGCCCTAGAAGCTCTGGGGGAGTGGCATGGGCGATAAGAGCGTCGCGTGGAGCCGTGCGTAGACCTTTGCCGACCCGATCCAGGAAACGCAATCCCAGCACGGACGTCCAAGACCCAGCGAGCCCGATTAGCGGACGGCAAAAGTTGGACAGAGCATAGCCTGAGACCACTATAGGCTTATGGCGCAAGCCGCGGTCTGCAAGGTAACCGGAAAAAATTTTCAGAAAGCTGGCAGTGGTCTCGGCTACTCCTTCCACCAACCCGACTACCCACGGTCCTGCTCCCAGGGTGGCAGTCAGAAACACCGGTAGTAAGGGAGTGATGAGTTCGCTAGCCGCATCGTTTAAAAACGATACCAAGCTCAGAAGGATAACGGTGCGCGGCAGCATCAGCGCAGGTGCCGGACTTTGACCGGCTTAGGGCTTAAGTTGCTGTGGCGGTAAGAGTAGGTAAAATAGATTCCTAGCCCCACAGCCAGCCAAATCAGAAAACGGTACCAGGTCAAACTGGGCAGGAAGGCCATCAGCGCTCCGCATGAGGCCGCTCCTAATAAAGGAAGGATGGGATTGAGCGGGGTTTTAAACGGCCGGTGCAAATCGGGCTGGGTGATGCGCAGCACCACTACTCCGCCGCATACCAAAACAAAAGCAAACAAAGTGCCGATGTTAACCAGCTCGGCCAATTCTCCCAGCGGCACCAGACCGGCAATGGTCGCCATGATTAAGCCGCACAACACAATCACCCGTATTGGGGTATGGGTGCGCGGTGAGACGTGTGCAAACCAAGAAGGCAATAGCCCATCGCGGGACATGGCGAAAATAATGCGGGTCAAGCCGTAGTACAGGACCAGCATCACTGTGGTAAGCCCGGCGATCACTCCTGCCGCGACTAAGGCCGAGGCCCAGCGGATGCCGAGCAAATGTAGGGCGTGGGCGACCGGCGAGGAGACGTTGAGCTGAGGATAGGGCACCACGCCGGTCAGAAGCGCCGCGACCAGCATGTATACCACCGTGCAGAAGGCAAGCGAGGCGACGATGCCGAGCGGGAGGTCGCGTTTGGGGTTGGTAGCCTCTTCCGCCGCGGTGGAGACCGCATCGAAGCCAACGTAAGCGAAAAACACGATCGACGCCCCGGCCAACACCCCGACCGGTTTGCCCTCGGGAGTGTGGTCGAACCAGCCGAAGGGCAAAAACGGCTGCCACAAGGTGGGATCGACGTGGAAGGCGGCCACGGCCACGAAGATGGCGATGGTTAACAGCTTGATCCCTACCATCGCAGCATTCAGGCGCGCGCTCTCTTTCACCCCTAAGATTAGAAGTCCCATTAAGATCACGATGATCAGGGAGGCTAAGAGATTGACTGTTCCCCCGGCGTTAGGGGCGTGGGTTAAGGCTTTGGGCAGTTCAATCCCGATCGCTGCCAAAGCGTCGCAAAAATACCCAGACCAACCGTTAGCCACCGCCGCTACCGCGATTCCATACTCCAAAATCAGATTCCAGCCGACTAGCCAAGCGATGAGTTCGCCAAAGGCAGCATAGCTGTAGCCATAGGCGCTGCCACAACCGCCTATGGCCGAGGCCAGCTCGGCATACGCTAGCGCGGCAAAAGCGCAGGCGATGCCAGCGAACACAAACGACAAAATGACCCCAGGGCCGGCTAAAGTAGCCGCCACGATTCCAGTCAAGACGAAAATGCCAGTGCCAATGATAGCGCCTATGCCAAGCAGGGTAAGGTCAAAAGCGTTCAGGCAGCGTTTTAGGCCGCCTTCGGTAAAATCGTGGGCAGTCAGTTTAGTGCGAAACAGTTGCATCGTTGTGCCTCGACAGTGGTTCTTTTGCTGAAATTGTAATCGGCCAATGATGACTTTCCCAATGCCAAGCAAGGCATAATACGCCAGAGCGTAATAATTTAAGGAGAAAACGATGCCTTATCGCTTCATTCGGTTTTTTGCTGATTTGAGCTTAGCGGACCTGCCGTTGGTCGGGGGCAAAAACGCCTCCTTGGGGGAGATGATTCAGGCCCTTGCGCCTTTAGGGGTCAAAATTCCTGACGGCTTTGCCATCACCGCCGAAGGTTATCGCTACGCGCTCGACCGCGCTGGCGCTTGGAGCAGATTGCGTGAAGTTTTAGGCGGCCTGAATCCCGACGACGTCGAAGACCTCAAAGCGCGCGCAGCTATGGCGCGGCGCATCGTCTACGAGGCTGGGATCCCAGACGAGTTGCGCCACGAAATTCTTGCCGCCTATCACCACTTGGAGTGCGAATACGGGGAGGGACTGAGCGTGGCGGTGCGTTCATCGGCTACGGCCGAGGACCTGCCTACCGCCAGTTTTGCCGGCCAGCAAGAGAGCTATCTTAACATTCGCGGCGGTGCAGCGCTGATCGAAGCAGTCCAGCGCTGTTTTGCGAGCTTATTTACCGATCGAGCCATCCATTACCGAATCGATCAGGGCTTCGATCACTTTAAAGTTTATCTCTCGGTCGGGGTACAGAAGATGGTGCGTTCGGATTTGGCTGCCAGCGGAGTAATGTTCAGCTTGGATACTGAGACTGGATTTCGCGATGTGGTGTTTATCGAGGGCAGCTGGGGCCTTGGGGAGAACATCGTTCAGGGAGCGGTAGATCCAGATGAGTTCTATGTTTTCAAGCCAACCTTCCGCCAAGGTCACAGAGCGGTGCTCAGGCGTCAGTTGGGAGCCAAAAAGGTCAAGCTGATTTACGCTGAGGGGGGGCATTTGACCACCCGCAATGTTCCTACCCCTAAAGCTGAGCGCGAGCGCTTCTGTCTAAGCGATGAGGAAGTGCTTACTCTGGCTGATTATGCCATCAAGGTTGAGGATCACTACCGCCGGCCTATGGATATGGAGTGGGCCAAGGATGGGTTGGATGGGCAGTTGTACCTGGTTCAAGCTCGCCCTGAGACAGTGGCTTCGCAGAAGAAGACGACAATCTGGGAAGAATACCGCTTGTCCTCTCCAGGCAAGGTGCTCGTCAGTGGCCGCGCGGTAGGAAATAAAATCGCCGTAGGTAAGGTGCGGGTGATCCCAGAGGTGGCTAGGCTCTCAGAATTCCGCCCGGGAGAAGTACTGGTGGCGGATATGACCACCCCGGATTGGGAGCCGGTGATGAAAACTGCGGCGGCCATTGTCACCAACCGCGGTGGGAGAACATGCCACTCAGCCATCGTCGCCCGGGAGTTGGGGGTTCCAGCAGTAGTCGGCACCGGAGAGGCGACCGAGGTGCTCAAAGATGGGCAGGTCGTCACTGTCTCCTGCGCCGAGGGGGATGTTGGCCGGGTGTACGAAGAGGAGGTGCCTTTTACCGTGGAGCAGATCGATCTTGCGCAGCTGCCGCGGCCTAAAACCAAGCTCATGGTCAATTTGGGCAATCCAGAGCTCGCTTTCCGTACCTCCTCTCTTCCCAATGACGGGGTGGGATTGGCGCGGATGGAATTCATCATCGGCGAGGCAATCAAAGTCCATCCTATGGCGTTGATTTATCCCGAGAGAGTGCAAGACGCTGCAGAACGCAAGGCTATAGCCGGACTTATTCGCGGCTGCGCTGATCCAAAGGAATACTTTATCCGCAACTTGGCCGAGGGGATTGGCACCATCGCTGCCGCCTTCTATCCCAAGCCGGTGGTGGTGCGCATGTCGGATTTTAAGACCAACGAGTACGCTGCGTTGCTCGGGGGGCGTTGGTTTGAGCCAAGCGAATCCAACCCTATGTTGGGATTTCGCGGAGCTTCTCGCTACGCTCATCCAGCTTATGAAGAGGGATTCGCCTTAGAGTGCGCGGCCATTCGCCAGGTACGCGAGGCGATGGGTCTTAGTAATGTAATCGTGATGCTGCCGTTCGTGCGCCGAGTGGATGAGGCCGAGCGGGTGTTGGCGAAAATGGCTGAATTGGGCCTTAAGCGCGGCGAGAGAGGCCTTAAGGTCTACTGTATGTGCGAGATTCCAAGCAACGTGATTTTGCTCGCTCAGTTTGCCAGGCTGTTCGACGGTTTTTCCATCGGATCCAACGACTTGACTCAGCTGACTTTAGGGGTGGATCGGGATTCAGAGCTGGTGGCTTTCGACTATGACGAACGCGACCCAGCGGTCAAGGAAATGGTCAAACTCGCCATCGAAGGCTGCCGCAAATACGGGGTTCATTCCGGATTTTGTGGTCAAGCCCCCTCAGACTACCCGGAGATGGCTGAGTTTTTAGTCGAGTGCGGTATCGACTCGATCAGTCTCAATCCCGACACCGTCCTGAAAACTACCCAGCTCGTGTTGAAGGTGGAGGAGAGACTAGCTGGCATTTAAAAACACTGGCTTTTAAAAAAAGAGCTAGACGCGATAAGAGCAAGCTCAGGCTTTTGCGCTGGGCAATCGATCCTCTCTGAGGCGTCACAGGCGCGTAACAATTCCTGTTTAGACTCCGTGCCGTTTTTTGTGGCGACGGAGACCTAGTTCATGACTCTACGCACGATGCCTTTTTGTAGGGGATGGGCAGCGTTGCTTTCTTGCCTGACGGCCAGCTGTGTCTATGCTCTCGACTTTGAACTCATCGGCACCTACAACACTGGTCTGGCCCAAGTAGGCCAGATAACTTCAGGGGAAACCGCAGCGCTTCGAGGCGAAAAGCTATACGTGACCAATGCTGAGGACGTCTCGCTCGATATTGTGGACGTATCCGACCCCAGTCGGCCGACTTTGCAGCGCCGGGTGAGTTTAGCTGAGTATGGTAGCTCAGCCACCAGCGTTGCGGTTTCTTCCCGGAACCTCATTGCAGTAGCCGTGGCCGCTCACCGTAAAACCGATCCGGGGACAGTGGTTTTCTTGACCCCATCTGGCCAAGTGGTTCGCACCGTGCGGGTTGGCGCGCTGCCCGATATGGTGACGTTTACTCCTAACGGCCGCAAGCTCTTAGTCGCAAACGAGGGAGAGCCAAGTTGCTACGGTGCTGGTTGTGTCGATCCAGAAGGCTCAGTCAGCATTATCGATGTGATTCCCTTACGGCCCAATTTACCGGTTACCACTGCCCGCTTCTCTGGTGTGTTGATTCCGCCCGATGTCCGCCTTTTCGGTCCAGGGGCGACTCCGGAGCAGGATCTTGAACCGGAATACATCACGGTCACACCAGACAGCAGAGTGGCTTATGTCACTTTGCAGGAAAACAACGCCATCGCAGTCATCGACATCGATGCTGCTAAAGTCAAGGAAATCCGCGCCTTAGGCTACAAGAACTTCAACATCGCGGCGACCACTTCTACCCATGAGCTGCGCAACCTGCCTAATATCGGGGTCACAGCCGCCGGTCAAACTTTGTTTTTGGGTGGTTTTTCTGGCCTGTTTTATGAGGGGAAAACTGCTGATGGCAAGCTCAAATTCGTCACGCATACCGATCGGGGCCCTAACGGCGAACCGATCAATGGACAACGCCCTTTCCTCTTGCCGCAGTTTACGCCGGAGCTCGTACGCTTAGAGCTGGATCCACGAACCGACGAGATCGCCATCACCGAGCGCATGCCGCTTAAAAGAAGCGACGGGCATCCTTTGACTGGTCTTCCTAATGTTGCTGTTCCAGGCGGTAACCCCAACACGCCTTACAACGATGAGGTTCCTATCGATTTGTATGGAGTCGCTTTGCCTCTAGATCCATACGGTGCAGATCTTGAAGGTATCGCAGTGGATGCCAACGGGCACTTTTGGATGGCAGATGAGTATCGTCCAGCGCTTTACCACTTCGATAGTCGAGGCTACCTAATTGAACGTTTCGTGCCTATTGGCACCGCTGCAGCGGCGGGTGCTTCGCCCGAAGCTTATGGCACTGAAGTGCTGCCCGCGGTGCTCGGTCAGCGTCGTCAAAACCGGGGATTTGAGGCCATCGCGTGGCAAAATGGTAAGCTTTACGCTTTTGTGCAAAGCCCTCTGCGTAATCCTGCCGCGCTCTCTAACAGTGCTCTCAATGCGCTACGCAATATTCGCGTGATTGAGTTTGATCCGATAACTCGTGCTACCCGACAGTTTTTGTATGTCATGGACAATCCTGCTCCACTGACTGCCAGCGATACTCGAGCTGACAAAATTGGCGATGCCACCGCCATCCCCGGCGGAGGCTTTTTAGTAATCGAGCGCGACGACGATGCGTTGCCAGACGATCCGCTCAATCAGATCACCAAGAGAGTCTATGCTTTTAATCTCACGGGTGCCACCGATATTACGTTTAAAGACACCTTGTATAACATCGGCGGTGTCCTGAAGTCGCTAGACCAGATGACCCCCGCTGAGCTGGCGAGTGTGGGGGTCACTCCCCTTGCTAAAGTATTGCGGGTGGATTTGGCTGCTGCAGGTTACAACCAGGTAGAGAAAATCGAGGGCCTGGCCTGGATCGATGCTGAGACGTTGGCTGTCATCAACGACAACGATTTCGGGGTGGCGGGGATCGCAATCGATCAAGCTACTGGCACTTTTAGTTTAATACCAGGCTATGAGCCAGAGCCGGTGCTTTTGGGGATCGTTAAGACAACGGGATTGGATGCTTCCGATCGCGACAATGTAATCAACATTCGCCCCTGGCCGATTTATGGTATGTATCAGCCGGATGCGGTGGATCACTTCGTCGTTGCCGGCCGCAGCTATCTGATCACTGCCAACGAGGGGGATGCGCGCGATTATCCAGGGCTGAATGAAGAAGTACGAGCTCGCGATGTCCGAAATAGCTACCCAAGTGAAATTCGCCCCACCTTGAGCGATAATCTGCAATTGGGCCGCTTGACAGTGACGCGCCATCCGCCGCTGGGCGATATGAGCCAGCCATATATGTTTGGCACACGCTCGTTTTCGATCTGGGATGCTCAAAGCGGCGCCCAGATATACGACTCCGGCTCCGAACTTGAGGTGCGGACTGCAGCTTTAGTACCGAAGAATTTCAATGGCAATAACACTGCCAATACTTTCGACGATCGCTCCGATAACAAAGGACCAGAGCCGGAAGGCGTAGCGGTGGGTGCAGTCGGTGACCAGCTTTACGCATTTATTGGCTTGGAGCGCGTCGGCGGTGTGTTGGTGTATGATCTCAGCGATCTTAAGGCGCCGCGCTTTGTCACTTATCTTAATACCCGTCGTTATGATACGGCTCAGGTGGGGCCAGACAGCGGCCCGGAGATCGTTCGCTTTATTGGGGCCAAAGATAGCCCACTCCATACGCCTTTACTTCTCGTAGCCAACGAGATCACCGGTACGGTTAATCTTTGGCGCATTATCCCATAGTTACTCCTTTCACCATGTAAGCCCCACCGGGTAATCCCGATGGGGCTTTATAAATGGGTAAGGGCTTTCATGGCCAGACTTTCACGAGGGGTATCGTTGGAGCTGGCTTTGCCTTCAGCCTAGCGTTGCACCTTTCTCACTGCTGATAGACAATATTTTTTTGGCAACCTCCGTTTGTAAATGGAATGGAAGAATTTCAACGCATTAAACGCCTGCCGCCGTATGTTTTTGCCATCGTCAACCAGCTCAAGGCGAAGCAGCGCGCAGAGGGGGAAGACATCATCGATTTCGGCATGGGCAATCCTGACCAGCCGCCGCCTAAGCACGTCGTTGCCAAGTTAGTGGAAGCTGCCCAGCGCGAGACTACTCATCGCTATTCCCAGTCCAAAGGGATTCCCCGCCTGCGCAAAGCGATCTGCGATTGGTACACGTACCGCTTCAACGTCCAACTCGACCCAGAAACCCAGGCCATCGTCACCATCGGTTCCAAAGAGGGGCTGGCGCACTTGGCGCTGGCGACCTTGGGGCCTGGGGATACGGTGCTGGTACCTAATCCGGCTTATCCCATCCATCCCTATGGCTGCGTGATCGCCGGCGCCGATGTGCGCCATGTACCCTTGATGTCTGGGCGGGATTTTTTTGAGGAACTGGAGCAGGCGATCATAGATCTTTGGCCTAAGCCAAAAATGCTGATCCTGAATTTCCCGGCTAATCCTACAGCCCAGTGCGTGGATCTCCCGTTTTTTGAGCGCGTTATCGCCTTTGCCCGCGAGCACAAAATCTGGGTGGTGCACGATTTGGCCTATGCGGACATCGTGTTCGACGGGTATGAGGCGCCTTCCATTTTGCAGGTGCCAGGAGCGTTAGACTTAGCGGTGGAGTTTTTTACTTTATCCAAAAGCTACAACATGCCTGGCTGGCGGGTAGGGTTCATGTGCGGCAACCGTGAGCTGGTGGCGGCGCTGGGCCGGATCAAATCCTATCTCGATTATGGGATGTTTACGCCGATCCAGATCGCTGCGATCACGGCTTTGGAAGGGCCGCAAGAGTGCGTGACCGAGATTCGCGAAACCTATCGCAGGCGGCGCGATGTGTTGTGCGATGGTTTGAACCACTTGGGCTGGCAGGTGGAAAAACCCAAAGCCACCATGTTTGTCTGGGCGCCAGTGCCCGAGCCCTACCGGACCATGGGGTCGCTTGAGTTTTCCAAAAAGCTGCTTTTAGAAGCGAAAGTTGCAGTTTCTCCTGGGGTCGGTTTTGGTCATTAGGGGGAGGGATATGTGCTTTTTAGCCTCATCAAAAATAAACACCGCACCCGCCAGGCCATCCGCGGGATTCGCCAAATGATGCGGCGAGATGGGGTATTGTAAAGGAGGGAGCTGTGCAGCCGGTCAAAATAGGTCTTTTAGGATTCGGCACCGTAGGCGGTGGAACGGTGCGGGTGTTGGCGCGTAATGCTCAGGAAATTGCTCGCCGCGCCGGCCGCGAGCTGAGGATTACCACCGTTTTCACTCGCGATCCGTCAAAACCCCGCCTTTATTCGGTCGAGGGCATGCGCTTGGTTACTGACCCTTGGCAGGTGGTAGAAGACCCTGAGGTCGAGGTTGTCGCCGAGTTGATCGGCGGTATCTCGCCGGCCAAGGAGTTGATACTGCGCGCCATCGAGCTGGGTAAACCCGTGGTCACTGCCAACAAGGCTCTGATTGCCCTGCACGGTAACGAAATCTTCGCCCGTGCTTCGCAGCGTGGGGTGATGGTGGCTTTTGAAGCCGCGGTGGCTGGTGGTATCCCGATTATCAAGGTCCTCAGGGAGGGGTTGGCCGGCAATCGGATCGAGTGGGTGGCTGGGATCATCAACGGCACCTGCAATTTTATCCTCAGCGCGATGCGTGAGCAGGGACGCGAGTTTGCCGAGGTGCTCAAAGAAGCCCAGGCCTTGGGTTACGCCGAAGCCGACCCAAGTTTAGACGTGGAGGGAATAGACGCTGCTCACAAGCTAACTATTCTGGCGGCGATTGCTTTTGGCATCCCGCTTAAGTTTGCCAGCGTTTATACCGAAGGGATCACCCGCATTACCCCAGAGGATATCCGTTACGCCGAGGAACTAGGATATCGGATCAAGTCTCTTGGCATCGCCCGTCGCAGCGGCGAAGGAATAGAGCTTCGCGTTCATCCGTGCTTGATTCCCGCTCGGCGCCTGTTGGCCAATGTTGAGGGGGTGATGAATGCAGTCGTGGTTAAAGGCGATGCGGTTGGGCCCACCTTGTACTATGGACCAGGTGCTGGCGCTGAGCCTACCGCATCGGCGGTGGGGGCCGATTTAGTGGACGTGGTGCGAGCCATGACTGCCGATCCCGAGAACCGGGTTCCGCATTTGGCCTTCCAGCCGGATGCGTTGAGCGATTTACGGGTTTTGCCCATGGGCGAGGTGGAGACCGCCTATTACCTACATCTGAGGGTAGCCGATCAACCTGGGGTGCTGGCTGACATTGCTCGCTTCCTCGCCGACCATGATATCTCGATTGAGGCGGTGATCCAGAAAGAGCCAAAGCCTTCGCAGCAGGACGTGCCCTTGATTTTCCTCACCCACAAGGTGCGGGAGAGCGCTTTGGATGCAGCTGCTAAAAAGATCGAGTCCCTACCTACAGTCAAGGCTCCTGTGCACCGCATTCGCCTGGAAACCCTGGAGTAATCATGAATCGTTATAACGGCGTTATAGATCGTTATCGCAATCGCCTGCCGCTTGCCGTCCAAACCCCACCTATCAGCCTATGCGAAGGCAATACCCCTTTGATCCAGTTGGAAAACCTCTCGCGCCAGATCGGCAAAGAGGCAAAGATCTATGTTAAATTCGAGGGTTTGAATCCGACTGGCTCGTTCAAGGACCGCGGCATGACCGTAGCCGTGACTCGAGCGGTGCGGGAGGAGGGCAGCCGCGCGATTTTATGTGCTTCGACCGGCAACACTTCGGCTTCGGCCGCAGCCTATGCGGCGCGCGCCGGAATTTTAGCGTTTGTACTGATTCCGGAAGGGAAGGTTGCGCTGGGTAAGCTCGCCCAAGCGCTGATGTATGGGGCCGAGGTGATCCAGATCCAGGGCGATTTTGATGCGGGCATGCGCTTGGTGCGGGAGATCGCCGCGCATGCTCCAGTCTCTATCGTCAACTCGATTAACCCTTATCGCATAGAAGGTCAAAAAACCGCCGCCTTCGAGATCGTGGACGCCCTGGGCGAAGCCCCCGATTATCACTGCCTGCCCGTGGGTAACGCCGGTAACATCACTGCCTATTGGAGAGGTTATTGCGAGTACTACTGCGATGGGGTGGCCAAAAAGCGCCCGGTGATGTGTGGCTATCAGGCCGAGGGAGCTGCTCCTTTCGTCCGCGGCACGCCAGTGGACCATCCCGAAACCGTCGCCACCGCTATCCGCATCGGCCATCCTCAGTCTTGGGAGGGAGCTTGGGCAGCGCAGCGCGAGTCGGGGGGGTGGTTTGCTAGTTTTTCCGATGCAGAAATTTTAAGGGCGCAGAAGCTGCTTGCTGAGCACGAGGGGATTTTTTGTGAGCCTGCCTCGGCGGTTTCGGTCGCCGGTGCCCTGCACGATCTTAAAATCGGCAAGATTCCAGAAGGCGCTACCATTGTCTGCACGCTCACCGGAACCGGACTTAAGGACCCAGACACCGCTATCCGCCAGTGCCAAGTGACCCCTCGAGTGGTGGCGGCGGAGCTAGATGCAGTCCGGCGCGCGATCTTGGATCGGCTTTGAACCGCAAGCCCCTGATCGCACGTCCGCTGCCAGCGGTGCACTCTTTGCCAGAGCGCCTGCATCCTGTGCTTAAAAGAGTTTATCTTGGCCGCGGCGTTCTATCCGTTGAGGACTTGGATTACTCCTTGTCTCGTCTGCCTTCGCCTTTTTTGCTTCCGGGGATGGCAGCCATGACCGAGCGCCTAGGGAATGCTGTGCGCGAGCAAAAGCGGATTTTGGTGGTGGCCGATTACGACGCGGACGGCGCCACTGCGTGTGCAGTGGCGGTTAAAGGCTTGCGCGCTTTGGGAGCGCAGCAGGTCGATTTCGTCGTCCCCGACCGCTTTCGCTTGGGTTATGGGCTAACTCCCGGCCTAGTTGAGGCGGTATTAAGCCGCAGGCCCCAGGTTCTGCTCACGGTGGACAACGGCATCTCTAGCTTGCCCGGGGTTCAAACCGCTAAATCGGCCGGCATGGAAGTCCTAGTCACCGACCACCATTTGCCTGGCGAGAAGCTACCGGAAGCCGATGCCATCGTCAATCCCAATCTGTCAGGATCGATTTTCCCGAGTACAGCCTTAGCTGGAGTGGGGGTGATGTTTTATGTGCTGTGCGCGCTCCGGGCGGAACTTCGGAAGGAGGGCTGGTTTAGTCGGCGGGGAATCGCCGAACCTAAGCTTAAAGAATTGCTCGATCTAGTTGCGTTGGGAACGGTGGCCGACGTGGTGCCATTGGATGGTCTCAACCGCATCTTGGTTTATCATGGGCTTAAGCAAATACGCCGTGCGCCTTGTCCGGGCATTCAGGCGCTGTTGGAGGTGGCTGGATGCTGTCGCGAAGAGGTGGTGGCAGCGGATTTAGGGTTTGCTTTAGGGCCGCGCCTGAACGCTGCCGGACGGCTGGAGGACATGACGTTAGGAATTCGTTGCTTGCTGAGTGAGAATTTAGAAGAGGCCAGAGTTTTAGCTCGGCGCTTGGACAGTCTCAACCGCGAGCGGCAGAGGATCGAAGCGAAGATGCAGGCTGAGGCCGCAGCCTACCTGGATTCGATAACCGATGGATCGCGTGTGCCATGCTTATTTGCCCCTTCTTGGCACGAGGGGGTGGTTGGAATTCTGGCGGCTAGGCTTCGAGATCGGCTTAAAGTACCGGCTATCGCCTTCGCACTCGGAAGAGACGGCTTGCTTAAAGGTTCGGCTCGCTCCATTCCTGGCCTTCATATCCGCGACTTGCTGGCGGAGATCGACGCCAGTCACCCTGGCCTCATCGCGCGTTACGGTGGCCACGCGATGGCGGCTGGATTGTCCCTACAGCCTGAGAATTATCCGCGTTTTTCCGCTTTGTTTGCTGAGCGATTGGCGGCTTATCTGGCTCGGCTCTCGGCTGAGGAGGCCATTTATACCGATGGTTATCTAAACTCTGTGGATTTCTCCTCGTCTTTAGCGACTGAGCTGCGTTTTGCCGGCCCTTGGGGGCAAGGTTTCCCAGAACCTCTGTTCCATGGCGAATTCGAGGTGCAATCGGCCGCGCTCGTTAAGGATCGCCATCTGCGGTTATCTGTACGTCCAGCACAAGGGCCTTGGCTGAAAGCCGTCGCTTTCAACCTAGACGATAAGGCGAAGGATTTTTCGCCTCTTGATTGCCACGAGCTGCGCTTGGCGTATCGGTTGGATCTCGACCAGTTCCAAGGCTCGCGCGCGGTGCAGCTGACAGTTGAATATCTGGAGCCTGTGCGATGAAAGTCTCACGCGATGAGGTCCGCCGTTTTTTGGCCGAGGACGTAGGGACGGGGGATATCACCGTTGGCATTATTCCAGAGTTCCTGATCGCTGAGGCGGAGGTGATTTGCCGTGAGCCTATGGTTTTATGCGGCAGGGCCTGGTTTGAGGCCGTGTTTTTAGAACTCGATCCCCACTGCCGGTTTGTCTGGCAGGTGGAAGAGGGCGAAGAGGCCCCGGCTGGAGCATGTCTGTGTCGTCTCCAAGGGTCCGCCCGCTCTTTGCTTACCGGCGAGCGCACTGCTCTCAACTTGCTTCAGACCTTGTCCGGCACAGCCACTTTGGCACGCCGTTTTGCTCAAGCTGTGGCCGGCACCCAGGCAGTGATTCTGGATACCCGCAAAACCTTGCCCGGCCTTCGCAGGTTACAAAAGTATGCGGTCAGAGTTGGAGGGTGTCAGAACCACCGTTTTGGCCTCTTCGATGGCATTCTGATCAAGGAAAACCACATCCTGGCTGCAGGCTCCATCCGCGCAGCTATAGCTAAAGCTAAGGCTTTGAATACCGGCTTTTCTATTGAAGTGGAAGTGGAGTCGTTACAAGAGTTGGAGGAGGCCCTGGCCGCGGGGGCAGACATTGTGCTTTTGGACAACTTTTCTCTGGAGGAGCTGCGGCAGGCGGTGGCGCTGACCAGGCAGATGATGCAGCACAAAGTATTTTTGGAAGCATCAGGCAATATCGACTTGGACAACGTGCGCCAAGTGGCTGAGACAGGAGTGGATCGAATTTCAATCGGCGCATTGACCAAGCACCTCAAAGCAGTGGACTTGTCGCTGCGCTTGGGCAGGGTAAAGGGGTGAGGCCGCATAACTTCATCTTTCCAGGGTTTACCTCAACAGCGGCGGGCCTGGTCTTGGTGTTTTGGTGGCTGCCGCAGGGGTCTAAGTGGTTTTCCTCCCCTTGGCTTGGTTTAGCAGGGGGCTTCGCGGTTGTGGTGGCCGTGGTGCTGGGTTGGCGGGGCTGGCTGGCACCGCAGCGGGCCTATGACCTTTTACTGTGGGGCAGCCTGTGGTTGTGGCTGGCCGGGTGGTTGCCGATTTTTTCTTACGAGGCGCCGGTATTCAAAGCCTATCCGGTGTATTTCGTTCTGCTCGATGCCACGACTGGATATTTTGTCCTCGGCCAGCGCGAACGCCTGGAAGTTGAGGAGCGGCGCTTGCTCACCAAACTGGCCAGACAATGGTGGTTTGACCCGCGCTTGTTGGCTGGGCTGGTGGTGGCTAGTTTGTTGCTTCCCGCGTATTATCTGATTTATCCCTTGGCGGTTGGGCTGTTGACTGCCCGTTGTGCGTTAGCGATGGCGTTAGAGAATCCTACCTAAAAGGCGTTACGTATCCACTCTAGATCAAACCCCCAAGAGGTAGGAGTCAGAGCTAGCACGTCAAAGCGGATCGGACCATCGTACGGATGGCGAGAGAGATAGTGTTGGGCGGTTTGGAGCAGGCGTTTTTGCTTGCCTGAGGTAATGCTTTCTAGAGCACCTCCGAAACGAGGATTTGCCCGGCAACGAACTTCGGCAAAGACCAAGACGCTCTCATCGAGCAGAATCAAGTCGATTTCTCCGAAGCGAGAACGGTAGTTGCGTGCGAGCAATCTGAGTCCATGCCGCTTTAAGAAAAAGAGGGCATGCTCTTCAGCTTGGCGGCCGAGAAGATGGCGGTTGGTCATGGATAGAATCCGGGGCCAGGCCATAAATGACTGGCACGCCCTGGCGAAATTCGGCACACGTCAGCTGCCGTCGGATCCGGCCGCTGTCGTCTAAGGTTAAGATGCCGCTCACTCCGGCATAGCGGCCGCCTATACCGAGCAAGCGGCTAGGAATGCGGTAAGCGTCGATGCCCAAAGCGGCCAAGCGCAAATAAGCGCCTGAGTGAGGTCCCCACTTGGCTTCAAAGTCGGCGACTGTGGGCGCTGCCTCGTGTTCACCTTGCAGTAGCCAGGGGAGGTCGCAAAAGCGGATGCCTTCCAAATCTCGATCTTGGCTGGGATTAGGGTGGCCGGCATAGATATCCCAGGTGGCATAGACCGGCAGATATTCGGCGCGGTAAAACACGAGCTGCGGTTTGATCAAACGCCCTTGCTCGGGCGTAGCATAGAGGAAAATGAAGTCGGCGTCTTTGCGGACGCGAGGCGTGAAGTGGACCTCTCCCACGATTGGACGCAGCTGCTCGAAACGACGCTCACTCTCGTCTAAGTTCAGCAGCCGGCGGATAGCGGCGGAAGGGTCTGCAGCAGCGGGATAACGCTGGATTTCTAGCACTCGCCCGCCTAGTTTTTCCCAGTACGCCAAGAAAAAGTTGGCGATCCTATCGCCTGCCTGGTTAGCCGCCACTAAGACTAAAGCGCGCTGGTGGCCGTGGGCAAAAGCGCTGTTGGCCACTTGTGCTACCCCTTCCTCCGGTGGCAAGGCGAACTGATATAGACCGGGCCGGCTTATCCCATCGATCGCGTTGAAAGCAAGCACCGGCGGGTTAAAATGGGTAAGACTTGTCAGGCGCTCCAGCTCCGGTTTCTGCAAAGGGCCGAGGATCAGTTCCACTCCTTGATTAGTCGCATGCTGGTATTGGGTAAGAGGGTCAGCGGCGGTGCTGTCGTATTCAGTCCATTCCAGCTGGGGGAACTCATTAGGCAGCGAGCGCACGGACTCAATAGCGTGGCGGATGACGTCGGCGGCGGCCTGAAAGGGCCCGGAGCGAGGCAAAAGAAGCGCGATTTTGTGTGGGGTTTTATACTGGGGTAACGGAGGGATCCGACGCACGATTAGACGCTCTAGGAAACGGGCCTGATCGGCAGGATGGTAAGAATAGGTTTGGCGCCATTTCTCCACGGCGAGGTCCAAGTCCTGAGAGCGATAAGGATGGGATTTTAAAATCCGTGCCAACTCGAACCAGCCGGCTAAATCGCTTTTCGGCTTAGCTTTCAGACCTGCCAATACTTCAGTTGGCAAAAGCTCAAGGGCCTCGAAAATGGCCTGGTTGTTGTCTTCGATCTCTTTGAGCGTTTTCAGCCACTGGCCCAGGCTTACTCGCTCGCGTAGGCCCCCGATCAAATCGCCCTGCAGGGCGAAGGCGCGGGCCCTAAGCTGGTGATAATCTTTGCGCAGGTGATCGGGTAACTCGTTCGGGTCAAGCGCGTTTAGCGCCTCTTGGGCGGAAGCAGTATCGCTCTCGTCTAGCGCCAAGCTGGCTTTGAGGAAGGCTAAAGCGATGCGGTCAGGAGCAGACAGCCGACTAGGGTCTAATAATCCGGAGAGAACCTGCCGCGCGCTCTTTTTATCGCCCGTTCGATACAGCGCTTGCGCTGCGCGCAACAGGTATTGGGAGCGCTCAGCTGGTGGCAGGCGGGCAGCCGTCTCCACATAGCGCTGTGTCACCTGTAGGGGCGGCGATTGGGTCGGTTGGTTTCCTGCCTGGTGGCGAGGAGGTGCGCAAGCCGCAAGGGCCAGAGCGAGCGCAAGAAGGGACTTACACCGGATTTTCGCCATCCCCCCAGTACCGACTCCACGTGCGACGACCTGGACTGGGCCGCTGATCCATGGGGAGGTATTCGCGCGGCGGATGGCCAACATAAATTTGGCGTGGCCGGCCAATTTTAGTGCTTGGGTCGGAGACCATCTCCTTCCAGTGCGCTACCCAGCCTACGGTGCGACCGATAGCGAACAGCACCGTGAACATGTTGGTAGGAAAGCCCATAGCCCGGAGCACGATGCCGGTATAAAAGTCTACGTTGGGATACAGCTTGCGTTCGATGAAATACTCATCCTGCAAAGCGATCCGCTCGAGTTCCATCGCCAATTCCAGCAAAGGGTCGTCGCGTCGTCCCAACGCTTCCAAGACCTCGTAACAAGTTTGGCGCATGATCTCAGCGCGTGGATCATAATGTTTGTAGACGCGGTGGCCAAATCCCATCAGCCGAAAAGGATCGTTTTTGTCCTTGGCGCGGGCAATGTATTCGGGAATGCGGCTTTTGTGGCCGATTTCCATCAGCATCTTCAACACCGCCTCGTTGGCCCCGCCGTGGGACGGCCCCCACAGGGAGGCAATGCCAGCCGCGATGCAGGCGAATGGGTTGGCACCCGAGGAGCCGGCTAGGCGAACGGTGGACGTGGAAGCGTTTTGTTCGTGGTCAGCATGAAGGATGAGGATGCGATCCAGCGCCTTGACCAACACTGGATTAAGCTGATATTCCTCAGTCGGGTTGGAAAAGGTCAGATAAAGAAGGTTTTCAGCATAGTTCAAGCGATTCTGGGGGTAAACGAGAGGCCAACCCATGGCGTAGCGATAAGCGTAGGCGCCGATAGTGGGCATCTTGGCGATAATCCGATAAGCGGCCAACATGCGCTGCTCTGGGTCGGTGATATCCATGTCGTCGTGATAAAAAGCCGACAGTGCCCCAACCACCCCCACCATGATAGCCATAGGATGGGATTTGCGGGTAAAGCCGCGGAAAAACAGCATGAGTTGGTCGTGGAGTAATGTGTGGCGCTTGATGTCGCGCTCGAACTCGGCTTTTTCCTCCGACGAAGGCAGCTCTCCGTAGAGCAACAGATAGCATACCTCCATGTAGTCGCTGTGGGTGGCCAATTGTTGAATAGGATAGCCGCGGTACAAGAGGATGCCTTTTTCCCCGTCTATGAAAGTGATGGCCGATTTGCACGAGGCGGTCGAGGTGAAACCAGGATCGAACGTTAGCACCTCAGCGCTGCCATAAAAACTGCGGATATCGATGGCTGGTGGTCCGAGGGTGCCATGCAGCAGTGGGCGTTGGTAATGCTTGCCAGTGCGCTCGTCGATTAGAGTGAAGCTGCCCCCGTTTTTGTTAGCTTCAGAAGAAATGTGGTTTGCCATGACGATGGCCTCACAACGAATTCAAATCGCTATAGAGTACCACGAAGCGGCAGGAATGAAAGCAGGACGCATTGATTATAGATTTGAAATATAATCTAAAAATTTATGCTTGAAAAAATCGTATGAACGGGCCGCTTCAGGAAATCCAAAGGCGCCGTACCTTCGCCATTATCTCTCATCCCGACGCAGGCAAGACTACCCTTACGGAGAAGTTACTTTTGTTCGGTGGAGCGATCCAACTCGCCGGTGCAATCAAAGGGCGCAAGGCTTCGCGCCATGCTACCTCCGACTGGATGGAGTTGGAGAAGCAGCGCGGGATTTCGGTGACTACCTCTGTGATGCAGTTCGAGCATCAAGGCTGCTTGATGAATCTGCTTGACACGCCTGGCCATGCTGACTTCTCTGAAGATACCTACCGTACTTTGACGGCAGTGGATTCAGCCTTGATGGTGATCGACAGCGCTAAGGGAGTAGAAGAACGGACTGTTAAATTGATGGAAGTGTGCCGTCTTCGGACGACGCCTATTCTCACTTTTATCAACAAGCTCGATCGCGAGGGTCGCGACCCTATAGAGCTTTTGGATGAAATCGAACAGGTACTGGCTATTCGCTGCGCTCCTCTCACCTGGCCGATCGGTATGGGTCGGCGCTTCAAAGGGGTATATCACCTGTATGAGGACGCCACGCATCTGTATGAAGCCCGCCACCACGACCGTATCGCCAAAGGCGAAGTGATAAAAGGTTTAGACAATCCGGCTTTGGACCAAAGGCTAGGCGATCAGGCCCGGGAGTTACGTGAGGAAATCGAGTTAGTGCGAGGCGCGAGCCACCTGTTCGATCATCAGGCGTATCTGGCAGGCCAGCAAACCCCGGTTTTATTCGGTTCGGCGCTCAACAATTTCGGCGTGCTGGAGCTTTTGGACGCGTTGGCTCGCTATGCGCCTTCGCCTCAGTCGCGTTTGGCGCAGGAGCGGGCGGTGGCACCTGAAGAGCCGGATTTTACTGGGTTTGTATTCAAGATCCAGGCTAATATGGACCCATTGCACCGCGACCGGATTGCATTTATCCGAGTCTGTTCGGGTCGGTATCAAAAGGGGATGAAGCTTTACCACGTGCGTCTAGGCAAAACTATGACTGCGAGCAACGCCATTACGTTTCAAGCGCAAAGCCGCCAGCATGTCGAGGAAGCTTGGCCGGGAGACATCATTGGCCTTTACAATCACGGTACGATCCAAGTTGCCGATACCTTCACCCAAGGTGAAAAGCTTAGGTTTGGCGGCATTCCTTTTTTTGCTCCGGAGTTGTTTCGTCGAGTCGTACTGCGCGATCCTCTGCGCGCCAAAGCGCTGCATAAGGGGTTAATTCAGCTCAGCGAGGAGGGAGCAGTCCAGGTGTTTAAGCCGCTTAAGAACAATGACTTGATTTTAGGCGCGGTAGGGATGTTGCAGTTCGATGTGACTGCCTTTAGGCTCAGGGATGAGTACAATGCCGATTGCGGCTTTGAGCCAGTCGGCGTGGTCACAGCTCGCTGGGTAGAAACGGACGACTTAAAACTGCTTGAGGAATTCAAACGCAGGAGCTTTGATTATTTGGCCGAAGACGGAGGCGGGTTCCTAGTCTATTTGGCTCCCAGCCGAGTAAATCTAGAGCTAGTTCAGGAGCGATGGCCAAAGATCGAGTTCAAGGCCACCCGTGAACTAGGAAAAATTCCTGTAAGCTTTCAATAATGGATTTGATAGAATTAAAAAGTTTATGTTTGAAAATAATTGCACGATCAGTTCAGTTCAGGTTCAACGAGCGGCTGGTATCTTGTTGTCACCATTAAATCGTAAAGGAGGAACAGAATGAGTTTAACCAAGCTGGTTTTTAGTACGGCCCTTGCTGCGATGGTAGGTATGGCCTCGGCAGTCGAGTTCACTCCCGAAGAAAACTTGTTTTTAGGGATGAAGATCTACGAACGGGCTGCCGGGCGGGGGTGTGGAACCTGCCACGATGTGCGGCCCTTCCCAGATCTAACCCAGAGCATCAAGAAGCTGAGTAAGGAAGAGTTCATCAACGTAGTGAAGAACGGCCGTCCTGGCACCGTCATGGTCGCGATGGCGCCTCAGATAATGGAGATCGGATTGGTGAAAAACGCCTGCATGACCGAAGAGCAGGCCTTGAACGCCTTGTATGCATACCTGCAAGCGGTGGCCGAAGGCAAGGGCAAAGCGCAGAAACCAGCCAGTTTAGATGCTAAGATCAAAGCTTGCGGTAAATAAAGTTCAGCGCTTTTTCCCTTTGGCCCGGAATCTCCGGGCCAAAGTTTTTTTGTTTTTCTTGAAACCAGGCGAGTTTAGCGCGCAGCCTGACCACCTCGCCGATGATAATGAGGGTAGGGGCGTGGGCGAGCTTTTCTCTAGCTATTTTGGACAAGGTGGCAACCGTCGCAACGGTCACCCGCTGACGGGGTGTGGTACCAGATTCGATCAGGGCTGCTGGCATATCGGGCGACATTCCGTGCTGAATCAACGCCTGGCAAATCTCTTCAAGGCCGAGCAGTCCCATGTAAATCACCAACGTTTGTCGTGGGACAACGAGTTTTTCCCAGTCCAGATTTGGCCTGTCTCCTTGGCGGTGGCCGGTGACGAACAGGCAGGATTGAGCATAGTCGCGATGGGTAAGGGGAATGCCAGCATAGCTGGCGCACCCGAGCGCGGCGGTGATACCGGGTACAACTAGGAAAGGAATTTCTGTATTGGCCAGGGTCTCGATTTCCTCTCCGCCGCGCCCAAATACAAATGGATCTCCCCCTTTGAGCCGCACTACCCGCTTGCCTTCTCGAGCCAAGCGAACCAATAACTGGTTGATTTGCTCCTGCGGCAAACCCGATTCGGCTCGGGCTTTGCCAGCATACAGTTTGTCTGCGTCGCGTCGCACTAAGTTTAGGATCTCGGGTGAGACTAGGCGGTCGTATACCACGACATCGGCCTCTTGGAGCAAACGCAAAGCGCGTAGGGTCAATAAATCCGGATCGCCTGGCCCAGCCCCTACCAGGGCCACATAGCCGGTGGCCTGTCTTCGTTCTGAGGCAGCCTTAAGCGCTTTAGCCATTTCCTCAGCGGCAGCTTCGGTTTGACCCGAAAGCAGCAACTCGCCGGCTGGGCCCTTAAGGGTTTGCTCCCAAAACCTGCGGCGTAGATTGGGGCTCGGAAGTGCTTGTTTTACCCGAGAGCGAAAGCGGCCGGCCAGTTCAGCCAACTGGCCAAAGTTGGTTGGAATTAGGCTTTCCAGCGTGGTTTTGAGCAGGCGTGAGAGGACGGGCGCCTGCCCCCCACTGGAGACGGCAAGAACAACAGGCGAACGGTCCACAACGGCAGGCAGGATGAAGTCACACGCTTCAGGTTGGTCGACGGCGTTGACCAGGAGGCCGAGTCGGCGAGCACAAGCAGCCACGTGAGCGTTAAGGTCTCGGTCGTCGGTAGCCGCGATCACCAGGAAAAAACCTTCTATATCCTTAGGTTCAAAGGCCTTGTTTTTGAGGCTCACGCGGCCAGTGGTAGCCATTTGCTTAAAATCCGGGTGAAAAGTTGGGGCCAACGCGGTCACCGAAGCTCCCGCACGCCATAACCATTCCGCCTTGCGTAGGGCGACTTTCCCTCCGCCTACAATCAGACACGGCTTTTGCGCTACTCTTAAGAAGACCGGGAGAAAGTCCATCAAGCCAGGCCCAAGTTTGCTATCATTCAAAGCCCATCGCTGTCCAGTACCTAATCCTATGGAATGCTACCGGGAACTAGATACCAGCGGGCTGAATTGCCCCCTGCCGCTTTTGCGCCTAAAAAAAGCTTTAAGCGAGATGAAAAGCGGGGAAGTCATCCATGTAATTGCCACCGATCCAGCCTCGATTCTGGACTTTGGGGTATTTGCCGAGCAGACGGGGAACGTCATTTTACGCCATAAAGAAGACGATGGGGTGTTTCATTATTGGGTGCGCAAAAAGTAAAAGCAAGCTCACAGATGTGGCCACGGCGGGCCACTTCTGCGCACCGGTTCAGGCGATTGGCGTAAAGAGAGAATTGTCCAGTTTTTTTGTCTTGCAGTCGCTTCCAGAATGGGGTCGGGATCGACTGCGATCGGATGGCCGACGTGCTCAAGCAAGGGCAAATCGTTCTGGGAGTCGCTGTAAAAAGTAGCGGCGTTGAGCTCAAGCTCCTTGTCCTTAAGCCATTCCTGCAGGCGTAGAACCTTGCCGTGCTGAAAGCAGGGAACGCCAATAAAGCGTCCGGTGTAACGGCCTTGTGCCAATTCCGGTTCGGTAGCGAGCAGATGTTCTATGCCGAACAAGCCAGCGATAGGCTTGGTGACAAAGGCATTAGTGGCAGTGACGATCGCCAATACATCCCCGCGCTTTTTGTGATATTTCACTAAGGCTCTAGCGGCTGGCAGAATCAAGGGCATGATTTTCTCGCGCACAAAGCGCTGGCGTAGCGCGTTCAGGAATTCCACGGAGTTCTGGCTTAAAGGTTTTAACGAAAAAGCTAAAAACGCCTCGATATCTAGCCGGCCTTGCCGGTAGTCGGCATAAAAACGGCGATTAGCTGATTCGTACTCATCGCGATCAACAATCCCTTGTTCTACTAAGAATTGGCCCCACAGATAGTCGCTGTCGCCGCCTAACAGGGTGTTGTCCAGGTCAAAAAGAGTCAGGGAAGCTCTCAAGTCCACTTGCGATGATGGAACGGGTTGTGTAGGTTATTTCGATGAGCTTTGAATTTTATCATCAAATTAAGTTGTGGCTTTTAAGCCATGGTCGATGATGAAGGGTATCGATTAAACGTAGGCATTGTCTTGTGCAACAAGGCGGGGCAGGTGTTTTGGGCGCGCCGGATCGGGATGCGCTCTTGGCAGTTTCCCCAAGGGGGGATCAAGGCCAAAGAAAGCCCCGAGGCAGCTATGTTTCGCGAGCTGCACGAGGAAACCGGTCTCGCCCACAAAGACGTCGAGGTGATCGGCCGCACTCAAGATTGGTTGCGGTATCGGCTTCCAGAACGGTATATCCGGCGTAATTCGTTTCCGCTGTGCATAGGGCAGAAACAAGTTTGGTTTTTATTGCGATTGCAAACCTGCGAAGACCGCATTTGTCTAGACCGCTGCCGCCGGCCCGAGTTCGACGCCTGGCGCTGGGTGGAGTATTGGCAGCCAGTGAGAGAGGTGGTTTATTTCAAGCGCGAGGTCTATCGTCAGGCGCTCCTAGAACTGGCCAAGTTACTGGCTCCAGAATCGGTTCCCATCGATCCTAAAAGCTTCTTGACCGCCCGCGGTCGTTTGTAAATTTGAGCTGGGTCGGCGGACACAAAGGGGGAGGGGTTGGCGCGACCTGCGTGGAGATGGTTAGTCTTTGTGCCGATCTTGGTGATCGGCCGCATGCTTTATGGGGAGGATTTCTCTCCCACGGTCGTTGCCTCTCCCAGCGTGGTCGTTGATGCTCTATCCCGCAATGAGCTGCGGGCGATTTTTTTTATGCGCAGAAGGACTTGGCCGGACGGCACGCCTATCCAGGTGTTCGTTCTGCCGGACGATCGTCCCTTACACCAAGCTTTCTGCAAGCAGATTCTCAATGTGTATCCCCACCAGTTGCGGCGGGCTTGGGATCGCGGCGTGTTTTCCGGAACCGGCCAGGCTCCAATTGAAGTCGAAACGATAGAAGAAATGCAGGAAAAAGTCGCCTCAAGCCAAGGGGCGATAGGCTATATCGGCAGAGACCACCTTGACGCTTCGGTGAAAGCGGTCACGGTCCGCTGAGAGCCGGCGGGCTATGTTTTAAGGTGGGGTTTTAAGAGCGTCACCTATGAGACGATTTGGGGTCGGGCTGATATTGTGGGTGTTGGCCAACGCCTGCCGAGCCATGGGGCAGGAATGGTTGGCCACATCTCAGACCCATGGCTTTGTGAGTCAGGGGTTCGTGCTGACCTCGGCCAACCGATTTTTTGGCGACAGCGAGGACGGAAGCTTAGATTTCACCGAAGCTGGGATCAATCTCTCCACCCGCCCTTTTGGTCCTGTGCTCATTTCGGCCCAGGGTCTGTTTCGCCGTTCCGGGGAGGTCAACCCCAAAGAGTTTCGCCTGGATTATGCCTTGGCCGACTACACGCTTTGGTCAGATGTCCAAGGCCGAGCCGGAATCGCCTTTGGGCGGGTGAAAAATCCGTATGGTCTGTACAATGAGACCCGCGACGTGGCTTTTACCCGCCCAACGATCTTTCTGCCGCAAAGCATTTATTTCGACCGCACGCGCAACTTGGGACTGGCTAGTGACGGTGGACAGGTGTATGGAGAGTACACCACGGCGTGGGGAGAATGGTCGCTTCGGTTTGCGGTAGGGTGGCCGAATGGGATACAGGATAAAGAGTTTGAGCGCTTGGTCGTGAGCCGTAACTTGCCTGGGCGCTTCAAGACTAGGTTATCGTACCTGGGGCGTTTGACCTACGAGTCTCCAGCAGGATCTTTGCGCTTAGCTATCACCAGCGGCCAGGTTCGCCCGCGTTACGATCCTAAGGGAGCCAATCCCTTCCAGGCTGGGGAGACGACCTTGGTGCCGGTCATCTTCTCGGCCCAATACGAAGGCGAGAAGTTCACCGTCACCGGAGAGTATGCGTTGCGTTTTGTCAAGCTCCGAGATTTTGGGCGATTTTTGCCAGATCGCAGCGATACTGGGGAGAGTTATTATCTTCAGGTAGCCTATCGGATCTTGCCTAAACTCGAGCTGGTTGGCCGCTATGACGTGTTTTTTGCCGACCGCGACGATACGAGCGGCAGAAAATTTGCCGCTTTGACCCGTCGCCCTCGCCACACCCGCTTTGCTCGCGATTGGACGGTCGGCGTGCGCTGGGACATCAGCCGTTCCTGGATGGTGCGCGCCGAGTACCATCGGGTGAATGGCACCGGGTGGCTGCCAGTCTCAGACAACCCAGATCCTAACGCGCGCGAGAAAAACTGGCACTTATTTGCTTTGCTGTTGTCGTTTCGCTTTTGACTTCAATAATCGGTTAAGGAAAAATCTATCCCTGCTGGCAAATGATCCAGCCGCTCCACCCAAGTAGAGATGGCTCCGTCGGCATAAAGCTTAAGCCAGCGCCAGCCAGCCGGCTGGGTATCCAAAACCAAGGTCGGCGCTTGTGGGCGAAATTGGAAGCAGGTGGACGGAGTGCTCCACAGCGGGACCTTTTGCCAATAGCCGGCAAAAGCCTGGTGGACGTGGCCGAAGATCACACCTTTGACTTGGGGGAACCGGGCTATCAGCGCTAATAATTCCTGACCATTGGCCAGCCCCATGGTATCCATCCACGCGCTGTGGATGGAAAGCGGCGGGTGGTGGACAGCGATCAAAGAAGGGGAGTCTGGAGCCTGTTTAAGGCTTAGGGTTAAAAACTCAAGTTCAGAGGCAGGGAGCTCACCCCCAGCTGAGCCTGAAAGGTGGCTGTTTAAGCACACGATCTGCCAGGTCTTAGTCAAGATGCGTTTGGCACAGTGCTGGCCGTTGCGGCACAAGACTTCTGCCATCACTTTGGGGTCATCGTGGTTTCCAGGGAGAACAACCCAGGGAACCTCAAGAGGCTTCAGATTATGCAACAGGCGCTGATAGGCAGCAGGCTTGGGTTCTTGAACCAGATCGCCGGTCAAAAGAATCAAATCCGGCGGCCAGGTCGCAGTGGTCTGAAGATAGCTTAGTACCTCTTTAAAACTCCCCTCGGTGTCGACTCCCATCAGAGTTTGGCCTGGATAGGCTAGAAGATGACAGTCGGACAGTTGGAGCAGCTTGAGCGGCTCGCCGTGGTCGACCAACGTCAAAGCGGTTTGATGAGCACTTTCGAATTGCGCTTGAGGTTGATCCATTGCCTTCGTTCTGGAGGTAATTCGTCCAATGTGGCGAGATGAAAACCCCGTTCCAGAAACCAGTGCGCCGCGCGCGTGGTCAGAACGAACAAAGAAGTAAGCTGTAAATTTTTGGCGTGTTTTTCTATGTGTTCCAAAAGAAGCCGACCGCGACCCTGGCCGCGGTAGTCCCTATGGAGCGCCAAGCAGGCCAGCTCTCCCATGCCCGCCTCGGGGAAGACGTGCAGTGCAGCGCAGCCAATCACCAGGCCGTCGCGGGCTATTACCCAAAAATCGCCTATTGTCGTCTCCAGCTTCTCCCGCGTGCGCTTGACCAAAGTACCTTCTTGCTCTAAAGGCACAATCAGTTCGAGGATACCTGGGATGTCCTCCAGCTTTGCCGGACGCAGGGTTTCAAAAGGTTGAGCTGAGATCAAGGTGGCGCAGCCGTCGCGGGTGAACAGCTCCAGTAGCAGAGCACCGTCCTGGTGACGATCGAGCACGTGGACGCGGCTTAC
This sequence comes from Methylohalobius sp., assembly GCA_026415315.1. Taxonomy (GTDB): domain Bacteria; phylum Pseudomonadota; class Gammaproteobacteria; order Methylococcales; family Methylothermaceae; genus Methylohalobius. Next base: position 63,815 of record JAOAHI010000001.1, read on the forward strand.
CCCCTGTTCTATGGCGGTCACCGCCGCTTGGACGTGGCGAGCGCTCGCTTCATCAAAAGCGTTTTCTCCAAGCAACTGATACGCCTCCCGACAAGTGAGCTGAGGAATATGTTGAGTGGAAGAGGCAAATCGGCAAGGGAATTCGGCCAGAATCAGGAGCTTGTCAGCTTTGAGCGCAGCTGCGGTAGCAACAGCCACTTCCTCGGCGCATAGGTTAAACACCTCACCGGTTGGGGAATAGCCGAGGGGAAGCAAAATCACTAAGTTTCTTAGCTCCAGCTGACTTAACAAACCATCGCGGTCGATGCGCCGGACCTCACCGGTATACTCGAAATCCACCCCATCGCGCACGCCTAGGGGTTTAGCGAGGACAAAATTACCAGAACTTACCCGAATGCGCACTCCAGCCATGGGGGAATCGGCTAGCCCCATGGAGAACAAAGCCTCAATTTCTACCCGAGCTTGGCCAGCCGCTTCTTTGATGCAGTCTAAGGCAGCCGCATCGGTAATCCTGAGCCCTTGGGCGTAGCGCGGCTTAAGACCACGCGCTTGCAAACGCGCCTCGATTTGGGGGCGTAGCCCGGGTACCAGAACCAGCCGGATGCCTAATCCATGCAGCAAAGCCAAATCGTGAATCAGGTTGGGAAAGTTAGGATCGAGCAGCGCCTCACCGCCAAAGTTCACTACAAACGTTCGCCCGCGGTGGGCGTGAATGTAAGGGCAAGCACTGCGGAACCAGCGAACGTAGGAAGCGGTGTCCATCCTAGTAGCAAAGCCGTTCAACCATGGAGCGCAACAGGGTGATGGTTGGCTCGATCGCGCTCTGCAGCAAATACTCGTTAGGCTGATGGGCTTGGGCAATGGAGCCTGGACCTAAGATTACCGTCTCCAGCCCTAAAGAGGTAAAGTAAGGCGCTTCCGTGCCAAAGGCGACTGCCGAAGCTCGATGCCCGGTCAATTCTTCGCACAGCCGAACCAAAGCAGCGTCCTCAGGAGTCTCAAAGGCGGGCACGCCGGCAAACAAGGGCTCGACTTTGGCTTTGAGTTGGGGAAAAGCAGTCAAGGCAGCCTCTACCCGGCGCCTGAGTTCTTCTCGGACAGCTTCCGGCAGCATGCCGGGCAACAAGCGCAAGTCGAGTAGAGCGCGGCAGTGGCCGCAAATCCGGTTGGGGCTGTCACCGCCGGCGATGGCACCTAAATTAAGGGTGGGGAAGGGGACTTCGAAGGCAGGATGGCGAAGGGCTGTCAGCTCGTCGCGCCAGTTGAGGATTTCTCTTAAGACTTCGACCATGCCTTCTAAAGCGTTAGCGCCCAAGGCGGGATTGCTAGCATGGCCGCTGCGGCCGATGACTTCCACTGCCTCCATCAGCACCCCTTTGTGCATTCTAACCGGTTTAAGTTCGGTCGGTTCACCGATGATCGCGTACTGCCCGGCAGGCAACTTAGCCTTGGTGAGGAGGCGTGCGCCGTTCATGGTGCTCTCCTCATCGCAGGTGGCCACGATGAGCAGCGGTCGGCGCAATTTTTTCATATCCAGCGCCGAGATAGCGCTTAAGGCCAAGGCAAAAAAGGCCTTCATGTCCGCCACTCCTAAGCCGTACAGGCGACCTTTGCGTTCGGTCAAGCGAAAAGGATCGCTGGACCACAGGCCTTCGTCGTACGGCACAGTGTCGGTGTGACCGCTGAGCACTAGCCCACCGCTCACCTCGAGCGGACCGAGGCTAGCTATTAGATTGGCTTTAGTTGGAGTCACCTCTTGCACGGTGATGGCAAAGCCTAACGCTTCCAGCCATTCTGCCAAATGGCTAAGGACTCCCCGATTGGGTTGGTCTAAGCGCGGATCGGCGCTCGAGACCGAAGGTTCGGCCACGAGCTTAGCGATCATCTCGATGGGGGAGGGCAAAAGGGAGTTCAAAGTTTATCGTCCAGGCGCCAGTCGGTGACAGCTCCTTCTGAGGCTGAACTCACCAAGGCAGCGTACTTGGCTAAAACGCCACGGGTGTAGCGCGGAGCCGGCTTCTGCCAGCGGGCCAGTCTGGCTTGGATTTCAGCTTCAGGAAGGTCTAAAGTTAATTCGCGGGTCTCAGCGTCGATGCGAATCACATCGCCGTCCTGTACGATGGCTAAAGGGCCACCTACGTAGGCTTCCGGAGTGATGTGGCCGACGACGAAGCCGTGGGTGCCCCCAGAGAAACGGCCGTCGGTGATCAACGCTACCTCTTGGCCTAAACCCTTGCCCATTACCGCCGAGGTTGGCGAGAGCATCTCGCGCATCCCCGGTCCTCCTTTTGGTCCCTCATAGCGGATAACGATCACTTCGCCTTTTTGCACCGTACCGTCTAGGATCGCTTTTAAAGCGGCCTCTTCGCAATCAAACACTCGCGCTTGACCCCTAAAACGCACTCCCTCCTTGCCGGAGATTTTGGCTACCGCCCCTTGCGGGGCCAAGTTGCCTTTTAGGATTACTAGGTGGCTGTCGGGTTTGATAGGGTTGGAGAGCGGACGGATAATGTCTTGGCCTTCCGGGTAAGGAGCCGCTTCAGCTAAGTTCTCAGCTAGCGTCTTGCCGGTGACGGTCAAGCAGTCCCCGTGTAGGAATCCTGCTTCGAGCAGGGTTTTCATCAGCGGCAGGAGGCCACCGATTTCGATTAAATCCGCCATATGGTAACGTCCGCTGGGTTTGAGGTCGGCCAACACCGGAATCCGCCGACCAAGGCGGGTAAAATCGTCTAGGCTCAAGGGAACTTCGCACGCTCGGGCCATTGCTAAGAGATGCAAAACCGCATTGGTTGAGCCGCCGAGAGCGATGACCACGGTTATGGCATTCTCGAACGCTTTGCGCGTCATGATGTCGCGTGGCTTGAGATCCAGCTCCAAAAGCCTGAGCACCGCCTGCCCAGCGCGCTCGCAATCTTTTTGCTTATCTAGAGAGACCGCTGCTTGGGCCGAACTTCCAGGCAGACTCATTCCTAGCGCCTCGATGGCCGAAGCCATGGTGTTGGCCGTGTACATTCCGCCGCACGCTCCGGGACCGGGGATCGCGTGGTGCTCGATAGCGCTTAAGGTGGCATCGTTTATCCGGTCGTTGGCACGTGCTCCCACTGCCTCAAACACCGAAACGATATCGAGTTTTCGCTCACCTAAGCAGCCGGGAAGGATTGTGCCGCCATAGACGAATACCGCCGGTCGGTTGAGGCGGGCCATGGCTATCAGGCAACCAGGCATATTCTTATCGCAGCCGCCAATCGCTACCAGCCCGTCAAAGCCCTGGCAACTGACCACCGTCTCGATCGAGTCGGCGATCACCTCGCGCGACACCAAGGAGTATTTCATCCCCTCAGTGCCCATAGAAATGCCATCAGAAATGGTGATGGTGTTGAAGATCACCGCCTTGCCACCGTTTTGATCTACTCCGCGGGCTGCCTCCAAAGCCAGCTTGTCTATATGCATGTTGCACGGAGTCACCATGCTCCAAGTGGAGGCAATGCCAATTTGAGGTTTTTTGAAATCTTCGTCGGTAAAGCCCACCGCATGTAACATCGCCCGGCTGGGCGCGCGCTCCATGCCATCGACTACCTGAGAAGAAAAAGGGCGTTTTCGGTCAGCAGGCATATTTACGACTCCTTGAGGTTAAAACGAACTCCAGCTGTGGCGGCGGCGCCAGGTCAGGCGCGGCAGGATGAGGCCGGCCAGAATTCCCCCGCCCAGCACACCGGCCCCAATCAGAAACCAGCGCTGCGATTGTTCCTGGCTTAAAGTTTGATTCTCCAGCTTGAGTTGATTGAGATCGCGTTCCAGCGCGATGACGCGCTCGCGCAGTTGGTTACGTTCGTCCTCTATGGCTAAGGTGTTACCCGAGATGGCGCGGATCCGATTGAGTTCAATAGCCAGTTGATTGGCCCGCTCAGCCAAGGCGCTGTGCTCGGCGCTTAGAGTGTTTTTTTGGTTTTGTAGATTGCTCAACTCCTGAGCTAGACGGTTGTTTTCCATGGTCAAGGTTTGGATTTTGTCGCTTAAGCTCTGGAGCTGGATCCGGCAGCTGCGCTCGTCGCTGATGTGGCGGGTGAGCACCCAGCCGACCGTGCCGTCGCGCAGCCGCACCTTACTGTAACCGCTCTTCGTGTCGTGCTCGATGAGGGTCAGTGGGGTTCCACTGGGGAGCAGGCGCAAGATCTTGTACTCGGTTCCTTGACCGGCACGCAGATGCACCTCCTTGGTGTTGGTGACGTAGGAAGCTTCCTCCGCTGCCGCTAGGGAGAAAGCCAAAGCTAGAGAAAGCAGGAGCATTTGCAAAGCGCCTTGGCGATAAGCGAGAACTATCATCGAACGTGTTAGCACCTTGGGATCGTTAAGATTGAGCTGTAAGCAAAAATTCTAACAAAGCTTTTTGCGCGTGCAGCCGGTTTTCTGCCTCATCCCAAACGACGCTTTGTGGTCCTTCCAACACCTCGGCGCTGACTTCTTCTCCCCGGTGAGCTGGGAGACAATGCATGAATAAAGCGTCGGGAGCAGCCAGGCGCAGTAGGTCTGAGGTTACGCAAAATCCCCTAAAAGCCAGGCTGCGCTCAACTTGTTCCTGCTCCTGCCCCATGCTGGCCCATACGTCGGTGACCACCAGGTCGGCTCTGCAGGCGGCTGCTTTGGGATCGTGGTCTAGCACAACCCTGGACCCGGCCATCTGGATTAGCTCCGCATCGGGCTCATAGCCAGGTGGACAGGCGATGTGAAGCTTAAAGTCTAGCTGCTGCGCCGCCTCGATGTATGATTGGCACATGTTGTTGCCGTCCCCTATCCACGCCACTTTACGCCCGCAAATGTCGCCGCGGTGCTCAAAGTAGGTTTGCATGTCTGCTAGCAGCTGACAGGGATGAGAGCGATCGGTTAGGCCATTGATGACCGGCACCCGCGAGTAGTGCGCAAAACGAACCACCGTCTCATGGCGGTTTGTCCTCAAGACCACTCCGTCCACCATGCGCGACAAGACGCGTGCGGTGTCTTCTAAAGGTTCGCCGCGGTCCAGTTGGGAATCGCGTGGCGCTAAGAAGATCGTTGCCCCGCCCAGTTGCACCATGGCGGCCTCAAAGGAGACCCGAGTGCGAGTGGAGGCTTTCTCAAAGATCATCCCCAAGACTTTGTTCCGCAGGGGCTCGTAAGGCCCTTTCAGGCGCTTGAGTTCGCTGGCGCGTCGGATCAGGAAGCGGAGCTCATGGGGACTTAAATCCATAAGGGTCAAAAAATGCCGCGCGGTCATGCTTCTAAAATCAAGGTAGACAAGGTATGGATCAAGAAGTCCGCCTCAGCGTCCTCAAGGATCAGGGGAGGAAGCAAGCGCACTACCGAGGAGGCCGTAACGTTAATCAGCAATCCCTTCTTCAAGGCTGCCTCAACTAGACGAGCACACGGAAAATCGAGTTCGATGCCGAGCATTAGACCGCGCCCGCGGATTGCTCTGACGTGCGAGTGACCTTCAAGGCGCGCGCTGAAACCGGCCAAAAGCCGCTCACCCAAAGATCTAGCCCGCTCGGTGAGGCGCTCTTGGGCCAGAGTTTTGACGACTTCTAGCGCAACGCGGCAGGCGAGGAAGTTACCGCCAAAAGTGGAACCATGCATCCCGGGCTTTAGAACTTCGGCGGCTTCTCCTTTGGCCAGACAAGCGCCGATGGGAAAGCCATTGCCTAAAGCTTTCGCCAGAGTCATCACATCCGGTACAACGTTCTCGTGTTGACAGGCAAACCACGAGCCAGTTCGACCCAAACCAGTTTGGACCTCGTCCAACATCAAAAGCCACCGGTTCTGTTCACACAGCGCCTTAAGCGCGGCTAGATAGCCGGGTTTTGGAAGCCTGACTCCGCCCTCTCCTTGGATCGGCTCCACAAGCACCGCGACCACATCATCGCGCTCAGCTAGAGCGGCGATCGCTGCCAAGTCGTCATAAGGCACGCGAATGAAACCGGGGACCAAAGGCTCAAAGCCTTGCTGCACCTTTGGGTTTCCGGTTGCACTCAAGGTGGCCAAGGTACGGCCGTGGAAGCTGCCTTCACAGACCACGATTTTGGGTTCGACAACTCCTCTAGTCTGCCCATAGGCGCGGGCGATTTTGAGTGCGGCCTCGTTGGCTTCAGCTCCGGAGTTACAAAAAAATGCTGAATCCATCCCAGAGAGGCGCACAAGCTCCTCAGCCAACTCCTCCTGCGGCGCAATCCGGTAGAGGTTGGAAGTGTGCCACAGGCGTCCGGCTTGCTCACACAAAGCTCTGGTCAAGGCTGGGTGAGCATGACCTAGATTGCACACCGCAATGCCTGAGATAGCATCCAGATAGCGCCTACCTTGTGCGTCCCAGAGCCAGACCCCTTGGCCACGATTAAAGGCCACCTCCAGCCTGGCATAAGTGGGCATAATGAAGTTCATAAGTTTTTAAAACCAAGGAGTGGGAAACAAAAAGGCAGCCACCCGACTGCCCTGTATTTTTTATGCATTTTATTGCAATCCAGCCGGGTGAACAACATCGCTTTGTCGTTATAATTAGCCAGATGAGGCGAATCCATCTGCTTCCTCCGCAACTGGTTAGCCAGATCGCGGCTGGAGAAGTGATTGAGAGGCCGGCTTCGGTGGTTAAAGAGCTGGTGGAAAACAGCTTAGACGCCGGGGCGCGTTGGATCGACGTCAGCTTAGAGTCTGGCGGCATCGGTTTGATCCAGGTCCGCGACGACGGCTGCGGCATCGGGCGCGAGGATCTGCCTTTGGCGGTGGCGCGCCATGCCACCAGTAAGATTGCTAGCTTAGACGACCTGCTCCGAGTGCGGAGCTTTGGCTTTCGCGGCGAGGCGTTGCCCAGCATCGCCGCGGTCGCACGCCTGGAGCTCATTTCCCGAACCGCTGAGGAGCCGTGCGGTTGGCGCCTCAAAGTAGGGGCGGAGGGCATATCCGCGCCGACGCCGGCCTCCCACCCATTTGGTACGACGGCGATTGTGGCTGACCTGTTTTATAGCGTGCCGGCGCGGCGTAAGTTTTTGCGCAGCGAGGAGGTAGAGTTCGGCCAGGTTCGAAGCTTCATCGGGCGCATTGCTTTGAGCTGCTTTGCGACCGGTTTTGCCTTGCGCCACAACCGCCGCGAGGTATGGTATCTGCCGCCAGCGCATACAGAGGCAGAATGCCAAGCTCGCCTAGCGCAGGTTCTGGGGCCAGATTTTATCGATCAGGCGCTGCAAGTAGATGCGATGGCCACAGGTTTGCGCCTCACCGGATGGATTGGCCTGCCCACCGCCTCCCAGCGCCGCGCCGATGGGCAATTTTGGTTCGTCAACGGTCGGCCAGTGCGCGATAAGATGCTAAGCCTCGCGTTGGCGTGTGCTTATCGGGACGTTGTACCCAAGGGTAGCCACCCGACGGCAGTGCTGTATTTGGAGCTGGATCCAGCCCTGGTCGATGTCAATGCCCATCCGGCCAAGCTTGAGGTGCGCTTCCGCGACCCCCGCACGGTGCGCGATTTCATCGTTTCTTCCCTGTATCGGGTCTTAGGGCGAGCTAGGCCTGGGCCTGAAGCGCGTCGAATTTGGTACCCGCCGCAGATAGCAAACAAGCCTTGGAAAGTAAGCGATAGCTTGGCGCTCTATCAAAGCTGCAAAGCCGCCGAGCCTCCTGAGTCGCCGGTGCCGCTGGCTCAGTCAGAGCTGGTGACGACGGCGCCGTTGGGAGAGGCGCTGGCGCATTTGCACGGCATCTATATCTTAGCCGAAGCGCGCGAGGGATTGGTGATCGTCGATGCCCACGCTGCGCACGAGCGCATTTTGTACGAGAGGTTCAAACGCCAGGTGGAAGGGCAAGCGGTGGTGCGTCAGCCCTTGCTGCTTCCAGTGCGAGTCGCCTTGAGCCCGCGTGAAGCTGATCTTTTAACCTGCCACCGCGAAGAACTGATGGCTTTGGGGGTGGAAGCGGATCTCATCAGCCCCGACGTCGCTTTGGTGCGTGCGCTGCCTGCCTTGCTTAAACAAGTGGATGCGGCCAAATTGCTGGGTGATCTGCTGGCAGAACTTGAGCAGTTAGAGGGGGCTAGTGAGACAGGGGTGGTCATGCGCGAGCGCTTGGCCACCCGTGCTTGCCACTGTGCGGTGCGTGCTGGCCAGCGCCTGAGCGTAGAGGAGATGAATGCGCTCTTGCGCGAACTAGAGCAGACCGAGCGCGGCGGGCAGTGCAACCACGGTCGCCCCACTTGGGTCGTGCTCGATTTTAAGACTTTGGATCGTCTCTTTCACCGCGGCCGCTGATGGCCAAGCCTTTGGCGCTTCTTCTCATGGGGCCAACGGCTTCGGGCAAGACCGAACTGGCCCTGCAACTGGCCAGGAACCTTAACGGTGAAATCATCAGCGTCGACTCCAGTCTGGTCTATCGCGGCCTAGACATCGGCACCGCCAAGCCTTCTATAGAAGTTCGAGCAGAAGTCCCACATCACCTCATCGACATCCTCGATCCGGTGGAGAGTTATTCTGCTGGCCGTTTTGTGCGCGACGCCAATAGCTTGATCGAAGAGATCGCAGGATGTGGTAAGCTTCCTATTTTAGTCGGCGGCACCATGTTGTATTTTCACGCCTTGCTTTCGGGACTGGCGCCTCTGCCTGCGGCCAACCAGGGGGTGCGCCAGCAGATCGATGAGGAGGCAAAAAAGCTAGGTTGGCCGGCTTTACACCAAAAACTGGCTGAAGTGGATCCAGAGGCCGCTCGGCGCATTCACCCCAACGATGCGCAGCGCATTCAGCGCGCTTTGGAAGTGTATTTTTTAACCGGTAGGCCTATGAGCGTTTTTTGGCGTAGGGAGCCCGGTGGGAGGCTTGCTTTTCATCCGATTAAGGTCGCAGTGTGTCCATCCGACCGAGCTGTCCTGCATCGCCGTATCGAGCAGCGCTTCTATGCCATGCTCGAGGCTGGACTAATCGAGGAGGTCCGAAGCCTATACCTGCGCGGCGACTTGCACCCCGGTTTGCCGGCGATCCGCAGCGTCGGTTACCGCCAAGTGTGGGCTTATCTGGCCGGCGAGTGCGATTTTGCGGCGATGGTGCACAAGGCGATCTGCGCAACCCGCCAGCTGGCCAAACGCCAGCTGACTTGGCTTAGAAGCTTAGGCGTAGAGTTGCGGGTGGAAGCGGATGAAAAAGCGGCTGCGTTTATCGCTTGCCGGTTAAAAGCGTAAGTTGAACGAGATCGCTATATCGCGCCCGCGGCGAAAAGCGCGGGCTTTCTCTCCCCCTTGGGTAAATCGGACTTTGCCGTCAATCAGGTTCTGCAGGCGTAGTTGAATCGAGAAGTGGTCGGTCAACTTTTGCTGCACCACAAAGTCGAGTTGGTGGAAGGGGTCTTCGTAGATGTCCGGAGCCCCTAAGGAGCCGACTTGGGAGATGCGTTGGCTGAAAGTGTTGTACAGCAGGGTGGCTTGGGTGCCTAAGTCCTCGTTGTCATAGCCAAGCTGAACGTTGACGATGTGTTTGGAGTGGCCCTGCAGCGGGCGCTTGGGGTTGGTGAGCGTTTGAAGGTTTTCCGGCAGTAAAGTGATTTCAGTCTGCGACCAGGTGTAATTGCCCGCTAGGTAAAATCCAGCAAGCCAGGTGTGGAGAAAGTCGAGTTCCTTGCGGAAGTCGAGCTCCACCCCATATAAAGTAGCGCTGCCCGCGTTTTGCAATTGCAACAGACCGGCCGGTCCAGGGAGCAATACTTTTTCGATCGGGTTGGTGAGGTCTTTCCAGAAAAATCCAAGAGATAAATTCTCTTTGGGGGAAAAGTAGTACTCCCAGCGTGCGTCGTAATTGTGAAACTCGGCCTGTTGCAGCTTGGGATTGCCTACTGTTTCGCGGTCGGTTTCCGGATCGGTAAACGGGGCTGGGGACAGCTCGCGGAAATCTGGCCGCGATAAGGTCTTGCTCCAGGACAGGCGAAGCTGCTGAGCTTCTGAGATCAGGAGGGTCAAAGTCACCCCTGGCAGGGCGTCACGGCTGTCGAGCGTGGAGGTGATGGGCTGATTGGTGGGATCAAACAGGTTAAAGGTGGTGACGGTTTGTTGATTCTCTTCGATGCGGACCCCACCGGCCAGGCGCAGGGCGCTGAAGAAGGTAGTGTCCAATTCGGTGTAATAGGCCCTAAGCTCCTGAGTGGCGATGTAGTTGTCGGTGGCGCGGGTGGTCTCTTGCAGCACAAATCCCTCAGGCCCGATGTTTTCCGAGCTCAAGATCGCCTCCAGGGAGGGATTTAGGAGGATGTTGCGGTCGGTCGAGCGTGGCCCAGAGGGGGCAAAACGGAAGCGGCGGATGGATGAGTTGCGCTCCCGTTCGGTCTGCCAGTAGCCTGAGGCCAAATGACCTTTGAGCCGTTCGGATAAGAAAGCAAACGGCAATTTGAGGTCGAGGCGAAAGCTGTCGTCTTGGTCTTCTAGATGGCCAAAGCTGGTTTGATTGTTGTCGGCCTTACGCGAAAACTCGAACTGTTCTAGGCTTGGAATCTGGTCGAAGCGGTACTCGCGCTTTTTCGGCTCGGCGCGAGTGGCGGTGGCCTGCGAGTATAAAAAGCGCACGTTGAGGTCGTGCAAGATCGGGAATGTATGGTCGGTCCCAATCTGCCAGTTAAAGAGCTCGTTTTCAGCCCACCACAACCGCACCCGCCGAATGTCGGCGCCTTCGGTATTGGTAAAGCCCTCCAAGAACCTCACCTCGTCGCTAGTGTCGCGCACCAGCAGCACCTGGCCGAACAGCTTGTGCTGGTCCCGCCAGTCGGCCTGGGCATTCAAATAGGCATTGGTCCGAACCTCGCGGAGGGTGCGTTGCACGTCAAAATCGTTGATCAACTCTAATTTGCCCTGTTGATTGACGCTGTAGTCGCGCCGCGCTTCGTCGAAGTTGTTCCATCCTTGCTCCCAGCGTCCCAGCGCTAAGAAGCCCAGGCTCAAGTTGCCGAATTGTTTGCGCTCCCCGTACACGGCGTTGATTCGGCCGTTGGGCGGCAGTCTATCCCGCTTTGTGTCCCAGACGGAAGAGAGCTTCTCCCCAAAGCGTTCGATTTCCTCCGGAGTAAAACCCTCAGCGACCGGAGTCTTGGGACGCAAGATTCGGCCGCCGGCGATGGCGCGGGCCAGGCTTGGAGGCAGGTCGCGGCGACCGTCGTCGACTCCGATCCAGTCAAAATCGCCGCCGCTGTAGCGCAGGCCTTTGGCAAAGCTGGCCTCGGTGTTAAACCCGATTTGGCCGCTTAAATCCAACAGAAATTGCCCTGGGATGCTGCGGGTCTTCAAATCCACGATCCCGCCCGAGAATTCACCCGGCATGGGCGCGGAATACCCTTTCTGGATAACGATGGTGTCGAGCATCGCTGCTGGAAACAAATCCAGCGGGATGACTCGGCGGGTGGGATTGGGGGTAGGTACGCTGATCCCGTTCAAAAGAGTGTTGGAATAGCGCTCTCCTAAGCCGCGGATGTAAGCATAGCTGCCACCTACGATGGTGACTCCGCTGGCGCGCTTGAGCGCGGCGGCTACGTCTGAGTCCCCGGCGCGGCTGATCTGTTCGGCGCCTAACACGTCGGTGACTTCAGCCGCGGTCCTCTCTTGGCTGATTACCTCCGTGACGCTGCCGGCCAGCTGTGGTTCGATCACCACGAAGGGCGGCATTTCCACCCCTTTGGGGGTCAAGACGAGTTTCAGGTTAACCGTTTTATGCGGTAAGAACTGCACCCCTTCCTGAACCTTCTGGCTGTACCCTGGAGCCGAGACTGAAAGGCTGTATGTTCCGGCCGGTGCTTGGATACGAAAACGCCCCTGGGCGTCGGTGAGCACCGGTTGGGCAAAGCCGCTTAAGAAAATCTCGGCTTCAGCCACAGGCTTGCCGCCAGCGGTGACGACTTGGCCTTCCAAGACCCCAGGCGGGGTGGCTTGATCTTTATCCGAGGCGGCCCCTGGGCTAGACAGTGAACTTTCCGAGCTCACTTGCGGCGGGCGGCCGGAGCTGTCGGCAGAAACGAGGATTTGCACGTCCTCGCCGCGAGCAAAGTTCCGCTCGACGATGGCTAACACGCTTTCGCGGTAGCGAAGTTCCAGGCTGTGCGTTCCGGGAGATAAGGCAAGCGCCAGCAGGCCTTTGGCATCGGTGCGACCTTGGGATTGGCCATCTAGCAGAACCTCCACCCCGACAGCTGGCTGCTCGTCCAAAAACACGTACAACTCAAGGTGCGCCTTATCGGCTAAGGCCGAGATTGGCAGCCATAGCAGCAACAGGGCGACCAGCAGCTTTCCCATAAAACTTTGTCTTTTCCTTAAGTGTTTAGGCGCACAGCCAGGGCTGCTCCTCGCATTCCTTGAGCAGGCGGCGGAGTTCGGCAGCCTGGCGAAAGATTTGAGGATCGGAGATGGCGCTCAAGTAAGGTTCTACCTGTTTTAGCTTTCCTGCGCGGTAGGCGGCATAGGCTAAGGCGTAGCGCACGGCGTCTTCTTCAAGCAGGCCGGCGCGCACAAGTGGCCGTTCCATGGCCAGCACCTCGTCGTAGCGTTGCAGGGCCAAAAGTAAAGCGACGCGCTGGCGTCTTTGGGTTTTGACGTCGGGAACCGAAGCGTTGGCTATAAGAGCGGCGGTGTAATTCCCGGCGCGCCGGTATAGTTCGGCGGCATCGGCGTACAGACTAGGGTCAAAACGCGCCGCTTGCTCCAGAATCCAGGCGGCGGCAAGCGGCATCTGCCGGCTCAGGTATGTGTGGGCGAGCAGTTTGGCCAGAGTGGAATCCTGAGGATAGCGCAGATGCCCTTGTTCTAAAATCGTTGTGGCCAGAGAAAGCGCTCCACCCAGCCGTAAAGCGTTGCCTATAGCAGCATAATCCTGAGCGCTGCCTTGACTCAGCTTAAGGTACTTGATTCCCAGTTCGGCGGCCTGGTGGTAAAGCTTTTTTTCTAGGAGGTAAAACACTTGCCGCCGCAAAAAAGTGCTCTCGTTGGGGAATTTGCGCTGCGCTTGGACGAGCGTTTGCCAAGCGGCATCCTCTTGATGGAGCTGCCAGTGGCTTTGCGCTTTGATCTCGTACAGGGCAGGGTACTGGTCGAGCCCGCTTTCGGCATGCTCGAGCGCTTTGAGCACGTCTTGGTAGCGCCCAAGGCGATAATAACCCTGGGCGAGGTACACGTAAAGCACGGGCTCGGCTGGTCCCGAAACGACGGCAAGCTCAAGATGCTCTATGGCTTTAGGGAATTGTTGTAATTTCAGATAGGCCAGGCCAATTAGGCTGTGGTAACGGCGGCGGAGGGTAACGGCCTTTTCTTTGTCCCCTTGGGGGGGGGATTGAGCGAGCAGGGTACCTAAAGCCTTAGCGGGATCGCCTTGTTGCAGCAGCTGCGCCGCCAAATCAAGCTGAGCGGCCAGGTTCGCAAGGGTAGGGGTAGCGGCGCATACCCAGGCTGACCAAAGCATTAAGCACAAAATCCCCAAGCGCATGGATCATCCTAATTGAAAGACGATCTTTTGCTGAATCCAGGTCGCAACTGGCTTGCTTTGAGAACGTGCTGGGTTAAACCGCCAGCGGCGAATACCCTCTAAAGCACTGGCATCGAACACGCCTGGAGGGGAAGATTCAAGCACTTGGGCTTCCGTTACCTCCCCGCGTTCATCGACGAACACCGAGAGCAAGACGTAGCCTTGAATGCTTTTCTTTTTAGCTTCGGCAGGATAGGAGAACGAGCCGGTGGTCACTGGTTGCGGGGGAGTATCAAACCCCTCTTGCCCAACGTGGGCCTGATTTTCGCCAAGCAGACGTTCATCCATGCCAAAGTCCAGACCGATATCGGGCAGGCCAAAGTCCATCCCAGAGAGATTGGCTCCCAAATCTGGAGCGGGGATCGGCTTTAGCCGCTTGGTCTCGGTTTTCCGGCGCGGTTTGGGTTTGGGCCTAGAGGTAGGTTTGGGAGGGGTTTGCGCCAGTTCCATCGGTGTAGTCAAAATTTCATCACGGCGATCTGGAGCTTTAGCGGATTCGTTCAGCCATACCACTAGCGCCAAAACGAGCGTGCCGCCAAGAGAGCTCATAGCCAGGGCAGCACTCCAGGCACGCCCAGGGGAAGGATAAGAGAAGTCCAATAAAGCCATTTTTCAGTTGACCTCTTGTTGAGTGGCCACACCCACGTTTTTGGCTCCGGCAAGGCGCGCTTGATCCACCACTTCTACCAGTCGGCCCGCCGGGACATGCGCGTCGGCGACCACCAATACGTCGCTGGCCCCCTCGTGTAACAGGGCGCGCACCTTGCTTTGGATCATCCACACCCGAATTGGCTGGTTGTCGAGATAAACCTGACCCTGAGCGTCGAGATAGATGCGCACAGCTTTGCTCGGGGCCAGTGCTGCACTGGCTGCGCTGGGACGTTGAATGTCCAAATTCATGTCTTTGACGAAAGTGGTCGTTACGACGAAGAAAATCAGCAAGATAAAGACCACATCGATCAAGGGAGAGATATCGATGCGGCTCTCTTCCTCAGGGGTTTGCCTTAGTTTGCGCATGAGAATGGAAGTGCCAGGATTCGTGGAGCAGGTCTTGGAGCTTGAGTAGATCGCTTTCTAGGTTGCTTTGGCGGCGCTGAAGCACAGCTAGAAAAAAATAGCCGGGAATAGCTATAGCCAGGCCGAGTTGGGTGGTGAACAAGGCTTTGGAGATGCCGCCAGCAATACCTCCTGACTGGCGAAAAAGAGCCATTTCGGCCAGAGAGTCGAAAGTTTCGATCATTCCCGTCACGGTGCCAAGCAATCCGAGCAGGGGAGCGACGATCACCAACGACTTGGCTAAGAGCTGGAATCGATGGAGACGCTTGGAAACGGTGCGGAAGATGAAGTCCAGCTGCCCTAAGGGCTCCGGATATCGGGACAAAGCTGAAGCGGCCAGCCGGCAGGTGTAAGGAAGAACGCCGTCTCCTTTAACCGGCCGACCGTGGAGCACGCTTTGACATAAGGATTCCACGGGGGCGTTGGTACCGCGGCGCAGCAGCCACAGGCGATACCCTAGGGTGAACCAAAGCGAGAACAGCACGGCTGTTAGAAAGGGCATCACCCAACCCCCTGCCTCCAAGTAAGCGTTCAACTGGTTCACCAGGGTGAGCAAGGACATGGCCTCAGCCTCCTGCCACCACTGCGTAGGGCTGAGCCTCTCTCATATTCCAGGACAGCGATGGGTTGTGAGCTGCCTCGCGCACGGCCAAAGCCGAGAGCTCCAAATCGGTCTTTAAACTCGAGGCCCAACCGTTGAGGAGATTCCCGATTAAAAGCAAGGGAATGGCCACAATTAGACCGACCTCGGTGGTAATCAAGGCAATCGCAATGCCCGTGGCCAAAAGCTTAGGATCGCCGGTACCGAAGCGGGTGATGACGTCAAAAGTCTCGATCATCCCCGTCACCGTGCCTAAAAGTCCCAAAAGGGGCGCAACCGCCGCGATCACCAAGATCAGGCTGGCAAAACGGTCCAGGTGCACGGTTTGTTGCAGTAAAGTATCGGAGACGGCGATTTCCCACTCCTCCTGCGTGGCTTGCACGTGAGACAGACTCGCGTGGAGCACCGGAGCGTAAGCGCCTTTAGTCTGCCTGAGTTGTTCCTGAGCCGCCTCTAAGCCACTGTTTCCAACTTGACTGACGATGTGTTTAGTCAAACGCTTGCCGCCCCAACCCGCGTGCAGCAGAATGGCTATCCGGACGGCAGCTAAGAGCAACCCTAAAACGCCTAGACCGGCGATGATCCAGGCAATAGGGCCGCCGGCATCCAGCTCTTGGCGCCAATTCCTCTTTTGCTCAAGTTGCACCGCTTGCTTTAGATTTTCAAATAAAAACACCGGCAATGCCGACGGCGTTTGGGCAGCTACCAGGGCTTGGGCGGTGTCTGTTCCTTTGGGATTTTCTATCAGTTTTAGCCGCCCCTCGCCGGCTGGCAGCAAGATGCCAGCAGCCTGTGGGCTTACGCCATAAGCGGCGACGTTGCCTAGAAAAAAGAGGGTGCCTTGCACCTCACGCCCATCCGGCAGGAAAAATACCCCTTGCCTTAGGTACGCTGTGCTTCCTAGCTTTAAGGCGTGGAGCGCCTGCTGGAATAGATGACTCAGTTGCTCAGGGGGAGAGGGTCTCTCCTCGACAGTAAGACCGTAGTCTTCTAAACTGGCCTTGGCTTGGGTAAGCGTGGTGTCTAGTAAACTAGCGTTTTCCTGAGCCGATTCGCTTTGCTTTTCCGCTTCAGCGATGGCTTCCTCTAAGCGCTTGGCGGTTAAGGAGAGGTTCAGGATCTGCTGCTGCAGGGCCGCCACTTTGTTTTCTAGCTGTTTTTGCTGTCCCTGAGCACTGTTCTGAAAGTCCTCTAGCAATTTTCTCAACTGCCGCCTTTGGGTATCGAGGAAGGCGTATTCACGCCGATAAACCGACTCCAGCGATTCGGAAGGAGCGAGATCTGTCGGCTTAGGGTTGCTCTCCTGAGGCTTTGCGCTGGGATCGCTTGGGGGCTGGGCTCCGACAACCTGAGCGCTGATCAAGCCGATGAAAAGCAAAGCGCGGGTATTAAAGTTCATTGGGGATGCCTGGGTTGGGAAGTTCGAAGTAACCTTGACGGATCTGCTTGCGCAAGGCGTCCATCAGTTTGGCGATGTCCTCTCGGTCTTTGGTTTGCGAGACGATTTCATAATGCCAACCGTCTTCCCGGCGTTTGGCCAGACCGTAGCGCCCATCGGGAGTTTTGAAAAACAACATGACCATCCCCAGTTTGGCGGTCTCTACCAAAGCGCTGTTTCCGTCTACTGGGAGGATCTGCTGGTAAAGCCCGTTTTCGCGCGTCAAGCGCAATTCATCCTCTACCAGCGCCCATAGCTCAGCCGTCAGCTTTTTTGGCGAGCTAGCCTTCTCATTAAGCTTAGCCTCAAGGCTTTTTAGGGCTTCTAAGCGTTCAGCCTGTTTAAAGGGAAGGCTGTCCTGAATATAGCGGCGCAGCGCCGAAATCGCCTCTTGTAAAGGTTTGACTAGCTCGGGGTCGTTGCTTTGCGCGGCAGAGGCCGTCTTCTTCTGAGCGGTCTCCAGCTCGTTCTGCAACTTCTGCAAGGCCAGTTCCTGCCGGCGTTTTTCTGCCTCCAGTTGGGTGATTTGGGCTCCCAAAGCCTCCAGTTTTTGGCGATGGTTGAGCTTGGCTTGTTCTAGTTCTTGTTGCAGCTGGTCGACCTCAGTGCGCAGTTCAGCCAGTTGTTTGGCCAATTGCTCTAGGTTAGAGGGGCCGGCCCAAACCGCCAGTGGAAAAAGAGAAACAAAAGCAAATAAAACAAACATACGTTCACACGTCTAAAGCTAGAAAAACAAGGAGGGCGCAGTCCCTTGCGCCCAAGTTGAAGGAGGATTTGTTGGTTAGAGCCCTATCGTCCATCCTCGGGTCCAGTCGCCGTTTCTATCCCGGAAGGGACCGATGTAGTTGACCGGCGTAAAGAATGGATCGGCTATCGGTTCGCCACTGGTCAGGAGCGGAGACCCATCACGGGGCAGATACCCATCGAGAAGGGGATCGCCGAAGACATTGCCGGGTTGGCTGGTAAACCATGCATTTACAGAAAACGTCGCCCCAGCTCCGTCTCTGAATTGGCAGTTAAACGCGTAGCTGTGGTCAATGGTCAGCTCACCTGACAGCGCCCCCGGCAGACCAGCGTTAACGAAGGTCGCCGCGTCCGAGATACGCATGCAGGTCGGGCTGTTGACGAATACTGAATTCTTGATCACAGCTCCCGTGCCGCGGCGCAGCTCCGCTCCCTGAGTACCGGCCGGCGAGCCCAGGCACAATATGTTCGAAACAATCGGCTTGGAGCGAGGCAGGCTGTCGAAGTTGTCCTCGTTGTTGTCGGCCTCGATGCAGCGGTCGGCGTCTCCAGGGTGCTGTTTGATCAAGGCAAATTGCACTTTACCGCGCCAACCTTGACCCCAGTCGATATTATCGTCGCGGTTGTTGACGAGAACCAGGTGCTTGACTTGGGCCGTGCCACCGAAGAACTCAATGCCGTCATCTTGGCCTTCATAGATTTCGATAAAGTCCAAGACCGTACCTGCACCAACTCCCAGCAGGGTGAGGCCATTGAGCTCTTGATCGGGACGCACAGGATAACCCGCCCAGCGGATCTGGGTGTATTTGATGACCCCGCTGTTGTCATTGGGATTGTTACCCCCGTAAGGCGTGATTATCGCTTCATCAAACTGCTCGCACAAAGGGACTCCAGGATTACAGCCGTTAACAGGGGCGTTGCCGGCAATGACCACTCCGCCCCATTCCCCTGGAGTCAACTCCTGCGGCCCAGTGAACACAATCGGCTGAGTGGGAGAGCCAACGGCTTTGATTTTGGAGCCACGGCGCACGTAAAAGAAGTCCGCCGCTTGCTGGCCCATGATCTTGGTGCCTGGCTCGATGGCGACGGTAACTGAGTTGGTGTTGTCCCCCCCGAAAAACACTCCGCCCGAGAGCACCCACGTTACGTTGTTAGTCAAAGCGACGTTTTGTTTGATCTCGCCTTGCAGCAGACAGGCGTTGGTTCCAACGGGTTGGGCAAAGGCTGGACAGCCGGCAAAAGCGACGGGGTGAAAACCAGTCAGGCGGAAACGCAAGGGATTGGAGCCGGGGATAAGCGTCAAGGTGGCGGCGAACTCCTGGCCGCCTACGTCCACCGTGGGGATGAACGCCTCCAGCGTAGTAGCGTCGTAATAAGCGCGTATCCCGGCAGGGGTAGGTACCGGACTCGCGCCGGTCAATTCGAGCTCGATCTCAGGAGAGGTAGATCGGAGCGCCAGCGTAGCGTTGTAGGTTGCGATCCGGCCTTCAGCGTCAACCAGGTCTACGGCATGAATAGTGACTGTGTTGGTGGCTGGATTAAAATTAGCCGTTGCGGCTAGCGTATCGCCTAGAGCTAAGCTACCCAACATAGCGAGCAAGACAGAATCATGAATAGTTTTTAATCGCATTGTCTCAACCTTGAGGGAGTTGGCAAACGAAGCCCAAATCTAAAGACAGTTTGTGACAGCTCTTTTTCAGTACGATGACAGTTTGATGACAATCACCTTTGTGGTGGACGTGGCTTTGCCGGGTCAGTAAAATTCTTAGCATCGGCATGTCCCACAGTGGGTATTCACGATCATCAACCGTTTAGGAGAGGTTTCCATGCCAATCAAGATTGCAATTAACGGCTATGGCCGGATCGGACGCAACGTGTTAAGAGCCTTATTTGAGTCCAAGCGTACGGACGAATTTACGGTCGTTGCCATCAACGATTTGGGAGATGCGAAGATCAATGCCCATCTTACTCGCTATGACACGGTGCACGGTCGGTTTCCGGGCGAGGTGGCAGTGGAGGGGGATTTTTTGGTCGTCAACGGTCATCGGATCCGAGTTTTGGCTCAGCGCGACCCGAGCAAGCTGCCGTGGGGAGAGTTGGGAGTGGACTTAGTAATGGAGTGCACCGGCTTATTTACCTCCAAGGACAAGGCCTCAGCTCACCTTCAGGCAGGAGCCAAAAAGGTGCTGATCTCGGCTCCAGGCGGTGAGGATGTTGATGCCACCATCGTCTACGGTGTCAATCATAAGATACTTAGAGCTCATCACGCGGTGGTCTCCAATGCATCCTGTACGACTAATTGCTTGACGCCGCTAGTCAAGCCGTTGCACGAGAAAATCGGTTTGGAGCGGGGGTTGATGACCACCATCCACGCTTATACCAACGATCAAGTTTTGATCGACGTGTTTCATAAAGACCTGCGGCGAGCGCGTTCGGCCACACAGAACATGATTCCCACTAAGACCGGAGCCGCGGCGGCAGTCGGCTTGGTGCTGCCGGAGCTTAAAGGCAAATTAGATGGCTTTGCGGTTCGGGTGCCGACCGTCAACGTCTCTTTGGTGGATTTGACTTTCACCGCTTCCCGCGCCACGTCCAAAGCAGAAATCGACCAGATCCTCAAGGACGCCGCGCGCGGGGAGCTCAAGGGCATCCTGGCCTATAACGAGGAGCCTCTGGTCTCCATGGACTTCAATCACGACTCTCACTCCTCGATTTATGAGGCGAGTCTCACCAAGGTGATCGACGGGACCCTGGTCAAAGTGTTGGCCTGGTATGACAACGAGTGGGGGTTTTCCAATCGCATGCTCGATACCGCTAAAGCGATGATGGAGGCAGACTGATTCATGGCTGAACTATATGTGCCCAGGCGCACTAAGATCGTAGCCACACTAGGCCCGGCCACGGACAGGCCTGGTGTCCTGGAGAAGCTGCTCGAAGCTGGGGTGGATGTAGTTCGGCTTAACTTCTCCCACGGCCAGGTTGAAGATCACCGCCGCCGTGCCAAACGGGTGCGGGAGCTGTCGGAAGAGTGCGGCCGTCACGTAGGCATTCTGGCTGATCTTCAGGGTCCAAAAATCCGCATCGCCCGTTTTCGCGCCGGCCAGGTGTTGTTGCAAGAAGGGGCGCGCTTTGTGTTGGATGCCGAGCTTTCCCCGACAGAGGGGGATGAAACTCAGGTTGGCATAGAATACCGAGATTTGCCGCGCGACGTGCGGCCTGGAGACCGCTTGCTGCTTGACGATGGACGGATTGTACTCCAAGTTTTAGACATCGTAGGCCACCGCGTCGAGTGCCAGGTAGAAGTCGGTGGAGTGCTCTCCGACCACAAAGGCATCAATAAACAAGGGGGGGGGTTATCGGCGCCTGCTTTGACCGATAAAGATCAACAAGATATAAAAACGGCAGTGGAAATTGAGGCCGATTATCTGGCCGTCTCTTTTCCGCGCTCCGCCGACGACATTCATTTGGCTCGGCGCTTGCTGCAGGAGGCGGGCGGGGAAGCTGGCATCGTGGCTAAGATCGAACGCGCTGAGGCGGTCCAGCCTGGGGTCATGGAGGAGATCATCGAGGCTTCAGATGCAATTATGGTCGCGCGCGGCGACCTAGGGGTAGAAATCGGCGATGCCCGCTTACCTCAGATTCAGAAGGATCTGATCGCCAAGGCGCGCGAGATGGATAGGGTGGTGATCACCGCGACGCAGATGATGGAGTCCATGATCGAGAACCCTCTACCGACTCGGGCTGAAGTATTGGATGTAGCCAACGCGGTGTTTGACGGCACCGATGCGGTGATGCTCTCAGCCGAGACTGCCAGCGGTAAGTATCCTGTGGAAGCGGTCAAGGCCATGCATCGAATTTGCCTAGAGGCGGAGAAGCACCCGCAGACCCGCCGCTCTATGCACCGCATCGATCGCCAATTCAAGCGCGTGGACGAGGCGATAGCGATGGCTACCATGTATGTAGCCAATCATCTTCCGGTACGGGCGATCGCCGCTTTGACCGAAAGTGGGGCCACCCCTTTATGGATGTCCAGGATCAGTTCGGGGATTCCCATCTACGCCCTGACCAAGCACCTTAAGACTTGCCGCAAGGTGACGCTGTTTCGAGGCGTGTATCCTATCCATTTTCGCTTTAACACCAACGATCACGTGGCGCAGAATAAAGCGGCCTTGCGGGAACTGCTGCGCTGCCGAGCCGTGATCGAGGAGGATCGAGTGGTCATCACCAAGGGGGATCTGACCGGCGTGAGCGGGGGGACCAATACCTTAAAAATCGTGAAAGTGAAAGATGCATTGGCGCTTGAATCTATCGCCTAAGAGGAGGTAGTTATGCAACTTGGCATTTCGCTGACCGAATTTCTTATCCAGGAACAGCGCAAGGTAGTTGGGGCCACCGGCGAGCTGACGCTGCTTGTTTCTGACATCGCGCGGGCATGCAAGGCGATCGCGCGTGAAGTTCGCTATGGTGCATTGGTAGGCAACTTGGGCCAAGCGGGGGAGGAAAACATTCAAGGCGAGGTTCAGGAGAAGCTGGACGTACTCGCTAACACCATCATGACCGAGACGCTGCGTCGCTCTGGACACGTGGCAGCAATGGTTTCCGAGGAGAACGACGAGGTTATCACTGTCCCCAAGCACAGCCGGGGCAAGTACCTGGTATGTTTTGACCCTTTGGATGGCTCCTCCAACATCAACATCGACATGTGTATCGGGACGATCTTCTCTATTCTGCGCTGCCCGCAGGGAGTGGAAGACCCAGCCGAAGAGCATTTTCTGCAGCCGGGGACGGAGCAGGTCTGTGCTGGGTTTTGCGTGTATGGACCGGCAGTGACTTTAGTTCTGACGACTGGTAACGGCACCCACGGCTTTACCCTAGACCAAGGGGTAGGGGAGTTTTTCCTCACCCATACCAAGATCCGCATTCCTGAAGAAGCCAAGGAGTTTGCCATCAACATGTCCAATTGGCGGTTTTGGGAACCTCCGGTGCGCAGCTACATCGAAGAGTGCCTTCGGGGCAAGGAAGGGCCTTTGGGCAAGGATTTTAACATGCGCTGGATCGCCTCCTTTGTGGCCGAAGTCTATCGTATCCTGATGCGCGGCGGATTTTGGACTTATCCCCTAGATGAAAAGCTCAAAGCCAAAGGACTAGAGGGAAGGCTGCGCTTACTGTACGAAGCTAACCCCATGGGCTTTATCGTGGAGCAGGCCGGCGGCGTCATCTCTACTGGGCGGCAGCGGGTGTTAAGCTTAAAGCCCAAGCACATCCATCAGCGGGTGCCGTTGTTCTTAGGCGCCAAAAATGATATAGAGCGCATCGAGGCTTACCACCGTGAGTGGGATAAGAGCCAAGGGCAATGACAACGGGTTGTTTTAGAATGTATCGGGTAACGTGTACCCATAATAAACTCTAGGGAGGAACGACATGCCTTCACGCCGAGAACTTGCCAACGCGGTCCGTGCCTTAGCCATGGACGGGGTGCAAAAAGCCAAATCCGGCCACCCCGGGATGCCCATGGGCATGGCGGACATCGCCGAAGTGCTGTGGAATGACTACTTACGCCACAATCCTAAAAATCCCAAATGGGCTAACCGTGATCGTTTCGTTTTATCCAACGGTCACGGCTCGATGTTGTTGTATGCGCTTTTGCATCTGAGCGGCTATGACCTCTCTATGGAGGAGCTCAAAAACTTTCGCCAACTCCACTCGATGACCCCAGGCCATCCTGAGTATGGTTTTGCGCCTGGGGTGGAGACCACCACTGGCCCGCTAGGCCAGGGAATCGCTAATGCAGTGGGGATGGCGCTAGCAGAGAAAGTTTTAGCTGCTCAGTTCAACCGTGACGGCCACGACGTCATTGATCATTACACCTATGTTTTTTTGGGAGACGGCTGCATGATGGAGGGCGTTTCCCACGAAGCTTGCGCTTTGGCCGGCACGCTCAAGCTAGGCAAGTTGATTGCGTTTTGGGACGACAACGGCATTTCTATCGACGGGGAAGTGGAGGGCTGGTTTACCGACGATACTGCCAAGCGTTTTGAAGCGTATGGTTGGCACGTAGTTCCTGGCGTGGACGGCCACAACCCCGATCAGATCAAAGCCGCCATCGAGGAGGCCAGAAGCGTCAAAGACAAACCCAGCCTTATCTGTTGTAAAACGATCATCGGTTACGGTGCTCCCAATAAGCAAGGTAAAGAGGAGTGTCATGGCGCGCCCCTAGGGGAAGATGAAATCGCTCTGGCGCGCGAAGTTTTAGGCTGGAAATACCAGCCGTTTGAGATTCCTCAGGAAATCTATGCCGGCTGGGATGCGCGGGCTAAGGGTGCAGCCTGGGAGAGAGAATGGCAAGACAAGTTGGCCGCCTATCGCGCCCAATACCCTGAACTGGCAGCTGAACTGGAACGACGGTTACGAGGAGAATTGCCAGCCGATTTCCTTCAGATCGCTCAGGATTTCATTCGCGCGGTGGATGCAAAAAAAGAGAAAGTCGCCACCCGCAAGGCCTCTCAAAATACCTTAGACGCTTATGCCCCCCATCTGCCTGAGCTGCTAGGCGGAAGCGCGGATCTCACCGGTTCCAACCTGACCAATTGGAAAGGGTGTAAATCCCTAAATTACCCTGACCGAAGCCATATAGACGGCAATT
The DNA here is from genome assembly GCA_026415315.1 of Methylohalobius sp. Taxonomy (GTDB): domain Bacteria; phylum Pseudomonadota; class Gammaproteobacteria; order Methylococcales; family Methylothermaceae; genus Methylohalobius. The sequence goes on from JAOAHI010000001.1 coordinate 87,787, forward strand.
ATCTGCACTACGGCGTGCGCGAGTTCGGCATGGCGGCTATCATGAATGGAATCTACCTGCACGGAGGATTTCGGCCTTTTGGCGGGACATTTGAAATCTTCTCCGATTACGCCCGCAACGGTATCCGCTTATCGGCTCTGATGAAGCTGCCGGTGATTTATGTTTTAACTCACGACTCCATCGGTTTAGGGGAGGATGGTCCGACTCATCAGCCGGTAGAGCAACACTGGTCCTTGCGGCTGATCCCTAACCTGCATTTTTGGCGTCCGGCCGATGCGGTAGAGACCGCCGTCGCCTGGCGCGATGCCTTATGTCGCACAGACGGCCCGTCCGCTTTGGCCTTAAGCCGGCAAAATTTGCCGCATCTGGAACGCACTCCGGAGCAGATTCAAGCCATTAGCCGTGGGGCTTATGTCATATGGGACTGCGGCGGCAGACCCGAGGCGATCGTCATCGCCACTGGCTCGGAAGTCCACCTGGCGGTGGAGGCAGCCAAGTTGTTGCAAGCCGAAGGCAGAAGGGTCCGCGTTGTGTCCATGCCGTGCGAGGATATTTTCGCCGCTCAGGATCTGGCCTATAAGGAAGGGGTATTGCCTTCCGACGTGACCGCTAGAGTGGCAGTAGAGGCCGGCGCGACCGATGGCTGGTACAAATACGTAGGGCTTAACGGTAAAGTGATCGGTCTGGATCGATTTGGCGAGTCGGCACCCGGCGACCTATTGATGAAGGAATTTGGCTTTACTGTGGACAACGTCGTCCAAGCGGTGCGCGAGGTATTAACCAGATAGTTTAAGGAGGCGGTTATGGCACTCATTACCTTAAGGCAATTGCTCGATCACGCTGCGGAAAACAATTACGGCGTGCCATCGTTTAATATCAATAACATGGAGCAGGTGCACGCGATCATGGAAGCGGCGGCTGAGGTCGACAGCCCAGTGATCATGCAAGCTTCGGCTGGGGCGCGCAAATATGCTGGCGAGCCATTTTTACGCCATTTGATCTTAGCGGCGGTGGAGCAGTGGCCGGATATTCCCATCGTTTTGCACCAAGACCATGGGGCCGATCCCGGGGTGTGCGCGCGCTCGATCCAGTCTGGGTTTACCTCGGTGATGATGGATGGTTCTCTGCTGCCGGATGCGAAAACCCCGGCTTCTTATGAGTACAACGTGGAAGTGACCGCCAAGGTGGTCGAAATGGCCCATGCGTGCGGGGTATCGGTAGAAGGTGAGCTGGGCTGCCTGGGCTCGCTGGAGAAAGGCGTCACGGATAAAGGCGAGGCGATCAGTAAAGAGATGCTGTTGACGGATCCTGAGCAGGCGGCCGATTTTGTCAAGAAAACCAAGGTCGATGCTTTGGCGGTGGCGATTGGCACGAGCCATGGGGCTTACAAGTTTACCAAGCCACCGACAGGTGAGATTTTGGCCATTGATCGGATCAAGGCCATCCATGCTCGGATTCCCGACACTCATCTGGTAATGCACGGTTCTTCCTCAGTCCCTCAGGAGTGGGTCAAGATTATCAACGAGTATGGTGGGGACTTAGGGCAACCTTACGGTGTCCCAGTTGAGGAGATCGCTGAGGGCATCAAGCATGGCGTACGCAAGGTCAACATCGACACGGACTTGCGTATTGCTTCCACTGGCGCGATGCGCAAGCTTTTGGCTGAGAACAAGAAAGAGTTTGACCCGCGCAAAATTTTTGCTGCGGCTACTAAAGCGATGAAAGACATCTGCAAGGCCCGGTATGAGGCGTTTGGTTGTGCTGGCCAGGCTTCGAAAATCAAGCCGATTGGCCTAGAAGCAATGGTCAAGCGCTACTCCTCAGGTGTACTGGATCCAAAGGTACATTGAGGGTTAACCTCGATCAAAGTCAACAAGGGCGTCGCAAGACGCCCTTGTTGTTTACAAAGCATGCCTAGCGATGAGCTAGACTTAAGATTGGTATGTCTTCTTGATGCCAAACTTGGATGAGCTTTATCCCCAAATACGGCGCCTAATCCCGCTGCATTTGCTGCCGCACGTGGTTTGCCAATGCCTATGCCAAGAACTGACGCTTGAGGAGGCAACTACGGGCGATGCGTTATTTGAGCGCGGCAGCCAGGACGCGGATTGGATTTTCGTGCTTGAAGGAGAGGTTTGTCTGGAAGCAGATGGCATTGTTTTGGATCGAATCGAAGGTGGCAGCGAGGCAGCTCGCTTTCCGTTAGCTCACCACGTTCCGCGCAAAGTAGCGGCGCGCGCATTGACCCCACTTAAATATATTCGCCTAGATCATAAACGTTTGAGGCTTATGGAACACACGCAACAAGACCTTCTTGAATCGGACCACAAGACCGGCGAGGAAAGCTCCGGCGATTGGTTGACTAAACTGTTCAAGTCGCCGGTTTTTCAGCGCCTGCCAGCAAGCAATCTGCACAAAATCGTTCAGCGGTTTAAAGCCGTGGAGGTTAGGAAGGGGGAGAAAATTATCGCTCAAGAGGAGGTGGGAGAGTGTATTTACATCTTGCGTAGCGGCAGAGCTCAGGTAACCCGCAGGCCTCGTCCCAACGCGCGCGAGATCAAGTTAGGACAACTTAAACCCGGAGACTTGTTTGGCGATGACGCCCTGCTCTCAGGGCAGCCACAAGCGGTTGATGTGACCATGCTCACAGATGGCATCGTGCAACGTTTAGACAAAGAGGATTTTTTACTCTTGGTGGTCGAGCCGGTGCTCAAAAAGCTTGATTTTAATTCGGCGCGCTGCGAGGTTGAGCAAGGGGCAGCTTGGCTAGATGTGCGTGATCCTGAGCGCTTCAAGTACCGACGCGTGGATGGCAGTCTCAATATCCCTTTTTTCTCTCTTAGGATGCAACTGGCTAGTTTTGACCGCCAGCGCAAGTATATTTTAGTTTGCGACGAGGGTGGAGAAAGCGCAGCGGCGGCTTTTTTACTGCTGCGCTTTGGCTTTGAGGCTGCTGTATTGGCAGGAGGACTGACCAGCGTGCCGCCCGGTTTCCTAGTAGAAGAGGACGCCTGGATAGGTGCAGAGTCTAGAATTCCCCGCAAGGAGCCTGAGGGGGCAGCGAGCGTGGAACAACAAGCCGCCATAGATCCAATCCTTAAATTGGAGCAAATCCAGGAGGTGCAAGATCTTTGGGTCGAAATCGAGAGGTTACAGACGGAAAACCAGGCGCTTCGGCGGAAACTGGAGGAAGCGGAGAGGGTAGCCCAAACGTCCCGAGGAGTGCAGCAAGAGCTTGAAGAACTGCAGCGACAAAAGCAGGCGTTGGAGGCAGAGTTGGGTGCGTTGCACCTTAGGATGGCAGAGTTGGAGGAGGTGATCCGGCAATATTGCGAGGCGGTTCAGGCTGAAGGAGCAGGAGAAGCCATCCAGGCGTTGCAAGCCGAACTGGCCATGGTCCGCGAGCAGGCTGATCGCGACGTCGCCGCGATGCGCCAGGAAGCAGAAGAGGCGAGGCGGGAGTGCGGGCGTTTAAGAGCGCAGCTGAGCGAACGGGGGCCAAAAGCTTTACCTCCTGAGCTAGTAGCGGTGGAGGCCGAACAACTCCCCCTCCACGTGCCAGAAGTAGAAATTCCTAAATCGTCGCTTGGTGATAGAGCGCTCTCGGTCTTATGGGTATTGGTTGGCCTCCTGATAAGCGTGGCTACTTTAGGCATTGGACTCCAGACCGAGTCCGGACGCCATTTTGTGCTGACCTGGCTTGGGGAAAGTGAGGTAAGTGTAGGAGCTACACCTGCCGCGCCCACAGACTCTCAACCACAAATTTTACCCCTGCCTGTACAAGGTCAGGATACTGGCGCAGCAGGCGATCTGTTTGCTCAATGAATTATTTGATTTTGGCTTCCTTAAATAGGACGTGCTTGCGCGCCACAGGATCGTATTTTTTGAGCTCTAATTTATCTGGCGTGGTTCGCTTATTTTTCGTGGTCGTATAATAATAACCTGTGCCGGCAGAAGAAACGAGTTTGATTTTTTCACGCATAATTGTTTCCTCCTAGATTTTTATTCCGTGCTCACGCAGTTCGGCAAGCACTGCATCTATACCTTTCTTGTCTATGATCCGCATGCCGTGGCTGGAGACTCGAAGCTTTACCCACCGGTTTTCACTCTCCACCCAGAACCTATGTTCGTGCAGGTTGGGCAAGAAGCGCCGCTTGGTCTTGTTATTGGCATGGGAGACATTATTCCCGACAATAGGGCGTTTGCCCGTCACTTGACATATTCTAGACATGCTTTGTTTCCCAGATGTTCAAGTTATCTAAAGGCTAAATTTTAGCCAAAATAGCGCTTTGGAGCAAAAAAGGATGATACACTTTGTTCATTTAATTGAGTAAGCCTATCGATGGCGAGCCGCAAGTTTGAAGTGCCTGTCGAGATCGGGGTAGTGATGGACCCCATCGAGACGATCAATATCCACAAGGACAGTACCTTTGCCATGCTGCTGGAAGCCCAGGCGCGAGGTTGGGTTTTGTTCTATATGGAGATGAGCGACCTTTACTTGCGCGACGGCCGAACCCATGCGCGCATGCGCCGCCTTCGGGTACAGCGCGACGAGCGATGCTGGTATGGGTTTGAGGGCCAGTACGATCGCCCTTTAGACGCGTTGGATGTGATTCTAATGCGTAAGGACCCGCCGTTCGACCAGGAGTACATTTATGTTACCTATTTGCTCGAGTGTGCTGAGAGCCGAGGAACCCTGGTCATCAATCATCCACGCGCCTTGCGCGACGCCAACGAGAAGCTCTTTACCGCGTGGTTTCCGCACTGCTGCGCGCCCACGCTGGTGGCTCGGGACCCGCGCAAGTTTCGCGAATTCATCCGCGAACAAGGTGAAATCATTCTAAAGCCGCTCGACGGTATGGGTGGAGCCTCGATCTTTTACGTTCATCCTAGCGATCCCAATATCAGCGTGATCTTGGAGACCATGACGTTAAAAGGTCGGCGGTTTGTGATGGCTCAGAAGTATCTGCCTCAGATTATGGAGGGCGACAAGCGCATCCTGTTAATCAATGGCCAGCCGGTTCCTTATGCTTTGGCGCGCATTCCGGCCACGGGTGAGGTGCGTGGCAATTTAGCGGCCGGCGGGCGAGCCGAAGGTAGGGCATTGACCGAGCGCGACCGTTGGATTTGCGCTCAGGTCGGGCCGGAACTGCGGCGCCGGGGGCTGGTTTTCGTAGGCTTGGACGTGATCGGAGAGTACCTGACCGAAATCAACGTCACTAGCCCCACCTGCATTCAGGAATTGGATAAGCTGTTTGGGTTGAACATCAGCGCTCAGCTGATGAATGAAATCGAGGGTATGATTAAACGATGATTGGGGAAAGTCCGGCCGACCGCTTGCTGGTGGCGTTGTTGTTCGCCCTAGTAGTTCACACGGCCTTAATCTTGGGGATACGGTTTGAATTGCCCACCCCGCCCCAGATCGATCCTGCTCTGGACGTGGAGTTGATTAAGCAGCCGGCCGACAAACCCCCACCTCAGGCCAACTATCGCTCCCAAGCCGACAGCCGGGGCAGCCACGAGCGCCAGGAGAGACCTACTAAGCCCCTTGCTGCTCGATCCCTCCTGCCGCGTCCCGCCCTTAAGGCTGAAGGGCACGCTCGTGATCGCCATCCATCTCCCCGCTTGACCCAGCCGCAATTCCCTGCGAGCCAGCCAGACAGCCCGCCAGAGGTGATGGCTGAACCCCATCTGGACCGGAACCTTTTGGCTCAGCAAATTGCCGAATTGGATGCGATGGCTCCCGTCTTGCGCGCTGACCTCAAGGAGCGGATAGTGCCTATTCAGCAGGTCAATGCCTATAAACACATTGCAGCAGCGTATGAACGGGCGTGGCAGGAAAAAGTGGAGCGGGTCGGCAATCTGAATTATCCCGATGAGGCTCGGCGTCAAGGGCTCTCCGGGGCTTTGGTGGTGAGCGTGTGGGTGGCCAAAGATGGCCAAGTGAGAAAAATCAGGATTCATCGCTCTTCTGGTCATCCACTGCTGGATGAGGCGGCACTTCGCATTGTGCGTCTAGCGGCACCGTTTGCTCCGTTTCCAGTGGAACTAGCCAACCAGGCAGACGAGATCGTTATTACCCGAACCTGGAAGTTTTATGACGAGTCGGGTTTAGCCATGGGCCGTTGACAGGTGCTATATGACACAAGACGATGAAAGTTGCTTGACTGGACAATTTTTGATCGCAATGCCCAGCCTGATGGATCCCAATTTCGCCCAAACGGTGACTTTTTTGTGCCAGCACAGCGCCCAGGGCGCTTTGGGAATTGTCGTTTCCCGCCTTTTGGACATTCGCCTTAGCAGCATTTTGGAATCGATGCAGATTCCCATTCAAGACCAACGCGCGGTCGAGGTGCCGGTTTATTTAGGCGGGCCGGTCCAGCCCGAGCGTGGCTTTGTCCTGCACAGCCCACTGGGGAATTGGCAGGGAACGTTGGCGGTTAGCGAGGAAATAGGGCTGACCACTTCGCGCGATATTCTAGAGGCTATTGCGGCTGGCGAGGGGCCGGAAAAGTATCTGGTGGCTTTAGGTTATGCTGGCTGGGGGGAAGGCCAGTTGGAGCGGGAAATTCTGGAAAATGCTTGGCTCAATGCGCCGGCTGATCTTCACATTTTGTTTGACCTGCCGCCTGCCAAACGTTGGCGGGCCGCTGCTTTGCGGTTGGGTATAGACTTAGGCAGGATGTCATTGCAAGCCGGTCATGGGTAAATCGGGTACGTATCTTGGCTTTGACTTCGGTACCCACAAAATCGGAGTGGCCGTCGGGCAGCGCCTCACCGGAACGGCCTCTCCCTTGCAGACTATACGCTCGGAAAAAAACAAAGTTCGCTTTGAGGCCATAGACCGGCTGGTGGAGACTTGGCGCCCGGACGCCTTGGTCGTCGGCATCGCGTGCCGGGTAGACGGCGAGGATAATCCGGTTACGCCTTTGATGCGCAAGTTTTGCCGCCAACTTGAGCATCGCTATCGGTTGCCAGTGTATCAGGTGGACGAACATCTGACTAGCTTTGAGTCGCGCCATATCCTATTTGGGGAAGCGAAGCTGGGCGCGCGCAAGGTCCAGGAGCTTAGCGACCAGATGGCAGCTAAATTGATCTTGCAAACCTGGCTTGGGTTGTCATGATGTCTGAGCCTATCGAGTGGGATGTGGAGGCTTTATTGGCTGTCTTGGAGGCGTGCCTGCGGCGAGAGATCCAGGCGCAGCGGCTGCAAAATCCCCTCATGGTTGGAATTCACACCGGAGGGGTGTGGGTGGCTGAGTGGCTGCGGGAACGGCTTGAAATCTCGGAAGCCGTAGGCAAGCTGAATATCTCGTTTTATCGCGACGATTTCTCCCGTATCGGAATACACCCCGAGGTCAAGCCCAGTCGCTTGCCTAGTACCGAGGAGCGCGACGTCATTCTGATCGACGATGTGCTGTATACCGGTCGCACTATTCGCGCTGCTTTAAACGAGCTGTTCGATTACGGCCGACCGCGGCGGGTCGTGTTAGGGGTGCTGATCGACCGCGGCGGGCGTGAACTTCCCATTCAAGCCGACTGCGCAGGCGCCAGGATCGAGTTGGCTGAGGACCTCAAGATCAAGCTGAAAGGCCCCTTCCCCTTGCGCCTAGAATTGTCTCCGGTCGGTGTCTGAGCATGTCTGCTGCCGATATGCAATTGGACAGCCAAGGTCGAATGCGCCATTTCCTGACGGTGGAGGGGCTGAGTCGGGATTGGCTCATCAAGATTATGGACACGGCTGAGTCCTTCAGCAGCGTTACTCAGCAACGGGTCAAAAAAGTTCCGTTGCTGCGTGGCAAAACAGTGGTCAATCTATTTTTTGAGACCTCCACTCGCACCCGCACCACTTTTGAGCTCGCCGCCAAGCGCCTGTCTGCTGATGTGCTCAACTTGAACGTCCAGGTCTCGGCTACGGCTAAAGGGGAGAGTCTGCTCGACACCATCCGTAATCTAGAGGCGATGTTTGTGGACATGTTCGTGGTGCGCCACCCCGACAGTGGCGCTGCCCACTTTATCGCGCGTCACGTAGCGCCCCATGTCAGCGTGATCAATGCCGGCGACGGCCGTCACGCTCACCCTACGCAGGCGCTCTTAGACGTGTTTACCATTCGCCGCCATAAGCCCGATTTCACCTCCCTTAAAGTCGCTATCGTAGGCGACATTCTGCATTCCCGGGTGGCTCGTTCCCAGATCCACGCCCTTAAGATTCTGGGAGTTCCAGAAATCCGAGTCGTGGCTCCTAAAACCCTATTACCGGTTGCGGTAGTAGAAAGCTTAGGAGTTATGCCATTCTGCGATCTCCAGGCTGGTATTGAAGGGGTAGACGTAATTATTGCTCTACGCCTACAAAAGGAGAGAATGCAGGGGGCGTTTATACCGAGCGAACGCGAATATTATCAATGTTTTGGTTTGACCGCAGCGCGCCTTAAGCGAGCCAGTCCCGATTGCCTGATTATGCACCCAGGCCCTATCAACCGCGGGGTGGAAATGGCCTCAGAAGTAGCCGATGGGGTGCATTCGGTGATTTTAGAGCAGGTCAGCTACGGCATCGCCGTCCGTATGGCGATTATGGTGTTGGCCATGGGCGGGGCGGAATGACTAGGATTGCGATCATAGGCGGCCAGCTCCTAGATCCCGCCAGCGAGACCCTAAGCGAAGGGGGGGTCTTTATTGCCGACGGCCAAATCATAGCGATCGGTGCAGAGCCCTTGGGGTTTCAAGCCGATGAGGTGTTGCAGGCGCATGGAAGCATCGTCTGCCCAGGCTTTATCGATTTATCTGTATACCTGCGTGAGCCTGGTTACGAACATAAAGCCACGATTGCCAGTGAGACCTTAGCCGCGGTCAAGGCCGGTGTAACCACCCTCTGTTGCCAGCCCGAGACTAATCCGGTCATCGATACACCGGCAGTGGTAGAACTAATCCGCGAACGGGCCCTCTCAGCCGGTAGAGCCAAAGTGATTGCCTTTGGTGCCATCAGCCGCGGGTTGGAAGGGAGGGTTTTGAGCGAGATGTATGCGCTCAGGCGCGCCGGGTGTCTGGCGGTAAGCTCTGGCCGCAAGTCCCTAGCTAATGCCTTGATCTGGCGGCGGGCTTTGGAATATGCGACTACGCACGAGCTTAGCGTCGTGGTTCGGCCTCAAGATCTGGATCTTAGCGCTGGAGGTTGTGTGCATGAGGGTAAAGTCGCTACTCGCTTGGGTCTGCCAGGTATTCCGGTCAGCGCTGAGACGGTGATGGTGGCGCAGATACTAGCTTTAGTGGAAGAGACAGGCGCTCGGGTTCACTTCTCTTGTCTAAGCACGGCGCGCGCAGCGGCCATGATCGCCGAGGCGAGACGGCAAGGATTGCCAGTGAGCGGTGATGCTGCTGCGCATCAACTCCATTTGACCGAGGACGCGGTGGAAGGCTTTGATCCCATGGCGCACGTGATACCACCTCTGCGTTCCGAAGCAGATCGCCAGGGCTTGCGCCAGGCGTTGGCGGAAGGAACAATCGCGGCGGTTTGTTCCGACCACCAACCGCATGAAGCCGATGCCAAATGCAACGTGTTTGCTGCCACCGAATCGGGGATTTCGGCGCTTGAGACGCTCTTGCCTTTGACTCTACGGTTGGTGGAAGAGAAGATATTACCGCTGCCGCGGGCGATTGCTCGCCTGACTCTAGGACCGGCGCAAGTTCTTGGACTCCCTAGTGGTCGGCTCACTTTAGGTGCGCCAGCGGATCTGTGCGTGTTTGACCCTGAGGCCCAGTGGACAGTAGATGAAACCAACTGGCTTAGCCGTGGCCGCAATACCCCTTTTTGGGGGCAAAGACTCAAAGGCCGGGTGCGTTACACCTTAGTTGATGGCCGGGTGGTTTGGCGGGCTTAATCGTCCTCTATCAGGTGCATTTTGTCCAATCCTCGATACTTGTCGGAAGCGTCGGCGCCGAGTTTGATCATCAGCCGCACTTCATTGCGCGAATCGGCTGCGGCTAAGGCATCCTCGTAGCTGATTTTGCCCTGGCGGTAGAGGTCGTACAGACACTGGTCGAAAGTCTGCATGCCGTGCTCGCGCGAGCGCTTCATCAGATCCTTGAGCTGGTGGACTTCGCCTTTGCGGATCAGATCGGCAGCAAGTGGAGTATTGATCAAGATTTCTACTGCCGGATAACGGCCTTCACCGTTGATGCAGCGGATGAGCTGTTGGGCGACGATGGCTTTGAGATTCAGGGACAAGTCCATAAACAGCTGGCGGTGCATGTCTTCGGGGAAAAAATGCAAGATTCGGTCTAGCGCTTGGTTGGCATTGTTGGCATGCAAAGTAGTTAGGCATAGATGACCAGTCTCGGCGAAGGTGATGGCGTGCTGCATAGTCTCGCGGGTTCTCACTTCACCGATCAGGATCACGTCCGGGGCTTGACGTAGGGTGTTCTTGAGCGCCACTTCGTAGGATTCGGTGTCGGTGCCTACTTCCCGCTGGGTGACGATGCAGCCCATGTGTTTGTGGGTGTATTCAATTGGGTCTTCAATCGTGATGATGTGTCCGGAGCTATTCTGGTTGCGGTATTTGAGCATCGCTGCCAGAGATGTCGATTTGCCGGTACCGGTGGCGCCGACGAATAGAATCAAACCCCGCTTGGTCATCGCCAGGTCTTTGAGAACAGGGGGTAGGTTCAATTCCTCGATATCTGGGATGTGGTCTTGGATCCTGCGGATGACCATGGATGGGGTGTTGCGCTGATAATAGGCGCTGACCCTGAACCTGGCTAGGTCTTTCAAAGCGATGGCGAAGTTGCATTCGCGCGCGCTTTCGAACTCGTCCTGTTGGCGGGGAGTCATGGTGCTTAGAACCAAGTCCCGGGCTTGAGCAGCACCTAGCGGAGTAGGGCTTAAAGGTTCAACTTTGCCGTTAACCTTAACGCTGGGGGGGTAGCCTGCGGTGACAAACAGGTCCGAGGCTTGCTTGTGGACCATAAGAGTGAGTAAGGATTCGACGTTCATAGGATCTCCTTCCCTTAAAATGCTGCTTTGTTGACGGCTTTGACCCGAGCAGCCTGGCGTGAGATTAAGCCTTTTTCCACTAGCTCCAGAAGGTGTTGATCCAAGGTCTGCATTCCGTCTTTGCGCCCGGTTTGGATCGCTGAATACATCTGGGCCACCTTGTTTTCGCGGATAAGGTTGCGAATCGCGGGGGTGCCGACCATGATCTCCCAGGCCGCAGTTCTTCCTCCATTGACTTTTTTGAGTAGGGTTTGGGCAATCACTGCCTGCAAGGACTCCGACAGCATCGCCCGCACCATGTCTTTCTCTTCCGCGGGAAAAACGTCGATGATTCGGTCTATGGTTTTAGCGGCAGAGGTAGTGTGTAGGGTACCGAATACCAGGTGCCCAGTCTCGGCGGCGGTCAAGGCTAGACGAATGGTCTCTAAATCGCGCATTTCTCCCACCAGGATCACGTCTGGGTCCTCGCGCAAAGCTGAGCGCAGAGCTTGGTTGAAGCCTAGGGTATCGCGGTGGACCTCGCGCTGGTTGATGAGGGATTTTTTACTGTGATGGACAAACTCGATCGGGTCCTCGATAGTAAGGATGTGGGAATAATTGTTGGAATTAATGTAATCGATCATCGCCGCCAGCGTAGTCGATTTGCCCGAGCCGGTAGGGCCGGTGACCAAAATCAGGCCGCGCGGTTTTTGCGTGAGCTCGCGGAAGATCGGCGGGCAACCTAAATCGTCCAAGGTCAAGACTTTGGATGGAATGGTGCGAAACACCGCTCCAGCTCCTCGGTCTTGGTGAAAGGCATTGACGCGGAAGCGGGCAATGCCGGGGAGATCAAAAGAAAAGTCAGTTTCTAGAAATTCCTCGTAGTCGCGGCGCTGTTTATCGTTCATGATATCGTAGATTAGCGCGTGGACTTCCTTATGCTCCAAAGGCGGCACGTTGATGCGGCGGATGTCTCCGTCTACCCGAATCATCGGTGGAAGTCCTGCCGATAAGTGCAAGTCAGAGGCGTTGTTTTTGACGGCAAAGGCAAGCAGTTCAGCAATGTCCATGGCGACTCCCTTGAAATATCGATAGTGTGTCGTTGTGTTGAAGTATAGAATGAATAGAGAAAGCGATGACTGTCCAACAGAGGATAGAGACAATTCGCCAAAGGATTCGGGCCGCCCTGGAACAGGCCGGCCGCAAAGATGAGGTCACATTAGTAGCGGTGGGCAAAACCCACCCGCCTGAGGTTTTGCTTCAGGCTTATCGGGCTGGGATACGCCATTTCGGCGAGAACTACTTGCAGGAAGCGTTGGCCAAACAGCATGCGCTGGCTCATTTGGACATCACTTGGCACTTTATCGGGCCGATTCAGGCGAACAAGACGCGCGCTATTGCTTCTCGCTTTCATTGGGTTCATAGTGTGGATAGGCTAAAGATAGCGAGACGCTTGAGCGAGCAGCGACCGGATTATTTGCCGCCGCTGAACGTTTGTTTGCAGGTCAATATCAGCGGTGAAGACAGTAAATCTGGCATTTACCCAGAAGAGCTGCCGGGATTAGTTGAGGCAGTGAGCGCATTGCCCCGCCTGAAACTTCGAGGGTTGATGGCGATTCCGGCGCCATGTGAAGATTTGCAGACTCAACGCGAGCCGTTTCGGCGTTTGCGGGAATTGCTCGAGAAGTTCGCCGATCTGGGGTTGGACACCTTATCTATGGGTATGTCGGCTGATTTAGAGGCGGCGATCTTGGAGGGAGCAACTGTAGTTCGCGTCGGTTCGGCTTTGTTTGGACCGCGCCGACCCTAGGCCGAGGTGAGGCGGCGCTCCAAAGCAAGCTGCGGGCGGTACTCGGGAACCAGGGTGCGCAACAAGATTAGCAGTTGTTCCTCGTCGTAGGCTTGGCAGGCTTTAGCCATCTGATCCAGCAGCTTGGCGATAATTCTTGGGTCGCACGGGCGGGAGAGGGCCAAAAGCAGCTTGCTGTGACCAGTTGAGGCGAGGTTCTCGTCGGCGTAAAACAGTTCCTCGTTAAGTTTTTCTCCAGGGCGCAGGCCGGTATAGCGGATTTCGATGTCTATCCCCGGGCGTTTACCGCTCAGGCGGATCATCTGTTCGGCCAAGTAGCGGATTTTAATCGGCTCGCCCATGTCTAGGACAAAGATTTCCCCACCGCTGCCCGCGGCAGCGGCTTGCATGATCAGCTGACAGGCCTCGGGAATAGTCATGAAGTAGCGGCTGATTTCGGGATGGGTGACGGTGATCGGACCGCCGGCCTGGATTTGCTCGCGAAACAGGGGCACGACGCTGCCAGCCGAGTCCAATACGTTGCCGAAGCGCACGGTAAGGAAACGAGTCTTCCCTAGACTGTCTAGGCTCTGACAAATCATCTCCGCCGCTCGCTTCGTCGCACCCATGACGTTGCATGGGTTGACTGCCTTATCGGTGGAAATCAGAACGAATTCTTCTACTTCGGCTTCGATAGCTGTCTCAGCCACGATGCGCGTGCCTATGCAGTTGTTGTGCACTGCCTCGCGAATCTGAGTTTCCAGAAGCGGGACGTGTTTGTAAGCAGCCGCATGGAATACGATCTGGGGACAATGGGTTGCCATTGCCTGGCGGACAGAGGCTTGGTCTGTGACGTTGCCCAAGATCGGCACGATAGAGAGCATGGGGAAATGGCGGCGCAAATCGCTCTCGATTCGGTATAGGTTGTACTCACACAGTTCGAATAGGATCAACCGCTCGACCGGCAATGAGGCTAATTGCCGGCACAACTCAGAACCGATCGAACCGCCCGCTCCCGTAACTAAGACCGTTTTTTTGCACAGGTGGTTGCGGATGGCTTGCCAGTCCAATTGGGCTGGCTCGCGGCCCAGAAGGTCCTCGATCGACACTTCCCTCAGGTCTGAGCTGACAGAGCGATAAAATAGGCTCTCCTTAAGCGAAGGCAAGGTTAGAAATGAGACTTCTGCCTGCTCGCAATATTCGACAATGCGCCGCATCTGCCGATCAGTGGCCGAGGGGATCGCAATTAAGATGGTGTCTATCCGGTGCTTGGCTACCAATTTGGGGATCTTGTGGCATCCTCCGGCGACGCGGATACCACGAATCTCTCGGCCTTTCTTTTTGGGATCATCGTCCACCAGGACCACTGGCCGGTATTCCGGGTTAGGGGACTTAAGAAGTTGTCGCACCAGCATCTCGCCTGCGCGTCCAGCTCCGACCACCAGGGTGCGCTTACCAGTCAACATAGTGCTGACCTGATCTTTCCATGCTCGGTAGAGTAACCTAGGGGTGCCGATTAAGATGGGCAACAAGGCGCTATAAATGAAAGGAACCGAGCGCGGGATAGAGGCGAGCCGGTCATAAAAGAAACCAAAGCAAACGATGCACGCACTGCCTACCAGGACCGCTTTTGCAATCTGGATTAAGTCCGGAAGTGAGGCAAAACGCCACAAGCTGCGATAGAGGCGGAAGCTGTAAAAGCACACTCCCTGGATACTTACTACCCAAGGTAGGAATTTTAGGCTTGCGAGGAGCACCTCCTGGGGTATGGGCTCCAAGTTGAACCTGAGCCAATAAGCGCCTAGCCATGCCAGAGGAACTATGAAAAGATCGTGCACCAATACCAAAACCGGGGTACGAAGTCTATCCAAGGCAATGTTCATTAAGCCCCCGTTGTTTATTTGCTACAAGGTTTTGTCCACCGTACTGTGGCCGAAGACCTCGTGTCTGCCATAGAGTGGCGGCAACATTATGGCAAAACATTTGTTTCTTAGAAAGTTGTCTGCTAGGATTATTCCCTGTCTATGTTGTTTTTGCGCAAAAAGCAAAAACAACAAATGTGTAGGGATGATTGTAAGCGCTTGATAGGGATGCTTTGCAAACTCAACAACTCCAGCTAGGGGAGGATGGTATGAAATCGCAAAAAATCACAATGGTTTTGGCAGGATCGCTGGCGGCAGGCATCGCAATTGCTCCGCAGGTGCATGCTAACGGTTGGGGTAAACACAGGCAGGCGGCAACCGATGCCGGCCATATCGAAGAGTTGGAAGAACAGCTGCGCGCACTCAAGCAGGAATTGGCCGATCTGAAAGCTCACCAGCAGGCCCATCACAAGGAGATCATGGAATTGGAGGATTGGAAGAAGGAATCTGGTCCGATCGTGCAAAAAGGACGCGAGAATTTTCTGTTCTTCCGCGGCGGATATGCGCGCATGATGACTGACCGGGCTCAGGACATCCTACCTTCGCCTGGGACCTCCAAAGGTCATGGCCAAAACGGCTTTTACATCGGCGCTGGATTCGAGCACGACTTAAGCCATGATCTATTTGGCCTAACTGAAGGCACAGCTTTGGAGGGTACCGATCTTCTGGGCGAGGTGATGTTTGAGTATAAGCGCTTTGCTCAGGGCCAGGGCTTGCTTACCGACGCCGACGAGGGTGGCATCGTTTCTCCCTTAGCTCCAGGGAGCAAACAGGAGACTTCTACGGTAACCCAACTTACCATCAGTGCGGCGCCTAAGATCCGCTTCTGGCGCGACAGCATGATCCGGCCTTGGATTATCCCTGTGGGATTTGCGGCCCACATCATCAGCCCGCCGTCCGACGGCGTAACCGTGTTTAATCCCGGCTTGATGTTCGGCGTAGGTACCGAGGTCAACCTGTGGGAGAACCTATACGCTGGCGTTGACTTCCGTTATCACGTGACTCCTGGCAGCGAGAGCAGCTTAGGTGGGGTCGAGGACACCGACACCGACGGCTTGACTGCTGGTGGTTACATTGGATTTGGCTTTTAATCGCCTTTATCTATTCCTCTGACAAGGGGCCAAGATGGCCCCTTGTTTTTGGCTGTTTCCTCTTCCGCTACAATAGGCGGCGATGAGAGTTCTGTATCCTTCGCTGGAACCGTACGCTATCCATTGGCTAGAAGTCGAGGGCCATCGTGTTTACTGCGAGGAATGCGGCTATCCTGAGGGCATCCCAGTGGTGTTTCTCCACGGTGGGCCTGGTTCTGGATGCAAGCCGGATCATCGTCGTTTCTTTGACCCTGCTCGCTATCGCATCGTACTGATAGACCAGCGCGGCTGCGGGCGATCGGAGCCTTTGGGGGAGATTCGGGCCAACGATACTTTAAGGCTCATAGAAGACTTAGAAGCTATCCGCACTCGTCTGAAGATCCACCGCTGGCTGTTGTTTGGGGGGTCGTGGGGAGCTACGCTGGCTTTGGTATATGCCCAGCAGCATCCGGAGCGCGTTTTAGGTCTGATTCTGCGCGGGGTATTCTTAGCGCGGCAGATGGATCTGGACTGGTTTATCAAGGACGGGGCACGCCGGGTATACCCAGATTATTGGCACCAACTGATCAAGAGTCTTCCGGTATCGAGCTGGAGCGATCTGATCGAGGGCATGTACCGGGGGGTAACTGGCCATAACGAGGCGTTGCAGCACAGAATAGTTGAGGCTTGGAGCCGATGGAGCGCGGCGGTCACTTTAGGGACGAAGTTCGATCCGAAAACCCTTCCTCCGCCGCACGAGCTTTTGGCTAAGACCAAAATCGAGCTCCACTATGCGGCCAACCGCTATTTCTTGAGAGAAAATCAGATCTTGCAAAACTGCCAGCGCATCCGTACCTTGCCGTGCACCATTATTCATGGGCGCTGGGACCTGGTCTGCCCGACGGAGTCCGCGTTTTCTCTGCGCCGCAAGTTGCCTGGGGCTAGGCTCAAGATTTTGGAGCACTCAGGACATTTGGCCGACAGTGAAGAAATGATCGATGCCTTGGTAGAAGCTACGGATCAATTTGCCGAGCAGATAGGATGGGGAAAAAGCGCTTAATCGTTGCCTTGACCGGTGCTACCGGTGCGATCTACGGCGTGCGTATTTTGGAGATTATTCGCGCTCTGCCAGACTGGGAAAGCCATCTTATCGTCTCCTGCGCCGGTTGGGTCAACGTGCAACACGAATTAGGCCTGAAAAAATCCGAGCTTAAGACCAAGGCCGACGTTTATTATGCGATAAATGACGTTGCCGCAGCCATCGCCAGCGGAACGTTTAGAGTTGAGGGCATGGTAGTTGCCCCCTGTTCGATGAAGACCTTAGCGGCGATCGCCTGTGGCTTAGGCGATAACCTCATCACCCGTGCTGCCGATGTAACCCTCAAAGAACGCCGTCCGCTGGTGCTGGTGACGCGCGAGACGCCGCTCAACCTCGCTCATATTCGCAACATGGCAGCGGTGACCGAGATGGGCGGGATTATCTTTCCGCCTTTGCCGGCCTTCTATGGCCGAGAAAAGACCCTCGCTGCGATGGTCGATGAGAGCGTGGGAAGAATTTTGAGATTTTTCAGGATTGAGGTCGATGGTCTGGTGGAGAGTTGGCAGGGTCTAGCTAAGTGCCGGACCAACCCTCAAGTCGGTGGCACGTCGGAGGCATCGCTGTAAACCTCTATTCCTAACTTGGCAGCTATTTCCCGCGCGCGCCCGGTAGCATACGGCGAGATCGCAATCAGGCGGTCGGCGCAGCGTTGATGAAGCCTCTCGTAGAAACGCACCTTACGTTCGAAAAGATAAATATCACCCTTGTCGAGCGAGGATTTCAGCTCGCATAAGATCAGGGTACCGTTGCGGATGATTACGTCGAGCTCGATTTGATCGGGTCGGCCAAACACCTCTCCTTTCTCGTCGAATTCGATCACGTGGAGCACCTCCACGCCGAAGGTCTTACTCAAGATGCCGGCCAGCGCTTCACGGAAAGCACGCTCTGAGCTGATGCCCCAGCGTGCCCCCAAGGCCTGTATTTGACGGCCCAGCCGGTCGGCCACGGCTAAAATTTCCTGATGGACTGCCTCGAAACGGCGGCTGCTTTCTTCCCATTTACGTTCTTGTTCGATCCATTTACGGGTGTTTTCGGCGCGTTCTTCTTCCCATTTACGGTTCCATTCTTCCCATTTTTGGGCTTCTTCGGCTTGGGTTTTTTCCCAGCGTTGATTCCACTCTTCCCATTTACGTTCTTGTTCGATCCATTTACGGGTGTTTTCGGCGCGTTCTTCTTCCCATTTACGGTTCCATTCTTCCCATTTTTGGGCTTCTTCGGCTTGGGTTTTTTCCCAGCGCTGATTCCACTCTTCCCACT